>NZ_CP136856.1:615000-1234375 GCF_033807535.1 Oceanisphaera sp. IT1-181
GAAGCATGCTGGAGATATCAGAAGTGCGAATGCTGACATGAGTAACGATAATGGGGGTGAAAAACCTCCACGCCAAAAGACCAAGGGTTCCTGTCCAACGTTAATCGGGGCAGGGTGAGTCGACCCCTAAGGCGAGGCTGAAAAGCGTAGTCGATGGGAAACGGGTTAATATTCCCGTACTGACGTGTACTGCGATGGGGGGACGGAGAAGGCTAAGTGAGCCAGGCGTTGGTTGTCCTGGTGAAAGGGTGTAGGCAGCGTGTTTAGGTAAATCCGGACGCGCAATGCTGAGGCCTGAGACGAAATCGCTACGGCGGTGAAGTCACTGATGCCCCGCTTCCAGGAAAAGCCTCTAAGCTTCAGGTACACGTGAATCGTACCCCAAACCGACACAGGTGGTCGGGTAGAGAATACTAAGGCGCTTGAGAGAACTCGGGTGAAGGAACTAGGCAAAATAGTACCGTAACTTCGGGAGAAGGTACGCTGAGGCATGTGAAATCCCTTGCGGATGGAGCGTGACTCAGCCGCAGTGACCAGGTGGCTGGAACTGTTTATCAAAAACACAGCACTGTGCAAACTCGTAAGAGGACGTATACGGTGTGACACCTGCCCGGTGCTGGAAGGTTAAATGATGGGGTTAGCCTTCGGGTGAAGCTCTTGATTGAAGCCCCAGTAAACGGCGGCCGTAACTATAACGGTCCTAAGGTAGCGAAATTCCTTGTCGGGTAAGTTCCGACCTGCACGAATGGTGTAATCATGGCCACGCTGTCTCCACCCGAGACTCAGTGAAATTGAATTTGCGGTGAAGATGCCGTATACCCGCGGCTAGACGGAAAGACCCCGTGAACCTTTACTATAGCTTGGCACTGAACATTGGCCCTACATGTGTAGGATAGGTGGGAGACTGTGAAGTAGTGACGCTAGTTGCTATGGAGTCAACCTTGAAATACCACCCTTGTATGTCTGATGTTCTAACGTAGGCCCCTTATCGGGGTTGCGGACAGTGCCTGGTGGGTAGTTTGACTGGGGCGGTCTCCTCCTAAAGAGTAACGGAGGAGCACGAAGGTTGGCTAAGTACGGTCGGACATCGTACGGTTAGTGCAATGGCATAAGCCAGCTTAACTGCGAGACGGACAGGTCGAGCAGATACGAAAGTAGGTCATAGTGATCCGGTGGTTCTGTATGGAAGGGCCATCGCTCAACGGATAAAAGGTACTCCGGGGATAACAGGCTGATACCGCCCAAGAGTTCATATCGACGGCGGTGTTTGGCACCTCGATGTCGGCTCATCACATCCTGGGGCTGAAGTCGGTCCCAAGGGTATGGCTGTTCGCCATTTAAAGTGGTACGCGAGCTGGGTTCAGAACGTCGTGAGACAGTTCGGTCCCTATCTGCCGTGGGCGTTGGATGATTGAGAGGAGCTGCTCCTAGTACGAGAGGACCGGAGTGGACGAACCCCTGGTGTTCGGGTTGTATCGCCAGATGCATTGCCCGGTAGCTACGTTCGGAATCGATAACCGCTGAAAGCATCTAAGCGGGAAGCGAGCCTCAAGATGAGTCATCCCTAGGGCTTTACGCCCTCTGAAGGGCCGTTGGAGACTACAACGTTGATAGGCAGGGTGTGTAAGCGCAGCGATGCGTTGAGCTAACCTGTACTAATTACCCGTGCGGCTTAACCATACAACACCCAAGAAGTGTGAGACCTTGCGGTCAAGAACAACAAACACAAATTATTTAAATCAGAGCACCTAAACCTGCTTTGATACAAAATCAGCCTTCCAGATTACAATTTATGCCTGGCGGCCATAGCGCTGTGGAACCACCTGATCCCATGCCGAACTCAGTAGTGAAACGCAGCCGCGCCGATGATAGTGTGGCAGCTGCCATGTGAAAGTAGGTCACTGCCAGGCAACTCATTTAGTATCTTAACTATCCCATCTTTGCGGAGTGGTAGTTCAGTTGGTTAGAATACCGGCCTGTCACGCCGGGGGTCGCGGGTTCGAGTCCCGTCCACTCCGCCATTTTAAAGAAGCCCTTAGCTTATTGATAGCTAAGGGCTTTTTGCTTTTTTATCCTCGTTAAAACTCCTCATTTTGACATTATCAAATCCACCTCCGTCACCAAACCGTGACCATCTGATGAGCAGGCTCCTGTTTTGACTGGTGTTCATCACTACGGTTATCTTCTCTAGTGTTCCAACTGCAATGTCATGGGTATGCCAGCCAACACTATCCATTATCACTATCGCATGCCGGTCTGGCTCAGTAATGTCAGCGATCTGTCTTAGGTGAGTCCGCATTGTTTCTGTGCTTGTCTAGGGCATCACAAGGGCTTGATCTATTGCTCTGTCTGGGTAGACGGAGCAGAAAAAATAGGCATATTCAAACTGCTGCTGACGGACAACTCTTTATACCAATTACACTAAAGATATAGTCTAATATAATTACTAGGCTTTTATCGTTATCGGTACTTAACTATGTCCGACTCTATCAAGAATACCGACTTTGTGGCGCTGGCCAAGGCAGAAACCAATGCTCGTAAACGTATGCGACTACTCGCATTAGCGCATTTCCAAGAAGGTCATTCCCGAACTGATATCGCGCGATTTCTCAAAGTTAATCGTAATAGTGTTAATCGATGGGTAGCCAATTTTCTACTTCATGGCTTAGCGGGACTCGACAGTGTTCGCCCTTCGGGCCGTCCAGCTCACCTTACAACTGAACAACTATCTCAACTGAGTGACTATATCGATCAACAAAGTCGAGATACCAGTGGTGGGCGGTTACAAGGACTTGATATTCAAGCCTATATTGAGAAAGAATTTGGTGTGTCTTATCAGATAGCCAATATATATCGTCTGGTCCACCAGCTCGGGTTTTCTTGGATAACCAGCCGTTCACGCCATCCTAAGCGGGATGAGTTAGCACAAGATCTTTTTAAAAAAAGTTCAAACTAGAGACCATTCTTAGCATTCCCGGCCACGTTGCACTCAGCAAAGTCGATGTTTGGTTTCAAGATGAAGCTCGATTTGGGCAGCAAAATACGACCACGCGTTTATGGGCTAAACGCGGCAGTCGACCAAGGGCTGTTCAGCAGCAACAATTTGAGTATGCGTATCTTTTTGGTGCTGTGTGTCCAGCAACGGGAGCGACAGAGGCGTTACTGAGCCCAGTCGTTAATCGAGAGATGATGAAAGTACATTTAGCGCTGATATCAGCCCGTACCGAGCCCGGTCGACATGCCGTGGTCATCATGGATGGCGCGGGGTGGCCCACTGCTGAGTGCGCCAATGCGTTTCCCAATCTCACTATGATTAAGTTGCCCCCTTACTCTCCCGAACTGAATCCTATCGAACAAGTATGGAGCTGGCTCCGGCAACATACACTGGCCAATCGTTGCTTTAATGATTACAACGACATTATTGATGCCTGCACATCAGCATGGCAGCACTTTATTACCGACGTAGATCGGGTGAAGTCGCTTTGTCATCGAAGCTGGATAAATCTGACTTAATGATTAATGTAATTGGTGTTATTAGGGTGTGAGAACTTGAACAATACGAGTTTGCTCTTTCTATCAATAGCTTATCGACAAACGTCAACAGACCCTAGACAAGCAGAATAAGATTATTGCTAAGTAATCACGCATAACTTATGTGGAAGTCATTACCCACTCCCTTGAATAGCGTTGATACTTCATTCACTAACTTGTCTTTCTTCCAAGAGGTAAAGCTTCGCCAGTGATATTTAGCTTGCTTCCACAATATCTCGATCAAGTTCAATTCCGGGCTGTATGGGGGGAGATAAAGCAGTACAAACTGATGATCATACAGCCACTTATCTCGCATCGAGGGGGCGATAAAATGATGGATTGACGCATTGTCCACGACCACAATCGTCAATTTATCCTGGCAGGAAGATTGCGCCAACTTATCTAAAAAGGGTACCACGTGTTGCCGTTTCACTGAGTGTTCAAAAAGTTCAAAATGCAGCTTACCGGTAGCATAGTTCAGTGCGCCAATCACATTCACACGCTTACGGCTTGCACTGGCATCAGCGAGATGAGTGACACCGAGTGGTGCCCAGGCCCGCTGTACATTCGGTACGCAGGAGAAGCCACTTTCATCGCAGTAAAGAAGTTCTATTTTGTCTGCTTTGGCCCTTCCTTGGAGTCTTGCCAAGCGGCCTTTTGCTTCCTGGAAGGCTGCTTCGTCTCTTTTTTTTCGAGGCTGAGCCGGGTTCGTTTGAAAGATAGCTTTCTGGCTCTTAGTCCAACCGAAAGGCGGTCCAAACTGAATGAAGGGGCATCAGGATATTGGTCGCGAACGCGGACAGCTATCTTAGCCAGCGTCAGTGGCTCAGAGCGGGCAATATCTGCAGCCATATCCAACATTTCAGCTGTCAACTTGGGCGGTCGGCCGCCTTTATGCCCAGTCAAAATGCCGACCAATCCCGTAGTTCTCCAGCCTTTTGTCCAGTTGTAGATCGGTTGATCGCTTATCCGAAACATCTGGGCAATCTGGACAACCGTAGAGCCATCATTCAGCGCGAGCAGTGCGAGAGCCCTTCGTCTGAAATCTGGGAAAGGATGGTGTTTTGACATCTCTTTCAGAGTGATAGTTTCTTCGGCTGTTAGTGGTTGTCCTAATAAGTGTCGCTTCATATCTGGGCCCACAAAATGGCATCTATAATGACAGTGTAGATCCACATGAGTTACGCGGCATTACTTACCTAAGCAATCGGCCATAACAGATGTGGAATCATCGTTCTCAGCGTCAATGCTGCAGGCTCATACGTACGAACACTTCCACATTAGTTACGAAGGATTACTTAGAGCATGATTATTTAGAAGAAAGTTATCTAGAAGAAAGCTATTTCGAGGAAGGTTATCTAGAAGAAGGTTAAAGCGGAGTCAGTGGATAAAGCCATATTATTGTTATCGGTTAATAAAACGCTGGGTATTTAAAAAAAACGGGCATTACGCCCGTTTTTATATTGCCTAGAGTGCGCTTTCTTTAACGTTGAGTGAGCGCTTTTGCTTGAGTAGTCATGCGCATAGCACCATCGGCAGCATGGGCAAGCTCTTGCCCTTTCTGTACAAAGTGGCGGCTAAAATATTGCTTGTGTTCACCGTGCTCATGAAAATGATGAGGAGTAAGAATGGCAGTAAGTACCGGGATTTCAGTTTCTAGCTGTACTTGCATCAAGCCGGTGCACACGGCTTGTGCCACAAAGTCGTGACGATAAATTCCACCGTCGACCACTAAGCCGCTGCAAGCAATGGCAGCGTAATGGCCAGTTTTAGCTAGCAGCTTAGCTTGCAGGGGAATTTCATAAGCCCCGGGTGCAGTAAATACATCAATTTTATCAGTATCATAGCCGAGTTCGGCAAGCTGGCTACGAAAGCCCTCTAGCGCCTTAAGTACGATGTCGGTATGCCATGAGGCGTGAATAAAGGCAATGCGTTGGTCGCGAACATTAAAGTCGCTTTTTTTCGTTAAGCTCTGATCCATGGGTAAATCCTATTATAAAAATCACTGAATCAGGGTGAACGTACAGGCAAGCACAGCATAGGCGAAACTAGATTCGCAAAAGGCTGTGGGTCTTTGGTCAGCACAAACCACACTTAACGGTGCAGTAAAACTGTATTAAAGGACATGTCTGACGCTCTCTCACATCCGGACTATCACCGTCGGCTCTGGAATCACACCAGATCTGCTAGACCCTTATCGGCTGAGTAATCTAGCCAGTAAGGCGCTCGCGGGCTTCATGGTTGGCCTGTTGTGGCCTCTTATGTTTACCGCCGGTGGGGAATTGCACCCCGCCCCGAGAACGAAATCGGTTATACCGATACGCCAATATAGATTTTTATGCTTGGTTAGTAAAGCCCTAGCCTTTTAGATGGCTGCCCACCGTGCATTATAGGCTGTAAGTTAAGGGTAAAATAACCGGCGTCATGTTTCTTACACCTCACGCTCAGCGACCAACGCCTGACGAATATCGTTAAAGCTGTGCTGCTCTAGTTTGGCAAAGCCGGCTTGTTGCTTGGCCTTTAAGCGGTTAAGCAGGGGCGTGCTGATACCCGATAAAAAACAGGCCAGCGTATGTGGACTTAATGGCTCAGGGTTCTGTTCTTGCAAGGGCTGACACCAGTGCTGTAATTGTTCGCGACTGGGTAACGCTGGAATGTTGGGTTTGGGCAACTGGGCGGGTTTACCTGCGCACACCGAGCAATGGCCGCACGCTTGCGGCGCATTATGGTCGGCAAAGTAGCCGGCTAAATGATGGCTTAAGCACTCGGGGCTTTCAAAAAACTGGATCATTTCTTTAAGACGGGCAATTTCGCTTTGTTCTTTTTGGATAAAGAGCTGATACAGACGTGCCGTTTCTTGTTCTAGATTTATCTGGGGCTGCAGTACTTTATACACTTCAATCATCTGTTTGCTTTCGAGGCTGATCAGACCCTGCTGATGCAAATAATCCAGTGCACTGATCACGCGCTGACGCTCGCCGCGGCTCTGTTGCCAAATAAGATCAAAGTCAACTTGGCACCAGGTTCGAGCCTGAGGAGAGCCATGAAACACGGCACTTAAAAATGCCTGCCGCTCAGGGTTAAAGCGGTTAAGAATCTCATCGCTTGAGGCCAAAAATTTAAAACGATAATCCCCGTAGTAGCTGTATTGCGACTCTATTATGTGGTTGAGCTCCAAGTACACCAGTAGGGTGCGCAGCGGCAGTAAGCGAATATTGCAACTGTTGGCCAAGCGGATAGGCATGATTTCCCAAGGCTCGCCGTTAGTAGGAAGTTGTTCGAGTAAGGCTGCAATGGCTTCTGGCTCTGGGGTATCGCCGTACACAAAATTTTCTAATACATTCAAGCCCGCCTGATTGCCCAGCAGCGTGCAGCGAGAGGCTTGGCCATCTCGTCCGGCGCGGCCAATTTCTTGGCTGTAGTTTTCAATCGACTTGGGCAAGTCAAAGTGAAATACCCGACGAATATCTGCCTTATCCACACCCATGCCAAAGGCGATGGTGGCCACGATGCACGGAATTTCCCCCGCCATAAACGCCTGTTGTAGCGCTTGGCGTTTATCTTGATCCATGCCAGCATGATAGGCCTGAGCGTTAATCCCCGCTTGACTGAGCTGTTTGGCGACCAGCTCGGCGGTGTGTTGCAAGGTCACGTACACGATAGTGGGTGCGGCGGGGTTTTGTGACACTTGTGCAATTAAGGTGGCGATTTTTTCGCTTTCTACCACCGGCAGCACTTCCAGATACAAATTAGGGCGATAAAAGCCGGTGATCACCACGTTTTCTTTATTCAGGGCAAATTTTTGCTGCATGTCGTTTATCACGGCTGGCGTGGCGGTGGCGGTCAGCAGTAACACTTGTGGAATATTCAGGCTGTGGCAGTAAGCGGGCAGTTTCAAATAATCTGGGCGAAAGTTATGACCCCATTCAGAAATACAGTGCGCTTCGTCGACAACCAGTAGCGAGATAGGTACTTGGCCGATAAATTGGCGAAAGCGTTCGTTTTTCAGCCGTTCTACTGAAATCATCAATACCTTAATACGGCCTTCGCGTACGCCTTGCATCACGGTCCGGCTTTCTTCAAAACTTTGGGTGGAGTCGATACTGGCGGAGGGAATATTCATGCGCGCTAAAAATGCCAGCTGGTCTTGCATCAAGGCGAGTAATGGCGAAATGACTAAGGTGAGATGCGGCAATAATACCGCCGGCAATTGATAACATAAGGATTTTCCAGAGCCGGTCGGAAAAATGGCTGCCGCCGACTGGCCCGCCATAATAGTGTTGATCACCGTTTCTTGGCCGGGGCGCAGGGTAGAAAATCCAAAGTACTGCTGTAACGTCTGATGTAAATTCATATACCGCCAACCCATTGCAAACAATGCTAACTAGCTTGGCTGGCGCTCAGGCCTTTGGCAACCTTAAAACCTGCGGCAAGCCTTTGAAAGGCAATGCTGAATGCTGAATTTTTAATGTTGAATAAAAATAGGGCATAAAAAAGCCAAGATCCTTAAACGGGATCTTGGCTGTAGCTTGGTGCTCAGCGCTTATGCAGCTATTTAAAACGCCATAAAGTCTTGGTGGAAGGATTTTTCGCAGTAATTACAGCGAAAACGCACCTGACCTTTAATGGCGCGCACTTTAAACTTGCTGCTGACCGGCTCGTTATGGCTGATGCAATTGGAGTTAGGGCACGAAAAAATGCCCTCAATGCGTTCTGGCAATTGCAGCTGTAGTTTTTCTACCACGCCAAAGTCTTCGATTAAGTTAACGGTGGCATCGGGGGCAAACAGCGCCAATTGGTTGGCTTGTGCCGCAGACAGGCGTACGTTTTCTACCTTAATAATATCTTTGCTGCCCAGTGCTAACGACGGTAAATTCAAGCCGACGGTAATTTTTGCTTTGGTTTGGATCAATCCAAACAGTTGCAAGATCTTGATACCTTGGCCGGCCGGAATATGATCGATAACGGTGCCATTATGGATGGCTTCCACTTGCAGTTGGCTTTTATGCATCATATCTCTCAAATGTTCTCGTTCAACACCAGCGCCAGCAGAGCTTGACGCGCATAGACACCGTTTTCTGCCTGCTCAAAATAATAGGCATACGGCGTGTCATCCACTTCTATGGCTATCTCGTCGATGCGCGGCAGTGGGTGCAAGATTTTAAGGCTGTCTTTGGCGCCCTCAAGCACTTCGGGCGTGAGCACGTATTTGGAGGCCACATGCACATATTCGGTTTCATCGAAGCGCTCTTTCTGCACGCGCGTCATGTAGATAATATCCAGCTCATCCATGACTTCTTCCATGCTGTCGCAAATTTCGAAGTTAATGCCTTTTTCAGTTAACTCATCACATAAGTAATCGGGCATCGACAGCGCTTGGGGAGCAATAAAGTAGAATCTACAGCCAAACAAACTCAATGCTTGAGTCAAAGAATGCACGGTACGGCCATATTTAAGGTCGCCTACGAAGGCGATGGTCAGCCCTTGTAGGGTGCCTTGGGTTTCATAGATGGTAAATAAGTCGAGCAGGGTTTGCGTCGGGTGCTGATTAGAGCCGTCGCCGGCGTTGATCACCGGTACCGAAGAGAATTCGGAGGCCAAGCGGGCGGCGCCTTCTTGGGGATGGCGCATCACGAAGGCATCACCGTAGGAGCTGATAACCTTGACCGAGTCGGCCAAGGTTTCGCCTTTTTTGGCTAGAGAGGTGCTGGCGCTATCGGAAAAACCGATCACAGAGCCGCCTAAGCGCTGAATAGCCGTTTCAAACGACAACCGCGTTCGAGTAGAGGCTTCAAAAAAACAACTGGCCACCACTTGGCCTTTTAATAGGTCTGGATGGGGCTGAGTTTTAAGTTTTACGGCGGTATCTATGATCAACTCAAGCTCAGAGCGAGAGAAGTCAGAAATCGAGATAATATGTTTTTGATATAAGGGATTTGCCATCAGCGACGCTCTTGCAGGTGTAAGGTGAAGGCCACAAAAAAGCCCCGATAGGGGGCCATGAGAGCTAGTTGATTACAAACGCTGGCGCCTTCGCTCTCAAAGTGCGGAGCGAGTCTTGAGACGAATAACGGGTTAGACACTGCAATGAGCATTTATTCACCACTCCAAGCGCTTGCTAATCAGGCAGATTATAGAGAAATGTCCAGCAGAAGCAAAATATCTGATGAAGTTGACGAAAGATTGAGCGAACACACTGCTTAATGGCAAATAGCACTTTACCTTTGGCTAAGGTCCTCTATAATCCGTCTCGTATTGCAGGGGTGTAGTTCCAATTGGTAGAACGGCGGTCTCCAAAACCGACGGCTGGGGGTTCGAGTCCCTCCACCCCTGCCAAATTTTGTAAAAAGCCAGCCTAACCGCTGGCTTTTTGCATTCTGGAGTACTGATGACGCCGACTCAATCGCAACTTTGGCAGTTTTTAGGTTTGGCGCACTGGCATTGTGCGCACCCAGAGCGACTGCCTTTAGCGCCCATGCCAAAGGTAGCGCCTGCTGAGGTGCTTATTATCTTCGGTTCTGCTGCCAATCTATCCTCGCGCTTTATTGCCGACTTATTAGTGGCGCTGTCTTTAGATAAATCCCAATTACAGAGCATGAGCCAAGCTGATTGGCTGGCGGCAAATAAGCCAACGGCTCGGGTATTGTTGGGACTGAATGTAACGGGTGAGCTTGACGCTTTTCACTGGCAGGCCAACTTACCTCTTGCTGTCTCACCAGTACTGACTTCATCACAAAAACGCGCCTTATGGAGCTGCTTATGTCGCTGTTATTTAGAGCATTAACACCAGAAGACTTAGATGCCATGCAGCGCTTAGAGCAGTCGGCACACAGCCACCCTTGGACGCGAAAAACCTTGGCCAGCAGCTTTGGTCAACGCTACTTTACCGGTTCGCTTTGGACGGCTGAGTCAGGCCTTGGTGCTGAAGAAGGCTCTGAAATGCGCCCTGAATTAGTCGGCTACTTTATTGCCGATGGCGTGCTGGATGAAAGTACCTTAATGAACATTTGTGTGGCGCCCGCTGCTCAAGGACAAGGCTTGGGTCGCCAGTTACTGGATCTTTATTTGGCGGCCTGTGCTGAGCGCGGCATTACCCAGCATTGGCTGGAAGTGAGAGCCTCTAATCTTAAGGCACAAGCCTTATACCTCTCGGCAGATTATCAAGAATATAGCCAGCGTCCAGATTATTATCCCACCCCCACGGGCTGGGAAGATGCGGTATTAATGGCATTTAAAGTGTACGACTAACGAGTTGTTCCTATACTTAGCCTCTCGGTCTCTTTCAAGGATGAAAGCATGGGAGATGTACGGTTAGCTATCAGCAGTAGGGCGCTTAGCGGCGCCGCCTTCACGAAATGTATTTTTGGATTGGGCATATTGATGCTTGGGGCCAGTAGTGCACAGGCCGATATCTATCGCTATCGTGATGCCAATGGTATGGCTCACTACACTGATAATCAGCTGTTTATCGCTAAGCGCTTACCTACCAGTGGCCAAGAGTATGAGTTGAATCGCGATGGGGTGTTAACCCGCGTGATAGAAAAAGAGGATGGCCATTATCTGTTGATGCTTAATCGCCTCGATAAGGCCGTTAACCTCAGTCTGCAATTTTATGACACGCGCAATGTGGTGATTCCTCCCGAGCTGCAGAAAACGCTCTTGCTCCCTGCTAAAACAGAAACCGTGATTGGTAAAGTTACTGCCAATGGCTCGGGTGATTGGCGTTATCAATATAAATTTTCTTATCAATATGGCGCTTCAAAGGGTCAGTTAGCTAAAAAAAATGTGTCCAAGCTCAAGACTGGCGCGCATAAACAACGGGATTACTTTCCTGCCTCACGCACTCCTAGCCTGCAAAACTCAACGTCAAGTCTGGTTTATCGTGGCAAGGCTTCACATCTGAATTATCAGGGCGGGGCTCACGATCTCGGCTCACCCGTAATTGGTCGTTACCGTATTAGTCAGGGGTTTAATGGCGCTTATAGCCATAATAAGCTCGATAACCGTTATGCTTTGGACATCGCTTTGCCCGTCGGCACGCCTTTATATGCCAGCCGAGCCGGGGTAGTAGTGGCGGCGGTGGATACTCATGTGGGCGGCGGTTTGGCCCCGCAATATCGTGGCAAAGCTAATCACTTGCGAGTGCGCCACAGTGACGGCAGCATGACCTTATATGCTCACTTACAAACTGGCTCACTGCGGGTGGCCAAAGGGGACAAAGTACGACTAGGGCAACCGATAGCTGCGTCCGGTAATACGGGCTATACGTCAGGCCCACACTTACATATGGCGTTGCAAATAGATAACGGCGGGCAACGCGAGTCTATTCCTTTCACCTTACAAGGCAACCAGCCGCTGGCAGGGAAATGGCTTTCGGGCACCGCGTGGGGGGATGAATAGACAGGCATGCGGTACAGCTACAAGGTATCGCCTGCATTTAGCTAGAAAAGGGTTGCATTATGGTATTGTCTGTCGCCTCATATTGCTCTTTTAAATGCACACACTATGAAGCGACAGGATATAAAGATGGCAGAGTTAACGGGTGAGGCACAGCAGGGCTCACGCAGCATAAGTCACTATATGCAGGTATTGGGCCCTGGTATTTTAGGGGCCGCGGCGGCCATTGGCGGCTCGCACTTGGTGGCCTCCACCCAAGCGGGCGCCATTTACGGTTGGCAGTTAGTGGGCCTTATCCTATTAGTGAACCTGCTTAAATATCCCTTCTTTCAAATTGGCGCCCGTTACACTATGGCCGCCGATGAAACCCTGATCCAAGGTTACGATCGCATTGGTCGTGGCTATCTCTATTTATTTACTGCTCTCAACTTAGTTGCATCGGTGATCAGTACCGCCGGCGTCGCCATGCTCTGTGGCAGTATTTTAGGGCTGTTTATCGGCGACAGCTTAACCGTGACTCAGCTCAGCATGATAGTGCTGGCGGGATCCTTGGTGTTTTTATTGACCGGCCACTACAAGACCCTAGACCGCGTGACCAAATGGATAATTGTAGGACTGGCGATTGCCACCGTCTCTGCCGTTTGTTTAGCGCTGAATAAAGGCGGTGTGGCCCCGCCAGATTTTGTATCGCCCAGCCCCTGGAACTTAGCCTCGGTCGGCTTCTTAGTGGCCTTAATGGGCTGGATGCCAGCACCCATTGAGCTGTCTACTTGGAACAGTGTGTGGTTGCGCCAGAAAAAAGCCTTGAACAAGAGCTTGGATTATAAAGATGCACTGGTGGATTTTAACGTCGGCTACATTACCTCTACCTTACTGGCGCTGGCATTTGTGGCTTTAGGTGCCTTGGTGTTGCACGGCAGCGGCGTGAGCTTGGCGACGTCGGGCATTGGCTTTGCGCATCAATTAGTGGATGTCTATGCCAGCGTGATGGGGGAGTGGAGCCGTTGGCTGATCGCGGTGATCGCCTTTCTTTGCATGTTTTCGACCACAGTGACGGTATTAGATGGGTACAGCCGCGCGCTCAGTGAGTGCTTCGTACAATTTGGTCAGCCCCAGGGCAGTGGCCCTACCGATAATGGTAGCCGTTATACCTATCCGTTAATGATCGCCATGGGTATTATTAGCGCCTTTATTATTATGTTCTTTAAAGGTGCGCTGCTGGCCATGCTGGAATTGGCCATGATCTCGGCCTTTATCAGTGCGATGGTATTTGCGTGGCTAAACTATCGTTTAATGTTTTTACCTCAAGTTTCTGAGCGCTATCGGTTAGGCACAGGTATGCGAGTGCTAAGCTGGCTGGGCATCCTATTTTTTGCTAGCTTTAACCTGCTGTTTGCTTACTGGTACTGTTTTGTGAAATAAAAGAGCGGTTGCGCCGTAAAAATGAAGAATGAAATAAAGATATAAATAGGAAATACTGACTCAGCCAAGCTGCTGACGTTAGTGCGTTACTTAAACCTTACCTGAGCACAGAGCGAGCATTTGGCTGGCCCTGTGCTTTTTAATGTCACCCCAACAGTAGAATCTACTTTTGTGACCGCGCGCGCTAAAACGCCGCGCTATTGGGGGGCAATCGGTGCTAACGTAGCTAACTAGGTCGTTTGGTTACGTAAAATAAAGTTAGGTCACGTCAAATAAGAGTGAGAACGCTTAATATAAGCGCAATGCTGAACTGTTTTTAGCAAAAGCAGGCCGAGCCCGAGTCTTAAATAAACGTTAAGTTAGGCGCTAGCTGCGCTTAAACCTAAATAACAGCGCCAGTTTGCGCCGGGTAAAGAAGTCACTGCTCACGTGACTAAGTAAGTAAGGAGCAATGCTGTGGTATCAACATTAATTAGGGATGTATTATGTTAATCGCAATTCCAAAGGAAACCTTTAGCGGTGAGACACGAGTGGCGGCTTCGCCCAAATCGGTCGAGCAGCTGTGCAAGTTAGGGTTTGAGGTGAGCGTGGAGCAAGGCGCAGGTAGCCAAGCCAGCTTTGATGACAGTGCCTATCAAGCGGCAGGCGCTACCTTAGTGACCGCCGACCAAGTATGGCAGGCGGCCATTATTTATAAGGTGAATGCGCCCAACGAGGCGGAAATTGCTCAGTTGCAAGCGGGCACCACCTTAGTGAGCTTTATTTGGCCAGCCCAAAACCCCGAGCTGGTTGAACAGCTGAAAAATAAAGGCGTCACCGTGCTGGCCATGGACATGGTGCCGCGTATCTCGCGTGCTCAGTCGCTGGATGCGCTGTCATCCATGGCCAACATTGCCGGTTATCGTGCGGTGATTGAAGCCGCACACGAATTTGGCCGTTTTTTTACTGGTCAAATTACCGCAGCAGGCAAAGTGCCCCCCGCTAAAGTGCTAGTCATTGGTGCGGGTGTGGCTGGCTTAGCGGCCATAGGTGCGGCCGGCTCACTGGGTGCCATAGTGCGCGCTTTTGATACGCGCGCGGAAGTTAAAGAGCAAATTCAATCCATGGGCGGCGAGTTTTTAGAGCTGGACTATGAGGAAGACACTAGCTCCACTGACGGTTATGCCAAAGAGATGAGCCAAGCGTTTATTGACGCAGAAATGGCGCTCTTTATGCAGCAAGCCAAAGAAGTCGACATTATTATTACCACCGCCCTCATCCCCGGGCGCCCAGCACCTAAGCTGATTACCGCCGAGATGGTGGCCGAGATGCAGCGCGGCTCCGTGATTGTGGATCTTGCGGCACAAAATGGCGGCAACTGTGAGTTGACGAAACCTGGTGAGTTATTTGTGACCGATAATGGCGTAAAAATTATTGGCTTTACGGATCTCAACGGTCGGTTACCGGCGCAGTCTTCCACTTTGTATGCCACCAACTTGGTGAACTTAGCCAAGCTTTTGTGTAAAGAAAAAGACGGCCAGATCAACGTCGACTTTGACGACGTGGTATTGCGCAATATGACGGTGGTAAAAGAGGGCGAAGTGACCTTTCCGCCACCGGCCATTAGCGTGTCTGCGGCACCCAAGCCACAAGCGAAGGCAACAAGCACTGCTCCAGTTGAGCCGAAAAAACCGAGCCGCCTGAAATATTATGTGGCCGGCGGGGGAGCATTGTTATTTGCTTGGTTGGCAGCGGTAGCGCCGGCGGAGTTTTTATCTCATTTCACCGTGTTTGTCTTGGCCTGTATCGTGGGTTATTACGTGGTGTGGAACGTATCGCATTCTTTGCATACGCCTTTGATGTCGGTTACTAACGCCATTTCAGGAATTATTGTGGTTGGCGCTCTATCTCAAATGGGGGACGGAGGCTTTGTTAGTTTTCTGGCCTTCGTGGCCATATTGATAGCGTCAATTAACGTATTTGGCGGTTTTACCGTTACCCACCGCATGCTAAAGATGTTTAGAAAGGGCTAATCGTATGTCACACGGATTTGTAACTGCATCATATATTGTCGCTGCTGTGCTCTTTATTATGAGTTTGGGTGGTTTATCTAAACAGGAGTCGGCCAAGGCCGGTAACTGGTATGGCGTGGCAGGTATGGCGATTGCCTTGCTGGCCACCATTTTTAACCCGGAAGTCACCGGTATTGGCTGGATTCTCGTGGCCATGGTGATAGGGGCGGCCATTGGTATTCGCTTGGCGCTTAAGGTCGAGATGACCCAAATGCCGGAGTTGATTGCCATTTTGCACAGCTTCGTCGGCTTAGCTGCCATGTTTGTCGGCTTTAACACCTATCTGGATCATGAGCCGTTGTTTGGCGCCATGCTCAATATCCATAATGTTGAAGTTTTTCTCGGGGTGTTTATTGGTGCCGTCACCTTTACGGGCTCCATCGTTGCTTTTGGTAAGTTGCGCGGCTCTATTTCCTCTAAGGCACTGCAACTGCCGCACCGCCATAAGCTAAATTTATTGGCGATAGTACTGTCTGCGCTGTTATTGATTTGGTTTGTACAAGTAGAAGGCTCAACCTTCCCCTTGTTATTGATGGCACTGATTGCACTGGCCTTTGGCTGGCACTTAGTGGCCAGTATCGGCGGTGCCGATATGCCGGTAGTGATCTCCATGCTTAACTCCTACTCGGGTTGGGCGGCAGCGGCGGCAGGCTTTATGCTGTCTAACGACTTGCTGATCGTAACCGGTGCTTTGGTGGGCTCAAGCGGTGCCATTCTGTCTTACATTATGTGTAAGGCCATGAATCGCTCCTTTATCTCAGTGATTGCCGGTGGCTTTGGTAGCGATGCGGTGAGCAGTAGCAGTGAAGACGACGATCAGGGCGAGCATGTTGAAATGAACGCTGAAGATGTGGCCGACATGCTGAAAAACTCCACCTCTGTGGTTATCACGCCCGGTTACGGCATGGCAGTGGCACAGGCGCAATATCCGGTGGCCGAGTTGGTTTCTAAGCTTCAAGCGGCAGGCATTAAAGTGCGCTTTGGTATTCATCCTGTAGCGGGGCGCTTGCCCGGCCACATGAACGTGTTATTAGCCGAAGCTCGTGTGCCTTACGACATAGTGCTGGAAATGGATGAAATCAATGATGATTTCAGCGATACGGATACGGTATTGGTGATTGGTGCCAACGACACGGTTAACCCGTCTGCGGCTGAAGACCCGGCCAGCCCGATTGCCGGCATGCCGGTATTAGAAGTGTGGAAAGCTCAGCAGGTGGTGGTGTTTAAACGCTCCATGAATACCGGTTACGCGGGTGTACAAAATCCACTGTTCTTTAAAGATAATAGCGTGATGTTGTTTGGCGATGCCAAAGACAGCGTGGATCAGATCTTGAAAGCTTGGTAGTGGTTAGCTACTGAGCCTAGGGCTCGATTAGTGTTAAGTGAAAAGAGCAGCCTAGCTGCTCTTTTTTATTTTTCATTTAGACTGTTCGTTTAGGGAGCTAAGTAATGCCGCGTAACTCATGTGGATCTACACTGTCATTATAGATGCCATTTTGTGGGCCCAGATATGAAGCGACACTTATTAGGACAACCACTAACAGCCGAAGAAACTATCACTCTGAAAGAGATGTCAAAACACCATCCTTTCCCAGATTTCAGACGAAGGGCTCTCGCACTGCTCGCGCTGAATGATGGCTCTACGGTTGTCCAGATTGCCCAGATGTTTCGGATAAGCGATCAACCGATCTACAACTGGACAAAAGGCTGGAGAACTACGGGATTGGTCGGCATTTTGACTGGGCATAAAGGCGGCCGACCGCCCAAGTTGACAGCTGAAATGTTGGATATGGCTGCAGATATTGCCCGCTCTGAGCCACTGACGCTGGCTAAGATAGCTGTCCGCGTTCGCGACCAATATCCTGATGCCCCTTCATTCAGTTTGGACCGCCTTTCGGTTGGACTAAGAGCCAGAAAGCTATCTTTCAAACGAACCCGGCTCAGCCTCGAAAAAAAAGAGACGAAGCAGCCTTCCAGGAAGCAAAAGGCCGCTTGGCAAGACTCCAAGGAAGGGCCAAAGCAGACAAAATAGAACTTCTTTACTGCGATGAAAGTGGCTTCTCCTGCGTACCGAATGTACAGCGGGCCTGGGCACCACTCGGTGTCACTCATCTCGCTGATGCCAGTGCAAGCCGTAAGCGTGTGAATGTGATTGGCGCACTGAACTATGCTACCGGTAAGCTGCATTTTGAACTTTTTGAACACTCAGTGAAACGGCAACACGTGGTACCCTTTTTAGATAAGTTGGCGCAATCTTCCTGCCAGGATAAATTGACGATTGTGGTCGTGGACAATGCGTCAATCCATCATTTTATCGCCCCCTCGATGCGAGATAAGTGGCTGTATGATCATCAGTTTGTACTGCTTTATCTCCCCCCATACAGCCCGGAATTGAACTTGATCGAGATATTGTGGAAGCAAGCTAAATATCACTGGCGAAGCTTTACCTCTTGGAAGAAAGACAAGTTAGTGAATGAAGTATCAACGCTATTCAAGGGAGTGGGTAATGACTTCCACATAAGTTATGCGTGATTACTTAAGCAATCGGCCATAACATGTGTGGAAACATAGTCCTTAGCGTCAACGCTGCTGGGCCATACGGTCGAACACTTCCACATTTAGTTACAATGGATTACTTAAGAGCTAAAGATAGGCGAGAGTTGGTGTTATCAAGAGCGGTGCGTATAATCTATTTAACACTTTTCTAACCCCTCAGTGAATAGCTAACCAATTCATTGAGTAGCAAGCTAACAGGGGATGTATGGAATATATAATTTTAGTGATAGCGGTTGCCATCTTATTTTGGGCAGTCACCGTCTATAACAAGTTAGTGTCACAGATTGAAGCCGTGCATAACTCAGAAAAAGAGATTTCGGTGCAGTTAGACAGACGTGGTAAGGTGTTCGACAGTCTGATCGCCGCTGTTAATCGTTACCTGAGCCATGAAAGTGATGTGTTTACCAAGGTCACCGCCTTGCGTGCGCAAACCCTAGATCCCAATGCTTCACCAGAAGTGGTGAAGCAGGCGCAAGATGAATTGTCTAAAGTGGTGAGCAGTGGCTCTATCAACATTGCGGTAGAAAGTTACCCAGAGCTAAAATCTGATCGCAATATGATGCAACTGCAAGAAGAGATAGTGTCTACCGAGAATAAATTATCCTTTGCCAAGAAAGCGTATAATAACGCCATTGAACGCTATAACGTCACGAGAAACAGTTTTCCAAACTTGGTAGTCGCCAATATATTTGCAGATTTACATCAAGATTTTGAATATTGGTCTTTAGATGAAGCTAGCATTAAGACAGAAGAAGCCCGCCGCGTACAATTTTAACTTAGGCTATATGACTGTCTAGAACATTAAACAGCCCCGAAAGGGGCTTTTTTAAGCCACTTTCTATTGGCGGTGAACGATTATGGATTTTAGAGCGTCAATTGCGATTAATAACCGTAAAACTAAGCTGGTCGTCGTCACCTACATTGCCATTATGTTACTGGTCGGCTTATTGGCGGATATTGCTTTTCGCCCGTTATCTAATAACGGTCTGCTGTATGATATGCAGCTGTATATTACCTTTGCCGCCATTCCTTATATTACCTTAGGCATTCTGGCTTGCACCTTGATTGGCATTGTTATTATCAGTAAGTTTGGTCATAAGATGATGTTGTCAGGTTCGCAGTATCGAGAGCTAAGCCCACAAGCCGAGCTTGCTGCACAAGACCGCCAAGTGGTGAACATGGTGGAAGAGATGGCTATTAGCGCCAACCTTGGTTATGTGCCGCGAGTATTTGTGATGGAAACCGAGCAAATGAATGCCTTTGCCGCCGGTTGGAATCAGCACAACGCCTTGGTGGCTGTCACCTCAGGCTTACTGGGTAAGCTCACCCGCAGTGAGGTGCAGGCGGTAATTGCTCATGAAGTGGGACATATCTTGCACGGAGATTCTAAGCTGACTTTGTATGTGGGTATCTTGGCGAACGTGATTTTAACACTGACCAATATTTTGGGCCGAGTATTTTTGTTCTCTCGCAGCAAAAATAATAATGCCAACAAGGCCAAGATGCTGTTGCTGGTGCTTAACTTTGTGCTGCCCATTATCACTCAAGTGCTTTATCTATACCTTTCGCGCAGCCGAGAATATATGGCGGATGCAGCAGCGGTGCAGTTAACGGGCGATAATCAGGCCATGATCTCGGCGCTGCAGAAAATATCCGGTGATTACGAGGTACATAAAGATGACCGAGAAAAATACGAGTCCTTTACCGAAAAATACCGAGCGGCGGCTTATATATTCAGTAAAGGCGACTCTCTTTTTTCGACCCATCCCTCTATCGAAAATAGATTGAAGAAGCTACGTGGCGAATAGCGCCGATTAGCACCACACTCGCCGCAGCGCGTGTCGTTTTTATAGGCCTAATAAGCGCTTAATTCTTTTCTCAACTCTTTTCTTAACTTTTTTATTAACTAGGCTTAATTGCCGCGATAAGTCGAGAAGCCGTAAGGGCTGAGCAATAATGGAATATGGTAATGCTCGACGCTGGCATCGGCCGAGAAGATAACCGGTACTTCGGGGAAGAAAGTGTCGGTATCGTGCTTTTTAAACCAGTCTCCAGTTTCAAAGGTCACGCGATAGGTGCCTTGCTCCAGCTTTTTACCTGCTGGATATAAAGCAGGAATACGGCCTTGTTCGTTGGTCACGCCTGTATTGAGCTGAGTCCAGTTATCACCCTGCTTTTGTTCCAACACCACTTCGACGACGGCTATCAGCCTAAGCTTATCCACACCATGCGTGGCATGGGTTATGTGTGTGAGGTGCGTGCGTGAAGTGGCGCAACTCGCTTAGCCTAAAACTGGCACTGATGTTTGCACTGGTGAGCACTTGCTTACTAGGTGGGATTGGTTTTTATCTTAATTACTCGCTGCAACGAGAGTTGGTGTGGCGCGATGATCAAAGCCTGCTCGGGCGTTTGGAGCACATAGAAGCACTGTTAAGCGAGAGCGACAGTGTGACCGAGTTGCGCAGGCGGCCACAGTTATATGCCAATATGCTGGGGAATCAAGACAGTCTGCTCTGGGTATTAGATGACAGCGGTACGGCCTTGATCAGCGTGAATCCCGGCCAGCTGCCGTTACCCACGTTAAGCCAAAGTGAGTACTCACAATTGGGCTTTGATGATGACAAGTAGGCGCGATTGGCCTGGCGTTATGTGGAGCATGATGGCCAATCATTGCTGATGATTGCCGTTAAGTTATTAGCACTCCGTGAGCAAATGCTGGCCGCCTATCGCTTGAAGTTACTGCTGACGCTGGCGGTGGGTGCCTTGATGGCGTTTGTGCTGGGCGGCTGGGTGAGTCGGCGAGCGTTGCAACCTTTGCGAGCGCTAGGGAGCAAGGCGGAGTCGATTGACGTGCGTCGCTTGCACGTGCGTTTGCATAAAGCTGATTTGCCCCAAGAGCTGCAAGGTTTGCAACATAGCCTCAATCAAATGCTGGCGCGCCTAGAAGCAGGTTTTACCCAGCTGTCGCGCTTTTCTGAAGATTTAGCCCAGGAAGTGCGCACCCCCTAAAATAATTTAATGGTGCAAACTGAGCGCACCTTACGTAAACCTCGGCCTTTGGAAGAATATGAAGGCCTATTGGCCTCTCATCAAGAAGAGTATGAGCGTTTATCGCGCATGGTCGACAGCATCTTATTTTTAGCCAGAACAGAACAGCCACAAGCGTCGTTGAATCAGAGCTGGGTCAATTTGAGCAAGCTGACAGAGCAGTTGTGTGAGTATTTTGAAGGCATGGCCGAAGAGGCACAGATGGCGCTGCTGAATGAGGTCAGCTTGACCAGCGCTCAGGGTGTGGATGCTAAGCAAGCACTTACTTTGGTGTGGGCTGATGAAGATTTATTACGCCGTGCATTAGCAAATCTGCTGAGTAATGCCTTGCGCTACGGTGCCAAGGGACAGCCTATTCGGCTCAGCAGTTATCATCAGTCAGGCAAGACCGTGACCCAGGTGAGTAATCAGGGGCCGGTAATCGCCGAGCCACAACTAGCGCCGTTATTCGAGCGCTTTTATCGCTGTGATCCGTCCCGTGCTAACCCTAGGCAAACCGGCGGTTTGGGTTTGTCGATTGTGCGCTCTATTATGCAATTGCATCAGGGGCGGGCTTGGGTCGAGAGCGAGAACCACGGCGTGCGTTTTATGTTGGTGTTTCCGGATCAGGAGCCGTTAGTAGTGTGATCCGCCGTTTGCTATCAAAAAGCCGAAACTGATCGCCATTTCAGGGCTATTACCTTGCTAAACACAGATAAATCCCTTACTTTTTAGCGTTTTATAGCTATTAAGGAAAGTAAATGGCCAGTTGGCGTAGCGCCTTGTCGCTCACATTTCCGGTGATGATGGGGTATTTACCCTTGGGAGCCGTATTTGGCGTGCTGTGGGTGGATGCAAATCTAACTTGGTATTGGGCGCCCTTGATGAGCATCATTGTGTATGCGGGCGCGCTGCAATATTTGGCGGTGGGCATGCTGGCGGCTGGCATCGGCTGGATTGATCTGGCGGTGGCCTCCTTGCTGGTGAATTTTCGCCACCTTTTTTATGGCTTGTCGCTCTACCATTTATTACCGAAAGGCGTGCTGGGCAAGCCCTATTTTATTTTTGGTATTACCGACGAAACTTACTCTTTGCTGAGTGCCTCCGGTCAGGTAACCGACAGTAAAACTGCGCTGCAAGTGGTGGCCTTTAATCAAGGCTATTGGATACTGGGCACTTTGATTGGCATGGTACTGGCGAAAGGCCTACCACCTGGCTTACAAGGTTTAGACTTTGCCCTCACGGCGTTATTTACCGTGTTGGCGGTAGAACAAATTCGAGCGAAAAAAGACTGGGGAGCAGTCCTGCTTGGGTTAGTGGCCGCCGCAGTGGCGGGATTCTGGGTCAGTGAGTACTTCTTATTGGCCGCCTCCATTATGTTGGTATTAGTCTTATTGGCATGGCCGCAACCTCGATTACAGGAGGATAAAGCATGAGCGAACTGGATTATCTTATCAGCGCGCTGATCATGGCGGCGGTCACCTTTGGTTTGCGGGCGTTTCCGTTTGTAGCTCGCGGCTTTATTGCCCATCATAAACGCATCCAAATACTAGGTCGGCGCTTACCGGTGGCCATGATGGTACTGTTGACCCTATATGCCATGAATGTGCACAATTGGAGCCAGCCCAGTGATGGTTACGCACAAATTATCGCTGTAATAGTAGTGGCCGTGCTGCAGTTATGGCGCCGACAAGCCTTGCTCAGTATTTTAACCGGCACGCTGGTTTATATGGCGCTGATGAACGGCTGGTTTGGGCTGTAAGCCCTGAGTTATAAGCACTGACTTATACTTTCTGGGCTCAATATTAAGCACCTCTCTTGTTACTCTGGCTCACGGCGAGCCAGAGTTGGCGTCATTCTTTATTTATTCATATAACTTTCACTCAGGCTTCATCCTGTGTCGTTACGCTGCGAGCATCTTATAAACTGATAAGCGGCGGACTTAACGTCTATGAATATAAAAAGCATGTATATAAAAAATGTGCATACCAAAACAGCCTTACCAATCAGCCTAGCGCTGTTATTGATAACTATTCCTGCTTTGGCAAGCGATAACACGCCTAAATCTAATCCTAAACCTATAAATATTATTCAGTTGAGCTTGAGTGACTTGCGACCCACACAAGCCATCGTCGGCTTTGATCAGGTTTACTATAAATTAGGGAGCTTTCAGTTTGACGCCGAGAAGTTGTATGACGAAATATGCGAAGTGAATGGTCAACAAGGTGTGGCAACGCTGCCTGCCACCGCCACACCTAACCTCGCCGCCAGTTTTAGCTGCCAGCAGCCCGTAGGCACACAGCCACAAGGTATGAAAACCGTGGTTATCGGCCCTGATGATCACTACTACCTCACCGATGGTCACCACACATTTAACGTATTTTGGCAGATGCCCCAAGGCGGCCCTGACTTTAAGGTGCACGTGCGGGTCGAGCAAGACTACCGTCACCTAAAATCAATGGCCGACTTTTGGCAAACCATGGCGGCTGATGGCCATGTTTGGTTATCGAACCAAGATAGCCACGCCATTACGCCGGCAGAGCTGCCGCCTACATTAGGGCTGGCAGGTTTTGGTAATGACCCTTATCGTGCCTTGATGTATTTCTCCCGTGACGTGGGCTGGAATAAACCCCAAGCGCCGATTCCTTTTTTAGAGTTTTATTGGACGAAAGAGCTGCGTAAAGGCATAGATGTGAATGACTTTGATTTGGCTAGCGCCGCCGGTTATCGCCAAGCGATTGAGGCCAGTAGTCGATATCTACTCAACGTGAAAACCGATGATGTAGGCGGCTCGGGTTTATCTGCAACAGCCATGGGGCGTTTTGATGAATTTCAGCAAGCTGGGCTGGATAAACTGCTGCGAAAAGCTGGCAAAGTAGATTACATGTTGCGCTATAAAACGGCGTCTAGCGGCAATGGCTTAGCTTACGATCAAGCCGTGCTCAACGCCCCCAGTGTGACTCAGTTAAATCCACTCACACTTCAAGCTAGTCAGAGTTATAACGCCTATCCCGCCACCGTGGGCAGCACTAACATTAATGCCATTGTTGAAATTCCGGCCGGTACTTTGGCTAAATGGGAGTTAGATGGGGAAGACGATAGCCGCATTATTTGGGAAATGAAAAACGATAAACCGCGCATTGTAAATTACCTCGGCTATCCCGGAAATTACGGCACTATACCGCGCACTGCTTTGCCGAAAGAGCTCGGAGGAGACGGAGATCCATTGGATGTGTTGATCTTAGGTCAAGCCATAGCGCGGGGTGCCGTGGTCAGTGCACGCTTGATTGGCGTTATGGAAATGCTCGATCATGGTGAGCAGGACGATAAGTTAATCGCAGTGTTAACCCAAGACTCGCCATTTGCACAGGTGCAAACGTTGGCTCAGTTAGAGACTGAGTTTCCCGGCGTGAAAGACATAGTGAGTACTTGGTTTACTAGCTATAAAGGGGCGGGTGCGGATATCAAAGTATTGGACTGGAAAGATGAGCAGGCGGCGCGTGCTATTTTGCGCCAAGCGCAAGCGCAGTTTCCATAATGGTCATTTTCATTTTTTCTCGCGATTAACCTAGCCCGCTTAGTGCGGGCTGTACACGCTTTTAAGTGTGTGGCGCGCGCGGCTTTAATGGCCATCATTAATAAAGCTCAACTAAGCCATAACTAAAACCCCAAGCTGCTAGCTCGGGGGTTTAGTTTGTATACGCGTCTTGTAAAGATGCAGTATTAGCCGTTATGTCCTAATCACATTATGCAAGATCACGCACCTTGGGTTCACGTTCCCATAAGCGCGATTTAGCATGTTCAATAAAGGCATTTACATCAGCCAGTGGCGTGATAAAAGCATCTTTCTCAATCGGTAGCTTACTTAAGATATGTTTATCCGTGGCACCGCAATAGGCTATCGCCTTGCAATGCACGTAAGCGTCAGTGAACCAGTCTAACGTGGCACTGTCTTTGGCCAGCTTTTTAGCCTGCTCTGGCATAATAATACTGACCACCGCATCAAATAGCACAGACGGTGCTCCCGCGATGCGCTCTGCCGATTGAATACGCGTACCGTCATCCAGCACTACTTCACGGCCAGGAGCTACAATCTTCACGCAGGCGCCTTGTGCGTGAGCCGCCTGCTTATATTTTTCTATCTCACTTTTCTTTGAACCTTGCGCCACTAAGATACCAATCAAGCGACCTTGTAAACTGTTTGGAGTGCGACCAATCGTCTGTAAGGCAGCAGAGGTAGCCATCTCTTGCACGGGGGCAGCGGCAGTAGCCGCGGCTGGCAACTCCATGCCTAGCGCTTTTGCCACACGGCTCGCCAAATCTTCATCAATATGGCGCAAATGACTGAGCGTGCGACTACGCACATGCGGCGTGTCTACTTTGCCCAGCTCAAAAGCATAAGCGGAAGCAATGTGTGCTTGCTCGGGCGGCGTCTGGCTAAGATAGAACATACGAGGCTGGCTATAGTGATCAGCGAACTTTTCTGCACGAATACGACCTTTAACGCCATCATCAAGCGGCTCTGCGAAGGATTTAAAACCGCGCTTGGCACTTTCACGCGGCATATTGGGATCCAAGCTTTGCGGTTCATAAGCGACACGACCTTTGGGCACTTGCATCTGCATATGGCCGTCACGCTGCATATTAGCAAACGGACATTTAGGCGCGTTGATGGGTATTTGTGCAAAGTTAGGTGAGCCTAAACGTGATAGCTGAGTGTCTAAATAGCTAAATAGTCGGCCTTGTAGCAAGGGATCGTTACTGAAATCAATACCGGGTGGCAGATGCGAAGGGCAAAATGCGACTTGCTCCGTTTCAGCAAAGAAGTTTTCTGGATAGCGATTGAGTACCATTTTTCCGACTATTTTAACGGGTACCATTTCTTCTGGGATTAGTTTGGTCGCGTCTAAATGATCAAACGGAAACTGCTCTGCTTCTGCTTCACTAAATAATTGCACTCCAAATTCCCATTCTGGGAAATCCCCATTATTAATCGACTCAAATAAGTCGCGACGGTGATAATCCGGATCTGCACCGGAGATTTTTACGGCTTCATCCCAAGTGGTCGATTGCACACCCAGTACCGGTTTCCAATGAAAGCGGACAAAAGTACTGTTGCCGTCTTTATTAATGAGGCGATAACTGTGGATGCCAAAGCCCTCAATCATGCGCAGGCTGCGTGGTAGCGCGCGATCGCTCATCAGCCAAATCACGTTATGCATGGTTTCAGGGCTGAGAGAAACAAAATCCCAGAAAGTGTCATGGGCTGAAGCTGCTTGAGGGAAACCACGGTCTGGTTCAGGCTTAACGGCGTGCACCAGATCAGGAAATTTCATGGCATCTTGGATAAAGAATATTGGCATATTATTACCGACGATATCCCAATTTCCTTCTTCGGTATAAATCTTAACCGCAAAACCCCGCACATCTCTCGGCGTATCTTTTGAACCTTTGCTGCCCGCAACGGTGGATATACGAGTGAATAATGGCGTTTGTTTATTGGTTTCGCTAAGGATCTTGGCGGTGGTGTAGTCTGCTAGTGACTCAGTTAGCTCAAAATAACCGTGTGCCGCACTGCCGCGCGCATGAACAATGCGCTCAGGAATACGCTCATGATCAAAATGGTTAATTTTTTCACGTAATACAAAGTCTTCAAGCAGGGTGGGGCCACGACTACCGGCTTTAAGTGAGTTTTGATTGTCAGCAATCACCACGCCTTGCTGGGTGGTCAGCGCTTGCGTGTCAGCGCCAGCATCTTGATGGGTCTCACCCCCATTACCAGATGTAAGATTCATCGTGTTAGCGGGGTCAGTATGATCAATGTTTTTTTTCATTATTCACCCTAGCTGTTGTTTTAGTTAATTTTATGGGCCATAAATTCTGTTTTTGCTCACTTATGTGTAAGTAGATGAGTATAGAAATAAGCGGTGTTTCAATGGGTGGCGGGCAATATTAAAATTAAAGCGCCAAGTATAGATACTAGCCGAAGTACTAAAGCGTGCTTAAAAATGGAAAAATACCGACTCATAAGATGAGGGTTACTCTTTCTGTTAATGCTAGCGCTACCGCGCAGGGCATGTTTCTAGGAGATTTATATAAGCTCGCATGAGCGGGTAACGAAGAAAATTACGGACTCATTTGTTAGCTTTCTGTTTTATAAACCCGTTAACAATGCAGGCCTATTGGGAGAAATAAGGCTATAATCGACCTCCGTTTATTTTGGATTCGATCCGTTATGACTACTTTTATTACGGCTTGCACGCGACTGCGTGCCGCTTTGTTCAGTATCTTGTGTTTAGCCGGCAGTGCGATGGCACAGGCTGAGGCGTTCGTGTTTACCGCGATCCCAGATCAAGATGAGCGCCACCTCACCGAGCGTTTTGGCAAGATAGCCGACTACCTGAGTGAAAAGCTCGGGGTAGAAGTGCAATATTTACCGGTTAAAAGCTATCCCGCTGCGGTAAGTGCATTTCGTAACGATCAAGTACAACTGGCTTGGTTTGGCGGCCTCACCGGCGTACAAGCTCGCGAATTAGTGCCCAATAGCGAAGCCATCGCCCAAGGTAAAGAAGACACAGAGTTTGTGAGTTACCTCATAGCCCACACCAGCACCGGCCTTGAAAAAAGTGAGCAGTTACCCGCTGAATTAGCCGGTAAGCGCTTTACCTTTGGCGATAAGGGCTCTACCTCTGGCCGTTTAATGCCGGAATTTTTCTTGCGTGAGCATTATGGCAAGGCACCCAGTGAGTTGTTCTCGCGGGTGGGCTTTTCTGGCGATCATAACCGTACCTTGAGTTTGGTGCAGTCCGGTGCTTTTGAAGTGGGCGCGCTTAATTACGCGGTGTGGGACGCAGAGCTGGCCAAGGGCAATATAGACACCAGTAAAGTGCAGGTGATTTGGGCCTCGCCCAGCTATCCGGATTACCAGTGGACCATTCGCGGCGATGTAGACGCACGCTTTGGTACAGATTTCAAAGAAAAGGTACAAAAAGCCTTGTTAGAGATGACGGATCCCACCTTATTGGCCGCGTTTCCGCGATCTGGCTTTGTGCCTGCTACTAACCAAGATTATACGCCTATTCGAGACACCGCCGTGGCCATTGGCTTAACGGACGCCGAGTGAGTTTAGGCACTTGCTCAAGCCTAAGCCTGCCGTTGTTTCGCTTGCAGCAACATAGCCTAGGCTATGCGGGAAAAACCATATTGCATGAGCTGAGCTTGGACATTCAGCCCGGCGAGCGGGTGGCTTTGTTGGGCAAGTCCGGTAGCGGCAAGAGTACCTTGCTGCGCCAACTACGCGCTCAGCAGGCTGATAAAGTAGCCTGGTGCCCTCAGCAACCCGGGTTGGTGCCTATGTTATCGGCCTTTCATAATATTTATATGGGCCGACTGGCGAGCCAGCCGTTCTGGTATAATCTCGCCAATTTAGTGCGCCCACAAGCTAAGCCTAAAGCCGAAATAACCGAGCTGGTCGCGAGCCTTGGTTTAAGTGAACAGCTTTGGCAGCCAGCGGAGCGCTTATCCGGTGGCCAGCAAAGCCGTGTTAGCTTGGGCCGTGCCTTATATCAACAGCGCCCTATCTTTATGGGCGATGAGCCCGTGTCCGCCTTGGATGAACGCCAAGCAGATGCATTATTACAGTTGTTGTGCGCCCGCCATCACACCCTAGTGTTGGCGCTGCACAATGTGGAGCAAGCGCTGGCGCACTGCACTCGTATCATAGGGCTCGCCGGCGGTCGTGTACTGCTGGACGCACCGGCTCATACCTTGAATGCCGCCGAGCTTAACGCCTTATACCTCAGCCACTGATGCGCAGCCTTAACACCATTCTCGTCATGCTAATTCTGTGAGCCCTTACCTGTGAAGCCTGCTACCGGCCCCACGCGCGCCATGCTTAACACCAGCTTGCTGTTTGTGCTGCTGGCATTGTTGTGCTTGCCGTGGGCGGATTTATCCATTCAAGCCTTTGATCCTTGGCAAGAATTAGCCCGACTGGGTGCCGGACTGGCTCAGCCGAGCTGGCCAAGTTTTAGCTTACTGGGTACGGCACTGGCCAATACCCTGGCCTTTGCCATACAAGGGGTGGCGCTGGGGGCTGTGGGTGGCTTGTTATTAGCAGCGGGTTATCGGCATGCGGGTATTCGTCGCTTGGCGGCGGGTTTGCGTGCTGTGCATGAATTATTTTGGGCGTTGCTATTTATTCAGCTGATCGGTATAGCACCGCTGACCGGCGTGTTGGCCATAGCACTGCCTTATGCGGGCACCTTTGCCAAAGTATTTGGTGAGCTGTTTGAAGAAGCAGATCCCGCCCCTGAGCAAGCGTTAGGGGCAGACTTAGACACGAAAAACCAGCTAGGTTGGTGCTCTCGACTCTTTTATCTGCAGCTGCCGCTGTGTTGGCGACCCATGGTCAGCTATTTTGGCTATCGGCTAGAGTGCGGTATTAGAAGCTCGGCGGTGCTGGGCTTTATTGGTTTGCCGACCTTGGGTTATCACCTGGAATCTTTGCTGCGCCAAGGTTATTACGCAGAAGCCGCCAGTTTTTTTTATGCGCTAGTGATAGTGATTGCCACCTTAAAATGGTGGTTGCGCCCTAAGTTGTTATTGGTGTATTTGGGCGCCGCTTTGTGGTGGTTACCGCCTCAAGCCAGCATGAACTGGGCGCTGACGGTACGCTTTTTTACCCAAGACATAGTGCCTTCCCCCTTGCGCCGTGGCGACTGGGCTGAGCTGTGGCCTTGGCTGCAAGAGCTGGCCTGCCAACAAATATTGCCAGGCTTGGTGAATACGCTGGTATTGGCCTTATTGGCGTTAATCGTGATGGCGGTGTTAGCGCTGTTGTGGTTCCCGACTATTTCACGCCGCTTTGGTAATGGCGCTACTCGCCTTGGCAGTCATTGGGGGTTAGTGCTGATGCGCGCCTTGCCTGAGTATTTGCTGGCGTTTATTGGCACGCTATTGTTAGGCCCGAGCATGCTGCCGGCCATAGCTGCGCTGGGCTTACACAATGGCGCCATCGTGGCCCACTTATTGGGCCAGCAACTGAATAATTTAACCTTTCGTGAAGATGCACCTAAAGGATTAAATCTGTATTTTTTTGAGGTGCTGCCGCGCTTATATCGGCCCTTTATGGCGTACAGCCTGTACCGTTTTGAGAATATAGTGCGTGAAACCGCCATCCTCGGCATGCTGGGTATTCCGACTTTGGGCTTTTTTATTGACTCGGCGTTCAGTGAATTTCGCCTCGACCGAGCCTTGGTATTACTGCTGGTCTGTGCGGGCTTAAACATAGGCGTAGATGCCTTGGCTCGGCGTTTACGTCGCAGTTTGCATCTAAGTGAAACTACTAAATGACTATAACCTGTGTTACGTAGTTAGCCTGTGTTATCTAGTTTCTTGTTTATGCATTAGTATTCTGTCTATATTGTAAGCAGGGAGAGAAGGATTACCTCCCATAAAATAGTAAACTAAGGTGGTAAAAATGAATAATATACTAAAAATAAGTGCGCTTAGCGTTACTGTGTTACTGACAGTTGCCTGTACCGGAACGCCCACCAAAGGCGATCAAATGCTGTCTCACAGTGCTTCCGCTAAAGACATTGGCAAGATGTGGAATGAAGGCAATAAGCTGGTTAAAAAAGGTGAAAAGCTGCAGGCCAAAGGTGAGCGTCAGGTCGATGATGGTCAAGATGACATCAAAAAAGGCCAAGATCTGGTTGATGATGGTAAAGACAACATCAAAGAGGGTAAAAGCATGGTCCGTGAAGGCCAGCAGTTGCTAAAGCAAAGTGAAGCCCAATATAGCGCGCATTTTCCTAGCGGGTCTTGATAACAGACTGATTAGTTACCGTTACTAAATTAAAAAAAGCGCAGCAGCCAAAGGCTGCTGCGCTTTTTTGCTAAGAGAGGTCGGTATCCTCTTATAACACCAAGCCGCCGTCTATTTTCAGCACTTGGCCGGTAATGTAGCGTGCACGATCACTGGCTAAAAATAATACGCCATCGGCGATATCTTGCGGCTCACCTAAGGCCCCGAGGGGAATACGCGCTGTCATTTTTTGCAGCACAGCTTCAGGTACTGCTTGGGTCATTTCGGTATTAATAAAACCCGGTGCTATGCAGTTTGCACGTACTTGTAAGCCGCCGTGTACCAGCTCTTTGGCCCAACCTTTAGTCATGGCAATAATGCCGCCTTTGCTGGCTGCATAGTTACTTTGGCCGATGTTGCCATCTGTGCCCACCACAGAAGAAATGCTAACGATGCTGCTTTTGCCTTTAGCTTTTAGCAGGGGCAGCATGGCTTGGGTCATCAAGAACACCCCTTTAAGATTCACTTCCAGCACTTGGTCCCACTGGGGTTCTGTCATCTTACCTAACAGAGCATCGCGGGTAATACCGGCGTTATTGACCAATACATCAACACAACCTTGCTCATCGGCAATACGTTGGCGCAACACCGCCAGTGCCTCTGCATTACATACGTCCAAGGTAATGGCGGTGATATTTGGGTAATCACCAATCCAGCTGTCAGCGGGGGCCATATTAATGTCACAGGCATAAATCCGGCTAGCGCCAGCTTTGGCCAAGGCTTCACTAATAGTACGGCCTAAGCCGCGAGCGGCACCGGTCACCACACATACTTTTTCTTGCATATCATAATAAGTCGGCATCATTGTCATCCCATAGAAGTGAAAGGACGGCCTATGACGAACGACCGCGCTAGGTTCGATTGTAACCCTATTTTTGCGCTGCATTGTTACTATATTCTGAAATAATCTTAAGCAGGCTGTTGATATAGAGTTTTTAATTGGACGTTAGTGGGGGTGTTTATTGTGCTATGCATTATTTTCTTTAAGCGAGAAAGGCTAGGCTTGGGATTAGGAGAGAGGTTAGGCGTGGGATTAAGCGAGAGATACGACTGTGTTCAGCGAGATGCGAACTCATATCCGCGAGCAGCGACGCATCCATTAGCCTCTATTAGCACGCAAGAATAGCAGGGCCGATGGGAAGGAATTAGAGAAGGAAGCTGGGGGCTAAAAACAAAAAGACCCGCACGAGGCGGGCCTTTTTAATTGCGAGGACCTACTTAGTTGCCGTTCCAGGCTGCAACTAGGTCACGCTCTTCGTCAGTCATGTGCGTCATGTTGCCCAAAGGCATGTACTTATTCGCCACAACTTGCTTTAAGTGCGCCGCTTGCAACAGAATTTCTTTCTGTGAGTCCAGCACTATGCCCAGCGGAGGAGCCGCAAAGCCAAAGCTTTTATCTGGGTTTACTGCATGGCACTGCACGCAACGGTCGTTCATCACGGCTTCAACTTGTGCCAAGGTCACTTCACCGCTTGCAGCAACTGTGTTGTTTGCTTCAACAGCACCCACCACTTCGCTATCTACTACCGCAACGTCGGTCGCTGCTTCAGGAGCAACAACGCTGCTCTGAGTCACAGGTGCTGGAGCTTCCACCGCTTTCTTAGGAGCTGGCGCGCCAACCCATACTGCAACCAAAATCAAAGCCACGCCGGCAATGGGGTAGCCTGGGCGAATTTGACCGCGATGCATCAATACAAAGTACTGACGAATCAAAGCACCGGCAAAGATGAACAACACCATGATCACCCAAGATAATGGGTGGCTAAAGGTGAACGAGTAGTGGTTGCTCAGCATCAGCAGCACTACGGGCAGCGTGAAGTAAGTGTTGTGTACTGAACGCTGTTTGCCACGTAACCCGTCAATTGGGTTTGGTTTGTCACCGGCTTTCATGGCGTTAACCATGCGGCGCTGGCCCGGAATAATCCAGAAGAACACGTTAGCAGACATGGCGGTGGCCATTACGGCACCGGTCAGCAAGAAGGCAGCACGGCCAGAGAAGATGTGCGTGCTTAGGTAAGCAACAACAACCATCATCACGCCAACAGCAACACTCAGAATGCCGTCACGAGTCATGTTAGGGCTAATGCGCTTACACAATTCGTTATAGACAACCCAACCTAACAGCAGGAACGCCAAGGCAGCAATGTTTGCCTGGGTGCCAGTCATGTTAGCGGCCCATTCCCACGGGCTGTTGCGGTTAACCAAGTAAAAACTAGGCTTAGTCAGGTACAACATGGTGAACAAACCAAAGCCTGACAACCAAGTGGTGTAGGCCTTCCAGAATGACCAATGCAGGTCTTCTGGCAGATCTTCTGGGCTGCTTGCATACTTTTGGTTGTGGTAGAAACCACCGCCGTGTACGGCCCACATTTCACCGAATACGCCTTTCTTCTTACAAGCTTCGCCTTTAGGCGGCTTCAAGCCGTTATCCAGCATAACGAAATAGATGGACTCACCCAGCCATGCAATGGCTGCGATGACGTGCAGCCATCTGATTAATAAGTTACCAAAATCCAGCAGATACGCTTCCATGGTCTTACCTTCTCTGTTTCAAATTTATTAGTTAGGACCCTAGCGCATCGAAACAGGTGCCCAGCTAAAAAGCTGAGGGCTGAGACCACATGCGCTGCCTTCGTGTGTGCAAACTGTGTACGATTTCAAAAGTAAAATGTTGACAATTTGTGTGTAGATTTTTTTCAATTACGTGATGAATGTCAATGCTATTTAACCATTAAATTTTACAAAAAAGGTTTAAAATTTAAAGGTGGCATCCAATTGTTATGTAAAATCTTTATTTTTCAAAGGCTTACGTTTTTGTCTTGTTAGTCAGGAAAAGCGCAACTAACGAGATAAAAAAACAATCACCTAACATTCAGCGGCAACATCATAACGGACTTTGTGATCAAATGAGCAGCTATTTTCTGAAAAATTGTATCTTAAATGCTAAACACTTGCTGCGGGTTGCCCTCGATTTAAAATATTGTACACAATATCAGTGGCTTGGCTCAGTGCTATTTGGCCCCCGTTTGTGGCGCGTTTCCCTTATGGACCTGAAATTGGCCGACTCTAGCCTGTAATAACGCCCGTAATGGCGCCGGTGAAAACTCAGGATGCAATTTATGCAGCACATGACAGACACTTTCTAAGGTCGACAGCGCTTGGCCGCCCGGCCCTTTGCGAATGGCATAAGCACTGGCCGGTGCCTGACTAAAGCTCAGGGTAGGTAAAGCCTTAAGCCAAGGGTTAAGGTGCAATAACAGCCGCGTTTTGCGCCATGTCCCATCCAACACAATTAAACCGCCAATCTGCCTGTTTTTCGTTTGCATTCCTGTAGATAGCTTAGCTGCTGATAGTTTATCTGCAGCTAGCTTACTTGCTGAGCGCTTAACTTCTAATAGAGAGTGTTGCTGGGTATCGATATCCAGCGCCGCCGCATCCGGATAGAGCAACCACCAATCGCCATGAGCTAAGGTGGGCGGCGGGGTGAGCGTTTCAGCCACCTCCACGCGAATATCGGGCACGCTTAAACGCAGCAACGGCACCGTGCTTTTGGCGTGTTTGGCTTCCAACGGATGTTGGTAAATAATCACCGGCATTGGGCAGGGCTGTGGGCGTACATACGCACACAAACAGGCCGCGTGCGGTAGCTGACAAGAACAACAATACGTGCGAGACATTTCTTTTATTCACCCTATAAAATCCTCACTTATGATAACCACAAGGTGGGTGCGGTTGAAGTAAAGCAGGCCGCCGGCCATTTTTACTGGCGCAAGTTTTAACTCTTGATTGAGGATCTGCCCCAGATCAGAGACAATAGCCACCGTTTTATTCGTCGCTCCTTGAGTTTGCGCCTGTGATGGCGTTTGACTCCTTCATCAAAGTAGAAGAAATCCGACCATGTCAGCACAGTCATTCCTGCAGGAAGTCGCCAAGCGCCGCACCTTTGCCATCATTTCGCACCCGGATGCGGGTAAAACCACCATTACCGAAAAGGTGCTGTTGCACGGGCATGCGATTCAAACGGCCGGTACCGTTAAGGGTCGTGGCTCAAACCAGCATGCTAAGTCTGACTGGATGGAGATGGAAAAAGAGCGGGGCATTTCAGTTACCACCTCTGTGATGCAGTTTCCTTACAATGACTGCCTGATCAATCTGTTGGATACGCCCGGCCACGAAGACTTCTCAGAAGATACCTACCGCACCCTCACCGCCGTCGACTCCTGTTTGATGGTGATTGATGGTGGTAAAGGCGTAGAGGACAGAACGCGTAAATTAATGGAAGTGACGCGCCTACGCACCACGCCCATCGTTACCTTTATCAACAAGCTGGACCGTGATATTCGCGACCCCATGGAGCTGTTGGATGAAGTTGAAAACGAGCTCAATATTATGTGCGCTCCCATTACGTGGCCCATTGGTAGTGGCAAGTGGTTTAAGGGCGTGTATCACTTAAAAAATGATGAGATAACCCTTTATCAGCCAGGCATGGGTCATGCTATTCAAGAGATCCGTGTCATTAAAGGCTTAGATAACCCTGAGTTAGAAACGATTCTGGAGGCCAGAGAGCTGGCCGAGCTGCGCGATGAACTCGAGCTGGTGATGGGTGCCTCTAACGAGTTTGATCACGAATTGTTTTTAGCCGGCGAGCTAACGCCGGTTTATTTTGGTACTGCACTGGGTAACTTTGGTGTGGATCATGTGCTGGACGGTTTTAGTAGATGGGCGCCAGCACCCATGCCGCGCACTACTCATGAGCGTGAAGTAACAGCCACGGAAGATAAATTTTCCGGCTTTGTGTTTAAAATTCAAGCCAACATGGATCCGCGCCATCGTGACCGCATCGCCTTTATGCGCATTGTGTCTGGTACTTATAACCAAGGCATGAAGATGAAACACGTGCGCCTTGGTAAAACCGTGAGCATTTCTGATGCGGTAACTTTTATGGCCGGCGATCGTGAACGTGCTGAAGAAGCCGTAGCTGGCGATATTATCGGCCTGCATAACCACGGCACCATTCAAATTGGCGATACCTTTACTCAGGGTGAAGATCTAAAGTTCTCCGGTATCCCTAACTTTGCGCCGGAATTATTCCGCCGCATTCGCTTGCGTGATCCACTTAAGCAAAAGCAGCTACTAAAAGGCCTAGTGCAGTTATCAGAAGAGGGCGCGGTGCAGTTATTCCGCCCCATCGATAACAACGACCTTATCGTAGGTGCAGTGGGTGTGCTGCAGTTTGATGTAGTGGTATCGCGCTTAAAGTCAGAATATAACGTGGATGCGCTTTATGAGGCGATTAACGTCTCTACCGCGCGCTGGGTCTATTGCGATGATGAGAAAAAGCTCGACGACTTTGAACGCAAGATGTCACAGAACTTGGCACGAGACGGCGGCAATAACCTCACTTATATTGCCCCGACCATGGTGAACTTGAACCTCACCCAAGAACGCTACCCTGATTTTGAGTTCAGCAAAACCCGCGAGCACTAAGCTTTACGCGAGTGAGTAAACATAAAACGCCGGCATCCAGCCGGCGTTTTTGTTTCTCTGCGGATCGCAGCAAGGGAAAGGGCTAAAAATATTTTTGCCACGGAATCCACGGAACCCACGGACAAGAGCCAGTTCAAGGGCGACAAGAACATGAGCTTTAGATTTGTAAGGTCTTACCCCTGATATCTTTCGCTGTTTTCACTTTTATCTCTATTTTTCCGTGTTCTTCCGTGTATTCCGTGGCAAAAGGTCTTTAATCGTTAATAACGTTTCTTATCAGGAGATTAAATGCTGCTCACCGACAGTCATTGCCACTTTGATTTTGCCGCCTTTGGTCCTGATTCGGGCACAGAGCGAGCCGAACACTGGCTGCGGGCACAAGCGGTAGGCGTGCATCGTTTAGTGATCCCTGGGATCGAAGCTGCACAATGGCCGACGCTACCTAAGTTGTGTGCGGCACATAACGGGCTTTATTACGCATTAGGCCTGCATCCCTGGTGGTTGGCTAAGGCCGAGAGCGCGCTAGAAAAAACCAACAGCGGGTTAGCTAATGCAGCTCTAGATTGGCCAAGCGAACTGACAGCCGCGCTTGAGCGTGCCAAAGACGATCCACGCTGGGTGGCGGTAGGAGAGATTGGGCTGGATAAGCATTTACCACTGGCGTTAGAGCAACAAGAAGCTGCATTTATTACTCAGCTAAAACTGGCCATTGAATATCAAAAGCCGGTGATCATACACAGTAACGGCACCCACGACCGCGTTTTAAAATGGCTGCGGCGGTATCCCGTCATCGGCGGCGTGGTGCACGGTTTTTCTGGCTCTAGACAGCAAGCGGAAACTTTCTGGCAGCTTGGGCTACACATCGGTGTCGGTGGCACCATTACTTACTCCCGCGCCAATAAAACCCGCCAAGCCATAGCTGCCTTGCCGATAGAGGCGCTAGTGTTAGAAACCGATGCCCCTGATATGCCGCTTAGTGGATTTCAAGGTCAGCCTAATCATCCCACTCAGTTGCCCTTAGTGCTGAGCGCCTTGGCTGCACTGCGCCAAACCGATGAAGCGAACTTAAGCCTACAGCTGGAGCGCAACGTGGAGCGCTTGTTTGGCTGGTAGCGTTAGCTATTCGCACTGGCAGGTAGCTCGTTCCTTTCGGCCATTCTGATATGCTGATAAAAATAGTGGGAGTTGTATATGAAGCAGTCTAATTTGTCTTTAGCTGCTGCCGCAAGGCAAGCGCTTTTTTCCGCAGCAAGGCAAGCCTTGGCCATGATGGACTTAACCAGCCTTAATGATGACGATACCGAACACAGCATTCAGGCGCTCTGCCAACAAGCGGCCACGCCCTTTGGTAATGTGGCGGCTATTTGCGTCTATCCGCGCTTTATCAAAACGGCTCAAGCTGCCTTACATACGTTAGGACTTAGCGAGCAAGTGGCCATCGCTACTGTGGTTAACTTTCCCCGTGGCTTAGATAGCATCGCTCAAGCTGAGCAAGATATTCGCGGCGCCATTACCGCCGGTGCCCAAGAGATAGACTTGGTTCTGCCTTATCAACAACTGATGGCGGGCGATAACGCTTTTGCACTGGCCATGGTGCAAGCGGCTAAGGCGGTGTGCGTTAAGGCGAGCCCCGAGCCACACATGGATAAACCAGTGCTTGATAAAACTAAGCTTAATAAATCAGTGTCATTAAAAGTCATTATCGAAAGTGGTGAGCTAGCCACGGCGGCACTTATCACGCAAGCCAGCGAACTGGCCATTAAAGGTGGCGCGGACTTTATTAAAACCTCCACTGGTAAAGTGGCGGTGAATGCTACTTTAAATGCAGCTGAGCTGATGCTGATAGCCATTCGTGATAGCGGCCAAAACGTCGGCTTTAAAGCCGCAGGGGGCGTGCGTACCGCTCAAGATGCCCAGCAGTATTTACAATTGGCTGCGCGTATTATGGGAAAAGATTGGCTAACGCCGACTCACATGAGATTTGGTGCCTCTAGCCTATTGGCGCAACTGTTAAATACATTGGATGAACAGCCAACAGTGCCATCGGCGACGGGCTATTAAGACAATTTATTTAAGACTGAGCTAGCGCCTAACTCGTACAAGGAAACCTTATGAAACGTGCAGTGGTATTAGTACTCGACTCTTTTGGTATTGGCGGCGCACTGGATGCGGCCGAGTTTGGCGATCAAGGTGCCGACACCTTGGGCAGCATTGCCTTGGCTTGTGCCGAAGGCCGAGCTGATCTTGCTGATGCCAATGGCAGTCAGCATAGAAGCGGCCCTTTGCTGCTACCTAATCTAGCCAAGTTAGGCTTGTTTCATGCCCACCTTGCCAGCACCGGCCAAGTGGCAGCAGGGGTGAGCTTGCCCGATAGCGTTATCGGCAGTTATGGCCATGCTCAAGAAATCTCATCAGGCAAAGACACGCCATCTGGCCACTGGGAATTAGCAGGAGTGCCGGTATTGTTCGACTGGGGTTATTTTTTAGATACTGAACATAGCTTTCCGGCCTCACTAGTGGCGGATCTCATTGCTCAAGCCAAATTGCCGGGCATATTAGGTAACTGCCATGCCTCTGGTACCACTATCTTGGAACAGTTAGGCGAAGAGCATGTGCGCACTGGCCAGCCGATTTGCTATACCTCCGCCGATTCGGTGTTTCAGATTGCGGCTCATGAACAGCACTTTGGCCTAGCGCGCTTATATGAAGTGTGTGAAGTAGCCCGCGAGCTATTAATGCCCTACAACATAGCACGCGTGATAGCGCGGCCCTTTGTTGGTGGCGAAAAGGTTGGTGGCGAAGAGTTTGGCCAAACACCAGCGGACTTTGTTCGCACCGGTAATCGTCGTGACTACAGCATTACGCCACCGGCACCCACAGTGCTCGATAAATTGGCGACGGAGCGCCAAGGCCAAGTAGTGTCGATTGGTAAAATTGCCGATATTTATGCCCACTCGGGTATTACAAAAAAGGTGAAAGCCACCGGCTTGAATGCCTTGTTTGATGCATCGTTGGCTGAGCTCGCATGCGCAGGCGATAATACCTTGATCATGACTAACTTCGTGGATTTCGACTCTAGCTTCGGCCACAGGCGCGACATTGCCGGTTATGCAGCCGAGTTAGAGGCCTTTGATCGCCGTCTGCCTGAATTATTAGCGCAACTTAAACCTAACGATCTCTTGATCCTTACCGCCGATCACGGCTGTGACCCTAGCTGGCCCGGTACCGAGCACACCCGCGAACAAGTACCGGTATTGTGTATAGGTGCAAGATTAACGGCCGGATCTTTAGGCCCGCGCGATACCTTCGCCGACATCGGCCAAAGCCTAGCCCAGTACTTTGGCACCAGCCCCATGGACTACGGTACTTCGTTTTTGTGAAAGGCGGCCATACGCGATACGTATCACGCGTTACGTTAAGGCTAACACTCTCTTTTTTTGACTTACAGCGTATGGCGTAAAGCGTACCGCTACTTGCGACAGGAACCTATCATGGCGACTCCTCATATTAATGCCGAGCGGGGCGATTTTGCCGATACCATTTTAATGCCGGGCGATCCGCTGCGCGCACAATACATAGCCGATACCTTCTTAACTGACGTTAAACAGGTTAACGAAGTGCGCAATATGTTGGGTTTTACAGGTCGCTATAAAGGCCGTGCGGTGTCGGTAATGGGCCATGGCATGGGCATACCTTCGGTGTCGATCTATGCCAAAGAATTGATCACCGAGTTTGGCGTGCAGACTTTGATCCGCGTCGGATCCTGCGGCGCGGTGCGTGACGATGTTCAGCTGCGGGATCTGGTGATCGGCTTAGGTGCTAGTACGGATTCTAAGGTGAACCGCATGCGTTTTATGGATCATGACTTGGCCGCATTGGCGGACTTTGATCTAGTGAGTAATGCAGTAGCGGCGGCCAAAACCTGCCAAGTACCGGTTAAGGTGGGGAATTTATTTTCTGCAGATTTGTTTTATTCACCTCAGCCAGAACTGTTCGAGCTAATGAAACAATACGGGATCTTAGGCGTAGAGATGGAAGCGGCAGGTTTATATGGCGTGGCCGCCCAATACGGCGCCCGCGCCGTGACCTTATGTACGGTATCGGATCATATTCTGCGCAAAGAAGCGCTCAGCTCAATGGATCGACAAAATACCTTCAACGATATGATAGAAGTGGCGCTGGAGTCGGTGCTGTTGGGAAATGCAGTTTAGCGCGTCGGTGGAGGCAAGCCTGCTGCCTCTTTAGCTTCAGCCTAAATTAATGTTATGAGTGCAGAAAAATATCTAATCTACTCGTCCGTAGCTGCGGTCTGGATTAGTTCAAAAAATTCCGCTGAAGCGGAACTGCCGAATAAATTGGCAGGCTACAAAACAGCGTTAATTACGCATCGTGATTATCTTTGCGTGCGTTCTGTGTACTTGCGTGGCAAAAATTATTGAGACTTTTATGACGCGCGTTAGCGCCACAGGTTGTGTTGGGCGGTAGATAAAGGATTATTCGCGAGTTGCAGGAGTAAGAAGCCTAGCGGTTGCTCGTCTTAGTACAAGGGGCGAACATGAGTGAATGCGGGTATGTTATCCGCTACTGCTGCTGTTATTGCTTCGGGTTCGAGAGCTGGTGCTGCTGTCGCTCTGATTCCGCTTCTGCTACCTGAGATGTAGCCAATCAGTGCCCATATTCGCCGTATTACATTCCTACCGAAATGAGCCAAAGCTGCCCGATTGATGCTTATTTTTCACGAGTTGCCTAAAAATAAGCATCAATCCTTGGTTATGTAGCTGTTTCCAGCATATTTCATTACTGAAAAGGTCAAGCAACGTATATTTTTTCTTTAAGGGTCGTTATTGGCGCTTATTTAATATGGGTGGTTCGTTAGGACATATTAGGTTGTGCTTGTTGGGACTTGACAGGGATCCTTGAAGACAACTTAGTTTCGCTGGCATGAGGCTATTTCACGCTCACGAATATTCGGAAGGGCTCAGCCTCGATTGCGCGCATTAATTGGCCGACCCGAATCTCGTACTGCCGCGCCTGCGTAGTGAAAGAGATCTCTTCGCGTGCATCGGCAACGTCAAGGACGGTAACTACGGTGTTTACGCCCTCAAGCATCTGGATCTTAGCCTGCTGATTTGCGCCGGTACGCATGAGGTAGCAGAGCACATCATCTGGTGGTGCTTCGCCCTTAATTTCCACAGAGGTCGCGCCGTGCGCGAAGCGTATTTCAGTACATTCTTCAGTGGCATATGCCCCAAAGGACAGTATGCAGATGCCGAGCATTATGTTTGACAAGCTTCTCATGACATTTCTCCCACAAAGCGATGACCAAGCCGATTTCTTTCCTCATTATTGTAGGCAAACAATAACTGTGTGGGGATGGATGGGGCTAGAGAGATTGCTTGATAACGGAAGGCATTCCGATGGCTACAGAACGATTTATTGTGCAGCGGCTGCCTTGTCGTTCTGAGATGTCGACCATTTTGGAGGCATTGAATACTAACTCCAATTACAAAAATCACAGAAACAATAGCTTAAGTTGCATCACAAACGATGAGTGTCATTACATTAGAGTCGGTGGAGGCAAGCCTGCTGCCTCTTTAGCTTCAGCCCAATTAGCGTACTCAGTACTGAATGTCATCTACTCGAACGTAACCGTAGCCTTCATGAGCACCAAAAATTCCGCTGAGGCGGAACTGCCGAATAAATTGGCAGACTACAAAACAGCGTTAATTGCTAGTCGTGATTAACGGGCTCGGTGATAACGAATAGCTGCACAATTGAGAGTCGGGTACTGATTTAAAAAATTCGTTTTGATCTTTATTTTTCTGTGCCTTCCGTGGCACTAAGTCTTGAGTCTCTTAATGCTCGGCGCTGGCGCCAGTGTTGTATGCCCATGCCTAATAACAAGCCGAACACTAAGCACAAAGGGAATAACCAACTTAAATGATGCTCTAGCTGGCGCCACAGGCTGTGTTGGACGAGGGATAAAGGATTGCTGGCTAGTTGCAGTCGTAAGAAACCCAGCGGCTGGTCTTCTTGATATAAGGGACGCACGTAAGTGAGAGCGGGTGTTTTATTCACTATAGAAGCTGGTTTTTTAGCTTCAACTGAAGGCTCTTTAGACTCGGCTTGTGTCTCAACTTTTGCCTTAGCTTCTTGCTCAGCTTTTTCCTTCAGTGGGGTATCTTCTTCCTCTGCTGGCTCCGCCACTGATTCCGCTAACAGGTGACCATCGTTGCTGTAGAGCTGTGCGGAACTAACAAGCTCGGCTGCGGCCAGCTCTGTGACTAAGCGCTGCGCTTTGGTAGTGTCGTCGGCCAAGAGGGCGCGCACGGCTGCAGGCTCTGCATAATCTACCAAGGGTTTGGCTAAGGCGTGCTGGGGTAAGGTTTGCCATGCGTAGCCTAATTTTGCGACCTGCAACCCTTGCCAAGCGGTGAGCAGCAACAGTAATAAAACCAGCAGCCAGAGCCGCAGTTTAGGGCGAGATAAATGAGGGTAGTGCAGTCTTTTCCACATAGGCCGCAATATTGTCTCTTGCTTGGTCAAAAAGCAATACGCTACCCTAGCGCTAAGTCTTAGTGAGTAAGGATAAGTTAAGTGACACTGTTAATGGATGTTTTGCCCGAGCAGTTAGGGGAATGGACTGACGCATTATCTGGCCAATCTTATGTTTGGCAGGCTGGAACGCTCGTGTCCGGTCAGTTAGATGCACCAAAAGGGCACTTAGTGCTGCTTGCTGAGCAACTGACTAAGTCTGCGTTACAGCAAAGCTTGCAGGTATTGGACGCCGCCGGCGTGCGCGTTGAAGTGGCTAGCCTCAAGCGTATTGCCGAGCGTGAGGTATTAAATTTGCGTTTATCTGCTTGGTCGCCGGAGTTGAAAGCGCATTTACAAGAAATTGCCACCAGCTGGGATATCGCCTGTGTGCCGGCTTTGCCTAATGGCGCACAGCCCGGTTTAGTGCTGATGGACATGGACTCCACTGCTATTCAGATTGAGTGCATTGATGAGATAGCGCTGTTGGCTGGTGTGGGTGAAGAAGTGGCGGCGGTAACGCGTGCGGCCATGGAAGGGGCGCTGCCGTTTTCTGAAAGTTTACGTCGTCGGGTCGGCGCATTAGCCGGTGCCGATGCGGCAATTATCGACCAAGTGATCGCTAAGATGCCCTTAATGCCCGGTTTGCTGACGCTGGTGGCAGGCTTAAAAGCCATGGGGTGGAAAGTGGCTTTGGCGTCTGGCGGCTTTACGCCTTTTACTGGTCACCTTCGTCAAACCTTAGGCTTGGATGCAGATTTTGCTAATACCTTAGAAATTAAAGACGGGCGTTTTACCGGTAAGGTGCTGGGCGATATTGTGGACGCCGAGGCCAAAGCGCGCATTTTGTGTGAGCTGGCCGAGCGCTATGATATACCGCTCAGCCAGACGGTGGCGGTGGGTGATGGCGCCAACGACTTACTGATGCTGGCTCAAGCCGGATTAGGTGTGGCGCTGCATGCTAAGCCTTTAGTGCAAGAGCAAGCGCCAGTATGCTTAAACCTGCTTAGCTTGGAAGGGGTGTTGGGCTTAGTACAGACTGCTTAACCGCAGCTTTACGTCGTACCGCTTCGGTAATATCAAATACCTGGCTCAGAGCAGATAACTCGGCTAACTGTTGTTCCAGTTGCTGAGTTTTATATAAAGAGGTCTGAGTCAGGGTGTTCCATTCTGGTACCAGATGTTCAAGCTGGCGCAATTGTAAGCGGTTGATGACCACTAAACTCACGTTCAGCTGCTGGCTGTGGCGCGGGTTGAGTAAAAAAGCCTGACGCTTAGGCTCAGGATCGATCAACAACCAGCTCTGTTGGCTAGAGTCTACTGCCTTGGCGGTCCAAATCTCATAGCTATGATGACTGCGGCCATCGGGGCGTAATAATTTAGTGTAAATAGACTGCCACTGCTGGCGGGATATTAAGCGACTAAAATGTGCCTGCTGAAATTCATTCGATAAAAAGCTCATCAAGCTCTGTTGTAATAAGCAGGCGATGGCTCCTTGCAGGTAAAAGCCGCCGTCGTTTCGGCCCAGCACAAAGGTGGGTGAAGGCGGTTGCTGCAAGGTTTGTCGGGTCAACCAGGTTAACCAAGCCGGCGTATGGTGGGTATTGGGCCGCGCCCTGAGCTTGTCTTGGTTTTGTTCGAGTAAGGCGTTAAAAAACTGATAGCCCGCGTGGCTTTCTTCCGCGCCTTCAATACGCAAGTGCACCACTTTGCCATTGCCACTCACATTCACCACCCGATAGGGCAGCCCTTTAAGCTTCCATTCGCGGCTGCGTTGATTAAGCTCCGTCAGATGCACCTGTACTAAACAAGGGATATCGAGGCGTATCGGCTCGGCTAATACCAGCTTAAGGCCACTATTAGAGAGATCTTCCGTTTCACCCATCAGCACTTTATTGCCAACACTCAGCTCCATGGTGCTTTGCAGTTTAAAGCGCGCTTCTCGCCGCTTTGATGCCTGACGACCCAAGGGCGTAACCGTGGCTTGATGCAGGCTGGCTGGCACCATAAAAGGGGCCAGTTGCTTAAGCGTACTGTCGATGGGCCACTGAGATTGGGGGGCGGGAATGGGCGTGAGCCACAGCTGCCACTTTAGTTGCTGTAAATGGCGCACCCCTTGAGCGTCTAGTGCGCCCGTGGCCTGATCCCCATAATGCAGTGGGCGTATGCTCAGGTAATAGCAAGTTAAGGTGTTGGCCCGTATGCCTTCATTAATAAAAGCGGCATAGGCGTGATGCTTAATGAGTTCATCTTGATTGGCGACAAAATAATAGGGCTGCTGGGCGCCGGAGTGGCAAAAACTGTACAGCAGGCTGGGCTTATCGGCCTGTTTAGCTAAATGCAGCACCCGCTCGGGTGATAGTAATGTTGGCAGCAAATCGCCGGGCTTGGCTTGTTGCCAAGCACTCAGGGTTTTAGCGCTATGGCGATTGGTTAATAGATGCTGCAGCTTGCCCTCGCCATCAAAGAACAACGAGCAGCTTAAACTGGTTTCTAATAGCGCCTGGCCCCAACATTGGAATTTGACTGTTGCGTATAAATCTTCGGCGTCTAAGCCATAGCGAGGCCGATTCTGCTCAATAAAAGCGGCAATGGCCTGCTGCCAATCGGCATCCTCTTCCACTCTTTGCATCTTGAGACGGTTTAGCTCGCCTGCGTCTTGGCGCACCCGATAACGCTTAGGAGCAGCCAAACATGCTAATCCTGTCTGCTTGGCTAATTCAGGGAAACTGATTGCCACTTCTTCTGGCAAACGCGGCGCGTCTTGCAACTGGACTAATAAGCCGGCGGGGGAAATATCCAAGGTATTACCTTGCAGCACTTGCCCATTATCTAACTGCAAACACACAGGGGTGACGAAGCGCAGTCGGCTTTCTTTACGTTGCAAGCCCAAAGAGGGCAGATGCCAAGGCACGGTATTAAATTGCGCGGGTAATTTACGCAGTGTCGCTAATTCGGCCAGTAAAGATTCATACAAGCCTCTGGTGTATTCGCCGCTGTACCCTTGCAGTAGGTTTTGAAAGCGGGTGACCAGATGCTCGGGCAGTTGGTGATCCAGCCCTTGATGGCGGAATAAATGGCAGAGGCCAGGAAATAGGCTGCGTAAATCCAGTACTCGCAGGCAAGGGGAGGTTAAACGACGCACTTCAGCTTGCAACTGAAAACGAATGTCCTCGTCGGCCTCGGGCAACATAGTGTCGAGTAAGCCATCAAGATCGTATTGGTAACTTAGCGGTACCAGTTTATTGAGCAGAGTTTTATATGCGCTGAGATCCATCTTGGCCTAGCTTGGGGTTGAGTGGCTGAAAAACTTAGGCCAGTATAACAGCTCAATATTAAATGAGTGAGTGTGCATGGCCAAGTCTAAAACGGCGTTTGTTTGCGGTGAATGTGGGGGCGAATATCCGCGCTGGCAGGGCCAGTGTACGGAATGCAAAGAGTGGAATACCATCACCGAAATTCGCTTAGCACCCGCCACGGCGGCGGCCAGTCGTAATAGCCGCTTTGTCGGTTATGCGGGCACGCAAGACAATAAAGTACAAACCCTAGACCAAGTGGCACTCACCGAACTGCCGCGCATTCCCAGCGGTTTTAGTGAGCTAGACCGCGTATTAGGCGGCGGCATGGTGCCCGGCTCGGCCATTCTGATTGGCGGCAGCCCAGGTGCGGGTAAGAGTACGCTGTTATTACAAGTGATGTGTGGCTTGGCCAGCCGCATGAAAACCCTCTATGTGACTGGTGAAGAATCACTGCAACAGGTGGCTATGCGCGCCCAGCGTTTAGGGCTGCCGCGAGATCAGCTGCGCATGTTGTCGGAAACCAGCGTCGAGCAAATTTGTCATATCGCGCGGGAAGAAAAGCCAGCGGTGATCGTTATCGACTCCATTCAAGTGATGCACGTGGAGGGGGTAGCTTCATCCCCAGGTTCGGTCAGCCAAGTGCGTGAAGCGGCGGCACAACTCACCCGTTATGCCAAGCAGCACGGCGTGGTGGTGTTGATGGTGGGGCACGTCACCAAAGACGGCGCCTTGGCGGGACCAAAAGTGTTAGAGCACTGTATCGACTGCTCCATTATGTTGGACGGTGCCAATGACAGCCGTTTTCGCATGCTGCGCAGCCATAAAAACCGTTTCGGTGCCGTGAATGAGTTGGGCGTGTTTGCCATGACCGAAACCGGCTTAAAAGAGGTCAGCAACCCGTCAGCCATTTTCTTAAGTCGCGGCGAAGAGCAAACCACAGGCTCAGTGGTGATGATTATTTGGGAAGGCACGCGGCCCTTGCTGGTGGAGCTGCAAGCGCTGGTGGATTATTCTCAATTAGGTAATCCGCGTCGCGTCACCGTGGGCTTGGAGCAAAATCGACTGTCGATGCTGTTGGCGGTGTTGCATCGCCACGGTGGTTTGCAAATGGCAGATCAAGATGTGTTCGTTAACGTGGTGGGCGGGGTGCGGGTGGAAGACACCAGTGCCGACTTAGCCTTATTACTGGCCTTGGTGTCGAGCTTTCGCGATAAGGCGCTGCCTAAAGAGCTAGTGGTCTTTGGCGAAGTGGGCTTGTCGGGCGAAATTCGGCCCGTGCCATCGGGTCAAGAACGACTCATGGAAGCAGCCAAACATGGCTTTACCCGCGCGATTATCCCTTGGGCGAATCGGCCAAAGCATTCGCCACCCGGCATGGAAGTGATAGCCGTGAAGAAATTAGAAGAAGCGTTAGAAGCGTTGTAGCAAACAAGGTGGGGAGTAATACACAGTTGTAAGTTCACAGCTGTGATTTATATGTAGGGTCGAATTTATTCGACCTCTTTTAAGGTGTGCCATATTTGGGCCAAACGCTATGCTCCATATATTCGGCCTGTGCATCAGATTCGGCGCTGCCGCCGGTGTTTGTATTGTTCCCGGGCGGGTTATGTTTCTCTACCTGCTTGGATGTTGTCTCTTCATCCCTCACTTTTACACATCAAGTAACTCTTCAAATTGGCGCCGCAAGAGCGCTTCATCGCCTAGGTTTAACTCCACTAGGCGGCGTAATTGGCTGGCGCTATTAATGTCGAGCTGTTCGCATTCAATGCCGATGCAGCCGTCTTTATGATAACGCTGCCGCGCTTGCATAATAATTACCTTCTCGTGCCCATCTAAGGACATGCGCAGCTGCAAGGGCGTGCCTGACTCTGCTTGCCAAGGCTCTGTAACGCTTAAGAGCGCCCCGTGCAGTGAAATATCTTGCAGCTGAGTCGGTAGCTGATGGCCGTCGGGAGTAACCAGCCACGCGGGCAGGTTAAACCCGATGCGTGTAAATGCTCTGCGCTCGGCCATATCGCTCTCCTGATCAAGCAGGTTCGTTAATACTCAGGTGATTAAGCAGTGAGACGGCAAATACCAATCGGTCTTCAAGGCTAAATCGCTCTTCTAACATTTCGCCTAGCATGCTGAGATCTTGATCTAACTCTAGCAGTACTTCGTCGTTGTCAACTTGGGCGTATTTATCGTGAAAGTCGAGCGCCAGTACCGAGCTTTTCTTCAGGCGCAGATAAATACGTTCCGCTAAGGTACGGCCATTACCGCGCGCTGCCTCATAAGCTGCCATCACATAGTCATAAATTTCAAAGTGAGCGGCACTGACGTAGTCCACCAATTGACTGCAAAAGTCGGTGAGCTCTTTCGGATCGGGCAGTACTTTTCTATTAGTAGATAAGCGGATGTATTCCACCAGCAAGGCTTGGCGGGCATCCATAAAGGTGTCTAGCGCGTGGTGTTTACCGGCGAGTTTAGCTTTGCTTTGTGCCATTTTCCTGAGCATGATTCCCTCCTTGGGATGACCTGAGCAGGTTGAGAGCTCTACCTTAACGTAAGTTAAAGTTTCCATCGTTCAATAACCTTCGATGACTCCATCATTAAAGAAAAGCGGGCGCGGGGTCAATCGTTTTACAACTAACTTGGGCGCAAGCTCGCGCTAAAAATAAGTTTGTAAGACAGAAATCAGCCTAATGCTTTCGTTACTAACACCCAACTTAACAGTTGCTTACTGGTAGCGTAATACCTGCAAATATGAAACATTAAACGTGTTAATTTAACTAAAATCTTACTCTTTTATAACGTTAAGTACCAGAGTGATTAAAAAGCGCCCAAAGCAAGCGTGTGTAACGTCTGATTGGGGCTTTATGCTATCTGGTGGTACAATAGCGGCATTTGCCACCTGTTTTGGGACGATAGAATGCAACCTTTGAAAAATGATCGTTACTTACGTGCACTGGCCCGCCAGCCCGTAGATTACACCCCTGTTTGGATGATGCGTCAGGCCGGTCGTTATTTGCCTGAGTACAAGGCAACGCGCGCCGAAGCGGGCGATTTTATGGCGTTGTGTAAAAACGCAGAGTTGGCGTGTGAGGTGACCTTACAACCCTTGCGTCGCTTCCCGTTAGATGCGGCGATTCTGTTCTCTGATATTTTGACCATTCCCGATGCCATGGGTTTAGGCTTGTACTTTGAAGCCGGTGAAGGTCCTAAATTTCAGCGTCCTATTAGCTCAATGGCTGATGTGCAAAAACTGGGTATTCCTGATCCAGAAGGCGAACTGCAATATGTAATGAATGCGGTGCGCACCATTCGTCGTGAGCTAAAAGGCGAAGTGCCGCTGATTGGTTTCTCTGGCAGCCCTTGGACGCTGGCCACCTATATGGTGGAAGGCAGTGGTTCTAAGACGTTCATGAAAACCAAAGGCATGATGTTTTCTGATCCGAAAGCCATGCACTTGTTGCTGGACAAGTTAGCAGACAGCGTGACCAGCTACTTGAACGCGCAAATTGCGGCCGGTGCTCAGTCGTTGATGATTTTCGATACTTGGGGCGGCATTTTAAGCACCCGCGATTACAACGAGTTTTCACTGCAATACATGGCGAAAATCGTGGACGGTTTAGTGCGTGAAAGCGACGGTCGCCGAGTGCCCGTTACCCTGTTTACCAAAAATGGTGGTCAGTGGTTAGAGGCGATTGCCGCTACCGGTTGTGACGGTATTGGTTTGGATTGGACCATCGACATGGCAGACGCTAAGCGTCGCGTAGGTGATAAGGTTGCACTGCAAGGCAACATGGACCCATCCATGCTGTATGCGCCTATTCCGCGCATCGAGCAAGAAGTTGCTTCTATCCTAGAGAGCTTTGGTGAAGGTCCAGGTCATGTCTTTAACTTAGGTCATGGCATTCACTTGGACGTAGATCCTGAGCATGCGGGCGCCTTTATCGATGCAGTGCATCGCATCTCTCGTCCGTACCACGCTAAGTAAGTCATGCCTCGTTCGCTAACCTAGAACGCAGCCAATAAAAAAAGCGCCTTAACGGCGCTTTTTTTATGGAAAATGTAAGGTGTAAATAGTGAGGTGTGAGGAGCAAACAGAACATCGAATCTTCAGGCTCGTGTTTACGCCTCACGCCTTACATCTCACTCTTTACGTTAATCCTATTTATCCCAATTCTTTCTGATATTTGTCTATGGTCGCCAAAAAAGTGCGTTTGCTCTGGCCAGATAAACCTTCAGCCATTGGCAGTTTTACTTGCATGGCATCCACGGCACGGTTATTGACGTGGAACTCATAATGCAAGTGCGGGCCAGTAGAGCGACCAGTATTGCCGGATAAACCAATGCGCTGGCCACGGCGTACCGTATCACCCTGTTTGACCAAAAACTTACTCAAGTGCAAAAAGCGCGTGGTGTACTGGCGGCCATGGCGGATCACTATGTAGTTACCCGCTAACGGGTGATACACGGCTTTAACTACCACGCCGTCGCCTGGGGCTACGACTGGGGTACCCGTTGGCACTGCAAAGTCGGTGCCTTTGTGGGCTGTAACTCGGCCTGTAATCGGATGCTTACGGCTTAGGTTAAAGGTGGAGCTAATACGTGGCGTGCGCTCCAGCGGAATACGAATAAAACCCCGCTCTAAGCTTTCGCCTTTGCTGTCGTAAAACTTACCGTCTTCATGGCGAAAGGCGTAAAAAGTACGGCCTTTATTGGTAATTTCTACCGCTTGTAGCTCAGATTTACCAGTGCTTTTGCCTTGTACAAATTCACGCTGTACCAAAACTTTAAAGCTGTCGCCTTGGCGCAAGTCCCGAGCAAAGTTGAGCTGCCATTGGAATAAGTTAGCAACATGCTGAATTTGTGATGCGGATAAACCTGCATCGCGGGCACTTAAATAAAAGCTGCCTTTGATCACGCCTTTTAAAGCGCGACTTTCCCAGTTACTGGTTTCGGTTTTAACTCTGCTTTTATAGCCATCACCATCACGAGTAAAAGTGCGGGTATGCAGCAAGTCTTGCTTGATCTTAAATTCAAGCAGCAAGTTCTCAGAGTCAATCAACATGCTTAAATTTTGGCGGGGCTTTAGGCCGTCTAGTACACGTGATTTGTCGGCTTCAAGCAACTTATACATAGTGGCTAACGGTAAGCCTAATCCATTAAAAATAGTACTTAAGGTGTCGCCATTTTGTACGGTGTACTGCTGCCATTCAGGTTCGGTTGACGCTAATTCATCCAAGGCATCGACCGATTCAACCGGGCCTAAATCATCATCCGACAGCGTATAAAACTCAGTGTTATCGACTTGAGTTTTAATGGCCCCAGAAGAGAGCCTCAGGTTGTTGGGCAAGCTAAGTTTATTTGGCTGCTCTAATATATTTTGCGCCGAGGGCAGCATAATGGCCGTCGTCAGCGTTAGGGTGCTCAGTAAGACGATGCCATACAGGTGCTTTTTTGGCAGTTGTGTGGGCATACCTTGCAGTTTCGTTTGTATCGGGCGGAGAAAATTCATCCGGATTACCTGTGCCTGAGTGGCTAAAATAATGAATGCAAAAACCGCTTTAGCTATCCAAGCATCATCTCAAGGACAGTAAAGCGGTTCATCTTATGACAAAAATGTTCCTTGGCGGTATCCAGTACTTCTTTTGGTATCAATAGCCTGAATACCCACACAGCCTGTTTGGACACCTGCACTTCTTTCTTTTGGACAAAGAGTATGAACAAGTTCGTACAATTAAGTTCCCTATTGTATCGGATTTAATTGTAAAAAATGAGTGTTTATTGATAGCGGTTGATTTTCCGAGATTAGATTTCTCATCAAAAAACGGCAAAAATCAGCGCGCAGGATCCGCAGATCCGAGTAAACATCCGGTCATGGCATCAGCGAGCTGCTGCATAAACACAAAGTAGCTGTCTGGGCTTGGCGTAATATCTGTCGCCAACGGATCCAAGATACCACTGCGAGCTTGGGTATTACGCAACACCGCATTCACTACTGCGGGTTGAAACTGCGGCTCTGCAAACACACACACCGCCTGCGACTGCTTTAGTGCCTGATGAATACTGGCCACGGTTTTGGCGCCCGGTGCCCGAGCCGGATTCACCGTAAAGTGGCCCAGTGACGACAGCTGATAGTGACGCTCCCAATGGCCGTACGCATCGTGAAACACGAAATAACCTATGCCTTTTACTGGTGCCAGTTGCGCGGCTATCTTCTGGTCTGCTTTTTTTAATCTTGCTTGAAAAGTGGCTAAATTCTCTTGATATCGATCAATACTGTCTGGATCCAGCTCGATCAAACGTGCGGCCAGCAGTGCGGCAATGTTGTTTGCTTGATGGGGATCCAGCCAAATATGGGCGTCTTGGCCTGAGTGATCATGACTTTCTGCTTCATCTGGGTTGGCGACAACTATTTTATCGGTATTATGTGCGTCGCTTATTTCATGGCTGTGATGCGCATCTTCATGATGATGAGCATCCTTATGGCCATGATCAGAATCATGCTCAGCATTTAATGCGTTCGCATTGAGTTCGGGCAAGAGCGCCAAACTGTTAGTTTGATCCTCGAGTAAGCGGGTTAAAAATACTTCTAACTCAGGCCCTACCCAGAGTACTAAGTCGGCTTTTTTTACTTTACGCACATCCGAGGGGCGCAGCGCATAATCGTGGGGCGAGCTACCCGGCGGCAGCAGCAGTTGCGGAGCTGAGCCCCCTTGAGTAATGGCGCTGGCAATCAGCTGTAAAGGTTTAATGGAGGTTAAGACTTCCACGGCGCGCGCTTGGCTACTGAGTAGCAAAGAGACGAACAGCAGTAATAGAGTTTTCATGAGCGCTAGATCCCAATGGATAATAGAGTTTAGTGGATAAGCAATGTTATAATATTACAAATTAAGAAGTAAAGGCATAAAACGCATGACTAGACTGGTGGAATTAACAGACGTGGGGCTGAACATAGGCGGCAATGTCATTCTAGAAAGGGTGTCATTAACGCTACAGCGAGGGGAAATTCTCACCATAGTGGGCCCTAATGGTGCTGGAAAAAGCTCTTTGATCAAACTAGTGCTGGGCCTGATTCCTGGGCACACCGGCACTTTGTGGCAAAAGCCCAATCTGCGTGTGGGTTATGTGCCGCAAAAATTACATTTAGACTCGGTATTGCCATTGACGGTGGCGCGTTTTATGAGTTTATCTCATGGCCGTCGACTCACGGTTGCCCAAGCCTTGGCTAAAGTCGGCGCCGAGCGGTTAGCGGATCGTGCCATGCAGGCGTTATCCGGCGGCGAAATGCAGCGTATTTTATTGGCGCGCGCCCTGATGATGCAGCCAGAATTACTGATCCTCGATGAGCCCGCCCAAGGGGTGGATGTGCACGGCCAAACCGAGCTATACGGCTTGATCAAATTGCTGGCCGATGAGTTGCAATGCGGGGTGCTGATGGTGTCTCACGACTTGCATTTGGTGATGGCCAGTACTCACCGTGTGATTTGCTTAAACCAGCATATTTGTTGCCACGGGGAGCCAGAAGATGTGGCTCGACATCCTGAATTTGCCCGTTTATTTGGCCGCCCTGAGCTCGCGCAGCTAGCGGTATATACCCATCATCATGACTGTGACGATGAACATCACGGAGACGTACGTCATGTGGGATAGTTTTTTATTGTATGCGTTGTTAGCCGGCTTAGGCATTGCCATTTTAGCGGGCCCTTTGGGCAGCTTTGTGGTGTGGCGGCGCATGGCCTATTTTGGCGACACCTTGGCCCATTCTTCCTTGCTGGGGGTGGCCTTTGGTTTACTGCTACAAATTGATTTAACGCTGGCCGTTTTAGTGGCCTGTTTATGTTTAGGCATAGTACTGGCGGCCCTGCAGCGTGCGAGTTGGCTGGCCACGGATACGCTACTGGGTATTTTAGCGCACACCTCTTTATCGTTAGGTCTAGTGGCACTGGCCTTTATGGATAACGTGCGCGTGGATTTAATGGCGTATTTATTTGGCGATCTGTTGGCGATCCAATTGGTAGATTTGTATTGGATTTTCGGTGGCGGTTTGGTGTTGTTAGTGGTGTTGCGCCATTACTGGAGTCAATTGTTGTCGATCACCGTCAGTGAAGAATTAGCCCGGGTTGAGGGCATTAAGGTCGAGCGCTTAAAGCTGCTGTTGTTATTGATGATCAGTGTGTTGATCGCCGTGGCCATGAAGTTTGTGGGTGCCTTAATTATTACCTCACTGCTAATTATTCCTGCCGCCACAGCGCGCCGCTTTAGTCGCTCCCCTGAGCAAATGGCCTTTTACGCCATGGGCCTTGGCATGGTAGCGGTAGTCGGTGGTTTGCAGTTATCGGTGAGTTACGACACCCCCGCCGGCCCTTCAGTAGTGGTGATCGCCGCCGCCTTATTCTTATTATCACATTTGGTGCCGAAAAAAGGGTAAATAGCAGCGCCGAGCACCAAGCGCCCGGCGCCAAGCTAGACACAAGATCCACAAACTATGCGTCTTACCGAACTCGCCCGGTATCTCGCACATAGGCACTTAAGGCACTAAAGCACTAAAGCCTAAAACGAGATCCTGATTTTCATCAGGATGACGGCATAAATTCCAAACACAGCTCCTTCTTTAGCTCGGCGCTTGGTGCTGGGCGCTTGGCGTTGCCAACACCTGATGTACTCGTTCGCGCAGAGCGGGAAGTTCTTCTGCTTCAAACCAGGGGTTTTTAGTGAGCCAATAACGGTTACGGGGAGAAGGGTGGGGCAGGGGTAATTGGCTGGGCGCAAACTCTTGCCAATTACGCACAGTTTCGGTGAGGGTTTTGTAACGCTTACCAAGGTAATAACGCTGGGCATATTGGCCAATCAAGAGCGTGAGCTCAATATTGGGCAGCACATTAAGTAGCTGTTGATGCCAAGCGGGCGCGCATTCGGGGCGCGGCGGCAAATCACCGCTTTTGCCTTTTCCCGGATAACAAAAGCCCATCGGCATAATGGCCACTAACTGTGGATCGTAAAATTGCTCACGGCTGAGCTCTAGCCAACGGCGCAACGTATCGCCGCTGGGGTCGTTCCAGGGAATACCGGTTTGATGTACTTTTAAGCCCGGCGCTTGGCCGATGATCAAAATACGCGCCTCAGGCGCCATTTGTAACACCGGCCGTGGTCCCAGTGGTAGATTCGCTTCGCAAATACGGCAGGCTCTGGCCTGCATCAGTAACTGCTCAAACTCACTATTCATGTGGGCTTCCTTCTCTCACTCCTCAAGCTCTTCACTAGTAACCTAGATTAAAGTCCACTAATCCTTCCATGGTTTTGCCAGACGTATATTTTAAATAGTTACGGCTAAAGCGCGTTACTATTTGTGCCGGAAAGCTATAACCCGAGTTGTGCGGTGTGATAACGACATTGGGCATGTCCCATAAGGGGCTGGCGACCGGCAATGGCTCGCTGGCAAACACATCTAATACCGCAGCACCTATATTGCCATGGCGCAGCGCTTGAATAAGCGCGCCTTCATCAACTGCATCACCTCGGCCCACGTTAAAGAAAATAGTGCCGGGTTTAAAATGATCGAGTCGGGCGGCGTTAAATAGGCCACGAGTTTGCGGCGTGGACGGCAAAACACTGACCACCACATCGGCCCGAGGCAACACGTTATTAAGCGCCGGTAGCTGATAAGTATTATCAAAGCCTGCCGCTTCTCGACCAGAACGACTGATGCCTAATACCGTCATGCCAAAGTGCTTGGCGGTGTGCGCTATATGCTGGCCAATGCTGCCGGTGCCCATAATCAGCATGGTTTTACCGCGAATGCTTTCATAGGGAATAGGGTGCCAGTTATGCAGCCGCTGTTGTGCCTTGTAATGGCGCAGGTGGCGGGTGAGCGCCAACAAGTGGCCAAACACATATTCGCTCACTAAAGGGCCAAAAATGCCCCGAATATTGGTGAGCTGATAATCTTGGCGGCAATCACCGTGCAATAATACGTCCACACCGGCATAGGTCGACTGCGCCCATTTGAGTGCTTTCGCTTCATTCAGGCGCGCGCGCAGTCTAGCGGGCTCGCCCAGTAAAATATCGGCTTTAGCGAGTGCTGCGCGAATGTCGGCTTCGCTTTCTGGCGCTAAAATCGTCAGCCCGGGCAGGTAGGCCTGTTTTAATAATGCTTGGTATTCAGCATTATCTTGGCTGAGCAATAACAGGGTATGATTGGCCATACCTTCTCTCCTTATTATGCTTTTTGTAAGGGCGTTCTATGAGACAATGGCACACGCATAAACTTATACCAACGTTTGCGGCCTAAAATGTGAGCCTTAGCAATAAAGACGCACAATGGCAAAAAAACGGCCATGTAACCACAAGGAAATATCCGTGTTTGGCGATAAATTTTACAAAAAAATCAACAAGCTAGCTCCCTGGCAGCAAACTGTATTTGCCCTGGCGTTAGCCGAGCGGATGTATCCTAATTATCAGCTATTTAGCGAAACTAGCGACTTTGGAAATAGCCAGCGCTGCCGAGAAACGCTGAATACCTTGTGGACTTACCTGACGGTAAAAGGCTCGAAGGTCGATTTAAGCGCCGAGTTGGAGTCTTTTGAAGCTTTTATTCCTGATCCTACGCTGTCTGAAAGTTACGGTGCTTACCCCGCTTTGGACGTCTGTGTAGCTTTGGGTTGTGCTTACAACTCGGTGATTTGTCGGGTGGGCGAAGAAGCCACCGAAGCCAGCCATGCCTCTTTGGGCACGGTGGCCGGTTTTGTCGAATTATTGGCAGAGCGCGAGCTGAGTGAAGAAGAGTTGTATGAAGATGAGCTGTTGATGACAGAAATGGAGTTTCAAGTTGAGTTGCTAGATCGCGTCAATCAGCCCAGAGATGCCGCCACTATACTGGCCATTCGTGACTTTGCCGCTCAAGGTGGGGTTTCTAATATTGGTATCAGCCTAGAATAGCCCGCATTTGGCTTGCCTGATGCAGGCATTAGACGATTGCTGCCAATAAAAAACAGACAGTTAAGGTCTGTTTTTATTGGGTTTTTTAGCACCCTGCACTCAATCTAAGCTCGGGCCTTTCAGTACCAGTGGCAAACCTGCAGCGGTAAATATTACCCGCTCGCAGCGCGCAGCGACCGCTTGATGCAAAAAACCACTCTCATCCACAAAACGGCGGGTTAGCTCACCCAAAGGCACTATGCCCATGCCTACTTCATTGCTCACTATAATCAGCTGGCCATTAAAACTTTCTAAGGCGGTTAAGAAAGTTTGGCGCTGTTGTGGCCAGTTTTCCAAATGCAGGCAGTTGCTGAGCCACAGCGTTAGGCAGTCGATCATAACCGCATCATAATCGTGCAATGTTGCCAGTGTTTGGCCAAGTTCAGTGGGTACTTCTAAGGTCTGCCAGTGTGCTGGGCGTTGTGCTTGATGTTGGCTAATACGCGCCGTCATTTCTGCATCATTCAACGCTTGTTCAGCGGTGGCGATATAGGCGACCTTATTGCCTAAGTCGGTGCAGAGCTGTTCTGCGAGGCGACTCTTACCTGAACGGGCACCACCCAAAATAAATTGTTTCATGTTGTTACCTTGGCTGCTTAATAACAGTGAATCGTGATTAAATGAACGACAGTTAAATAATGCAGTGAGTAGGTTGGCAGGAGTGATGAGAGAGCGGTATGAGTTGCGGGTTAGTGGAGTTATTTCTAAATATAACGAGCAGCCCTAACGCTCGATTAATGTATAACCGATAGATGAACTAGGACTCGCTCGTTAACATCATTTTTACTCGTGCAATAAGCTGCCTACTTGCAGTAGCGGAGCTACGTCAAGATCGTTGGCGTTCATCATTAATGAAATGCGCTGCACCGAGGATAGCAATAAGTTTTGCTCCCACTCGGCGAGTGCTTGAAAGCGCTGAATAAAGCTTTCTTGCAAGGGACGAGGGGCAGTTTTAAGTTTATCTTTACCTTCATCCGTTAGCACCGCATAGACTTTACGCTTATCGGTTTGGCTGCGTTCGCGGCGCACTAACAGTTTTTGTTCGAGTCTATCTATGATGGTGGTAGCGGTTGCTTGACTCATATGAGTTGCTTGCGCCAATTTACGCATCGTAATGTCGCCGTGCTCGCTGATCGATTGCAGTAACAGGAGTTGCGGGCCAGTGAGGCCGGACTCTTTACTGAGTTGACGGGAGTGCAGGTCAATTGCGCGAATAATCTGGCGCAGAGCCACCAGCATATCTTCATGTTTTTCCAAGGTCTTACGGCCGCCGATGGTTATCTGAATTTGGCCGAACCATAGCGCAAAATCACGCTTTTTTAAAGTCCAACCAGATAAAGCCTTGAGTAAGCGCCTTACGCGTTACGTACGGCGTAGCGCGTTATCTCGTTTTATAGCGCCCTAGCGCCACTTCTCGAGTTGCAGGTCTAGGCTGTGCTCGCCATCGGTAAGCTGTAGGTCGGTTTCTTGTAAGGTGGCAAATAAGTCAATGCTGCGCTGACATAACGCTGCCAAGGCGGCGGGCTGGGGCTCTGTTAAATGATAAATGGCCAGCCGAGGAAGTGCCGTTAACTCGGACTTATGCTTGTCCCACCACAGCTCGGCGCTGCGGCCACCATAGCTATATACTAAGACTCGCTCAGCGCGCGATAACGCTTGTTTGATGCGCTTTACGCTGGGCTCACCCAGCTCAATCCAGCTTAAGATACGGCCATCGGGTGATTTGAGCCACAGCTCGGGTTCGTCGTCTGTGCTTAAGCCTTTAGTGAAGCTCAAGTCTGGGTCTGCGTGGCGAATAAACGCCAATAAACGCACCATGAGTCGAGTATTGGTCTCCGACGGATGCTGTGCCACGGTCAGGCTATGCTCTTGGTAATAATGGCGATGTAAATCGCTGATATTCAGACGAACTTTATGCAGTGTGGCAGACAGAGCCATGGTGTTTACTCATATAAAAAGCGCTATGTTAACGGCAAGCTCCAAGTAAAGCCACGCCCTTTGGGCCGTTAAAAGGCGCGGCGTGAAGGGCGAGGTGTGAGCAGTCAGACATGCCGCGTAAGGCTTAGCGCGTGTTTTATCGTATGAGTCCTGTTTTTTTATCCAGTACCTTTTGTTTTTTTATTCAAGACCGACTGTTACACTTTGCGCCCTTTATTCGCCTGGAAATTGGTGATGGCTGATTTTAAAACCCATGTACAAGTAGCCTCTGTGGTGTCCGGCGTGTTGGCCAGTGCCTTAGCCTGGACCGAGCTGGTGAGCCTGCCCGAGGCCTGTTTATTATGGTTAACCGGCTCTTTGGGCGGCATTATGCCGGATATCGACTCTGATACGTCGCGCTCGATTCAAATCATTTTTCGTTTGTTTGGCATCTTGGCCAGCACGCTGATGTTGTTATATGGCCGCCAGTATTTACCCTTGCTCGATACCTTGCTGCTGAGTGGCGCTGCATATTTTTTGGTGCGTTATCCCTTTTGCTGGGCATTTGCCAAGCTCACTGTGCACCGCGCCAGTTTGCACTCTTTATTGGCCAACATGGTGTTTGCGGTGGCGGCCGTGGTGCTCAGTCATCATCTGTTTCATTTAAGTGTTGAGCAGTCTTGGCTGATGGGGCTGTTTATGTTTATCGGTGCCTTAATACATCTGTTGCTCGATGAGATGTACAGCATAGATTTGGAAGGGCGACGGCTAAAAAAATCCTTTGGCACCGCCTTAAAAGTCATGCAGTGGCCCGCCCATTTACCTAACTTAGGCTTGTTGGCGTTATTGTGGCTTGGGTTGTGGCTGGCGCCGTCGCCCGCACCCTTATTAGTCGTGTTAAGGCAACTTTTGCCGCTGCCTCTTAGCTGATAAGATAATGCGGCTGGCATGACTCGCTACCCCTCACTTAATACTAATAATGAGTAGCGGCACCGGCGCTTCCCCCATACCACACACAGGACACAACAGATGAGCCTTGCAGACCAGGTGTTGGCCGTAAATAACGACCTACCGATCCGTACCCAGCAAGCTGTACACAGCGGAAAGGTGCGCTCCGTTTACTGGCTAACCGCCGCTGACAGTCGCCGTTTGATAAAAGAGAAAGGCTACAATGTGGCTGCCGATGCGCCCTTGGCCATCATGGTGATCAGCGACCGTATCTCGGCGTTTGATTGCATTTGGCACGGTGAAGAGGGCATGCAAGGCGTGCCCGGTAAAGGGGCGGCCTTAAACGCCATTTCTAACCATTGGTTTAAGCTGTTTCAAGAACAAGGCTTAGCTGATAGCCATATTTTGGATATTCCCCATCCGTTCGTGTGGATAGTACAAAAAGCCACACCAGTAAAAATTGAGGCTATTTGCCGTCAATATATTACCGGCTCAATGTGGCGCAGCTATGTCAAAGGCGAGCGGGAGTTTTGTGGTATTCGCCTGCCTGATGGCCTGCAAAAAGATCAAAAGCTGCCAGAATTGCTGATGACGCCGTCCACCAAAGGTATCTTAACCGGTATCCCAGGGGTGCCCGAGGCGGATGACGTTAATATTACCCGTCAAAATATCGAAGATAATTTTGCTGCCTTTAACTTTAAGCAGGCTGGCGATATCGACCAATATGAGCGGTTATTGCGCGAAGGTTTTGAAGTAATTAGCACGGAATTGGCCAAGCTTAACCAAATATTTGTCGATACCAAGTTTGAGTTTGGTTACGTGACCGATGCTCAAGGCCAAGAAAAACTGATCTACATGGATGAAGTGGGTACGCCGGACTCATCGCGTATCTGGGATGGTGCCGCTTATGCTACTGGCCACATTGTAGAAAATTCGAAAGAAGACTTTCGCCAAATGTTACTGGCGCACTTTCCTGATCCGGATATTTTGCTTAATAAAGAACGCATGCCTGAGCGCGAAGCACTGGCGCGCGATAATGCCCTGCCGGTAAGTGCATTAATGGATATCTCGCGCACCTATATTGGTATGGCAGAAAAAATAACCGGCCAAAAACTGGTGTTATCGGATAATCCCAAAGCCGATATTATTAACATCTTGCGCGAGCAATATGATTTGGTTGATTAATCGGGCCGAGCCGTTTACTGAACAAAATAAAAAACCCGAGGCCAGCTCGGGTTTTTTTATACGTGGTACTTTACTAGCAGGTGTTAAACATCGCTATTTATCGGGTACCAAATACCACGATAGTTTTACCATGAGCAGAAATAAGCTCTTGTTCCTCTAGCATCTTTAAGATGCGGCCCACAGTTTCCCGTGAACAACCCACTATCTGACCAATTTCTTGGCGGGTGATCTTAATTTGCATACCATCTGGGTGCGTCATTGCATCGGGCTGGCGCGCTAGGCTGAGCAGAGTCTCGGCGATACGACCCGTCACATCCAAAAAGGCCAAGTCGCCCACTTTTTGGCTAGTGGTTTGCAGACGTTCGGCCATTTGTGCCGAAACGCGCATCAGTATTTCTGGATTCACCTGAATGAGTTGGCGAAACTTTTTATAAGAAATTTCGGCAACTTCACAGGGAGATTTAGCACGTACCCAAGCGGTACGCAGCGGATTATCTGTTTCTTCAAATAGCCCCAATTCACCAATAAAATCACCTTTATTAAGATAAGACAGGATCATTTCTTTACCGTCTTCATCTTTGATCAGCACCGAAACTGAGCCTTTTACGATGTAATATAAGGTTTCTGCTTTTTCACCCGCATGGATCAAAGAGCTCTTCGCTGGGTATTTATGAATATGGCAATGCGACAGAAACCACTCTAGGGTGGGGTCACTTTGGGGCTTGCTAATAATCATCTCTTACCTCTTAATTATTTTAATTAGCTCGGGGCTTAGGCCTAGCAAGCTATCTGCGTTCAGTATACCTAGTGGGCTAGCATAAAAGGCTTAACTCATATCATCAAGTGGCTTAGGCTTTTATCCTGCTCGTCGTGACTAATCCAATAGGATAACATAGCTATTTTTATGGGAGATTATGATGAAAGCGACAGTTACCTGGTTAGAAGGCATGTGTTTTGAAGGCTTATCTGAGTCTGGTCATAAAATCTTGTTAGATGGCACTAATCCAGGCAAAGGTGCTAGCCCCATGGAAGCTGTATTGCTGGGCGCCGGTGGCTGCAGTGCTATAGATGTAGTTTCTATCTTAGAAAAAGGCCGCCAGCAGGTTACTGGCTGCGTGGTAGAGCTAGATGCAGACCGCGCCGAGCAACCACCACGGGTGTTTACCACTCTTAACATGCACTTTGTTGTGACCGGCCACGATTTATCGGAAAAGCAGGTCGCGCGCGCGGTGAGCTTATCGATGGAAAAATACTGCTCAGTAATGAAAATGCTGGATAAAGCACTGGACGCCTCTTCGTCTTTTGAGATACGCCAAGCATAAGCAGTGAGGTGTGAGGGGATAAGTGTAAAGCGGAAAGCGCGCTCTGTTTTTACTCCTCACTCCTTGCACTTCTCGCTCTTAACGAATCTTCCCAGTTTCCAGCAGGCGCTCCAGCATGGGGCGTAGGATCAGCTCCATTACAAAACCGACTTTGCCACCCGGCACCACTATGGTGTTGCGCCGAGACATAAAAGAGCCGTCGATCATGGCCAGCAAATAGGGATAATCCACGTCCTTAATGCCGCGAAAGCGGATCACCATCATGCTTTCATCGGCACTGGGGATCACCTTGGCACTAAAGGGGTTCGAGGTGTCGACGGTCGGAATGCGCTGAAAGTTAATATGCGTGCGCGAGAACTGCGGCGTAATAAAGTTAATGTAATCTTCCATGGAGCGCACTATGGAGTCGGTGACCGCTTCTCGTGAATGTCCGCGCTCGGCGGTGTCGCGGATCAGTTTTTGGATCCACTCTAAGTTCACGATCGGCACCATGCCGATCAACAGATCCACATGTTGCGCCACATTGTGCTCATCGGTCACTACGCCGCCGTGCAAGCCTTCATAAAACAGCAAATTAGTGTCGTTGGGTAACTGCTGCGAAGGGGTAAAAGTGCCGGGCATTTGATTAAAAGGCACGGCTTCATCAAAGGTATGTAAATAACGACGAAACTGGCCGGTACCTGTGTTGCCATATTCCTTGAAAAAGTGCTCAAGTAGCTCGAAGTCGTTGGCTTCTGGGCCAAAGTAGCTGATATGTCTGCCTTGTTCGCGGGCGCGCCGAATGGCCACGTCCATTTCGGGCCTTGTATAGCGGTGAAAACTGTCACCCTCCAGCATGGCGGCTTTCACCCCCAGCTGGGCAAACATGGACCGAAACACCTCGGTAGAGGTTGAGGTGCCGGCACCCGAGGAACCGGTCACCGCAATGATGGGGTGCTTGGCAGACATAAATAACCCTAAAAATGAGTAAACTGTGAATGTTTATACGCAGTGCGCTGGGGTTAGGTCAAGGCTTGTTACGCAGTTGAGCCGCCGGCACTATGTTCACACTCTCGTGTAATTCACTGTAGACTATGACCGCTTCGCCTACTTTAAGTTGTTGTTTAACTTGAATTACTTTCTCTGATAACGAGATGTCATGTTCGCCATATTCAGTGCCTTCTTGCAGCACAAATTGTTCGATTAAGTTATCTAGCGTTTCGCTGCTTAAGTCAGTAAAAGGAATAATCATGCGTTCTCCAAGTAGGGCGGCCATTGCTGTGCCAACCAGTGCGGCACTCTGTATTCTAACCAATAAAGCGGTGCCCAAGGGGTGCCATGTATAAAACCCACATGGCCGCCACTGCGGCTTAACTCATAGGTGATGGCGGGGGCTAAGTCGCTGGCATCGGGGATCACGCTGTCATCCATAAAGGGATCGTCCGCCGCGTGTATGATCAAGGTCGGGGTGCTGATTTTATCTAATAAATACAGACCGGAGCAACGCTGATAATAATCCTCTGCATCATGAAAGCCATGAGTGGGGGCCGTGATTTTATCATCAAATTGGCGCAGGCTCTTGACCTGGTAAGCCTTAACTTGGCTTTGGTGCTGCGGATGACGCTGCAGCCGTTGCTGCCAATTAAACAGCATGCGCTTAAGTAAATAGTGCTGATAACCCCGAGACAAGCCTGAGTCTATACGATCCGCAGCGGCCGAGAGTTGCAGTGGCGCTGAAATAACCACGGCCGCACATAAAGTATTACGCGGATGCTTAGCTAAATAATTGACCAGCATATTGCCGCCCAACGAATAGCCAATGGCGGCAATGGGGCGCTCGGGGTAGCGCTGGCGTAATAAGTCCAACACATAATGCGGATCTTCAATGGCGCCGGAATGATACGCCTGCAAATAGCGATTGGGCTCGCCGCTACATCCTCTAAAGTGCATAAGCACCGCCTGCCAGCCTTGTTGGTGCAGGGCGGCCATCATGCCTTGAATATAATGGGATTCAATATTGCCTTCTAACCCGTGAAATAACACCACTAGCGGCTTGTTATCATGTTGCACAGACAAGCCCCACGCCAAGTCTACAAAGTCGCCGTCGGGCAGTTCAAGGCGCTCTTTGCGGTAGTTGATGCGCGTGCGATGCAATACTTTGGCTAATATGGTTTGGCTATGGGGGTTACGGGCCCACCAAGGAGGGTGAAATTTGCTGGGATGGATCATGATTGCTGCTTTACCCTTAACCGAATTGATCTAACAGGCTTAGACCGCCGCCCTAAAAAAGCGCGCTGACCGTTAGACGCGTTAACTAACAGCCAATAGACAGACAAAGTACTGGGCGCTGCGCACAAAATCGAGTAAAAGAATACTTTTGCTGCATTTTTACCGAGTGACTCATGGATTTGACCTTACTGGCGTCGGTGGCGGGCTTTGCCTTTGCCGCTTGCGGCACGCCCGGCCCCAATAATATGCTGTTAACCCATTCGGCCACGCGCTTTGGTTATCGACCCACATTGAAGCTGTTATTGGGCATTATGCTGGGCTTACAATTGTTGTTGCTGTTTACCGCGCTCGGCTTAGGCCAGCTATTTTTACGTTGGCCGGTGCTGCAATGGACGCTGAAAATACTCGGCAGTGGTTATTTATTGTGGCTGGCGTGGCAAATTAGCCGTGCCGCGCCGCCGGAGGCTGATACAGTTGAGACCAGCATGAACTGGCGCCAAGGCGCGGTGTTTCAATTGTTTAACCCCAAGGCTTGGCTGATGGCAGTCTCGGCGATGAGCGGCTTTACCTTAGCCGGTGAACAATATTGGTCTTCGGCATGGCTAGTATTGGCAGTATTTTTAGCCTTTGGCATAATTACCGGACATTTATGGACCTTGTTTGGTTTAAATTTGCGCACTTGGTTACGCTCAGGCCAGGATTGGCGACGTTTTAATCAAGGCATGGCATTATTAACCGCCGCCAGCGTAGTCATGATCTGGTATTAACCGATTTTTACGCTTTTTCGTGACAGTTTAACGCTAAAGCAGGTAAAATCTCGGCGTTTTTCGTACTTGTACCTTTTATTTTTTATCAATAGCTTAAGGTTGTCATGGTTTCTGACACTGATTTATTTAAAGACATTCGCCCCTATCGGGATGACGAAGTCGAAGGCGCGATTCAGCGCCTGATCCACGACGATGAGTTTGTGGGTGCCATTGCTAAATACCGTTTTTCGACGTTGTCCGGTATTGGCGGCCCTGTTATCAAGGCTTTGATCCGTCTGTATTTGAGCTGGCGCTGGCGTAAGCTCAAGAGTGTGCGCCACATTCAGCTCGAAGTGGCCAGCTACATGGAAAAAATGATTGCCCGTACCACCTCAGGCGTCACCTATTCTGGACTGGAGCAATTAGATCCCAGCAAAGGCTATGTGTTTATCTCTAATCACAGAGATATTGCCATGGATCCTGCGTTTGTGAACTGGGGTCTGCACAGTCACGGGTTGGATACGGTACGCATCGCCATTGGTGATAACTTATTGCGCAAGCCCTGTGCCGCGGAGCTGATGAAGCTGAATAAAAGCTTCGTGGTAAAACGCTCAGTTAAAGGGCCACGGGAAATGATGAAGGCCTTTAGCGAGCTGTCGGCGTATGTTCGCCACTCCATTGATGAGCAACAATCAGTCTGGATTGCCCAAAAAGAAGGGCGTGCTAAAGACGGTTTTGATAAAACTGATCCGGCTATTCTCAAGATGTTTTACATGGAAGGTAAGCGGGAAAAAATCCCCTTTAGCGATTACATCAAAACCTTGAATCTGGTGCCGGTGTCGATTTCTTATGAGTATGATCCGGGCGATCAGGCCAAGGCGCGCGAGCTGTATGCCAAGGCTGCGCAGGGCGCTTATGAGAAACGCGAATTTGAAGACGTAGAGAGCATAGTACAGGGCATCGTCGGTCAAAAAGGCCGAGTACACGTGGCCTTTGGTCAGCCGGTGCAAGGAGACTTTGAGACGGCGGATCAACTCGCAGACGCCATAGATAAGCAGATTTACGCTAACTATCATTTGTTTCCGAGCAACTTAGCGGCAGCTGGTGATACGGCCGCCGCCCAGCAAACTGCGGACAATGGCAAAGCGGTACAGCTGTTTGAGCAACATATGGCACAAATACCCGCCGAGTTAAAAGCCTTGGTCTTGGCCATGTATGCGCAGCCGGTCTTTAATAAAAACAAAGTGTCATAGGTATGCGCTAAATTACGCCAACGTGAGCCCGCAATGCGCAGCGTTCAAAAAGCATAAAAGAAGCCGCCTACTGTTATGTACAGTAGGCGGCTTTTTTGCACCTAGTAGTGCTAAATAGTGACTGCTTAATAGCAATAAAAACGCTAGCGCTTGGGGGCTTTTAACGCGGGCGTGGCTTGTAAATTGCCTTCAGCGGCCACTAATTGCTTGGGCTCGCAACGCATTAAAAAGCTGACCGGGCGGGCGCACTCTGTTTGCACGATCAGTTCCAGTAAGTCGCCACTGAGTAAGGCACTTTTTAACTGGGCTACTTCGCCGTTCAGCCAAGCCTTGCCGGTGACTTCTTGGTATTTTTGCTTTAGTTCAACACGATAGGTTTCACCTTTGCTGGTTTGCCACTCCCAGCTGCCGGCTACTTTAGCGGGAATAATCCATTTATAGAGGTTGATGCTGCCACAGCGTTGCTGCTGATCTGGCTTCCAATCTCCCATATTAAAGGCATGGGAAACAACACGCGTGCCAGGTTGCAATTCATCAAGCAAGCGTGGGCGCAGCTTAATATTCACGATATCAAGCAGATAAAGTGTGACGACGGTAGCCGCACTGATATCCACTTCCATTAAGTCCGCTTCAGCGAAGTGCACTAAATGCTCAACGCCAGTGTGGCCTGCGTATTCAATGGCCTCATTGATGCGCATGGGGTCTATATCAATCCCCACACCGTGAGCATTGCGCTCTAACGCCGCGGCCACCAAGATGCGACCATCGCCACAGCCCAGATCGTACAAGGTGTCTTTGTTGGTGACTTCGGCTAAATCGAGCAGGCTATGCACTATTTTTTCATCGGAGGGTACATAAGGCACATCGAGGATCATGCCGGAGTCTTCTGTAGAGTAACCGTCAAAATCGAGATCTCTAAAGTCTGAGTCTGACAGGGAATAATCATTAAGTTCATAGCCTAAGTCTCTAAGCTCATCGATCATCTCATCATCAATATTAAAGTCTGATTGGTTATACAAGATAGGCACCTAAGGTTATAAAGTTAATTAATTAAACAGCATATTTCTTAGCTTACAGCGCTAAAAATTAATCCGCTTTTTTTAGCCACTCTAAATTCCACGCTGCAGCATGTTTTGTTGCTAGCTCTTGCTCTAATGTAGCTTGGCCTAAGGTTTCAGCCAGCCTTGGTAGCAACTGCTTAAGCTGTTCATCTAGCTTCCACGGTGGATTTAAGACAATCATGCCGGAGCCATACATGCCAAAGTCTTGGGCTTGCTCGCTTACGCTTAACTCGGCACACAGAATGTCCTTAAAGCCGCTGTTGGCTAAGGCGGTTTTGAGTGCGCCACTGCGGTCTACGTCTTTGGCCAATAGCGGATACCAGATGGCATAGATGCCAATCGGCCAGCGCTTATGCGCTTGGGCCATGGTCTCTACTACGGTCTGATAATCTTCTTTGAGCTCATAAGGCGGGTCAATTAAAACCAAGCCGCGTTTAAGCGTGGGCGGCAACAGACCAATTAAGCCGGCAAAACCATCTTGATGGTGAATGGTCGGGCCCTTGCTTCTCGCAGAATAGTGGTCCCTTGAGCGCCGGCCTTGGGGCGCCATATTCTCACGCAATAGCTCTACTTCATTATTGTGCAGCTCCATCAGCGTCATGCTGTCTTGGGGGCGCTTAAAGTACTCGGCAACTTTAGGTGAGCCGGGATAGAAGTCTAAAGCGTCATCTGTATTCATGTCGCCATTCATCGCATCAATGGCGGCAAAGTAGCCGGCCAGTTCTGGCCACTGCTCACGGGCTTGCCATAAAGGCGCGATACCGGTCAGGTATTCCGACTTCTTTTGCGTCCACTCATGATCCAATGCATAACCACCGGCACCTGAGTGGGTATCGATATAGCTAAAGCCTTTATCCTTAACGGTTAACGACTCTAAGATCAAAGACTGTACCGCGTGTTTAAGCACATCCGCATGATTGCCTGCATGAAAAGCATGACGATAACTGAGCATGAGAATTCCATATTTAAATGAGGTAAAGAAATAAGATAAATGAACCGCTTATGCAGCTAACTTAAGTTGCCAGAGCGGTGCATCAGGCACCTGTAATAAGCTTAAGTAGGCAATCAAACCGCTGCCGCCGTTTGTGCTGAGCGGTATTTGGCCGAGCACTTGTATAAGCTCTTGTTGTTGCCAGCACTCCAGCTCTAATTCATGGCGCAATAAGGCTAAATAATCATCGGTGCAGAGCTTAGCTTTAAGTTGGCGGCGCAGTGGCCGCCACTGGTTAAATAATCCCGATCGCTGGCGTAGTATCGGCAAGAAATGAGTAGGATCTAAGGTCAAGCCGCGCTCCTCCAACATCACCAGCAGCAATAATAAATTCACGTTGGCATCATGGTCATCTTGCAGTTGCAAGCACGCTTCAGCCACGCCGGAGCGCGCATAATGTTGCTCGCTAAACTGCCAAAATTGCTCGGCGCTCGGAATGCTCATCACGTTCCCTCACTGCATCTGCGGTTGACTATTCAGCTTGTTATTCGCTCTCTGCTTACTACTCGCTTTCGGCTTCTAGGGCTTCCAGCTGTTCTTGTAACTCTAGCCACTGGGCTTCAGCAGCGGCTAATTGCTGTTGCAGAGGCGCTTGGGCTTGCAGCAATTGCTGCAGCTTAGTCTTTTGCTCGCTGCTGTATAGCTCAGGATCCGCCATGGCGGTTTCAATATCGGTTAATTGTTGCTGGGCCGACTCCATCTGCTGCTCAAGCTTAGTAATGGCTTTGCGCATCGGTTGTGTGAGTTGGCGCAATTCTGCTTGGCGACGTTTTTCGGCTTTGCGATTATTGGCCGAGTGCTCGCCTAACGTGGGCGTGCTCTCAGGCTGCTCGGCTTTATCTTGATTGACTAACCACTGGTGATAATCTTCTAAGTCACCGTCAAAGGGCTCCACCTTGCCGCCATCCACCAAATAAAACTCATCTGTGGTGGCACGTAATAAATGGCGGTCGTGGGACACAATCACCATGGCGCCTTCGAAAAACTGCAAAGCCATGGTGAGCGCTTCACGCATATCCAAGTCTAAGTGGTTAGTAGGTTCATCCATTAACAGTAAGTTGGGCTTTTGATAGACGATTAACGCCAATACTAAGCGTGCTTTTTCACCACCAGAAAACGGACCCACCGGCTCTTTTACCTTATCGCCTTTAAAATCAAAGCCGCCGAGATAATCGCGCAGGCTTTGCTCGGTGGCTTTGGGATCTAGGCGTCCTAAATGGGTGAGTGCCGACTCGTTAAGATCCAAGCTTTCCAATTGATGCTGAGCAAAGTAGCCCAAGGCGATGCCGCTATTGGCCACTAACTTACCGGATAAGGGCGTTAACTCGCCGGATAACAGCTTGATCAGCGTCGATTTACCGGCACCGTTACGACCCAGTAAGCCAATGCGCGAGCCCGGTACCAGGTTGAGCTTAATGTTCGACAAAATTACCTTGTCCCCGTAACCGGCAGACAATTTCTCCATGGTGATCAAGGGTATGGGCAAGCTACTGGGAGCAAGAAACTTAAAGTTAAACGGCGAGTCGGCGTGGGCCGGCAAAATGCGCTCCATACGTTCCATGGCTTTTAAGCGGCTCTGAGCTTGCTTAGCCTTACTGGCCTTGTAGCGAAAGCGGTCCACGTATTCTTGCATATGGGTCAGCTCACGCTGCTGCTTGGCAAACATCGATTGTTGCAAAGCCAACTGCTCGGCGCGCAAGCGTTCAAAGTCCGAGTAGTTGCCTGTGTATTCATTGAGCTGCTGATTATCGATGTGGATCACTCGATTCACCACCGCATCGAGAAAGTCGCGGTCGTGAGAGATCAGGATCAAGGTGCCAGGGTAGCTTTTTAGCCAGCGCTCCAGCCAAATCACCGCGTCTAAGTCTAAGTGGTTAGTGGGTTCATCGAGCAGCAATAAATCGGAGCGACAAATCAGCGCTTGGGCCAAGTTAAGGCGCATCCGCCAACCGCCAGAAAAAGCACTCACAGGGCGACTTTGAGTGTCGTTGGCAAAGCCTAAACCGTGCAGTAATTCGGCGGCGCGAGCATGAATATGATAACCGCCGTGGGTGTCGAGTTTGCCATGCAATTCGGCAATGGCGATGCCGTCTCCGCGCTCTTCAGCCTTTTCTAGCTCGCTGCACAAACGGCGATATTCTTGGTCACCGTCAATCACATAATCCAGAGCCGAGCATTCGAGCGCTGGGGTTTCTTGGGCCACGCTGGCCAGTTGCCAATCGGCAGGTAAATAAAACTGGCCGCTGTCTAAGCTCAGCTCGCCTTTAAATAAGGAAAACAAGGTGGACTTACCACAGCCATTTTTTCCTACCAGTCCCACTTTTTTGCCGGTGTGAATGGTGGCGCTGGTGTCTTTTAACAGAGGGCGTCCGCCCCTGAGTAGTTCAATCTGGCTGAGGGTGATCATAGAATCTCAAACATGTGATGGTAATAAGAAGGCATTTTATCCGTTTCTAAAGCGTTATTCGCCGCTCTTGGCTAACTAAAGAGCTAACTACAGCGATAACTAATGGGCTAACTGGCGAGCCAGTGGGCACACGCTTGCTCAAATTCGGCTATCGAGCTAAAGCCATAACTTTGTACTAACTGCGCCAAGTCGGCGGTTTTAGCCAACTCTCGTAATATGGTGAGCAAGGCGGCTTGGCGTTTAAAGTCGGCGGGCGCCATATTAAAGTGCGCCTGAAACTCCGCTTCTTGCGGCTTGGTTAAGGCAAAGTAGACCAAGTTAGCACTAATAATCTGTTGCAACTTAGACAAGGAGGCCGCTTTCGAAGAGGCAGTCAGCGGCTGCGGCGTTTGGTGTTGCAATTCATCGTGTAACACGCGGCACAAACGACCGTAAGCACCTTGCCAATTTGACTCATGACCAGCACTGGATGGATGAGTGCTTGACCAGTTTGCTAGTCTGGCGGCACCGGCTAATAACAGCGGGGCATCCGTTAATAAGCCCGCTTGGCGCGGCTGCACTAAGCGCGGCGAAAAGGCCAAGCGACTAATGCGGCTGTGGGCCACCGTGTGCCACGTGAACAAGGTGTCGGCGGGTAAAAACACCGCGTCATCTTTGCCCAGCACATAAAAGTGCGGGCCGAGCTGTAGCAGGCCAGCCCCTTGGTGCACGATAAAGAGCAAACCTTTGAGGTAGCGATGACGTTTGCCAGGAATTAAGTGCGCTGGCTCAAGAAGCTGGTAGTGAATACTGTGTTGGGCGGCTGTGGTCATTGTGATCAGTTCATTTTTGGCGGAGAATTTGAGACAAGGTTTATTGTTCAGGATGTAAAGCCATGGTAACCCGTCGTAAAAAACGTTTTATAGCTGGAGCTGCGTGCCCCAAGTGTCAGGAAATAGATACCATGATGCTGTATCTGGAGCAGGGTGTCGAGAAAGTCGAATGCGTGAGCTGCGGCCACACTCAAAGCCAGACCGCCGAGCAAGTCGCCAAGGCTGGCCAAGGTGAGGTAATCGGACTTTTTAAGCCGGATTAATAGCTCGATTAATGACTTGGTGAGTCCGGGCCAAGGATACTCAAGCGTCGATAAAAGCGGTGCGTTTGTGCGCCCCGCGCATTTAAACCACCTTGGCCATCCTGTATGCTATTACAAAATTCATTAGCAGGTTATCTCATGAGCATTTCTGAAAACAGCGTAGTAACCCTCGATTTCACCGTGACCAACATTGACGGTGAGGTCTTAGATACCACAGAAGACAAGCAGCCGTTAGAGTATTTGCACGGTACCGGTTATTTAGTATCGGGCTTAGAAGCCGTGCTGGAAGGCAAGGTCGTGGGTGAAGACTTCGACGTAACCTTAAGCCCTGAACAGGCTTACGGCGAGCGCGACGACAGCTTGATCCAGTCGGTACCCGGTGAGCTGTTTGATGGCATGGAAGTATCTGAAGGCGATACTTTTGTGGCTGAGACCGACGATGGCCATCGCCCCGTGACCATTATCGAAGTGTCTGAAGAGTCAGTCACCGTAGACGGCAACCACCCCTTAGCCGGCATGACGCTGACCTTTAAAGGCGTGGTGCGTGACATACGTGTGGCTACCGAAGAAGAGCTTGAGCATGGCCATGTGCACGGCGAACATGATCACGACCATGATGATCACGAGCATTCAGACGGCTGCTGCGGCCACCAGCACTAAGAGTCATTTAGTGAGTCGTAAATAAAAAAGGCGCCGAGGCGCCTTTTTTTTGTAAGTGAGGCGTGAGGAGTTAAACACCGAATTTGTAGGGATAGGTTTATATCTCAGCTTTATTCTCGATGGTTCAGTTTTTTCTTTGGCATATCGCGTAGGCTGATAGCGTACGAAGTCGTTCTCGCCTCACACTTTACCGCTTAAACCGTGCCGAACAAGTTGGCACACTACAAAACACAACTCCTGTTAGTTTGGGAGTTAGCTGATCCTTGTCGCAAATAAAGTCTCTTTCAGATTTGATCTTTATTTTTCCGTGCGTTCCGTGTTCTTCCGTGGCAAAAATATTGAGTCTTTAATGTCTAATGTTAGTGTCGCTCACGCCTAACAGACCAATCAATAATGCGGCGGCGGTGGCTCATCTGCTTGGCTGCCAATATTGCTGGGCTGCAGGTCTTTAAGCCGCTGCGCCATCATGCTGAGTTGGGCCTGCAGACGTGCGCTCAGGGCGCCTTGGGCGGTGATCTCTTGGTTGAGCTGCTCTATGGTGTCATCTTGAAACGCGAGTCGTGTTTCCAGTTGCTCTAAGCGCGCTAGGATATCGTTAGTCATTGATTTGATTCTCTTGTTTTTCTTGGCTCTCTTGTTCTAAGGCCAAGGCCCAGCGCTCGCCTAAGCCAGACGAGCTAACGCTGTAAATTTCTTTGCCGCCAATAAATGCCACGTCATAAACCATGGCACTGGCGGGGCGCAGTTTGGTGTGGGTGCCCACCAGCCATGATTGTAATAATTCACCGTTGTCGAGCTGCCATAACTCTAAGCGTCGCGCCGTGCTGCCGGTCAGCAATCTATTGTGCTTAGGGTCAAGCCTTGCACTGACAAAGGTTTGGCCGCGATAGGGCACTTGTAGTTTTGACAGCAACTCACCCGAGGGCAGTTGATGTAATTGGCCTTGCCCTTGGGCATCGGCGCTAAAGGCAGTTTGGCCTTGGGCGTCTAAGCGCACCACAGTAATGCTGTTTTCTTGTTGCCATTGGCTCAGCACGCGGGCATCCGTGGTTTGCCAGAGTAAAACTTGGCCATCCAAGCTGCCGCTTAAGGCGTAACGGCCATTAGCGGAGAGATCGACGGTGTTGATGCGATTATTACCCTCGGGCCTTTGGTGACCCATAAAGAGCAGCCGCCGCCCAGTTTGTAAGTCCACAAACTCTACCGTGCCATCTTGGTAGCCCAGCAACATGCTGCGTGCCGCGTCACTGATGGCTAAGGTGCGCAGTGATTGGGTGAGCTCATAAAAGCCGAGGTTTTGGCCATCTTGCAGCGACCAGAGCGCCACGGTTTTTTCAGTAGCAGTGGCGGCCGTTTGACTATCCGGTGAGCTGGCTAATAGTATGATGCTCTCGCTCGATGCACCTTGATACCAGTGATAAATAGGTGCAGGTTCGCCGGCTCGCCATACTTGCACCGGGCTTGGCCCTGTGGCAACAAAGGTAAAGCGGCCATCTTCGGTGGTTTGCGCGGCCAGCACAGAGCCCTTAGAAAAACGGCTCTGCTCAAGAGGCGAATCGGTGGCATCACAGCCCGTAAGCTGTAAAAAAGTGACGCAGAGCATCAAGCTAAGTAGGTAAGCAGGCATTTTTATCAGTTTGGGCTTTCGCATCGGCAAGAGGACACGTTAGTATAGGTTCGGATTTATAAGCATCTCATTTTCCATGGGAATTTTCCCCTATTCTGGAGCTAATAATGAAAAAATTGTTACAAGTCAGTTTACTTGCCTCTGCGGTATTAGTGGGCCTGAGTGGTTGTAATGACGACAAGGCGACAACCTCTGCCCCTGCGGCAGAGAAGAAAGCGCCTGCTACTCAAGAAAGTGCTGCGAATGAATTCACCAGCTTTGAAGCTAAGTCTGCGTATGCCATTGGTTTGTCTATGGGCCGCTACATTGGCTCTACGCTAGAGAAACAAGAAGAGCTGGGTGTGAACTTGGACAATGACACCATTCTTAAAGGCGTTCAGGATGGCTTTACCGATAATGGCAAGATGAGCGATGAAGAAATTCAGACCGCATTAACCGCCTACGATGAGCACATCAATGAGCTTATCGAAACTCAAGCCAAAGAGCAGTCCACCAAGAGCTTGGAAGACGGTAAGAAATTCTTAGCTGAAAACGCCAAGCGCGACGGCGTTAAGGTGACTGAGTCTGGCTTACAGTACGAAGTGCTGACCGAAGGCAAAGGCAATAAGCCTAAAGCCGAAGACATGGTTACCGTACACTATGTGGGTACGCTCACCGATGGCACCGAGTTTGATAGCTCGATTAAACGTGGCGAGCCGACCAGCTTCCCGCTGAACCAAGTGATCCCAGGTTGGACCGAAGGCGTGCAGTTAATGCCAGTGGGTGCCAAGTATAAGTTTGTAATCCCCTCCGATCTGGCCTACGGAGAAACCGGTGCTAATACCATTCCGGGTAATGCGGTACTGGTATTTGAAGTTGAGCTGTTAGATATCGAATCAGACGAGCCAACCGCTGCTGAGATTGCAGAAGAAGTTAAAGCCGAAGTAGCTGAAGTTAAAAAAGAAGCCAAAGCTGCAGTCGCTGACGTAAAAGAAGACGCTAAAGCCGAAGTAGCCGAAGTTAAAGCAGAAGCCAAAGCTAAAGTAGCTGACATTAAAGAAGACGCTAAAGCGGAATAAGCTTAAGCTGAGTTGATGATGTTGACGGCGCCTTAGGGCGCCGTTTTTATTTGGGCTTTATTTGTGCCAACAGTGCCTGCCAGCCGTTATCTTGCAGTAATAACTGTTCTTTTTTTATTTTAGTTAGGCGTTTAAGCCGCAGTTCTAATTTGAGAGCTTGGGGTTGGTCCGCCACCTCGCGTTGCCACACCAAGTGCGCTGGCCGTCGCGCCCACACATAACGTGACGCCCGCGAGCGTTGTTGATTGTGCTCCATACAGCGCCGCTCAGGATCTAGGCTGATGCCCGCATACAGGCTGCCGTCAACGCAGCGCACTAAGTAGAGATACCAAGGGGCAGGCGTGTTTTCGGGCTGGATGCCCTCGGGCTGAATGTTTTCGGGCAAAACTTTTGGCAAAGAATTGGCTAAACAGGCGGTCATAAAGCCTGTGGGCTCAGTGGCACTTGCACGATTTGTGGCGCATAGCAGAGATCTGTGGTGCAGCCTTGATATTGCACCGTCACGTACGCCTGCTCCGCTACGTGCAGCAAAGGCAAGTTCAAACTAAAAGACTGTTTATATACTTGGCTCTTGCCAAAATATTCATCCTCATGGGGCTCGCCTGCGGGCAACTGCCAGTCCCCGAATGTAGCCAGTTTAGGTTCAATGGTGAGCTGGTGGCGATAGAGATAATAGCCAGGCGCTATATCAAAGCTCAGCTTAAGTGAGTCCGACGTTTGGCTTGAGCTCAATATAAAAGCTTGTTCGGCGGTTAAAAAGTCGCTGTGGTTACTGGCGGCTTTATCGTTAATGCCTAGCCAATCTAACAGGCCCGCGTGGGCTAAGCTCGGAGCCAGCGAAGTGCTCAATAAGCTTAACAAAAACAAATGAGTATAATTTTTTTTCTTGAGCTTGAGAGTAGAAATAAGCACAGACATGGGCAGCTAACCTCATCAATAATGGCTTGAAAACGTCACTATATCGCGCCCCATGGCTAAAAGCATCGGGCGTTGTTTATTGAAAATGGCACGCTTTGTCCCCATTATCATGTTTTAACCCCAATTAAGCGCGGTTTAAGCGCAAGTCGAGGCATGAGTGGGTAAGGTTTTTCTATTGTTCGTGGCAGCAACGCTGTTAGAAATATTCGTATTTATCGAAGTGGGCTCAGCTATAGGGGCGATGAGCACCATAGTGTTAATTTTACTCAGTGCCATAGTGGGCTTGAGCTTGGTGCGGATCCAAGGGTTTCAAACGCTAATGGAGGCGCAGCGTAAAGTTAGCTTAGGTGAGCCACCGGCCCGTGAAATGCTCAGTGGTATTATGCTGGCACTCAGTGGCATCTTGTTGGTGTTGCCGGGTTTTGTGTCGGATATGCTGGGCTTGTTGCTGTTACTGCCGCCGGTGCGCGAAGCGCTAGTGGCGCGTTTACTAAGCAAGGTGCAAATGCAGACTCGCCAGCAGGGACAGACTTTTAGTGGTGAATTTCATCACACCGATGGCGGCGAACAGCAAGCGCGATTGGATGAGTTCCTTAAGTCTCACCAAGGCCATGCTCAGCAAGACGATGACCAAGGTAACGCTAAACCAAATAACGCTCAGCCAAATAAGCAGGACTCTGGTACCACCTTCGAAGGTGACTTTGAGCGCAAAGACGATAAGTAATAATACGTGAGGAGTGAGGCGGAAGGTGTGAGGTGTTGCTGCATCTGCAGACTGATCCTGTGTTTTTGCTCTGCTCCTCACTTTTATTTCTCACTCACTCCTCGCCCCTCACTTTAGTCAATTCGGCCTTTTTATCTTCCACGGGAAGCGCCACCAAGCGAAGAGTCCGGCGATAATGCCGGCCAAGATATTGGCCACTAAAATGCCGATAAACACTCCTTGCTCACCGCGCCATACATTGCCCAGCCACGCCAAGGGCAACAAGATGCCAAATAACCGCAGGCTGTTTAGGCCCAACGAAATACTCGACACCCTCAGGCCATTTAAAGCCGAGGCCAGCAGCATAAAGCAGCCTTGTAAGCCGTAGCCCAGCGGCACTAACTGCAGATAAAACGTCAGGTGCGCACTAACTTCGCTATTGTCAGTAAAGCGCTGGGCCAGCCAAGGTGCGCTTAGCCACAGTAAACCAAATAAGATCAGCTGAAATAACAAGGCAAAGCGCATTGATTGTAATAACGCGCGGCGGCTACGTTGATGTAAACCGGCACCGGTATTTTGCGAAATAAAGGGTGCAAGCACAGAGCCGAGCGCCATGATACCAATCAGTAACATGGCTTCGATGCGTGAGGCTGCGCCATAGGCGGCCACCACTTCGGTGCCTAAACCGGCCAAGATCATCATTAACACGGCGGTGCTTAATGGATTCAGTAAGTTAGTAAAACAAGCGGGTAACGCCACGTGCAACAGCTGGCGCCAATGGGCAAACATGCGACTAGCCTGCTGCAAGGGCCACACTAATAATCGCTCGCGGCGCCACAATAACCACAAGCCCACGCTGCAGGCCATCAGCCAAGAGCAGGCTGAGGCAATGGCCGCACCCTTGATACCTAATTCGGGGAAAGGGCCTAAGCCAAAGATCAGCAGCGGATCCAAGATACCGTTCACTAAACCCGCCACTATCATCACTAGGCTTGGGGTGCGAGTGTCGCCAGTGGCGCGAATGGCCGAGTTGGCCACCATGGGCAATACCAGCAGCGGCACCGTCATATACCAAATCCACATGTAGTCGTGCAGTAGCAATAGCAGCGCCTCTGTGGCGCCTAATAGCCGAAACAGCGGGTCTATGGTGAGCGCTCCCAACACCGACAATAGACTGATCAACCCCAGCGTTAATAACAAGCTATGACTGGTAAATAACGCGGCCTGCTGGTGATTACCGGCACCCAGCGCTTGGCCCATGCATGCGGAGAGGCCCGCCCCTAAGCCCATGGCCAGTGAAATCACCACAAAGGTGACCGGAAAGGTAAAGCTAATGGCGGCCAGTGCATCTGTGCCCAATAAACCGATAAAAAAGATATCGACCAGATTAAAAGCCTGAATGGCCATAATACCCAGCGCCATGGGGCCGGCCATCTTGGTCAGTTGCCGGCCAATGGGGGCGGTGAGTAATAAGTTTGGTGAACCCACAAATGATCTCTTGGGATGGTCGCAGCACCTTATTTAGGCAAAAGTAACCCTGAGTGCGCGCGTCATGAATGAAAAATATTATGCCTAAACCCTTGAAGCAGAAAAAATTGCTCCCATATAGTATGACAGTCTAACAGTTTGCGGCCGTCGGCCGTTTATGTCACTAAGTAACACCACTCATCAGGAGAGTTATTGATGAAAATTCGTCCATTACATGATCGCGTCATTATCAAACGTACCGAAGTCGAGTCAAAATCTGCCGGAGGCATAGTGCTGACTGGGTCTGCTGCCGAGAAATCTACCCGCGGCGAAGTGCTGGCAGTAGGTAACGGCCGCGTACTGGACAGCGGTGAAGTGAAAGCCATGTCCGTTAAAGTGGGTGATCAGGTTATTTTCAACGAAGGCTACGGCGTAAAAACCGAAAAGCTGGACGGCCAAGAAGTGCTGATCCTGTCTGAAAATGACATTCTCGCGATCGTTGAGTAATCCTCACGTTTCCCCATTTTAATTTACACGCTAAGGAATATAAAGAATGGCTGCTAAAGACGTAAAGTTTGGTAATGACGCCCGCGTAAAAATGCTGGCAGGCGTGAACATCCTCGCCGACGCCGTTAAGGTAACGTTGGGCCCTAAAGGTCGCAACGTAGTACTGGATAAGTCATTCGGTGCACCTGTGATCACTAAAGACGGTGTATCCGTTGCCAAAGAAATCGAGCTGCAAGACAAGTTCGAAAACATGGGCGCACAGATGGTTAAAGAAGTGGCGTCTAAGGCGAATGACGAAGCCGGTGATGGTACTACTACCGCAACCGTATTAGCTCAGTCTATCGTGAACGAAGGCCTAAAAGCCGTTGCCGCTGGTATGAATCCAATGGATTTGAAGCGCGGTATCGACAAAGCCGTTCGCCACGCAGTAGAAGAGCTGAAAGCGCTGTCTGTACCTTGTAAAGACACCAAAGCCATTGCTCAGGTAGGTACTATTTCTGCCAACGCCGATGAAACTGTAGGCGCTTTGATCGCCGAAGCCATGGAAAAAGTGGGCACAGATGGCGTGATCACCGTTGAAGAAGGCCAAGGCCTGCAAGACGAGCTGGATGTGGTTGAAGGCATGCAGTTTGACCGCGGTTACTTGTCTCCATATTTCATCAACAAGCAAGAAACAGGCACCGTTGAATTAGACGACGTCTTCATTCTGCTGGTTGATAAGAAAGTCTCTAATATCCGCGAACTGCTGCCAGTATTGGAAGGCGTGGCCAAGCAATCTAAGCCGTTACTGCTGATTGCTGAAGATATCGAAGGCGAAGCGCTGGCCACCTTGGTGGTGAACAACATGCGCGGCATCGTGAAAGTGGTGGGCGTTAAAGCGCCAGGCTTTGGTGACCGTCGTAAAGCTATGCTGCAAGATATCGCCATTCTGACCGGCGGTACTGTGATCTCTGAAGAAGTGGGTCTGGATCTGGAAAAAGCGACGCTGGAAGACTTAGGTCGTGCCAAGCGCATCGTGATCAGCAAAGATAACACCACCATTATCGATGGCGCCGGTGAAGCGACCACCATTGAAGGTCGCGTAGCACAAATTCGTCAGCAACTTGAAGAGTCTTCTTCAGACTACGACAAAGAAAAACTGCAAGAGCGCGTGGCCAAATTGGCAGGCGGTGTGGCAGTTATCAAAGTCGGTGCTGCGACCGAAATGGAAATGAAAGAAAAGAAAACCCGCGTTGATGATGCACTGCATGCCACTCGTGCTGCAGTAGAAGAAGGCGTAGTACCGGGCGGCGGTGTGGCACTGGTACGTGCTGCGAGCAAGCTGGCAGAGTTGACCGGTGACAACGAAGACCAGAACGTAGGTATCAAGGTGGCACTGCGCGCCATGGAATCTCCACTGCGTCAAATTGTTACCAACGCCGGCGAAGAAGCGTCAGTCGTGGTTTCTAAAGTGAAAGACGGTTCTGGTAACTTCGGTTATAACGCCGGTAACGGTACTTACGGCGATATGCTCGATATGGGTATCTTGGATCCGACTAAGGTCACGCGCTCTGCACTGCAGTTTGCGGCATCAGTAGCGGGCTTGATGATCACCACCGAAGCCATGATCACCGATATGCCACAGAAAGATGGCCCAAGCATGCCTGATATGGGCGGCATGGGTGGAATGGGCGGAATGATGTAATTTAAATTACCTCATGCGGCGGGATTTAACCCCTTAGCCATATAAAAAACCGGGCCCTGTGGCCCGGTTTTTTGATCTGGGTGATGCGCATTTAAGCGCAGGTGCAAGGCCCGTATTTATTTCAATAAGATTTAGGTACATAGGGTAAAATGCTCGAGTTATCGTTTGCTGGACACATTAGAATGTGTGACATAAAACGTTGTTTTTAAAATGAATATTACCTAATGTGCTTGTTTAGTCGGTCGTATAAGGAGAGAGCATGAGGTTGCTAGCTGGAATACTGCTGCTGTTGCTCGCCCAGGTTACTCAGGCCAGCACTGAGCCGGTGATATTGAGTGTCTACGGTGATATTCAACTGGGTGAAAGCCATCATCAAAGACTCGACTTTACCTTAAGTGAATTACAAGCCCTCACTCAAGCAGAGGTCACCACCTCTCACCCTTGGAGTGCGAAGGCGCAACACTATCGCGGTATTGACCTGAATGCGTTATTCGAGCAGCTGTTTGCCCATAAACATATCACCAGCTTGAACCTAGAAGCGCTTAACGGCTATAGCGTGGTGCTGGATTGGTCGAAAATTAACGAGTTTTCTCCTATTTTGGCGTGGCAAGAGGATGGCCAATTGATGACTCGGCGTAATAAAGGGCCTTTATGGCTGATGCTGCCTTTTGATCAAATGTCTAAAGTGAAACAAGCCGAGTTCATGCATTACATGGCGTGGCAGCTAAAGGTAATAAGGGTTTACTCGGAGCCTGAATGAAACGCTTATTTGCCTCTTACCCTCGACTTGACGGCCAATATGGTCGTGTTTCTGCCATTAAATTTTTATTAGGTGGCGGTTTGCTGTTGGTGATGCTGTATTTTGGCAGTGGTGCCAGTCTGACGCTGGGTAAGATCCGCGTGCACAACACCTTGCTTGAGCAGCGCACCTATGAGGTACCTTGGTCGCTGATGCAATTACAGCTGGAGATGGGCCGCTTTTTAGATGCGGTGCGACTGCGCCATGCAGCCGCCATCAGCCAAGATGATTTTATGCTGCGCTACGATATTCTGTGGAGCAGAACCCCCATATTGCTGAGCAGTCAGATTAAAAACGGCCTTGGCGAACGCCCTGAGCTGGGGCTGCTGATCCGCCAAATTGATGCCCGCATTCACGAGTTGGAACTCACGGTTGAAGGCTTGCAGCCTCACTCTCCTGATTATCTGGTTATTTTAACGGCACTGAGCCCTTATCTTGAGCCCTTATCGCGTAATGTGAGTGCACTCATGCATGATAACGTGCGCTTTTATGCGGAGTATGACCTTGCCTATCGCCAATTAGGCAAACAGCTTTATCGGTACATAGAGGGCTTTTTTATTGCCTTGCTGTTGCTGCTGTTGCTGTTGTTTCGTGAGCTGCATCGTTACTGGCGCTTACAGCAACAAGATCCCTTGACCGGACTGCCAAACCGTTTTGCATTGCAACGCCACATCAGCACGCTGATTGAACAAGACCAGCCTTTTAGTCTTACTTTATTAGAGCTTAAAGATCTGCATAGTCACTATCAGCACTTTGGTTTTAAGGTGATAGACCAGCTGCTGCAAACGTGCTGTGAGCGGTTGCAAGGCAGCCTATTGGGCTATGAATACCTTGCTCAACCTAGCGAAGGAAAAATAATGGTGGTGGGCAAAGGTGTGGTGGAGCTGGTGGATATTCGTGCGCAACTCTCCAGATTCACGCACGTTTTGAGCGAGAAAGCGTCCGTCGATGGCTATGACTTTTACATGGAGCCCTTAATGGGCGTGGTTTTATATCCGTTTGATGCAGATAACCTCGTAGACCTACAAGCGCGGTGCGAGTTGGCCTTGGAGCTGTGCAAGCAACAGCAAAAAAATTATGTGTTCTTTGACCCCTCGTTATTAAAAGAAATATCACGTCGCCAGCAATTGGCCAAAGATTTACCGGCCGCCATCACCAGTAATAGCCTGACGCTGCAATTACAGCCGCTGATCGCTTGGCCTGCCCAGCAGTGTGTGGGCTTACAAGTCTTAACCAGCTGGCATCACCCCAGCTTTGGCGTGATAGCGCCGGTCGAGTTACAGCGCATGACCGAGCAGTATCAGTGTTCAGAACGCGTGATGCTGTGGAGTTTACACGCTATGTGCAGCCAGCTACGAGTGTGGCAGCGCCATGCTTATCATCACTTTCAACCTAACTTTCCACCTAACTCTCAGCCGCATTCTGAACCGGATTCCCAGCCGCCCTTATTTATCAGCGTCACGCTGCCTGCGCCGTTATTTCGCTTAGGCATAGAGGTGAGCTTAATGGCGGTGTTGCAGCAGTATTCCATTGCGCCCGCCAGTCTGGTGTTAGAGATCAATGAACAGGTCGTCGCCACTGATATACTGGCGGCTAACCTGATACTGGCGCGCATTAGAGCCGTGGGTATTCGTATTATGTTGACTGAGTTTGGCAGTGGCAGCGCGCCCTTAGGGCCATTGTCACAGTTACCTTTGGATTGGCTAAAGCTTAATGCCACCCAGTGCACCGGTATTGAACATCAAGGTGATGCTCGCCGCCAGCTCACTGCCTTATTGGCCATGGCCGAGGTGTTAGCAGTGCCTGTGGTGTGTTGCGGGGTAGATCATGTGAGTGAGTTGGCGGTACTGGAAAATCTAGTACTCGACAGGCCGGTGTTAGAAAAACGAGAGTTAGACAACCATAACGCCGCCTTGTTAGTACAAGGTGACGCCGTGGGTGAGCCGCTGCTAGTGACAGAGGTAGGAGAGTGGCTTAAACGTAGCGCTCAGTTAAAAATAAGCAGTTAAGCGCTCAGTTAAAGATAAACATTCCACGCCTCACGCCGAAGGCAGGCGCATAAATTGCTGCAGCGTTTCGGCCAGTAACTGAATTTTATGCACCATGCGCGAGAGCAGCGCTTGATACTCTTGTTCGCTCACGGTGACCAGTATTTCTAATTCTTCTGCCAGCTCGGCCACGTAGGGTAAAAAATGGTCGGTATGAGTAATAAACTGACTGTCTTCACGCAATACAGCGCTGAACTTGGCCTGACCTTTAGTGCGCAGCTCGGCCAGCTTTTTATCCGCATCAATCGCCATGTGATACAGCTCTTTGAGGGTGTCATTTAACTTGGTAGTAACGGCGTCGTGCATAGGGTTTCCTTTAACGGCTAAGCCGCATCAATTGATGATAAAAATCTCATGTCTGGCTAAAGCTTAAATCCGCTCTGTTTTAGCTCAGTGTTGGCTCCAGCCCTAAATCAATGGGCGTTTTATTGGCCTCGCCGCCAATTTCGCGCACCAATTTAGGCACTAAAAATCCCGGCAATTGAGCGAGCAGCTCAGCCATCAGTGCTTTGGCTTTAGTATCTTCTACCGCAAAGTGCGCGGCTCCCGCCACCTTATCTAACTGATGCAGATAATAGGGCAAGATGCCGGCGCTAAAGAGTCGCTCCGACAATTCGCATAAAGTGTCAGCGTCATCATTTACGCCGGCCAGCAGTACGCTTTGGTTGAGCAGGGTAATGCCCGCTTGGCGCCAGCTATTAAGTCGCTGGCTTAACTCATCATCTAGCTCATTGGCGTGATTGATGTGCAACACCATGACTGCTTGCAGTCGGCTGGTGCTTAGGAGCTCGCGCAACTCATCGGTGAGGCGCGCGGGTATCACCACCGGCAGCCGCGTATGAATGCGCAGGCGCTTCAGGTGCGGGATAGCGGCGAGCTCTTCGAATAAACGTGCTAGGTGGTTGTCTTTGGCCATTAATGGATCGCCACCAGAGAGGATCACTTCGTTAATCTCTGGGTGCGTGGTTATGTAGGCTAATGCGGCCTGCCAACCCGCCTGATCTGGGCTGTTTTCTGCATACGGAAAGTGGCGGCGAAAACAATAGCGGCAATTAATGGCACAACCGCCTCGCACCACTAATAACACCCGCGAGCGATATTTGTGCAAAAGACCGGGCAGGGCGCTGTCGTGCTCATCGAGTGGGTCGGTAACAAAACCTGGCACCTCAGCAAACTCCTCACCGAGGGGCAGCACTTGGCGCAATAGCGGGTCTTGGGCATCGCCTTTGACCATTTTATCGGCAAAAGGACGCGGTACGCGCATGGGAAACAGGCGCCGCGCGGCAAAGCCTGCTTGCCAAGGCGCGGCGTCTATTTTTAAGTAGCCCAACAGCTGCTCGGGAGAAGTAAAGGCCTGACCCAGTTCTTTTTGCCAGTTAATATGTAAATTTCCCTGTTTTAGGGGTATGATTGCCAGCATTTTCTGCAACTCTGTCAAACTCACGAGGGTAACATGGCCTCTTATAATACCAATGATTTTCGCGCTGGCCTAAAAATTATGTTGGACGGTGAGCCTTGCGCTATCATCGAAAACGAATTTGTTAAGCCAGGTAAAGGTCAAGCATTTAACCGCGTTAAGCTGCGTCGCCTACTTAATGGCAAGCAGCTGGAAAAGACCTTTAAGTCTGGCGACACCTATGATGCAGCCGACGTAGTCGATATGGAAATGGCGTATCTGTATAACGATGGTGAATTTTACCACTTTATGGATAACACCACCTTTGAGCAGTTGGCTGCCGATGCTAAAGCGGTAGGCGACACCAAGCTGTGGCTCAAAGAACAAGATGTATGCACACTCACACTGTGGAATGGTTCAACCATTTCAGTAACGGCGCCTAACTTCGTGGAGTTAGAAGTGGCTGAAACCGATCCAGGCCTAAAAGGTGACACTGCCGGTACCGGTGGTAAGCCTGCGACTTTGGTGACCGGTGCCGTAGTACGAGTACCGCTGTTTATTCAAATTGGCGAAGTGTTGAAAGTAGACACCCGCTCAGGCGAATACGTATCACGTGTAAAGTAAGTATCAAGCTTTGTGAACAAGAAACGGCACCCTAGTAGGGTGCCGTTTTTTATTGCGTGAGGAGTGGGGCGTAAAAGGATAAGGAGAAAAACCCCCTCACGCCTCACGCCTCACTCCTTACGTCTTACTCTTTACCGTAAACGTTGTTTTCTTGCTCACGTACGCGGATAAAGGTAGTGCGCTTGGTCAGTTCTTTTAAGCGTGCCGCTCCCACGTAAGTACAAGTGGAGCGTACGCCGCCCAAGATATCTTGAATGGTGTCTTCTACAGGGCCACGGAAAGCCAACTGCACGGTTTTACCTTCTGCGGCGCGATACTTGGCCACACCACCTGAGTGCTTGCCCATGGCGCTCGATGAGCTCATGCCATAGAAGTTCATGTAGGTTTTACCGTCGCGCTCAACCAGCTCGCCACCGCACTCTTCATGTGCGGCTAACATGCCACCTAACATTACAAAATCAGCACCACCACCAAAGGCTTTGGCTACGTCGCCAGGGCAGGTGCAACCGCCGTCACCGATGATCTGACCACCTAAACCGTGGGCTGCGTCGGCACATTCGATAATGGCAGACAGCTGCGGATAACCGACACCGGTTTTTACGCGGGTAGTGCACACCGAGCCTGGGCCTATGCCCACTTTAACGATATCGGCACCGGATAAAATTAGCTCTTCCACCATTTCACCGGTTACTACGTTACCGGCAATAATGGTGTGCTTAGGAAATTCTTTGCGCGCGCGGCTAACAAAAGAAGTGAAGTGTTCGCTGTAGCCGTTAGCCACGTCGATGCAGATAAAGTTCAGCTCATCGGACAGCGCTAACACCTGCTGCAACTTCTCAAAGTCATGGTCGGAAATACCACTGGAAACGATCACATGTTGCAATATTTCGGTCGTTTCGCCTTCAACAAAGGCCTGCCACTCGGCGACTGAGTAGTGTTTGTGAACGGCGGTCAGAATGTCATGTTTTGCCAGTGCTCGGGTCATAGCGAAAGTCGCGACCGTGTCCATGTTAGCGGCAATAATCGGCACACCAGTCCAGCTGCGACCAGAATGCTTAAACAAAAACTCGCGGTTGAGTTCTACTTGAGAACGGCTGTTAAGAGTTGAGCGCTTAGGACGGAAAAGTACATCGCTAAAGCCCAGTTTCAAGTCTTCTTCAATACGCATTGGGATATTCCCTAAAAAAGTGACAGGCACAAAAAAACCGGGAGTTTCTTAGGCCCCCGGTTTTCAGCATTCTAGGTTTCTGAAAATATTTTGCAACACTCTTGACCTAATAATCAGGAATTAAATTGCGCGTTCTGCTCAAGCAATGCAATGAAAGCCAGTAACCGTCTATGATTGAAGGTATCTGCTGTTACTTTAACCTATGTTGACGTTGTGCGGTGCAGAGCGGGTGAGGAATGCATTATGTCTAAGGCGATGTTTGAAGTGTTGGGGCTAGACCACTTGGCGTTAAGAGTCAGGCAGCCCATGAGAATGCTGGATTTTTATTGCCGAGTCTTGGGTTGTAAGTTGGAGCGCGAAGTAGCAGATTTGGGCTTGTATCAGTTACGAGCCGGTAATCATCTAATTGATTTAATTGATATTCAAGGGCCGTTAGGGCGCGACGGTGACCCTGCAGATCAATGTAGAGCGAATATGGACCATTTTTGCTTGCTGGTGTCGCCCTTTGAAGTGTCACACTTGAGTGCACATTTGAAAAAAAACGGCGTTATTCATGAAAAACCCGTGCTGCGCGTCGGCGCGCAAGGCGAGGGGTTATCGATTTATTTGTACGATCCTGAAGGCAACCAAGTGGAGCTAAAAGGCTGTCATCTGCCTGAACGAATAGTTAAATAATCACATAGCCTTTACCTGCTAATTCACACTGTCTGCCTAGCTCAGCTGTTGAGTTAGCTTGGCGCTGGGCGCTTGATGCTGCCTATGCTTATGTCTCAGCTTTCATTTCAGAGCGGGTTAGGGGTAATATCCTGTTATTTTGGACTCGCCTCATGACCTCTATCGCTTGGCCGCCGACCGCTCCGCTGGCTTTTCTGCAACAAAGAGCGCAAATTTTAGCGCGTATTCGTCTGTTTTTTGCCGACCGCCATGTGCTGGAAGTGGACACGCCCACTATGGCCAGCGCTGGTGTTACTGATGTGCACCTACATAATTTTACCACGCGTTTTGTGGGCCCAGGCCAAGCAGACGGACTGGCGTTGTACTTGCAAACCTCCCCTGAATTTCACATGAAACGCCTGCTCGCGGCGGGCTACGGCGCCATTTATCAAATTGCCAAAGCCTATCGTAACGAAGAAGCAGGTCGGCTGCATAACCCGGAATTTACCATGCTGGAATGGTACAGACCCGGCTTTGACCATCAAGCTTTAATGGATGAAATGGCCGACTTACTGCAGCTGGTGTTGGCCGTGGAAACCCCCACCAGAATCAGCTATCAGCAGGCCTTTATAGAGACCTTGGGCGTCTGCCCACTTACTGCTTCTTTAGATGAGCTACGCCTTGTAGGCACAGGCTTAGGCGCCGATGACTTGCTGGCCATAGAAAGCCACAGAGACACACTGTTACAGCTGTTATTTGCCTTTGGCGTTGAACCGCGTATCGGCCAACAGGTGCCATGTTTTGTCTATGACTTTCCTGCTAGCCAAGCAGCCTTGGCGCGGATTAATCCTCATGATTCTCGCGTGGCGGAGCGCTTTGAAGTGTACTTTAAGGGCATAGAGCTGGCTAATGGCTTTCATGAGCTGACCGATGCCGACGAGCAGCGTCGGCGCTTTGAGCTGGATAACCAAGAGCGTGCCGAGCGTGGCTTGGCCGTACGACCGATTGATGAGTACTTACTGGCGGCGCTCGCCCACGGTTTACCTCAGTGCGCCGGTGTGGCGCTGGGCATCGACCGCTTGGTCATGTTGGCGCTGGGGGTTGAATCTCTTGAGCAGGTGATTGCTTTTCCGGTAACGCGCGCCTGAGTGGTGACTTAATCGCTGTTATTAGAGGATAAAAAAGCTTGAAAACCTGTTTTCAGTTAAGCAAACAGGTTTTCAGTTAAGGTTGAAGCTTAAAACTACCTGATTACGTATGAACCTCAGCCATAATGCACCCTGTTTCGGTTTGTTCTTTGTAGCTGCCCCGTCTCTTTAATAAAGAGGACTTCGGCAGGCCAGCTCTGCTGGCTGTTACTGAGGTTTAGATTTAAACCAAAACACCAAACCGGGCCGAAGTCCTCTTCGCCGAAGAGACGGGCCCCTACAAGGTCGAAATACCAAACTGAGCCTCATATTCTTTACCGAAGAGGCGGCACCTCCCTGTAACCTATTGAATTCATTGGTGCTGAGTTCACTGAAACATGGCTGAGCTTTGCGGGTAATCAGGTAAAACTAAACCTCGCCCACTCAAGCGACACCGGCAACTCGGCGGCGCGACTTAAACTGCCATTTTCCGCCATGCTGACAAACAGTCGCAGTTGCTTGAGGGGCACTCCTTTAACGTCGGCTGCTGCAAGTGAAAACCCGCACTTAGTCGCTGGCTTTGGTCGGCGATTTCGGCGTTAAGTCGCTCGGCTTTAAGTCTGCCGCTTTTAGCATAGCGTTCATCTGTTGCTCACCCAAAAGGCGAATATCCACCTGCTGGTGCGGTATTTTAATGTCGTATTTGCGCAAGCGTGTCAGCAACAAGTTATGCAGCTCATGGGTCATCGGCATGCGATAGCTCATGTTTTCCACATACACCCGTACCTCGTAAACCAGCGCCGAGTCGGTCAGCTCTACCAAAAACACTTCTGGCGCGGGAGTCTCGAGAATGCGGCTGCACTCTTCGATGGCTTCATAAGTAATGCGCTGCACTAGGTCGATGTCCGCATCCAATCGCACCCGCACCATCAAGCGCACCCGAGTAATGGCATCCGAAAGTGACCAGTTCACAAATTGCTCGGTAATAAAGGCTTTGTTGGGCACGATAATTTCGCGTCTGTCCCAGTCGACTATGGTGGTGGCGCGGGTTTTTATTTTAGAAATAGTACCGGTCAGCTCGCGTATGGTTACGGTGTCGCCGATACGGATCGGTTTTTCAAATAAAATAATCAAGCCAGACACGAAGTTGGCAAAGATTTCCTGTAAACCAAAGCCTAAGCCTACCGAGAGTGCGGCCACCAGCCACTGGGTTTTTGACCAGTCGATACCAAGCATGCCAAAGGTGGTGAAAGCGCCAATGATCAGCACTATGTACTTAGAGATAGTGGTAATGGCAAAGCCGGTGCCGGGCGATAAATCGATGTGCTGTAATACGCTGAGCTCCATCAGGCCGGGTAAATTGCGCGCCGTGATCCACGTCAGCACAATCAAGAACAAGGCGATGACTAAGTCTTTCAGTGAAATGGGTGTCAGTGAATCTTCACCGGCCAGCGAACTGGATACCTGCCACACTTCTATGCTGTCGAGAAAGCTAAAGGCGGTATTAATTTCAGACCACAGCAGCATTAGGCTGAGCAAGAAGCCCAGCATCAGCGCGGAACGTAATAAGCCTAACGACTGGGCGCTGATGGTGTCCAAGTCTACTTCGTCCACAGCGGCGGCTTCTGCCTCTGGACTAGGGCTGCTTAAATTACCGTCTGTGGTTTCATCTTTTTCTTTACGTTGGGCCAAGATCTCCGCTCGTTTGGCTTTAGCACGATCAAAAGCCAAACGGCGGCGCTGGAGCAGCATCCAGCGGCGCACTAGGTAATAAAACATTAAGAAACCCATGCCGACTAGCACTGAGACTTCCAGCTGGCGCAGCAGGGTGTGAGCGGTAAATAAATAGCCCATTAACGCCGCTATTAAGGCCATTAACGGTGAGATGATTAATATTGCCCACAGCATGTGGTTAACCACGGTCAGATGATCTTTGCGCGGGGGCGAGACTAATAACGGCAAGTCTTCTCGGTACATGCGCCATGAGAACAGGCTAGTCAGTAAGCAGATAACGATGAAACTGAGTCGGCCTAGGGTGTCATATATCGAAAACTCTCGATAATCCCGTGCGAAGTATAAGATCAATAAGGCGGGTAATAAAGACAGCATCAGGCTCTGAAACTGCTTCCAAATGCGCCTTACTCGGTCGTGGTTCAGATTAAAATGTACGATCAATAAGCCGTTACTCAGCATCAGGTTACGGGCGCATAATAAGATAAATACCGGCAACATCAGCTGGGTTAAGGCATTGGCCAGTGCCACCACCACAGGTGGCGCCCACGGGGAGTTGATGGCATTACCGAGTAAAGATAACAGCGCCGGTATCGGCATGGCCGTGAGCAGGCTCAGCAGCAGAGTATTAAAGGTGTAGTCGTATCTATCTTGGGTCACATTGCCGATGTGTGCGCTAATGCGCTCTAAATAGGCGCGCAAGCTGCGCCGACTCATCACGCCCAAATAGATAACCAGCAGGGAGCTTAAGCCGTAAAGGGTTAAGCTGGCACCACTTTGCTGCATTAACGTCTGGGGGACGGCAGTCCACGTCGAAAGAGTCAGCAACCAGCCGAAGGTTTCCATGATGGCGCTAGGGAATTGGCTCCCAATGGGGCGCAAGTCTGGCAGCCAGAATAGGCGCTCATCGGTGAGGGCTCGAATTTCTTGCAGCTGATTATTTTGTCGGCTGTAGGCCACCTTAAGGCGGGTTTGCTCATGAATTTGATTGTCGGTGGCGCTGACTAACCGTTCCAATAAACGCTGCTGAGTGGCTAATAACTCATCCACTTGTAAGCGTTGCGTCTCGGTAATGCTTTGTGCTTTATCACTGAGCAGCAGCTCGGTGCGATAGTTATTATTTCTGAGATTATCGAGCGTCTCTTGATAGCCGTATTTATCGACGCGACTTTGCACTATGCGTGCTTCTAACTGCCCTAAGGAGTAAGGGGCGGGCAGCTCGCTGAGCCGGTTACGCAAGTTTTCGCCAAAACCTCGGCTCACCTGCAGCCATTCTAGCTGCTCTTTGAGATTGGCTTTCATGTCGGTCAGCTCGGAGGCGGCGCGCTCCACGGTTTGATATTCCAGTTGCAAGGCTTCGACGTCACGGCTTTTTTCATTTAATAACGCCGATAAGCGCTGGTTGATCGTCTGTTGTTCAAGCAGTAACTGGGCGTCGCTTGCTACTTCATCCAGTAGGCGGTCACTTTCGTCAATCGTCTCTTGGGTGATGGCGCGGCGCAATTCATTTTGCCGTTGTTGCAGAGCCTCTATTTTAGCGTCGGCATTTTGCAACTGGCGTTGCAGAATATCTAATTTGATGCGGTTGATGGTGTCTTTATTGCTGGAGGATAACTCTTCTAGTTCAAGAGCTTGAATGCGGTGTTGCAGGTGTTGCTCTCGGGCCAAGATCAGCGTGCGCATTGCGGTTTCTTTGCGGCCACGAGTGTCGGCAAATTGCAGTTTATCCAGTGACTGTTGGGTATCCCGCATTTGCTGGCGCAATTCATCGAGCAAGTCGTGCAGGCCAGTGTTGCTTAATTCTTGCAAGTTTAGCGCGTTGGTCAGCTCTTCGCGCTGGCGTCTAATGCCTAAGCGTTGAGCTTGAGTTTCCACTAACTCTTGCTGGGCGGCTTCTTCATCCAGCTCGGTAATGTAGCCAAGATCGTCGGGTTTAAGATTAGCTTGCTCTTTTTCAAGTTCTTTCAGTGCTGCCGGGTAGCCCTCCATAAAGGATTGATAGTCTTTCGCTTGTTCTTTATAGCGATCGCCTTCGCGCACCAGTTGCAGCGCCTGATTGTAGTCTTCCCGCAGTTTCTTAAGCTCAGGCTGCTCCCCTTCGGGGATCTCAGCCAGCAGGGCTTCAATGTCGGCGACCTTTTGATCAGCCAATAACGGGGCGGAAAATAATAAGGTTAGCAATACTAGGATGGGCGCAAACACGGCGGGCTCTCAATAAAAAGAAATATCAGACCGCAGCAGAGCACTGCCGCGGTCAATAGCTTTCTGGCGTAGCTAGTTTAATTATTATCTAATTCATGCTCAATGCTTGCTGAGTTAAGGGTACCAAATTCGGTGCCCATACGGGTGGGAGTGCCAGGCAATAAATGCTCAGCCAAGCTAACTTGTCCTGGGGCAAACAAGCACACCACTGTGCTGCCCAATTTAAAGCGACCCATCTCGTCCCCTTTGGCTAAGCGCGGCGCCGTGTCTGGCTTGTAATCCCAGCGCTGAATACGCTTGCCTGCCGGCGGCGTGACGGTACCTGCCCATACGGTTTCGATGCTGGCTACTATGGTTGCACCTACTAGCACCATGGCCATGGGGCCGGCGACCGTATCAAACACGCAGACTACCCGCTCGTTTCGGGCAAATAGCTCGGGCACGCGAGAGGCGGTCAGCGGATTGACCGAAAATAATTCGCCGGGCACATAAATCATGGTTTTCAATATGCCATCGAGCGGCATATGAATACGATGATAATCCTTGGGTGCCAAGTAAATGGTGGCGAAGTCGCCGCCCATAAAAGGTGCGGCCAGCGCTTTATCGCCACCGAGCAGGGTGCGAGCGCTGTAATCATGGCCTTTCGCCTGAATAATGCGGCCTTGCTGAATCGGCGCCAACTGACTAATGGCGCCATCCACGGGCATGGCCAGCACTTGCTCGTCTTCTACCACAGGGCGGGCATCGGCTTTTAGCGCACGGGTAAAAAAGTCGTTAAAGCTGGCGTAATGAGCGGGGTTTTCATGCAAGGCCTCACGCATATTGACCTGATATTGGCGGATAAAACGGGTGATCATCCACTGGGGCAGGCGGCCGCCTTCTTTGGCGGCTAACCGACCCACCAAGCGTGAGACTAAGTGCTTGGGCATTAAATATTGCAGTAAAATCTTTAAATGATCTGTCATTGATATGCTTCCGAAAGGTACTTTTTACTGTGTTAGGTGAATTGTTATTAAGCCACGTGTAGGTGGCTTGGTAATGGTGTCACTATTGTAAGTGAGCTTATAACTGTGAATAAATCACAGCGAATTAGGGTGGTGGCGCGTCGGCTTATCGGCCATGGCCGCCATAATACGGTGATAGCTTTCTAAACGTTCTGGGTGAATGCGGCCATCTGCTGTGGCTTCTTGTAACAAGCAACCCGGATCCTTGCCGTGGGTGCAGTCGCGAAAGCGACAACCACCCAGATAATCACGAAATTCGCGAAAACACCACGCCACGCGCTCTGGGGCCAAGTGCCAGAGCGAAAACTCCCGAATACCCGGCGAGTCAATTAAAGAGCCGCCCGAGGGGAAGTGATACAGCCGAGCGGTGGTGGTGGTATGTTGGCCAAGGCCCGAGTTATCGGATACCGCACCGGTAACGGCGCCCACCTCTGGCATAACCGCATTGACGATGGACGACTTACCCACGCCAGACTGGCCGACAAAAATACTAATATGGTCGTTGAACGCTTGTTTGAGTTCTTCAAGCCCTTCGCCGGTATCGCAGCTCACATACAGCACTTGATAGCCAATGTCACAATAGCGTTGCAGCAGTGTTTCGGCGTGCGCGCGCTCTTCTGTGGTTAACAAGTCCACCTTGTTCAACACTATCATGGGCGGCATATCCACATCTTCGGCAGCCACTAAATAGCGGTCTATTACATGACAGCTCAGCTCTGGCAGCACCGAAGAGACCAATACTATTTGGTCGATATTGGCCGCGACCGGCTTAACGCCGTCGTAGAAGTCTGGACGGGTGAGTACGGTTTTTCTCGGATGTATCGCCTCAACTACGCCGCTAATGCCTTGGCTGGTGTCTATGCCGGGGCGCCAGGCGACTTTATCGCCGGTGACGATAGAGCCGATAGTGCGCCTTAAGTTGCAGCGATGAATTTGCTGCTCGCCGTCTTCTATGTCGGCATGCTGGCCAAAGCGGCTGATCACCAGCCCATCTTGTTGAGGGCCCAGCTGGCTGTCGTCTATGGTATCGGCGGCATTGCGCTTGAGGCGGCGGTTGTGATTATCACTGACCCGCCGGGACTGGCCTTGGTTGAGCTTTTTTCTCTTGGTCATGATATTCCTAAATCGGTATTTATAAGCCGCTATGATACACTTTCCTGTTTCAACTTGTCCTTATTGCCACCGAGCTTTGCGAGATAATATGAGCGTACATGCAGAAAATCTGGTTTGGATCGATCTGGAAATGACCGGTCTTGAGCCGGATGAACATAAGATAATTGAGATAGCCTCCATCATTACCGATAAAGAGCTGAACATTTTAGCCGAAGGCCCAGTGCTGGCGATTTATCAAGATGAAGCCGAGCTGGCAAAAATGGATGACTGGAATGTGAATACCCACACAGGCTCTGGGCTAGTGGCACGGGTTAAAGCCAGCCAAGTGTGTGAAGGGGAAGCCGTTGCCCAAACCTTAGCGTTTTTACGCCAATGGGTGCCAGAGCAAACTTCTCCCTTGTGTGGCAATACCATAGGTCAAGATCGTCGCTTTTTGGTGCGCCATATGCCGGAGCTGGAAGCCTTCTTCCATTATCGCAGTATCGATGTGAGTACCATTAAAGAGCTGGTGCGTCGTTGGCAGCCTGAGTTGCTAGAGCAATTTACTAAGAAGGGCAGTCATCAGGCGTTGGACGACATTCGGGAATCGATAGCTGAGCTGCAGTTTTATCGTAAGACAGTCTTTAAGATCTAAGGTTAAGATATAAGAGTTAAAATCTAAGATTACGATAAAAGCTCAAGATTTAAGCAAAAAGGGCGGATTTGTCGAGTAAGTAGCCAAACGGTAGCCTAAGACTAAAAAAGGTCTTGCATTCGATCAGTCCGCTCGTATAATTCGCATCCCGTAGCCACTGGTAATTATTAACGCCACCGGTTACGAGTCGTAAGAGTAGATTTTAAGTAAGACCAGATTTTGCGGGAATAGCTTAGCAGGTAGAACAGCACCTTGCTGAAGTTGATAGAGGGTCGCCGCGACCCCTCGCAGAAGAAAAGAAAGTTTAGCGGGAATAGCTCAGCTGGTAGAGCACAACCTTGCCAAGGTTGGGGTCGCGAGTTCGAATCTCGTTTCCCGCTCCAAATTAAAAAGACATGGGCTACCAGGCCGGTGTTTTGAAAAGTTAAAGAAAGTTTTGCGGGAATAGCTCAGCTGGTAGAGCACAACCTTGCCAAGGTTGGGGTCGCGAGTTCGAATCTCGTTTCCCGCTCCAAATTAAAAAGACATGGGCTACCAGGCCGGTGTTTTGAAAGTAAACGTGTGAGTAATAAGTAAGTCTGCGGGAATAGCTCAGCTGGTAGAGCACAACCTTGCCAAGGTTGGGGTCGCGAGTTCGAATCTCGTTTCCCGCTCCAAATTAAAAAGACATGGGTTCACCAGACCGGTGTTTTGAAAGTAAACGTGTTGAGTAATAAGTAAGTCTGCGGGAATAGCTCAGCTGGTAGAGCACAACCTTGCCAAGGTTGGGGTCGCGAGTTCGAATCTCGTTTCCCGCTCCAAATATAAAAAAACCGACCTTAGGGTCGGTTTTTTTTATGGCTATTTTTCAGAAAAATCCTCTGCGCTGTTTTAGGTTAGGGCATCACTGTGCTTTCTAGCTCTGCCTTTGCGGTAGGAGCATAGCCTTCAGGGTTATCTGGATGGTGCTTTACATAATCTAACCAGGCCAAGCCCACCAGACTGACGCGCTTCGCTGCATCCACATCAATGGCGATGTCTGCTTTGTATAAGGCAAAGTCGATCAGCTCTTCGGTATTGGTGAGTGCTACTCGTAGCTGCTCATCGTTATTAATCAGCTGACCGTAATGGGCCATGTAGTCACGGAGCAAGGTGTACAGAGTACGGCGCTCTAAATGAAAAGACATCAGGCCAGTCCTCTCGTTTAAGCTCTTAATTCAGCTCTTAATTCAGCTCTTAATTCAGCTCTTAATTCAGCTCTTAATTGAAACCTTTAGCTCAAGCATAGAAGAGAAAGCCGCGTAGTTGCTCAGCCCATTTGAGCGTGGGGGGGATTATTTGAGCTCTGTAAAACGTGCATGGTTGGGCATGCCTTTGTCGACGGCGCGGATCAAACGTTCGGTCTTGCGGCCCACTTTGGCCAAGCCTGCCATTTGTTGGGCCAGTGCCCAATCAATGTGCTCCAGTACCATCTCATCGAGGTCCTCTTGTAAGCGCTTTTGCTCTAATGCCAAGATAATAGTGGGGCTTACCGGCGCATTGCCTAAGGCGACGGCGATATTGCGCAACCAACGGCGATGGCCAATGCGGCGAATGGGGCTGCCTTCGGTTTGCTTAAGAAAGTAATCCTCATTCCAGTCAAATAAAGCCAGTAATTCGGGCGCATGCAGATTATCGCGGGCGGCAAAGTCGGGCTCTTGGCTGGCTTTGGTAAACTTGTTCCAAGGGCAGATTAGCTGGCAGTCATCACAGCCATAAATGCGATTGCCCATTAGCGGGCGTAACTCTAGTGGAATGGGGCCATCTTGCTCTATGGTGAGATAAGAAATGCAGCGCCGCGCGTCCACCACATAAGGCTCGACGATAGCGCCGGTGGGGCAGGCGGTAATACAGGCCACACACTTGCCGCAGCCCTCTTCTACGGGCTGATCCACCGACTGACTCAGGGGTAAGGGCAAATTTATCAGCAATTCACCGATAAAGAAAAATGAGCCTTGCTGGCGATTAATTAATAATGAGTGCTTGCCCACCCAGCCTAAACCGGCCTTGGCCGCTAAGGGGCGCTCTAATACGGGGGCTGAATCAACGAACGGGCGCGCCACTAATTCAGACGCCGCTTGTTCGATGCGATCTGACAGCTTCTTTAAGCGTTGGCGCATCAGCTTATGATAATCACGCCCCAGCGCATAACGGCTGATATAACCAAGGGTTGGGTCACTGAGTACATGAGCGATGGCCGCTTGTTCGGGCAGATAATTCATGCGCACCGAAATTACCCGCACAGTGCCGGGCAGCAGCTCATGAGGGCGTGCGCGCATCATGCCGTGGCGGGCCATATATTCCATATCACCGTGATAACCCTTAGCCAGCCAGTCGGCCAGTTTGGGCTCATGCTCAGTTAAGTCGGTATCGGTAATGCCCACTTGGCTAAAGCCTAGCTCTGCCGCCCACAGCTTGATATCGTGCGCTAAGGTCTCAAAATCGGGAACTGAGTTAGGAGCTGTCATGGATATTATCGGTCTGGAAAAGTCTCACAGTCTAACACAATCCTTATGGCGTTCGGAGCAGATCCGACATCTCGAGCGGCAAGCGGCGACGGCGGCCGGTATCCGCTTATTTGAGTTGATGGAGCGGGCCGGTCAAGCGGTGTTCAACCAAGCCTGCTTAAGCTGGCCGAACGCGGGCTGCTGGTGGATATTTACCGGTGGCGGTAATAATGCCGGTGATGGTTATATAGTGGCGCGATTAGCCCAAACGGCCAGCATTTCAGTGCGGGTAATACAGGTGGGTGATGCGGCGCGCTTAACCGGTGGTGCGGCCCGTGCCCGTGATGAGTATGTGGCCGAGGGTGGGCTTATCGACGCCTTGGCCAACCTTGAGAGCCAAGCGTCAGAGCCCCCACCGGATTTAATTATTGATGCCTTATTGGGCACCGGCTTAATTGGGCCCGTGCGCGAGGATTTTGAGCACGCTATTCACCATATTAATAACCACCGAGCACCCGTGGTCGCCATCGATGTGCCCTCGGGTTTATGTGCCGATACCGGCCAAATACTCACGATAGCCGTGGCGGCTGAACAAACGGTATGCATGATTGGCTTGAAGTTTGGCTTACTCACCGGCCGTGGCCCAGATGTAGTGGGCCGCTTATTGCTGGCAAACTTAGGTGTGGAGTTAGACGCACCGCTAGGCACGCCGTTATTGGAGACTGCGGCATTACCTTCTCTGGCATTGCCTCTTGCTGCATTAAAGGAAACGCCAGTGGCCAGCCTGATGCATTGGTCGGACTTACGCCAAGGTTTACCGCAGCGTCGGCGCGGCGCCCATAAAGGGGAAGCGGGGCGAGTATTAGTGATTGGCGGTAATCTTGGCATGAGTGGCGCTATTCGTCTTGCGGGCGAGGCGGCACTGCGCACGGGCGCAGGCTTGGTGCGTTTACTCAGCCATCCAGATCATCAGGCTAGCTTGAATCTTACGCGGCCGGAATTAATGACCGCCAGTTTTCCAAATTTTCACGACTGGGACTGGGCATCCACCTTAGTGTTAGGCCCAGGCCTTGGGCGCAATGATTGGGCGCAGGCGCTGTTTTCTGAAGTCTTGCTTGTAGCATCGGATCAGCCAATGGTGATTGATGCGGACGGGCTGTGGTTTTTAGCTAAAGAGCGGCTCGCTAACCATCCACGGTTAGCGGCGGCGTCCCGATCTAGGGTATTGACGCCTCATTCGGGAGAGGCGGCGTTATTACTGGGCTGCACCGTCGCCGAGGTTGAAGCGGATAGACTGGCGGCAGTGCGTGCTATACAGCAGCAATATGGCGGTGTGGTGGTACTAAAAGGTGCAGGTAGCCTGATTGCTGATGAGTGCCATGTTAGATTATGTCATTATGGTAATTGCGGCATGGCCTCCGGTGGGATGGGCGATGTGTTATCTGGTATCATAGGCGCACTTATGGCTCAAGGTTTAACGCCGTTTAATGCGGCCTCATTGGCTGTTTGCGTGCACGCGTTAGCCGGTGATATGGCGGCTACTCAAGGCAAGCTTGGCATGCTGGCAGCAGATTTATTCTTACCACTCAGAAGCCTGATTAATCAAGATGATAAATATGACGACACAGACCCTACAACTGGCTCTTGCAGATGAAGAGCAAACGCTGGCGCTTGGTACCAAACTGGCCCAGTCTTTCAGTGCTGCCACGATTATTTTTTTGCACGGCGATCTGGGTGCCGGTAAAACCACGCTCAGTCGCGGCGTGATCCAAGCGCTGGGGCATGTCGGCAAGGTAAAAAGTCCTACCTATACTCTCGTTGAGCCCTATCAAGTCGCGGGCTGGCAGGTGTATCACTTTGATTTATATCGTCTCGCCGATCCAGAAGAGCTGGAATATATGGGCATTCGCGATTATTTTACGCCCGACAGCCTGTGTTTAGTGGAGTGGCCAGAGCGCGGCCATGGCTTATTGCCGAACGCCGATCTTGAGATCACCTTGCGTTATGAGGGGCTCGCGCGCGTGGCGTTATTGTCGGCTAATACTCAGGTAGGGAACGCGTTATTGGAGAAACTATCAACATGAGAGCGATACTGGTATTACTCTGTTTTTGGTTCAGTGTTTCAGCATGGGCGAATCAGTTAGAAAGCATTCGAGTCTGGCCCTCGCCAGATAATACGCGCCTAGTGCTGGACATGAGTTCGGCTCCGTCATATGAGTACTTTACGTTGCAAAACCCCCACCGTTTGGTGGTGGATCTTAAAAATACCCAGAGCCGCGTGCGGTTTAATTCGATTACCAATAAAAGTACCTTGGTTACCAAAATTCGCGACAGCAAGCCAGAAGTGGCCAACAGTTATCGGTTGGTGTTTGAGCTTAAGAGTAGCGTGCGCCCGGTGTTGTTTCCTTTAACGCCGGCGGGGGATTACGGCCACCGTTTGGTTATTGATATGCCGTACACGGATGGCGCGCGCGCGCAGCAAGCATTACCGCATCAAGTGGCACCACCCCAGCAAGCAGTACGTAACACGGCACCTGCTGGACGAAAAGAAGTGGTGATCGCCATTGATGCGGGCCACGGTGGTGAAGATCCGGGCGCCATAGGGCCGAAGAAAAATCGTGAAAAGCACATTACCTTGGCCATTTCTCGCCGCTTGGCGGATTTGATTAATAGAGAGCCCGGCATGCGGGCCGTGATGACCCGCACCGGTGATTACTTTGTGAACCTTAACCAAAGATCCGAGATTGCCCGCAAAGGCCGAGCCGACTTATTGCTGTCTATTCATGCGGACAGCGTGGCGAACAGTGGCCCGCGCGGCGCATCCGTGTGGGTGTTGTCGTCTAATCGGGCCAACCGAGAAATGGCCGGTTGGTTAGAAAAACAAGAGCGCCAGTCTGAATTACTGGGCGGCGTGGGTGAGGTGATTTCACAAACAGATGGTAATCCATACTTAACACGTACCTTCCTCGATTTATCGATGGATAAGTCTCGCGCCGACAGTTACGCCATCAGTGAGCATATTTTAAGTGCCATGGGCAAGGTGGTGCGTCTGCACAAAGCGAAGCCTGAACATGCCAGCTTGGCGGTATTAAAATCCCCTGATATTCCTTCGTTGTTGATTGAGGCGGGCTTTATTTCTAACCCCGAAGAAGAGCGGCTGTTGTTAACCGCCGATCACCAGCAAAAGGTGGCACAGGCGGTCTTTAATGGCGTTAAATCCTATTATCGACAAAACCCGCCTAGCGGCACCATGATGGCCAGCCAGTCTCAATCCCAAGGCCGAGCACAGAAGCATACTGTGCGCAGCGGTGAAAGCTTATCGCTGATTGCCCAACGCTATGGGGTGAGCATGAGCCGCTTAAAAGGTCATAACAGCTTACGGACTGATGTAGTACGAGTCGGGCAAGTATTGGATATTCCTGGGAGCTGATATGGCGATTCAGATCCTGCCCGCGCGATTAGCGAACCAAATAGCCGCCGGCGAAGTGGTTGAGCGTCCCGCCTCTGTGGTGAAAGAGCTGATTGAAAATAGCTTGGACGCGGGGGCTACTCGCGTCGAGGTCGACATCGAAAGGGGCGGCGCGAAATTAATCCGCATCCGCGATAATGGTGCCGGCATAGCTAAAGAGGAATTGGCGCTGGCGTTATCGCGCCATGCCACCTCAAAAGTCAGCACCCTGGAAGATCTCGAGTGCATTATGAGCTTGGGCTTTCGCGGCGAAGCGCTCGCCTCGATTAGCTCGGTGGCGCGCCTGACTCTCACCTCCAGAACTGCCGAACAAAATGAAGCTTGGCAGGCCATGGCCGAAGGGCGCGATATGGAGGTGAAGCTGATGCCAGCTTCGCATCCGGTGGGCACTACGCTAGAAGTCAGCGACTTATTTTTTAATACGCCTGCGCGGCGCAAGTTTATGCGCACCGAAAAAACCGAATTTAGCCATATTGATGAGCTGATCCGGCGCATCGCGCTCAGTCGCTTCGACGTGGATTGGATATTGCGCCATAACGGCAAACAAGTGCGCCAGTATCGCGCCGCCCGTTTGCCGTCTCAGCAGGATAAACGGCTGGCCGCCATTTGTGGCTCGGCTTTTATGCAGTCGGCACTTAAGGTCGACTGTGCGCATCATGGTTTGCGCTTGTGGGGCTGGTTAGCGGCGCCAGCAGGCGGCCGATCTCAGCCTGACGTGCAATACACTTACGTCAATGGCCGCATGATGCGCGATAAGTTGCTTAATCATGCGGTGCGCCAAGCCTATGGCGAGCGGCTGCCCAGTGATACACACGGCGCCTTCGTCTTATATCTGGAGCTGGATGCCAGCGAGGTGGATGTCAACGTGCATCCGGCGAAGCACGAAGTGCGTTTTCATCAAGCGCGCTTGGTGCACGATTTTATCTATCAGGTATTAGCCCAAGCGCTCGAGCAAGCGCCGCGAGTGTTGGCAGAGCCAGATTCAGACTTAGACTCAAATTCGGGTCTGGGCGCTTATTCAAAAACGCCTTCAGCTGTGCCTTCAGAGACAATAATCAGTCAGGATTACGCCAGCGCACAGAGCGCGGCTAGCATCGAACGAAGTGAGGACGGCTCCGCCTCTGAGCCGGTACGTTATCAAGCACCGCGTCATGGCTATGGCGGCGCTACTCGCGAGGGCTCGGCCCGAGAAAATTCGCCCAGCAATATTAGCCGCAGCGCATGGCAGGGCATAGATGGTTTATTAACCACCTTGCCGCCGATCTCTCAACCCTATGATGCTCACACCCAAACTCATGCCCAAGCCCCTTTGCCTGCGCTCGGGGAGGCGGCTCAGCCATTAAATATTGAGCACAGCCAAGCGCTGCAGCTGGTTAACGGTCAGGGGTTAGTGGTGTGGCATCAAGGGCAACTCTGGTTGTGCGAGCTTAATCGGGCGCGTGCTTATACGGACGGTCGTGCTTTATTTGCGGTGTGGGAACAAGGGTTTACGCCGCAACCCTTGTTGCTGCCCATTCGCATTAGCCTGGATGCGGCGCAGCAGCAAGCAGTGGTTGAGCATCAAGCGCAATTGCAAAAGCTCGGGCTGGAGTTGAAAAAGGGCAATGGCGACACCATTATTCTCACTCGCGTGCCTCAGCCACTGCGCCACGCAGACTTAGCGTGCTTGTTTCCTGAATTATTAAACCAGTTGCAGCAACAGGCGGCGCCGGCAGACTTGTGTCAGTGGTTGTGCGCGCATAACGCCAAAACGAGCCGCTGGTCGATGGCTGAAGCCCGTGCTCTATGGCAGCAACTTCACGCTGAGCTGCCAAGTGATTTAGCCACTGCTGCCGTCAGTGATTTTTTACAGCCCTTAGCCCTAGCGCAACAATTAGACAGGTGGAATCATGAGCACTCTTTATAAGTACTCAGCATGAGTACTAAACCGCTCGCAATATTTTTAATGGGCCCTACGGCGTCCGGTAAAACTAGCCTCGCCATGGAGCTGTGCCAGCAATTGTCCTGCGAGTTGATCAGCGTCGACTCAGCGCTGGTATATAAAGGCATGAATATTGGTACGGCTAAGCCGACCGCAGCGGAACAAGCACTGGCGCCGCATCGCTTGATTGATTTAATTGAACCCGATGAAGCCTATTCGGCGGCGGACTTTAGACATGATGCGCTAGCTGCCATGGCTGAAATCACCGCGGCGGGGCGTATTCCGCTGTTAGTGGGCGGCACCATGCTCTACTTCAAGGCCTTGCTAGAAGGATTATCGCCCCTGCCAAGTGCTAATCCTGAGATCCGCGCACAGATTGAAGTGCAAGCACAGTTGCAGGGCTGGGAGGCGCTGCATCAAGAGCTGGCTGAGATTGACCCGGTGGCGGCGGCGCGTATTCACCCTAATGATCCGCAGCGAATCTCCCGCGCATTAGAAGTTTTTCGCATTTCTGGGTGCACGCTAACAGAATTAACGCAGCATAAGGGTGATCCCTTACCTTACAAAGTGTTACAGTTTGCCATTGCGCCCACCGATCGTGGTGAACTGCATAAGCGGATTGATGCACGTTTTCTACAGATGTTGGCTGAAGGCTTTGAACAAGAGGTTCGAGGTTTGTATGAGCGCGGCGATTTACATCCCGATTTGCCCTCTATTCGCTGCGTGGGTTATCGGCAAATGTGGGATTACCTGAGCGGTGTAGTCGGCTATGATGAAATGGTGGCGCGGGGGCAGGCTGCCACGCGCCAGCTGGCGAAACGCCAGCTTACTTGGCTGAGAGGCTGGCCAGAGGTGTGCTGGTTAGATACCCACAATACCTTGCTGGCTCAGGATGTAATAGCACAGATAAAAGCCGTAAATAACGACCAATAAAAACAGACAACAACAATAACAACACTCATAACGATAAAGATAAGGATAACATTATGGCTAAGGGACAATCTTTGCAGGACCCATTTTTGAATGCGCTGCGTCGTGAACGGGTCCCGGTCTCTATTTATCTAGTCAATGGCATTAAGCTACAAGGACAAGTAGAGTCATTTGATCAATTCGTTATCTTACTGAAAAATACCGTCAGCCAGATGGTCTATAAGCACGCTATTTCGACTGTGGTGCCTGCCCGACCGGTGCAAATGACACCCAGCGCCGACGAACCTGCGAGCGAGCAGCAACCCGATTGAATTTAAGCAAACTCAGCCTGCAGGTAGCGTTTGGCTTGGCTGTTAATGTCGACTTCATGTTAGGGAGTACGCAACTTGTTTGAGCGTGATGAAAGCAGCGAGACTGCTATTCTGGTGCACATTAATTTTGATAATGATAAAGAACGTGAAGATCTCGAAGAGCTGGAATTATTGGTCGACTCTGCGGGAGTCGAGCGCATCGGTCTGTTAACCGGCAGTCGTGCTTCCCCGCAAGCCAAATTATTTATTGGCTCGGGTAAGATAGATGAGTTGGCCGCATTGGTGCAGATGCTGAATGCGGATGTGGTGATTTTTAATCATCCCCTCAGCGCATCGCAAGAGCGCAACATAGAGCGCGTGATCAACTGTCGAGTGCTCAATCGCACTGGGCTTATTTTGGATATTTTTGCCCAGCGTGCGCGTACTCACGAAGGTAAGCTGCAAGTCGAATTGGCTCAGCTTAGCCATATGTCGACGCGCTTGGTGGGTGGGCGTGCAGAGCTTGGGCGCCAAAAAGGCGGCATTGGTTTGCGCGGACCCGGTGAAATGCAGCTGGAAACTGACCGTCGCTTGTTGCGTGAGCGCATTAAACTCATTCAAAAGCGCCTAGATAAAGTAGCACGCCAGCGTGAGCAGGGGCGTCGAGCACGCAAGCGTAATGCGATTCCTACCGTGTCTTTGGTGGGCTATACCAACGCCGGCAAGTCGACGTTATTTAATCGCCTGACTGATGCCAACGTGTATGCGGCAGACCAATTGTTTGCCACCCTAGACCCGACGTTGCGCAAGATTGAATTGCCGGATGCGGGCCCTGCGGTGTTAGCCGATACGGTGGGCTTTATTCGTCATTTGCCCCACGACTTGATTGCGGCTTTTAAGGCCACACTGCAAGAAACCCGTGATGCGGATTTATTGCTGCATGTGGTGGATTGCTTTGATGAGCAAATGAACGAAAATATCGATGAAGTAAATTCGGTACTTGAGCAAATAGAGGCCGACCATGTGCCCGTGCTCATGGTATTCAATAAGATAGATAAGTTAGATAATACGCCCCCGCGTCTTGAGCTAAACGAGGCGGGTTTGCCGCGCGCGGTGTGGCTCTCGGCGCAAAACAATCAAGGTATCGAGTATTTGCTTGATGCCCTAAACCAATTGCTGGCCGGAGTCTTGGTCGAGCATAGATTAATCTTGCCGCCTACGGCGTCTAAGCTGCGCAGTCGCTTATATGCACTTAACGGCGTGGTAAATGAGACTTTTGGTGAGCAGGGTGAGTTTGTAGTGGATATTCGGTTACAGCAGGCAGATTGGCAGCGCTTGTTGAAACAGGAAAATGAGCCGTTAGAGCGCTTTATAAGCGATGAATTGCTTGATAAAGTTACTTTTATAAATCAGAAAGACGGAGAGACAAATGGCTTGGAATGAGCCTGGAAATGGTGGCAAAGACCGTGACCCTTGGGGGAATAACGGTAAGCAGCAAGGTCCGCCAGATCTGGATCAGGTAATTCGAAACCTGAGAAATAAGTTCGGTGGTTTACTCGGCAAACGCAGCTCTGACTCCGGTAACGGAGGCGACTTCGGCTCTTTTGCTGTGGTCATTGCTTTGGTTGTTGCCCTAGTGGTGTGGGTAGTCAGCGGTTTCTATACTATCGGCGAAGCTCAGCGTGGTGTGGTGCTGCGGTTTGGTAATTATTACCAAACCGTAGAGCCAGGCTTAAGCTGGAAAGCGACCTTTATCGACCGAGTATTTCCGGTGGATGTGGAGTCGGTGCGCTCACAACCTGCGTCTGGCTTTATGCTGACTGAAGACGAAAACTTGGTGCGCGTGGAGATGGAAGTGCAGTATCGCGTGATCGAACCTCGCGACTATCTGTTTAACGTCACTAACGCCGACGACAGTTTGCATCAGGCTCTCGACAGTGCGCTGCGCTTTGTGGTGGGTCACAGCACCATGGATGACGTGCTGACCACTGGCCGTGATGGTGTGCGTCAAGCAACCCGTGAATTACTCGAAAGCATTATCGAACCTTATGATCTGGGTTTATCGATAGTGGATCTGAACTTTTTGCCGGCACGTCCGCCGGAAGAAGTAAAAGATGCCTTCGATGATGCGATCGCCGCTCAAGAAGACGAACAACGCTTTATTCGTGAAGCCGAAGCTTATGACCGTGAAATTCGGCCTAAGGCTCGAGGCCAAGCGAAGCGTCTGCTGCAAGAAGCTGAAGGTTATAAAGAGCAGATTGCGCTGCGTGCCGAAGGTGAAGTGGCACGATTCCGCCAGTTGTTACCGCAATATCAGCAGGAGCCTGAGTTGATGCGCCAACGTATTTATCTTGAGACCATGGAAGAGATTTATTCCAAGGTGAACAAGGTGATTGTTGATACGCCGGAAGGAAGCAGCAACCTGATGTATCTGCCGTTGGACAAGTTGGTTGAACAAAACGCCAGTCGTAAAACAGTGGTAGACCCGAATATTATTACCTCGGATTATATCAATGGCTTACAAAAGGCAGCGGGTTCAGACAGCGGTCAAACCGGATCCGGTGCTGAGCAAGGCACTATTCGTCCAACAGGGAGAAACTAAGCCATGAGAAAAGGTTTATTGGTTATTGTTGCCCTGATTGCCATCATTTTTTATGCCTCGGTATTCGTGGTAGTGGAAGGTGAGCGCGGTATAGTGCTGCAATTTGGCAAAGTAAAACGTGAGCAAGGTACTGAGCTGCCGACGCTTTATGGGCCAGGCCTGCACTTTAAAGTGCCGATGATAGATCAAGTTCGTAAGCTAGATGCGCGTTTACAGACGCTAGATGATCAAGCTGATCGCTTTATCACCTCGGAGAAGAAAGACTTAATCATCGACTCCTACGTGAAATGGCGTATCGACAACTTTGCTACTTATTATCTGGCCACGGGTGGTGGTAATCGTCTGCAAGCAGAAAACCTGTTACGCCGTCGTATTAACAACAGCCTGCGTTCAGAAATTGGTAACTTGACCATTCGTGAAATCGTGTCCGGTAAACGGGGCGAAGTCATGGAAGCGGCGTTGCGCAATCAGTTGGAGTCGTCTGCTGATTTAGGTATAAAAGTGGTGGATGTACGGATCAAGCAGATTAACCTGCCGACCGAAATCTCTACTTCTATCTATCAGCGGATGCGTGCTGAGCGTGCCGCTGTGGCCCGTGAGCACAGGTCTCAAGGCCGTGAGCAGGCGGAAATTATCAAGGCGAAGGCCGATCGTGACGTAACCGTTATGATTGCTGACGCTCAGCGTAATAGCCGTACCTTACGCGGTGAAGGTGATGCATCAGCAGCTAAGATTTACGCGGATGCCTATTCAGCTGACCCAGAATTTTTCAGCTTTATTCGTAGCCTCGAAGCCTATCGTAAAAGCTTTGAACATGGCGGTGACTTGATGGTGTTGAAGCCGGACGGAGATTTCTTCCGCTTCCTGAAAGATCCATCAGGGAAAGCTCAGTAACATCGAATAAGCACGTTTAGTCAAACCAAGCCCGGTTCGCCGGGCTTTTTTATGTGTTACCGTAAGTCGATAAAAAAGTGCTGGTTGTCTTTAGCTGATGGCTGACAGCTTATCGTTTAACGTCGGTTTTGTTTTATTGGCATTACTTTATTTCGACTCTGGTCAAAATTTGATAGACTCGGTTTTTAATAACTTAACAGTTAGTGAAAGGAAAAATGGGACAAAACGTTGTTGTACTCGGCACCCAATGGGGTGATGAAGGCAAGGGGAAGGTTGTAGACCTTCTGACTAATAGAGCCCGTTATGTAGTTCGCTATCAAGGCGGCCATAACGCGGGTCATACTCTTGTTATCGACGGTGAAAAAACCGTTCTCCACCTTATTCCATCAGGTATTTTACGTGACAACTGCCTGTGCATTATTGCCAACGGTGTAGTGTTGTCGCCGGAAGCTTTGCTAAAGGAAATGGCCGGTTTGGAAGCCCGCGGTGTGCCAGTGCGCGAGCGTTTGGTACTCAGCGAAGCTTGCCCGCTGATCCTGCAATACCATGTGGCCATGGACCAAGCACGAGAAATCGCGCGCGGTGCTAATGCCATTGGTACTACAGGTCGTGGTATTGGCCCTGCCTATGAAGACAAAGTAGCACGCCGCGGTTTGCGCGTCGGCGACCTTGCCAACATGGACACCTTTGCCGTTAAGTTGAAAGAAATTGTAGAATATTACAACTTCCAGTTAACCGGTTTTTACGGTGTAGAAGCGGTTTCTTATGAAACGGTATTAGAAGAAGCCAAAGGCTACGCCGAGCTGCTGACTAGCATGGTTATCGATGTGACCAACGTGCTGGATATTGCCCGTAAAAACGGTGATAAAATCATGTTTGAAGGTGCCCAAGGCACTCTGCTGGACATTGACCACGGTACTTATCCGTTTGTGACCTCATCTAATACCACTGCTGGCGGCGTGGCTACTGGCTCAGGTTTTGGTCCCCGTCACATTGATTATGTGTTGGGCATCATCAAAGCTTATGCCACTCGCGTAGGCTCAGGTCCTTTCCCGACCGAATTGTACGACGGTCAAGAGAAGCTGGATGAAGTCGGCAAACACCTAGGTACAGTGGGCCATGAATTTGGTGCTACTACCGGTCGTTTACGTCGTACCGGCTGGTTGGACTTGGTGGCCGTTAAGCGTGCCATTCAAGTGAACTCCATTTCTGGTTTCTGCTTAACCAAGCTAGATGTATTGGATGGTTTGAAAGAGCTGAAAATCTGTGTGGGCTACCAAATGCCAGACGGTTCAATCAAGGATGTGCCTCCGATGGCCGCCGAAGATTATGATACCGTTGTTCCTGTGTATGAGATTATGCCAGGCTGGAGCGATAACACTGTAGGTGTGGTCACCCTTGAAGGTTTGCCACAAGCGGCGCGCAATTACATTAAGCGCATCGAAGAGCTAACCGGTGTGCCGATTGATATTATTTCTACCGGCCCGGATCGTGATGAGACCATGATTTTGCGTCATCCTTTTGATGCTTAATCGTTAGGTTTATCCATATAAAAAACGCCAGCTTATTGAGCTGGCGTTTTTGTTTTTAACGTAAGGGGTAAAGGGTGAGGAGGGAGATGAAAAACACCTAACCTTCAGATCTAGGTGTTTTAGCCGTCTTCCTGACGCACGTCAGGATCTCGCTTTTCTTAAGTACTAGATACCGAGGCAAGCCCAGCATAAAGAAAACACACCGAGCATGCAGATATCCAGTTTTACCCCTCACACTTTACTATTCACATAATCAGCTGCTACGTTCTACTGCCATATGAGCCAGATCGATCAGCGCTTGTTTGTGATCCGAGTCGGGCAAGATGCTTAAACTGTCGATGGCTTTTTGTGCTTCAAGCTCGGCTTGTTGCTGGCTGTATTCCAGCGCTTGGGTATCGGCCAAGATGGCCATGATCTCTTCGAGATGATCCATACCGGTACGATTAGCAATAGCATCACGAATACGCTCGCGTTGCGCCGCGCTGCCCACCTCCATGGCACGCAGCAGGGGCAAGGTAGGCTTACCCTCGGCCAAGTCGTCACCGACGTTCTTGCCCATGTCCTCGCTGTCTGAGCTGTAGTCCATGATGTCGTCAACCAGTTGGAAGGCGGTGCCCAAATATTTACCGTAATCCAGCATGGCTTGTTCAACGTCAGGCGCTTGGTGGGTAAGCACCGCGGCCAAGCGGGTGGCCGCTTCAAATAACTTGGCGGTCTTGCAGTAAATCACCTGCATATAGCTGTCTTGGGTGGTGTCGGGGTCGTTACAGTTCATTAACTGCAGCACTTCACCTTCGGCAATAATATTGGTAGCGTCGCTTAAGATATGCATGATTTTCATGTTATCCAGTTCAGTCATCATCTGAAAGGCGCGAGTATAAAGAAAGTCGCCGACCAAAACGCTGGCTGCATTGCCAAATAAGGCGTTGGCAGTATCGCGGCCACGGCGCAAGTCTGACTCATCGACCACGTCATCGTGCAGCAGCGTCGCGGTGTGAATAAACTCGATAATGGCGGCCAAGGTAATGTGCGCATCACCCTCGTAACCTAAGGCGCGTGCGGCCAATACGGTGAGTTGGGGGCGCATACGCTTGCCGCCAGCACCCACTATATAGAAGCCCAGTTGATTAATGAGCGCCACGTCTGATTGCAGTCGTGAGCTGATTAAATCGTTCACCGATTGCATATCTTGCTCGGTCAATTGTTTTATTTTATTCATATTTACCATAAATTTGTAAGCCAAACGACGCCGTCAACAGCCACTGATGCTGGGATTTTACACTATTTACCATAGGGATAAAGCCGACAAGCTCGCCTTTGCAAGCTTGTGCGATAAGACTGATTTTTTTATGTCTGCACTCTTGTCTCGCTCTATCAATCTGCGTACAATACGCGACCATTGTAGAACAGTTTTAGTGCACACCCCTTTGAGGGTAAAAGTGCCAATAATTCGGAGTTAAAATCATGTACGCGGTAATCCAAAGCGGCGGAAAACAGCACCGTGTAACCGAAGGTCTGGTAATTCGTCTAGAGAAATTAGACGTTGAAACTGGCGCATCTGTCGAATTCGACAAAGTGCTTATGGTTGCTCAAGGTGAAGATGTTAAAGTTGGTGTTCCTTACATCGACGGTAGCACAGTAACAGCTGAAGTCGTAGCTCACGGTCGTGGCAAAAAAGTCAAGATCGTTAAGTTCCGTCGTCGTAAGCACTCACGCAAACAGCAAGGTCATCGTCAGTGGTTCACTGAAGTTAAGATCACGGCTATCAGCGCTTAATATAGGAGTTCAGTTCCATGGCATCGAAAAAAGCAGGCGGCTCAACTCGTAACGGTCGCGATTCAGAAAGTAAACGTCTTGGTGTTAAGCGTTTTGGTGGTGAAAATGTCTTGGCGGGCAACATCATCGTTCGTCAGCGCGGCACTCGCTTCCACGCCGGCGTTAACGTAGGTTTGGGCAAAGACCACACTTTATTCGCCACTGCCTCTGGCAAGGTGAAGTTTGAAGTTAAAGGTCCAAACAACCGTAAGTTCGTAAGCATTGAAGCTGAGTAAGCATCAAGGCTGAACTAAAAAAGCCCCGCCCATCGGCGGGGCTTTTTGCTTTATAAAAAGCACGTTCGGTGCTGAAACCAGATACACTGGAGTCAGTGCACGAATGGGAGATTAATGTAATGAAATTTGTAGATGAAGCACAAATCCAAGTTGAAGCCGGTGACGGTGGTAACGGTTGTGTGAGTTTTCGCCGTGAAAAATATATTCCCAATGGTGGCCCAGATGGTGGCGATGGCGGTGATGGTGGCGATTTATATATGCTGGCCGACACTAACCTCAACACCCTGATCGATTACCACTTTGAGCGATTTCATCGTGCCGAGCGTGGCGAGAATGGCCGCAGCAGTAACTGTACGGGTAAACGTGGCCAAGATTTAGTGATCAAAGTACCGGTCGGTACCCGCGCTAAAGATGAGATGACGGGCGAAATCCTCGGTGACTTAACCCGTGACGGTCAGAAGTTACTGGTCGCTAAAGGCGGTTTCCACGGTTTGGGTAATGCGCGTTTTAAAAGCTCAGTTAACCGTGCCCCTCGCCAAAAAACCAATGGCACGCCAGGTGAAGTGCGCGCGTTAGTGCTGGAGTTATTGCTGTTAGCAGACGTAGGCATGTTGGGATTACCTAACGCCGGTAAATCTACCTTTATCCGCGCCGTGTCTGCGGCTAAGCCAAAAGTGGCGGATTATCCCTTTACGACACTTGCGCCTAACTTAGGTGTGGTACGTTGCGATGGTCATAGAAGCTTCGTGGTTGCGGATATTCCAGGCTTGATTGAAGGTGCTGCAGACGGTGCTGGCTTAGGTATTCGCTTCTTAAAACACTTAGAACGTTGCCGTGTGTTGCTACACATCATAGATGTCTTGCCTGCCGATGAGAGTTGCCCTGTAGATAACGCCGAGGTCATCATCAATGAGCTGGTGCAATACAGTGAAACTGTGGCCAATAAGCCACGCTGGTTGCTGTTTAATAAGCTCGACTTAGTGTCACCAGAAGAAGCAGAAGCCATTATTGAACGTGTGATTGAGCGTCTAGATTGGCAAGGTCCAGTATTTCGCATCGCCGCCATCAGCAAAGACGGTACTAAAGCCGTGACGGAAGCGCTGATGGACTTCTTGGATGAAAATCCTCGTACTCAACAAGAGTTAGAAGATGCCCATGAAGTGGTGAACTTCAAGTGGGACGATTACCACGAGACCACGCTGCAAGAGCATGCGCAGCCGATCGCCGAAGACTTTGACGACGAAGATGATGACGACTGGGACGACGAAGAAGATGACGGACATGTTATCTATACGCGTGAATAAGCCATGATAGTCGCGTTAATCGTAGCCATGACGCGCAATGGCGTGATTGGTAAAGACAATGCCATGCCTTGGCATTTGCCGGCTGATTTGGCGTACTTTAAGCAGACCACGCTGGGTAAGCCGATAGTGATGGGGCGTAACACCTTCAACTCTATCGGCCGTGCCTTGCCGGGTCGGCGTAATATTATCGTTAGCCAAAGCTTAAATGAGGCGCCAATCGGTACCGAAGTGGTGGCCTCGCCTGAGGCGGCGCTGGCGTTATTAGTCGGCGAGCCCGAGGTAATGGTGATGGGCGGTGGCCAGTTGTATCAGGCATTTTTGTCGTTAAGCCAACGCTTATACCTGACCCAGATTGAAGCGGATATTGAGGGTGATACCTATTTTCCGTTTCAGGCCAACCATTGGCAGCTTGAGTCTGAGCAGTTACGCCCTCGTGACGAGCGTAATGAATATGACTGTCGGTTTCAGGTTTATAAACGAGTGTAAGGCGTGAAGGGTAAAGAGTGAGGAGGAAAGTCTGCGTTTGCAGATTGGATGTTTCCCTCTCACCCTTCACTTTTATGATGGTCTTACTTTTAATGCTCTATTCTTTCGCGCTTCACGCGCTATAAACAGGGCAGGGCGTACTGATACGCTCACCGGTTTCCCAGCACAGTAATGTCATACTGCCACCCCACACACAGCCCGTATCTAAAGCATAAATATCCTGTACCTCACACTCACCCTCTAATGCGGCCCAATGGCCGAAGATCAGTGGTGGATCTTGGCGATCCTTACGCAGGGTAAACCAAGGTGTGAGTTCGCTCGGCGCGTCGCTTAACCCCGCCTTATGGGCAAAGTCTAAGCGGCCATCAGGATGGCAAAAACGCATGCGCGTAAAGGCGTTGATAGTAAAGCGCAGTTGCTCGACCGCGGTTAAGTCAGCTTGCCAAAAATTCGGTAAGTTACCGTACATTTGTGCCAAGCGCGCTTTGTAATCGCTTGAGCGTAGTTCAGCTTCCACACTGCGTGCCGCAATTCTTGCTTGCTCAATACTCCACTGCGGGGGAATACCCGCGTGGGTCATTACAAAAGGCTGAGCTTGTGCCGCCGGCTTATATTCGGATCGCTTATCTGCTGCTGGCTGATATACGGCGGGCTGATATTCAGCCAAGAGCGGTTGCTGGCGTAACCAATACAATAAATCTGAGCTATCGGCGGCTTGTAGGATCGGCATGATCTTATCTGCCGCTTTTGGCTGGGCTATGCCATTGGCAACGGCTAATAGGTGTAAGTCGTGATTGCCCAGTACTGTGGTGGCTGCGTTACCCAGCGCGATAACGCGGCGTAAACAGCCGAGCGAGTCAGGCCCACGGGCGACTAAGTCACCGGTGAGCCAGAGTTGATCGCGGGAAGGACGAAACGCCACCTCATTGAGCAGGGTGTCGAGCTCAGCCAAACACCCTTGTAAGTCGCCAATAATATAAGTGGCCATTAGTTAATCAGATGAGGCAAAGACAGGCGAAAAGGAGCGATAGGTGCATCAAATTCGCGGCCATCTTGCTCAATGAAACGATAGCTGCCTTCCATGACGCCTACTGGGGTGTCTAATTTAACGCCACTGGTATAGGTAAAGGCGGCTCCCGGCGTAATATTAGGCTGTTCGCCCACCACACCACTGCCTTCTACCTCGATTATTTTACCGTTGGCATCCGTTATCAACCAACGACGGCTAAGCAGTTGTACACTGCTTTGGCCGCGATTTTGGATGCTAATGGTGTAAGCAAACACATAGTTTTGCTCATCGGGTGCTGAATGTTCGGCTAAGTAATGGGGCTCGGTAGTAATGTGAATATCGTCGGGAGACATCGAAAGCTATTCCTTGCGTTGGGCCAAGGCATTGGCCAAGGCGACATATTGCACCAGCGTAAGCTGCTCTGGACGGGCACCGGGATCTAAGCCCAGCTCCGTCAGCTGCTCGATGCTGAACAGATGACTTAAACTATTACGAATGGTTTTGCGGCGTTTGCCAAAGGCATCGGCCGTGACTCGTGATAGACAAGTCATATCTTGTACTGGATGCGGGGGGGTTTCATAGGGTAATAACTTTACGACCGCCGAGTTAACTTTAGGCGCAGGCTTAAAGGCTTCTGGGCCGACTTCCAACACCGGCACCACTTGGCAGTAATATTGCGCCATCACACTTAAGCGACCATAGGTCTTACTACCTGGGCCTGCCGCGAGGCGGTTTACCACTTCTTTTTGCAGCATAAAGTGCATGTCTTGCACGTGAGCGGCAAATTCAAACAGATGAAACATCAGCTGAGTGGAGATGTTGTAAGGCAGATTACCAAAAATCTTCATCTTTTTACCCGGCTCTAACAGCTGAGTAAAATCAAACTTCATGGCATCCGCTTGATGAATGTTGAGTTTGTCTTTTAAGAACGGGTGCGTCGCCAAACGTGCGGCCAAGTCTCGGTCGAGCTCCACCACATTCAGGCGTTCGATGCGCTCGCATACAGGGCCAGTTAAGGCGCCGAGGCCGGGACCGATTTCAACCATGGTAAAGTCATCAGTGGGATAAATAGCATCCACAATTTGATCGATTACGTAGTCGTCGTGTAAGAAGTTTTGGCCAAAGCGTTTACGGGCTTTGTGCCCTTGGTGGACTTTACTATTCATCGCGTTTTTCTATCATTTCAATGGCTTGATTAAGCGCGCACAGCATGCTGCCCGCATCGATTTTATCGGTTCCTGCTAACTCTAAGGCAGTGCCATGATCCACTGAGGTGCGGATAAAGGGCAAGCCGAGCGTGATATTCACCGCTTGGCCAAAACCAATGTATTTCAGTACCGGTAAGCCCTGGTCGTGGTACATGGCGAGATAGGCATCCGCGTCCGTCATGTATTTGGGCTGAAATGCGGTATCCGCAGAAACAGGTCCAATAAGCTCCATGCCCTCGACGCGGAGTTTGTCCAGCGTCGGGCTAATAATATCCAGCTCTTCACGGCCCAAATGACCGTCCTCACCCGCGTGGGGGTTAAGGCCGCACACATAAATGCGTGGGTTAGGTAGCCCAAACTTACTTTTTAGCTCCGCATGTAAGATGCGAATGATTTTTGTCAGTCGGTCTTCGGTAATGGCCTTGGCCACGTAGGCCAGTGGGATATGAGTGGTCACTTGCGCAACACGCAAACCCGGTGCCGCCAGTAACATCACCACATCCGGCACATTGGCTTGCTGGGCAAAGAATTCTGTGTGGCCACTAAAAGACACGCCGGCTTTATTGATAATACCTTTATGCACGGGGCCGGTGACCACTGCGGCAAATTCACCGTTCATGTTGCCATCGGACGCGCGCTTGAGTGTTTCCAGTACATAGAGGCCATTGGCCTCATCCAACACACCGGGAACGGCGGGTTTGGCAAGCTTTACCGGTGCTATGGTGAGCGTGCCGGCGCGCTGCGGTTGGGGTGCCCGCTCTGGGTCATAAGGCAGCAAGGTAATTGACTTGCCTAAGGCTTGAGCGCGGCTTTGAATAAGCTCGGGGTCGGCAATGACAACTAACTCTACCGGCCAATCAAGGGCAGCCAAGGCCAGCATCAGGTCGGGACCTATGCCGGCGGGCTCGCCTGGAGTTATCGCGATACGTTTACAGATCACAGTTCACCGTTTGATAATTGAGTGTCGACAATACGGATATAGGCTTCATCTTTGAGTTCGTCCAGCCAAGTTTGTACTTCTTCAGTAAAGCGACGATTAAAAATAAGTTGATAGGCTTTTTGTTCGGTTGCTTGTTCGGTGGCATCTACCACGCGTTTATCTTCAAGCTTAACCAAGTGCCAGCCGTGCTCAGAGCGAAACGGCTCACTGAGCTCGCCGACCTTAAGTTGCGACACGACATCGCGAAAGCTACTGACATACACTTCAGGTGCCGACCAACCTAGGTCGCCGCCTTGAATGGCGGAGCCGGGATCTTCAGAATGCAGCTCTGCTAGCTGAGCGAGTGTGGCTCGGCCGCTGCGAATCGAGTTCGCATATTCATTAAGCAAGGTTTGGGCTTTTTCTTCACTCATGATGATTGAGGGCTTGAGTAAGATGTGACGAGCACGCACTTCAACGGCTTGTACGGTTTGTTGTGTGGCCGCTTCTACCTCAAAAATAGTTAAGATATGCACACCCGCGCCTGAGCGCAGCGGACCAATAATATCACCCTTACCGTGATTTTTCACCGCTTCACTAAACAGCGAGGGCATTTCATTGATACCCAGTAGTCCCCAGTCACCGCCTTCCAGTGCTTTAGGACCGGCACTTTTCGCGATGGCGAGTTGACGAAAATCCGCGCCTTGCTTTAATTGTTTGATCAACTGATCAGCCTGTTGACTGGCTTGACGCAGTTGGGTGTTACTGGGATTGGTGGGCAGCGCCAATAAGATATTACCTACGCGATAGCGGCTTTGGTTTTGTCCTTGCTCGGACATCATCTGCACCACTTGCTTTACTTCTTGATCAGAAATATTAATGCGACGACGTACTTGATTACGCGCTAATTCGCTGAGCAAAATTTCGTTGCGTACCTGTTCACGAAACTGGCTGTAGCTTAGGCCATCGGCTTTGGCTTCCACGGCTAATTGCTCGGCGGTTTTGCCTTGGCTGCGGGCCACGTTAGCAATGGCTTGCTCCAGCTGGGTGTCGGTAATGCGCAGGCCCAGACGCTCGGCTAATTGCAGCTGTAAACTCTCTAGAATTAACCGCTCCAAGGCTTGCTTGCGCAGCGCTTGCTCATCGGGCAAGGCTTGGCCTGCGCTATTCGCGCTGCTTTTAACCTGATTGACCAAGCCTGTGAGTTGGCTTTCTAGTACCACATCTTTATCTACTACGGCCACGACATTATCCAACAGTTCGACTGCTTGGCTACTGACTGCGAATAGGCCAACACTGGCGGCAAGCAGTAATTGTTTACATCTTTTATTCATGACAAGTCCTGTGCACTATGAAAATTAGTTATTGAGATTAAAGGGGCGATAGTAAGGCAATAAATCCGTACCCGGTGAAAACTCACTGTTACCGGCACCAAATGAGCTGAGGCCTTTTAACTCAAACCTCAAGCCAATCAGCGTTTCTTGTTCTACTTCATTGGGATTAGTCAGCTTGCTTTCTTTCTGCGCTTGCTCCCACACTAAGCTAACCGCCCAGCAGCAAGAGTCATAACGCAGTCCTATCAGACTGTCGATATTACGATTGAGTTCAATATCTCGATAATGGCCACCAATCAGCCGCCAATCAGGGTTGAGTGGCCAAGAAAAGGTGCCGCCCAATTGATTCAGATCGTCAGTTAAGCTGGCATCCGGAAAGTAGGTTTGATTAAGGTGGCGAAACCCGACCTGTGCCAATTTACCTTGGTTGTTGTATTCCAAGGTGATATTGCCGCCAGCCAGTCTATGGTTGCGCGTATCTTGCTGCGCCTCTGTGTGCATAAACCAGTTACCGTCTATGTTGAGGTCGCCCTCAAAGGTCAAAAACGACTGTTTGGTATCGCTAAGTTCTTCATTGGGATAAAGGCGCACTCTGGGCGAGGTAAAGTTATAGGTTTGTGCCACCGCTAAGCGCAAGCGCTCCACACTTTCTGCATCATAAACACGACTGGTAAAGCCGCCGGTGATTTGGTTGGCATCACTGATGCGGTCAAGGCCGGCAAAACGCCGATCGCTAAACAAGCTGTAATAGTCTTGGCGCATACTGGTCGTATCGTAAAGACCAATATTATCTTGGTCTTTAAACGGCACATATAAATACTGCAGTTGCGGTTCAATAGTTTGGGTGAAATCGCGCTCAAACCACTGGGTCTCGCGGTCAAATACCAAGGTGCCGTTCAGTCGTGCCCGCGGCAATAAGCGATCGACATTGCTGTCTAGACTATCAGTGGTAAAGCCCAGGCCACTGGGATCTTGATTACCATAGTAGCTCGATAAGTTAGCGGGAATGTCTTGCTCGTAATGGGTGTAATAAGCCCCCACATCGGCAGAGAGTTGCGCCCCCGGCTGATTAACCAGTGAGTACACCAGTTTGGGCTCGGCATGAACGCGAGTAGCTTCATACACTTGGTTTCCGTCATTTTTAAACTGGGTCACTTCTGCATCAAAACCCAAATCAAAACCACCAAAACCTTGATAACTGGTTAAGGCTACACTGGGCGCCAATTGGAACGGCATGGTCGCTAAACCGGGTTTTAAGATCTGATAATCACGTACTTCTGTGGTTAGCTGCCAGCGTTTGTCGTAGTAACCACCACTAAACGACTGCATTAGTTGGTCATCAACTAACTGGCCGACAGGTGGCGAGAAATCATCAAAATAGGCATTGTCCCAACCCGCGACTTTGGTGTAGTCCACATTGGCACGCCAGTGTCCTGCGGCGTCAAAACGCGCATTATGGCGCCAGTTCACCAGCCAGCGCGCATCCTCTTCCCATTCGGTATTCAGTAACTTATCGTCGCTGGCTAAATACTCGCCGTATAGCGTGCCATCTTGGCCGGCGATGGGCAGATAACGAAACTCCAATTGCGACATGGTGCCGCGATTTTCCATATAGCGCGGGGTAAAGGTGGCGTCGTAGTTTTCCGCTATGTTCCAGTAGTAAGGCACGCTGATGTCGGTGCCGTTATCGCCGCCAAAGTTAAAAGAGGGGAATAAGAAACCACTTTGGCGTTCGTCTTTAACGGGGAATTTTAAGTAGGGGAAGTAAAACACCGGCACCTCGCCCAGCCACAGTACCGCGTTCCAGGCTTCGCCAAATACTTCGTCTTGTTCCACTTTCACCGAGCTGGCTTTTAATTTCCACGCCTCGCCATCCGGCGGGCAGGTGGTGTAGCTGGCACCATTTAAATCCACCTGGCCAGCATTGTCGCTGAGACGCACTTTTTTGGCGAGTCCACGACCGGGCTCACCGTGAAACTGATAACGCGCATCTTCCAGCTCGGTGTCTTTGGTATTTAAGTTACCGGTCAGCTGTTTATTACTGTCCACGCTGATGGTGCCATCCGTATAATGGATATTACCGGTGGCCAGCACATCACGACTAATTTGTTCAAGCTCTACCTGATCTGCATTAAATTTACGCGCGCCTTGCTCTACTTCGACCTTGCCGCTGTAAATGATTTTACCATCGCGGGTGGCGTCTAATAAATCAGCGGTCACGCTAATAGGGGCATTGGTATCCCCCGTTGCTGAGTCTACTAGCAAGGGCACATGGCTAAAGCAGCGGCTGAAAGGCATGGCCGAGGGGGCTGAAGCATCTGGCGTTTCAGCTTGGGCCTGAGTGAGGCCTGAAAGCAGCAGCAAGGGTAAGCCGATAATCCGTTTTCTCATGGGTTGACGCTCGCTTCCTGGTGGCGACACCGCCCATTGGGCTGGTTGAGATTTGGGTGTCATTACTTTATGGTAACGGGCTATGATAAAGCATTCTTGCGGCCAGCACTATCGACCTGCAAGATGACCTACCTTAGCTCCATTGTTCATCTAGGATCCTGCTTATGAGATTAGCTGCTCTTCATCGGTTTTTGTGGCCGAGACGCTTTAGGTTGGTTTGCGTGCAAGCTTTGCAACTCAACAAGCAAGAGGCATAGCTATTATGTTGGCACACATTAAAGGCAAGCTGATTGGCTTATTTTTTGGTTTCTTGCTCGGCAATATCCCCGGCGCCTTAATTGGCTTATGGTTGGGGCACTTATTAGATAAGAAGCTCGCCAATGCTTGGCTGTTTAATAAAGATGCTCAAGCTGAGTTTCTCTATACTACTTTTGCCACCATGGGCCATATTGCTAAGTCCAGTGGTCAGGTGTCGAATGAAGAGATCCGTTTAGCCGAGCAGTTAATGACGCAGATGCGCCTACAAGGTGAGCTGCGCCTTAAAGCGCAAGAGGCGTTTCGGGCCGGTAAAAGTGCAGATTTTCCATTAAAAGAAACCTTGCGTCGTTTTCGAGCACGAGTCAAAGACAGTCGCAACTTGTTGCGCTTCTTTATGGAAGTGCAATTACAAGTGGCCTTCGCCGATGGTGAGTTGCATCCGGCCGAGCGCCGTTTATTGCTGACCATTGCCAGTGAACTGGGCTTTTCAGAAACGGAACTGGAGCAGTTGTTGGCCTTTGCCGAAGCACAGCTGCATGGTTTTCGCCAAGGTTCAGGTCACTCCAGTGGTGGCCGCCAAGCGCCCCCGTCGGCAGATAGATTACGCAATGCTTACCGCATTTTGGAAGTGGCAGAAACCGCCGATGACACCGAAGTAAAACGAGCTTATCGTCGCCAGATGTCCAAACATCATCCGGATAAATTAGCGTCCCAAGGGTTGCCCAAAGAGATGATGGACATGGCCCAAGAAAAGGCCCAAGACATACAGCAAGCTTGGGAAACCATTAAAAGCGTGCGCAAGATAAAATAGCTTTAACGCTAAGTAAGTGGTGAGGCGAAAGGAGTTACTCCTCACTCCTCACCCTTCACCCCTCACGTTAATTTATTAAACCACTCTATTCTGCGTGTTACCCGCCACGAAGGCTTCTATGTTATCGATTAACTGATCCGCTAAGCGTTGCATGGAGGCTTGACTGGCCCAAGCGATATGCGGCGTTAAGATAAAGTTCGGATAGGCGAGCGCTTGCATCAAAGGGTTATCTGCTGCCGGCGGCTCAGCCGTCACTACATCAAAGCCCGCCCCGCCAATCAGCTTTTTCTCCAGTGCCACTAGTAAGGCCGCTTCATCCACTAAACCACCGCGACCGACGTTGATCAACAGCGCGTCTTCTTTCATTAGCTTAAATTCCGGCTCGGCAATTAAATGCTGAGTTTCTTCATTCAATGGGCAATGCAGGCTAATAATATCGGCTTGGGATAATAGCTGCTCAAAGCTCACTCGGCCCTCACCGGGCACTTGGCCTTTACGCGCCGCCACTATGACCTTCATCCCTAGTGCTAACGCCAACTTTTCGAGATCTTTAGCAATAGCGCCATAGCCAATCAGGCCTAAGGTTTGGCCGTGTAAGTCGCGGACCGGATAATCGAAGTAACAAAATTGCCCGCTTTGCTGCCATCGGCCGTCCACAATCGAGCTGCGATAAGCATGCAAGTTACGACTGAGCGCCATCATCAAAGATAACGCATGCTCAGGCACCGAACTTTTGCTGTAATCGCGCACATTACACACCGCAATGCCCGCTTGCCGACAGGCCTCTAAATCCACGTTATTGCAACCAGTAGCGGCCAGCGCAATCATCTTTAGTCGTGGTAAAGTGGCCAGCATCTCTGCAGTCAGGCTGATTTTATTCACCAATACAATATCTGCTTCTGCTAAGCGCGTCTGTACTTGCTCAGGCTGCGTGTCGTCATAGCTTTGCCATTGGTGGTCAAAGTTAGGGCGTCGCAGGTGGGCCGATGGTGGCAGGGTTTCTTGGTCGAGAAATACCAGATTCATGATGTTGCTCCTTTAAATAATGGGGCGCATTAGGGGGCAGAGGTAACCAACCCAGCCGCACCAGCCAGCCCGCGATTTGCTTGTTCAAATTCTCAATGCCATTAAAGCGTTGCTGTGCGTAACCGGTTTTCTCTCGGCGGCTGAGCTGCTGTTGGCGTCGTTGTTGATTATGCCAAGCCAACGGGCTGTCGGGGCGACGATAGATATCCAAAACCGGATAAGGACTGCGCGCCAGACTGACGGCTAGCATTTTTTGTTGCGCCATCGGCTGCGGCAAAGCATCAAATAAAATTAAGGCGTGAGGCGCGATGAGTTGCTCCGTATCCACCCATTGTTGATACCAGAGAGCGGCACTGCCTTGAGCGAGCATGACCACAGGTCGCGTAGTCGTTTTATCCGAGTCAGAGTCACCATTAATCTCGGCATCTTTGTCTATATCGGTAGCAGTCAGTTCAGCGAGGCGTACCAGTTGTAGCGTTAACCAAGCTTGCTGGGCGGGCGAGGGGTGTTCGCTACTGGGATCAAACACCTGTTGTGCGGTATCCGGCAGTAACAGCCGGACTTCCCAGTTGCGTTGTTGCCAATAGTGCGCGACCGGTAACCACAAATGTGTCTGATTAAGCTCGGGCCAAATCAGCAACTGGCCCTGCGCGCGACTGGATGCAGGAAAGTGCAACATCTGGCCGCGGGCTTGATATTGTTCAAACGCGGGCCAGCTGAGCTGAGACTGACGCAGAGTCTGCGCTTGACTGGCAGGAGTGATCAGCCAATAGGCCAGCGCAAGCGCGGCCAATGGTATGATCCGCCTGCACGCCTGTCTCATGTGATGGCGAAGGGGGCGGGAGCGGTAAATTTTAGCCACTCTTTGGTTTTAGGATGGCGAAACTCCAGCTCAGCCGCGTGCAACTGCAAATGGGGCGCCATGGTTAGCGCCTCACCTTCTGCATAGAGATTGTCGCCCAAAATCACATGACCCAAACTTTTCATGTGCACCCGTAATTGATGAGAGCGACCCGTAATGGGCGTCAACTTAATTAAGCTGCGATCTCTCAAGCGACGTATGCAGCGCCAATGGGTGAGCGCCGCTTTACCATTTTCATGATCCACCATATGCCGCGGCCGATTAGGCCAGTCGCAACATAAAGGTAGGTCTATGCTGCCCGCATCTTGCCTAGGATTACCGTACACCCAAGCGTAATAACACTTGGCGGTTTCACGCTCACGAAACTGGCGGCTTAATTCAGCGTGCGCCTTGCGGTGCAGAGCCATCACTATCACACCCGAGGTGGCCATATCTAAACGATGCACCACTTGGGTGGTCGGGTAAACCCGTCCCACCCGCAGTGATAAACTGTCGAAATGGACAGGATCTCGGCCAGGTACGCTCAGCAAGCCGCTCGGCTTATTTAGCACAATTACGCTGTCGTCTTGATACAAAACGTCAAACATGGGATCCATCGGCGGATCATAGCGCAGTAATGCCATGTGCTTATCTTCCTTATTGATGACTGACGACTATATAGCGAATCGCGTCCAATTTTAAGCGGGTGTTGTTAAGCAAGCTATCCAACTCTTCAAGCAGCGCTTGCACATGGCTGATTTCACTTTCGCGCACGTTAGGGTTCACCTTGGCTAATTGCTGCAAACGAGCTAGCTCTTGACCAATGGAGGCATGCATACGCTCGCGTGCTTGCTCGACCAAGGCTTGCATCTGTAACTCGGCGACCGGTGCGGCTTGCTGTAACAAATGGTGAATAACGGCTTGCGATGCATTTACCAGCTTACTGGCTAAGTGACGATTAACTGGGCTGAGTTGGCGATCAAATGACTCAAAGGTCACTTTATCGGCCAGATCGTTGCCGCTCTTATCTAGCAGTAAGCGGATCGGCGCCGGTGGCAAGAAGCGATACAACTGGGAGTTTTGTGCCGACTCAGCGACAAAGATCAGCTCTAAAAATTGGGTACCAACTGGCAGCGCCTTGTTTTTTAGGATCGCCACTGACGTGGTGCCAATTTCCGAGCCCAGTACCAAGTCCATGCCACCGCGGATCATCGGATGATCCCAAGTTAATAGTTGCAAGTCATCACGACTGAGCGCCGTTTCTCGGTCAAAGGTAATGCTGGCGCCATCTTCGGGTAAACCCGGAAAACTGGTCACCAACATATGCTCACTGGGGTGCAGCACGATGGCATTTTCGCCTTTGTCGTCTTGGTGCACGCCCACTTCATCAAACAACTTGATGGCAAAAATGGCCAAGGTCGGATCTTCATCTACCGCACTCAACTCACCCGCCAAATCCCGGTCCAAAATAACGCCGCTGGAATTAAGCTCCAACAAGCGGTCTCGGCCCAATTCCATATGGCTTTCCAGCTCAGTGGTTAGCGCACGGGTTTGCTCAATTAATTGTGCCAGTCCGTCTTGGTTTTGACCGTGTTCAGCAAGCAAAGCCAGTAACGTATCGCACGTTTGCTGATACACCGGCTGACCCACGGCGTTAGGTTTACTAAAGGCATCCATCCCTTGGTGGTACCACTGGGTGAGTGCGGCTTGCGCCGTACCTTCTAAATAAGGCACATGAATATCGATGTCGTGTTCTTGACCAATGCGGTCGAGGCGACCAATACGCTGCTCTAATAAGTCGGGGTTCAACGGTAAGTCAAACAGCACCAGCTGATGGGCAAACTGGAAGTTACGACCTTCGGAACCAATTTCCGAACAGATCATTACCTGCGCGCCGCCTTCTTGCTGGGCAAAATAGGCCGCGGCTTTATCACGGTCCAGCAAGGTCATGCCTTCATGGAAGACGGTGCCACGAATGCCTTCTTTGGTACGCAGTACCTCTTCCAGTGCTAATGCCACGCCGGCTTTGGCGGTAATGACCAAAATCTTGATATTGCGGTGCGCTTTAGTGAACTCCAATAACCAGTCGACACGGCTATCGAACAGCGTCCAAGCATTATTATCGCCTTCAAACTGACGATAAATTTCTTCCGGATACAAGGCTTGCAACGCTTGTTGCGTAACGTCCAGCTGCGAGCCCATCATGTTCGCCACTTTAATCGCGGTGGTATATTGGCTGGGCAAGGGCAGGGGGTGTAAATGCAAGACGCGCGCCGGAAAGCCTTTAATGGCGTGGCGCGTATTACGAAACAACAAGCGACCGGTACCGTGGCGGTCTAATAGTTGCGCCAATAACTGTTTACGCTGGCTGGCATCTTGTAATGCAGTTTCGTCCAGTCCGTCCATAAAGGGCGCTAACCCGGCAATGGCCGCCGCATCCAAAGGCGCATCGGACAGCAAGGTCTCGGCTGCAGCCGCTAACGGCAGATATTCTTCTTCTTCGGCTAAGAAAGCGTCGTAATCGTAGAAGCGCTCCGGATCCAGTAAACGTAAACGCGCGAAGTGGCTCTCGTGGCCTTGTTGATCCGGTGTCGCCGTCAACAACAACACGCCGGCGGTGTCTTCGGCCAGCGCTTCTACTACTTCATAGGCGCGGCTCGGCTGCTCTGCGTCCCACAATAAATGGTGCGCTTCATCGACCACCATTAAATCCCAATCGCTTTCATGCAATTGTTCAAAGCGTTTACGCTTTTTGGTAATAAAATCCAAGCTACACAATACCAGCTGCTCCGTATCAAACGGATTCGCCGCATCAGCAAAGGCTTCTACACATCGCTCTTCATCAAACAGCGCAAAATGTAAGTTAAAGCGGCGCATCATTTCAATCAGCCACTGATGGATCAGTGCCTCGGGTACCAAGATCAAAATGCGGTTAGCGCGACCCGACAACCATTGCTGTTGAATGATCATGCCTGCTTCAATGGTCTTACCCAAGCCTACTTCATCGGCCAGCAACACTCGGGGTGCATAACGACTGCCCACTTCTTTGGCGATATGTAACTGATGTGGGATCAAGCTGACCTTACCACTGGCCAAGCCGCGTAGCGGTGAGCGGCGGCGATTAAACTGATGCATCAAGGCTTGGTAACGTAAGTTGAAGCGACCAATTTTATCTATCTGGCCGGCAAACAAACGCTCTTGCGGTTTATTCAGCTTAATAAAGTGGTTAAGGAAGGTTTCCCTCAGGCTGGTCTCCTCACCATTATCGAGGCGAGTACCATGGTAAGTGAGCAGGCCGTTATCTTCGGTAACAGAAACGACCTCTAACTCCCATTCTTCATGACTGCTGATCACATCACCGGGATTAAACATGACGCGCGTAATAGGCGCATCACCTTTGGCATACATGCGGTTTTCGCCGCAAGCCGGAAAAAGCATGGTTACTATGCGCACATCGATAGCGACGATGGCGCCCAGTCCCAAATCGGTTTCTGTGTCACTGATCCAACGCTGGCCGAGGGAAAAAGGCATTCAAGTCTCCAAGCTGAAGGGGGAGCAAAAAAGGGGCGTTATCTTAGCGCAATCAACCGACGGGCGCACCCGTAAAACTAAAACGCCGCCGCCGAGCACTTTAGATTGCCACTTTCGTTGTGAGGGTGGGGGAAAGTTAGAGTAGAAAAAAGTCTAGATTAGAGAAAGGTTAGGTTACAGAAAGCCTCCTATCCATATAGATGAGGTTGAACCACGAGCATCAGGGGTACCGTAACGACAACACCGAACTCAGCAGCCAGTACGACTACTTACTAACTAGTAGATACATATATAGGTGCTTATATATGTATAGCAATCTATACATCGTCATATAGATAATCTTTGGGTTAGGGCGTAGCGCTATCTTCCTATCGTCATTGTTTAACTGGGGAAAACCCTTAGCCAATGCAATACACATCCTGAAGTCACGGCTTTATAACCGCTTTATCTTTTACTTTGCGCCAAGTGTTAGGCTCTGGATGCGGTTTTATGTCTCCGCCTCACCCCTTACACTTCACACTACACCGGCTTAATGTGCATAACTCTGTGGGTATCTTGTGCGCTTGCTGGGTGTTTAAGCAGTCAGTCATTAAAGTGTCATTTATCGTAAGAAACGCCTTGCGCTAAAAGCTCAGATCTCTATACTCGCCTCCACTGACACGGGGCAAGGCGCTCACGGTCACAAGGGTTTGCAGAGAACGAAAAATTAGTTTGAAACAAACACTTGACGAACACTGAGGAATGCGTAGAATACGCATCCCTGACCTGAGATACGGTCACGCTCTTTAACAATTTATCAAGCAAACTGTGTGGGCACTTAGCAGCACGTTGAGAACAAAATAATATTGTTTATCAATGTCTTGTGAAGTGCACCTAGAAATAGAAGTACATCAGCAATTCATTGAGCATCAAGTCTTTAATTGAAGAGTTTGATCATGGCTCAGATTGAACGCTGGCGGCAGGCCTAACACATGCAAGTCGAGCGGTAACAGGAGATAGCTTGCTATTTTGCTGACGAGCGGCGGACGGGTGAGTAATGCTTGGGGATCTGCCCAGTCGAGGGGGATAACCATTGGAAACGATGGCTAATACCGCATACGCCCTACGGGGGAAAGGAGGGGACCTTCGGGCCTTTCGCGATTGGATGAACCCAAGTGAGATTAGCTTGTTGGTGAGGTAATGGCTCACCAAGGCGACGATCTCTAACTGGTCTGAGAGGATGACCAGTCACACTGGGACTGAGACACGGCCCAGACTCCTACGGGAGGCAGCAGTGGGGAATATTGCACAATGGGGGAAACCCTGATGCAGCCATGCCGCGTGTGTGAAGAAGGCCTTCGGGTTGTAAAGCACTTTCAGTGGTGAGGAAAGGTAGCAGCTTAATACGTTGCTACTGTGACGTTAACCACAGAAGAAGCACCGGCTAACTCCGTGCCAGCAGCCGCGGTAATACGGAGGGTGCAAGCGTTAATCGGAATAACTGGGCGTAAAGCGCACGCAGGCGGTTTGTTAAGCCAGATGTGAAAGCCCCGAGCTCAACTCGGGAACTGCATTTGGAACTGGCAAACTAGAGTCTTGTAGAGGGGGGTAGAATTTCCAGTGTAGCGGTGAAATGCGTAGAGATTGGAAGGAATACCAGTGGCGAAGGCGGCCCCCTGGACAAAGACTGACGCTCATGTGCGAAAGCGTGGGGAGCAAACAGGATTAGATACCCTGGTAGTCCACGCTGTAAACGATGTCAACTTGAAGTCTGTGTCCTTGTGACGTGGGTTTCGGAGCTAACGCATTAAGTTGACCGCCTGGGGAGTACGGCCGCAAGGTTAAAACTCAAATGAATTGACGGGGGCCCGCACAAGCGGTGGAGCATGTGGTTTAATTCGATGCAACGCGAAGAACCTTACCTACCCTTGACATACAGCGAACTTTTCAGAGATGAATCGGTGCCTTCGGGAACGCTGATACAGGTGCTGCATGGCTGTCGTCAGCTCGTGTCGTGAGATGTTGGGTTAAGTCCCGCAACGAGCGCAACCCTTATCCTTTGTTGCCAGCGCGTAATGGCGGGAACTCAAGGGAGACTGCCGGTGATAAACCGGAGGAAGGTGGGGACGACGTCAAGTCATCATGGCCCTTACGGGTAGGGCTACACACGTGCTACAATGGCGCGTACAGAGGGAAGCCAACCAGCGATGGTGAGCGGATCCCAGAAAGCGCGTCGTAGTCCGGATTGGAGTCTGCAACTCGACTCCATGAAGTAGGAATCGCTAGTAATCGTGGATCAGAATGCCACGGTGAATACGTTCCCGGGCCTTGTACACACCGCCCGTCACACCATGGGAGTGGGTTGCTCCAGAAGTAGATAGCTTAACCTTCGGGAGGGCGTTTACCACGGAGTGATTCATGACTGGGGTGAAGTCGTAACAAGGTAACCCTAGGGGAACCTGGGGTTGGATCACCTCCTTACCTTAACTTAACGTCTGTTGAGTGTTCACACAGTTTGCTTGATAAGAAAGAGTGACTTAAATCGCATGGGCAAAAGCTGCTGGTGCGATTTTTTGCCCTCAGAGTGCCGCTTTTGAGCAGGTTTGAGGGTAAAAACGGTTTTGGGTCTGTAGCTCAGTTGGTTAGAGCGCACCCCTGATAAGGGTGAGGTCGGTGGTTCGAATCCACCCAGACCCACCAAATCACCCTAATACTTCGTCATAAGACTCGTCGTTTAGCGTGCTAAACTTCCTCATCTTATTTCCTTGTCTTAGCATGATTTGGTGACAAGTTGAACACTGTGCATATAGTGTAAAGCTAAACACAAAGCTAAGAACTAAATGGGGCTATAGCTCAGCTGGGAGAGCGCCTGCCTTGCACGCAGGAGGTCTGCGGTTCGATCCCGCATAGCTCCACCATTTAGTGCTAACACCAAAAGCCGAAGTCTAGACATCAAAGACATACACTGCTGGTCAGTTTATCACTTTGATTTCTAACGAAGTCACGCTCTTTAACAATCTGGAAAGCTGATAGAAATAATTTGTAGTTCTTGATACGCAAGTGTCTTAGAAATTCTTGGCGAAATAGTGTTGTAAGCATCAGTCACTGATGCAAACGACCCCGCTTAGAGAATTGTTTTTATACTGTCTAAGGTTCGCTTTTATAAAGTGGGCTTTTAGACGAGCGTTAGCAACGCGAGTTCGAGGCGCGAACTTGAACGAGTGCTTGAGCATAGTTTTCTATGTGATAGCACGAGTGAGAGTCGCAACGAAGAAATCGCTCAGCAAACGCCGTATAAAACACACTTCTTGGGGTTGTATGGTTAAGTGACTAAGCGTACACGGTGGATGCCTTGGCAGTCAGAGGCGATGAAGGACGTGCTAACCTGCGTTAAGTACGGATGAGCTGGTAAGAAGCGCTTGAGTCCGTAATATCCGAATGGGGAAACCCACTCTACTTAGTAGAGTATCGTTACATGAATACATAGTGTAACGAGGCGAACCGAGGGAACTGAAACATCTAAGTACCTCGAGGAAAAGAAATCAACCGAGATTCCCCTAGTAGCGGCGAGCGAACGGGGACCAGCCCTTAAGCATTCTTGGCGATAGTGGAATGGTCCTGGAAAGACCAGCCGTAGTGGGTGATAGCCCCGTACACTAAATTGCCTTTAATGTGAAATCGAGTAGGACGGGACACGTGATATCCTGTTTGAATATGGGGGGACCATCCTCCAAGGCTAAATACTCCTGACTGACCGATAGTGAACCAGTACCGTGAGGGAAAGGCGAAAAGAACCCCTGTGAGGGGAGTGAAATAGAACCTGAAACCGTGTACGTACAAGCAGTGGAAGCCCACTTGTTGGGTGACTGCGTACCTTTTGTATAATGGGTCAGCGACTTAATTTTAGTAGCAAGGTTAACCGTATAGGGGAGCCGTAGGGAAACCGAGTCTTAACTGGGCGAATAGTTGCTAGGATTAGACCCGAAACCCGGTGATCTAGCCATGAGCAGGTTGAAGGTTGAGTAACATCAACTGGAGGACCGAACCCACTAATGTTGCAAAATTAGGGGATGACTTGTGGTTGGGGGTGAAAGGCCAATCAAACCGGGAGATAGCTGGTTCTCCCCGAAATCTATTTAGGTAGAGCCTCGGACGAATACTTACGGGGGTAGAGCACTGTTTGGGCTAGGGGGTCATCCCGACTTACCAACCCCATGCAAACTCCGAATACCGTAAAGTACTATCCGGGAGACACACGGTGGGTGCTAACGTCCATCGTGAAGAGGGAAACAACCCAGACCGCCGGCTAAGGTCCCAAAGTCATAGTTAAGTGGGAAACGAAGTGGGAAGGCTCAGACAGCCAGGATGTTGGCTTAGAAGCAGCCATCATTTAAAGAAAGCGTAATAGCTCACTGGTCGAGTCGGCCTGCGCGGAAGATGTAACGGGGCTAAACTATGCACCGAAGCCGCGGATGCACTCTTTATTGAGTGCGTGGTAGGGGAGCGTTCTGTAAGTCTGCGAAGGTGTGTTGTGAAGCATGCTGGAGATATCAGAAGTGCGAATGCTGACATGAGTAACGATAATGGGGGTGAAAAACCTCCACGCCAAAAGACCAAGGGTTCCTGTCCAACGTTAATCGGGGCAGGGTGAGTCGACCCCTAAGGCGAGGCTGAAAAGCGTAGTCGATGGGAAACGGGTTAATATTCCCGTACTGACGTGTACTGCGATGGGGGGACGGAGAAGGCTAAGTGAGCCAGGCGTTGGTTGTCCTGGTGAAAGGGTGTAGGCAGCGTGTTTAGGTAAATCCGGACGCGCAATGCTGAGGCCTGAGACGAAATCGCTACGGCGGTGAAGTCACTGATGCCCCGCTTCCAGGAAAAGCCTCTAAGCTTCAGGTACACGTGAATCGTACCCCAAACCGACACAGGTGGTCGGGTAGAGAATACTAAGGCGCTTGAGAGAACTCGGGTGAAGGAACTAGGCAAAATAGTACCGTAACTTCGGGAGAAGGTACGCTGAGGCATGTGAAATCCCTTGCGGATGGAGCGTGACTCAGCCGCAGTGACCAGGTGGCTGGAACTGTTTATCAAAAACACAGCACTGTGCAAACTCGTAAGAGGACGTATACGGTGTGACACCTGCCCGGTGCTGGAAGGTTAAATGATGGGGTTAGCCTTCGGGTGAAGCTCTTGATTGAAGCCCCAGTAAACGGCGGCCGTAACTATAACGGTCCTAAGGTAGCGAAATTCCTTGTCGGGTAAGTTCCGACCTGCACGAATGGTGTAATCATGGCCACGCTGTCTCCACCCGAGACTCAGTGAAATTGAATTTGCGGTGAAGATGCCGTATACCCGCGGCTAGACGGAAAGACCCCGTGAACCTTTACTATAGCTTGGCACTGAACATTGGCCCTACATGTGTAGGATAGGTGGGAGACTGTGAAGTAGTGACGCTAGTTGCTATGGAGTCAACCTTGAAATACCACCCTTGTATGTCTGATGTTCTAACGTAGGCCCCTTATCGGGGTTGCGGACAGTGCCTGGTGGGTAGTTTGACTGGGGCGGTCTCCTCCTAAAGAGTAACGGAGGAGCACGAAGGTTGGCTAAGTACGGTCGGACATCGTACGGTTAGTGCAATGGCATAAGCCAGCTTAACTGCGAGACGGACAGGTCGAGCAGATACGAAAGTAGGTCATAGTGATCCGGTGGTTCTGTATGGAAGGGCCATCGCTCAACGGATAAAAGGTACTCCGGGGATAACAGGCTGATACCGCCCAAGAGTTCATATCGACGGCGGTGTTTGGCACCTCGATGTCGGCTCATCACATCCTGGGGCTGAAGTCGGTCCCAAGGGTATGGCTGTTCGCCATTTAAAGTGGTACGCGAGCTGGGTTCAGAACGTCGTGAGACAGTTCGGTCCCTATCTGCCGTGGGCGTTGGATGATTGAGAGGAGCTGCTCCTAGTACGAGAGGACCGGAGTGGACGAACCCCTGGTGTTCGGGTTGTATCGCCAGATGCATTGCCCGGTAGCTACGTTCGGAATCGATAACCGCTGAAAGCATCTAAGCGGGAAGCGAGCCTCAAGATGAGTCATCCCTAGGGCTTTACGCCCTCTGAAGGGCCGTTGGAGACTACAACGTTGATAGGCAGGGTGTGTAAGCGCAGCGATGCGTTGAGCTAACCTGTACTAATTACCCGTGCGGCTTAACCATACAACACCCAAGAAGTGTGAGACCTTGCGGTCAAGAACAACAAACACAAATTATTTAAATCAGAGCACCTAAACCTGCTTTGATACAAAATCAGCCTTCCAGATTACAATTTATGCCTGGCGGCCATAGCGCTGTGGAACCACCTGATCCCATGCCGAACTCAGTAGTGAAACGCAGCCGCGCCGATGATAGTGTGGCAGCTGCCATGTGAAAGTAGGTCACTGCCAGGCAACTCATTTAGTATCTTAACTATCCCATCTTTGCGGAGTGGTAGTTCAGTTGGTTAGAATACCGGCCTGTCACGCCGGGGGTCGCGGGTTCGAGTCCCGTCCACTCCGCCATTTTAAAAAAGCCCTTAGCTTATTGATAGCTAAGGGCTTTTTGCTTTTTTATCCTCGTTAAAACTCCTCATTTTGACATTATCAAATCCACCTCCGTCACCAAACCGTGACCATCTGATGAGCAGGCTCCTGTTTTGACTGGTGTTCATCACTACGGTTATCTTCTCTAGTGTTCCAACTGCAATGTCATGGGTATGCCAGCCAACACTATCCATTATCACTATCGCATGCCGGTCTGGCTCAGTAATGTCAGCGATCTGTCTTAGGTGAGTCCGCATTGTTTCTGTGCTTGTCTAGGGCATCACAAGGGCTTGATCTATTGCTCTGTCTGGGTAGACGGAGCAGAAAAAATAGGCATATTCAAACTGCTGCTGACGGACGACTCTTTACTTAGAATTGTATAAGTCCCTCCTTGTTGTAGTTAAAAGTTGTTAATCTTGTGAGTAATCGGGAATAGCCGAATTATCTTCAAGTAAAATAATTAGCATAGGGATGTAGATAAATAAAAGGCGGGTACAAGTTAGGGTGACTATAGTCAATATGACTTTTGCTACGGAGATATAAGGATGAGAACACCTTTGTTACTACTGGCTTTGGCCAGCATTAGTGTACAGGCACAAACTGTGAGTAGCATTACACTAAACACAGATACAGCCCTGCAATTGGTGGCCGCAGGTCTCAAGCAATGCGCCAAAGATGGATATCATGTAACGGTTGCTGTAGTTGACCGCTCAGGTGTACTCAAGGCCTTGGCTCGAGATGAACTCGCTGGTCCACACACGATAGAAAGCGCTCGTAAGAAGGCCTTTACCGCAGCTTCTATGGGTATGGCTACGGCAGACATGGCGAATAACATTGCCGATAAACCTGCTTTATCGGGCCTACGTGATATGCACTCAGACATTTTGATCTTGGGCGGTGGTATGCCGATACGCATTGATGATCAGCTGGTAGCTGGAATTGGTGTCGGTGGCGCTCCAGGTGGCCACTTAGATCAAGCTTGTGCCGAAGCAGCAATAAAAGAAGTCTTGAAATAGTTCCAAGCTAGTTGAATTCATTCTGTAACGGGTGTTGTTTCTACCTTTAGTTTTATGCACAGTAAATTTTGTAATTTGTGAGTTACGTCACAGCACCCATTTTAAATTCTAAAAACATGGTATGTTTTAAAATTTTGATGCGTCTCCTTAAGCAAAATAATAAATATGTTCTAGAATAAGGAAAGGAGTAAGTAGTGTTTTCATCAATGTACTAAACTAAATTTGTCGTGGCCAACACTAACAATATGGTTTTACAATAAACTAAGGACAGGAAGTCCTATGCGGCATCTATTTGAAAACATTCGAATCATAAGTCTATTTCGTGCCGGTCGGCATCATTCTAGATTCCGTTTCCTACGCTGGTTTTCATTGCTTAGTGCTTTGCTGATCGCGGCTGTTGCTATTGGTGTTGGATCTATTACTACACAATTTTTGCGCAATGAAAGCATAGATCGTGATTCGATGTTGAGCGCACAGTTCATACAATCCATAGCAGAGGTGGAAGTTGTTCATGCCGGTATTCCTCTGTTGCCAACCATTGGTGAGTTTTTTTTTCCTGCTCTGCATTATAAATATTCGGAATCTTTTGAGGTTGCTGATGTTCGTGTAAAAAAAGCAAGGAATGAGTTCCTTGACCACATATCCCACTTACCCGACTTACTCCTAGCTAATATATATTCAAATGATAGAGATATTGTTTGGTCAACTAATCCAGAATTAATTGGTAAAAAAATTGTAGATAATAATGAGCTCGATGACGCATTTAATCTTCGGCGTTACGTTGCTAGCAGTCATTATAATGTTGATGAGCATAGGTCTGAACAGCAATTCCACTGGTTACCGAAAGATTTGTATATCGAGAACTACATTCCACTGCTTGATATTAATAATAACGTGTTAGCTGTTGTTGAAATATACAAAGAGCCCAGAGATCTTAACGCGCGGATCCAACGTGGATACGTATTGATCTGGCAGGCTGTGGCCCTTAGTGGTGGTTTAATGTATTTGGGGCTGTTTTGGATCGTATATCGGGCATCTGTTCAACTGGCTTCGCAGCAGCAACAGCTGATTGCCAATGAAACCTTTGTGGTATTGGGGGAAATGTCGTCATCAATCGCACATAGTCTGCGTAATCCACTCGCCTCCATTCGCTCTAGTGCTGAGCTATCATTAGAGTTGTCCGATCAGCCTATTCATAAAAATATTAATGATATCATTAATCAGGTTGACCGTATGTCACAGTGGATACGTGAATTATTAGTCTCCTCCCCCTCTCTTGCGGGCGAGAGTGAAGCTGTGGATCCAGTAATAGTCATTCGGGAAGCTGTGCTTGCATTTAAGACACAAATACATAATTCAAATATTAAAGTCGAATGTGAAATAAAACAAGTTTCCCTCGTAATCAGTCGACGAACGTTGCTCACTCAGGTATTAAATAGCTTAATAGCTAATGCTATTGAAGCTATGCCTGATGGTGGTTTGCTCCGTATTGTAGCTGAACAGGATGTCAGCCAGCGCTGTTTGAATGTGACTATTAGTGACACTGGTAAAGGAATGACAAAGCGACAGGAGATGATGGCTTTTAAACCTTTCTATACCACCAAACAAGGTGGGGTAGGAATCGGATTAATGCTAGTTAAGCGTTTGATGGAACGATTTGACGGGCAGGTTGAGCTAAGTTCCTGCGAGAAAAAAGGTACACAAGTGAACTTGCGTTTCAAGGTCGCTACGGGAGGTAAGCCATGGAGTACAGCATACTGATTGTTGAAGATGACCAAACGTTGGCAGAGAACATTCAGACATACCTTAAACTCAAGAAATTTGAAGCCTTGGTATGCCACTCAGCAGAAGAGGCACTAAAGCTATTGGAAACTCATCACCCTGATGTGGTGTTGACGGACAACTCGCTGCCTGGCATGAATGGGATAGAGTTTATTCGACATATTCACTCTAGTGACCCTCAACTTAAAGTCATCATGATGACAGGCTTTGGCAATATAGAAGATGCCGTTACTGCTATGAAAGCGGGTGCTTTTCATTATCTGACTAAGCCCGTCATATTGGCCGAGCTTAAATTGCTGCTCGATAAAACGTTAGCCGCCCAACGTATGGAATATCAATTGTCTTTCTATCAGAGCCGTGATGTACAGAGTGCAGGGCTAGATGCCATGCTTGGCAATTCATCCGTGATGCTACAGGTCAAACAAACTATACGGCAGTTACTCGATGCGGAAAGCCGCATGACGGATACGGATCTGCCCAGTGTCTTGATTGAGGGGGATACAGGAACCGGCAAAGAACTTGTTGCGAGAGCATTGCATGTCGATGGTGTTCGCCGTAAAGAGCCTTTTATTGAGTTTAATTGTGCCTCAATTCCAGCGCATTTATTGGAAGCTGAATTATTTGGCCACGAGAAGGGTGCCTTCACCGATGCCAAGGAGCGTAGAATTGGGCTCGTAGAGGCGGCGGATGGGGGATCTTTATTTTTAGATGAAGTGGGAGAAATGGATCTCGCGCTTCAGGCCAAGCTACTTAAATTATTGGAAGACCGTACTATTCGTCGGATCGGCTCGATTATAGAGCGAAAAATTAATTTGCGAATTATTAGTGCAACTAATCGCGACCTAGAACAAATGGTAGAAGAAGGCACCTTTCGTCGTGATTTGTTTTTTCGGCTGAGAATTATTTCTATTAAGGTGCCGAGTCTTTCATCACGTGGCGACGATATATTATTGTTAGCAAATTATTTTCTTAATATGCATGGTAAGCGTTATGGTAAATCTGGATTGATTTTTTCTGAGGATACGGAATCCTTACTTAAAGCTTACCATTGGCCGGGTAACGTACGAGAATTGCGTAACATATTAGAACAGGCCGTTTTATTGACACAGGGAGCGATAATTAAGCCAAATCAGCTGGCGATCAATCCAATATCAGTGGCCAATTCTGTCCATCATGAGAGTGTTAACTCAGCTGGAGGAGCGGTAAATGAAGAAAGTTTGCCTGAGGTGGAGCGGAGCCTAGTGATAAAAACATTGGACAAGACCGACTGGAATGTCACCAAGTCGGCCCGCCTGTTAGGTATCACTCGGGATATGTTACGCTACCGTATAGAGCGCCTTGGCCTGATACGGCCCCAGCGGTGAGAGATTGCCAATAGAGCTCATCGGTAACAGCGTATTCGACTGCCCATTATATTACTGAATGCTTGAAGCCAGATCGAAGATAGGCATATACATCAGAATAACAATCACGCCGATGAGCAGCCCGATAAAGGTCATTAGTAAAGGCTCAAACAAACGCACAAACCATTCGACCCAACGATTGTTTTCCTCGTCATAGAAATCCGCAGTGCGTTCCATCATTTCTCCTAGTTTTCCCGACTGTTCACCCGCGCGCAGCATGCGCAGGGCAACAGAAGTCGTTAGTCCTTTTTCTGATAGCGCTGCTGACAAAGGATGTCCTTCTTGTATGCTCTGTCTGGCCTCTTCGAGTCGAGGGCGAGACATAACGCCAAGTAGATCACTAACCATTGCCATAGCCGTCAAAATGGGAATTCCCCCTTGCAGTAAAATACCCAGTGAACGATAAAAACGCGCCAGCTCATAGGCGAATAAGCGTTTGCGGATGGCGGGCACTTTATTAATCAAAGTTATCATTGCCCGTCGTACTTTCTCCTGTCTGAGTAGTACGACCAAACTCAGAATAACCAGTAGCAAGCCTCCCAAGATAACGAGCATATGTTGATTCAGGAGCAATCCCGATTTTAACAACAGTTGCGATAGCCAAGGCAGATTAGTACCTACTCCTTCAAACACCAGACTGAAGCGGGGGACCACATAACCGATTAAAAACAGCAGTACCCCGCAACCGACAACGAAGAGCAGAAGCGGATAGAGTGAGGCACTAAGTACCTTTTGGCGGATCTCATCCATTCGACGATGATAGCTAACATACCGATCTAGAGATTCACCGACGGTACCGGTTTTTTCACTGGACTGTATCAAAGCAATATAGAGAGATGGAAAGTCTGAGGGAAACTGCGCCAATGCCAAAGAAAATGATTTTCCCTCATAGAGTTGGCGAACAAGGCCAGAAAGGATCTTATTTGCTCGCGGCGTTGATTCTTTCTCTGCCAAGCTTTCTAAGGCATCGATCAGCGCCAGTCCAGCTTTTAGCAAGGTGGCCAGTTCTTGACTGAATAACAGTAGTGGAAAAGCCTCGCGGGGACGCCAATGATTCAGTGACCAACGTTGTGCAGGACGCACTGCGAGCACACGCAATTGTTGCTTCTCGGCGAGCAGTTGGGCATCCGCTGCAGATGATGCCTCTAGCGTCAGAGAAACAATAGCGGCTTGTTTAGTGACCCCTTTGATATGAAAACGCATATGACCTCACTGTGTTATTACCAGCTGACAATATCGGCACTTTCGTTTTCACCACCGGGTTGTCCGTCCTTGCCCAAAGACAGCAGGTCGTAATCGCCATACTCACCAGGAGAACGATAAATATAGCTCAACCCCCATGGATCTTGAGGTACTTGTTTCTGTAGATAAGGGCCGCCCCATTTGAGTTCGTTGTCCGGTGCTATGACCAAGGCGTTCAAGCCTTGTTCGGTACTGGGATAACGGCCCATGTCCAACCGGTAGAGATCTAATGCCTTTGCGAAACCCTCTATCTGGGCACTCGCTACTTTGACTTCGGAACGTCCCAATTGGCCAAAATACTTTGGGGCTACTATGCCGGCGAGCAAACCCAGTACCACGAGTACCACCAACAGCTCTAACAGAGTAAAACCCCTTTGCTTATGTATTAGCATGTTTTTTTCTCCCCATTCCTTGGCGATGAAATTTACCTATGCGGTGATCATATGAGGAGGATGCAATAATCATGCAAGTTAATTGCACTCCTCGTTTTTTATTTTGGCGCGCTTCTTGCTGGGGTTTGATTACTAAGGTCAGGGCATGGGGTGTGGAAGGGAGTTTCCAAAACTCATGCCTCATTGCGGCAGAGAGGAGGATCAAGGATGAAAGCACCAACTCTGATTTGGCTAGTTTTAAGTTTGTCTACTGGGGTGCATGCTGATGTGTATGTGATGACCGCCAGTGACGGCAGTATTACTCTGACGAATATTCCTGCTAAAGGAAAACGCTACACCTTGTTACGGCGGGAGCCTAAGGTAGTTACACCACAAGGTGCACGAATTGACCACGTATTAGCGCCTTTACCTAGCTTAAAAGGACGTCCTTTTGCTGCTTTGATTACTCAGGTTGCTCAGGAACAAAAACTGTCAGAAAATTTACTGCATGGGATAATTTCTGCTGAGTCTAGTTATAATCCGTCCGCCCTGTCCCCAAAAGGGGCGATTGGTTTGATGCAGTTAATGCCTGATACGGCGAAAGAACTGGGTGTCGATGATGCTTGGGATCCTTTGTCGAATATCCGCGGTGGCGCTCGTTATGTGAAACGATTGATGAAGATGTTCGATAACGATCTTTCTTTAGTACTCGCGGCCTATAACGCAGGTCCAGGCGCGGTAAGAACACGTGGTGACATTATCCCTCCTTTCCCAGAAACCCAGCAATATGTAGCTAAAGTGACCGAACATTATCGGCAGTTACAGGCCATGGTGCACTAATTTCCCCACTATGTTGTCCCCATAATTGGGGTTTTTCACCCAGGTTAGGTAACTAGCTAACTTAATTGTGTCCAACATCGGCGGGTCGGAGATCGGATTTAAAAATCAGCATGGGCCGTGTCACTTATTTTTTTGCTCTGTATTAAATGAAGGGTGGCCTTCATTAGAATGTCGCGCCAGCTGTCCAATGCTCCATCCCCGTTAATGGGGGGGAATAACACCCAGAAAATAAATAAATAAAATTAAGTTGTTGAATTTATTGTTTTTTATTGTTGGTATGGGTTTTGCTTGTATGTGAGGTAGTGATGATATTGAGCATATTGGAGGCTTGTCATGATGATACGGAACAGTCATTCGGAAATATCCCATACACTCCCGCCTTGTAACGCAACATCAAGGTCATTAACCCATATTTCTGGGTCCATATTATTAACGACAGCCTTACTCTTTTTCTCACACAACGCACAAGCGGCGATTAGTTGCGCCCGCAATTTAGAAGCCAATATTGTTGCTCTTGACCAGCCCCTGATGTTTAACCGCTTAGGTGCACAGAATGTGAACGGCATGATGTTCGCTCTGCGCCGAGACGTGGTGGATAGCAATGATGTTCCTTTGGCCATGGGAGGCGCTGCAGTACCCGGTGGCGTGACCTTGAGAGCCGATAAGCGACCCCGGCCACTGGTATTGAAGGTGGCTGCCGGTGACTGTTTGACGGTGAACTTGCAGAACCTATTGGCCAATCAGTCCAACCCTCATAATGCCGATGTAGCCGAGTTGCACATTGATGAACAAGTCGCGGATCGGCATGTCGGGTTTGAAGTGGCCGGTATGCAGGCAGTGAACACGATTGGCGATATTGCCACTTATGTTGGTCGTAACGAGAGTGCTTTGTTAGCCCCAGGTGCTAGTCGCACTTATACCCTTTATGCCGAGCATGAAGGTGCTTTTGCTGCAACTAGCTATGGGGCCACCTTAGGCGGTGAAGGTACTAGTGGTAACGTGGGTAATGGCCTGTTTGCGCAAGTTATTGTGTTGCCAAAAAGAGCCAAGGTTTACCGAAATACCCTGACCGAAGAAGAGATGCGATTAGCCACCACCGCTAGGACACCTGCGGGGCAGCCGGTGATCAATTATGAAGCTCGTTATCCCATGACTGAACCTTGGTTGACCGAAGGTAAGGCTGGATTACCTATTCTGAACCTAGTGGACGGTAACGAGATTATTGCCAGCCATACCGATACCGTTGTCATGGGGCCTAATGCCGATGGTAGCTTTCCGCCTGAGACTTATCCGTTGGAAAGTATCGGCAAACGAAACCCCGCCTTGCCCAATCGACTGGAACCCTTTCGCGACTTTACTGCGGCCTTTCAGGATGAAGTTGCTGTCGCGCAGGCATTCCCTGGTTATTGGGCCGATCCGGTATTCGGTCATGTGTTGGCGCCAGTGCGGGATGCGTTCATGATCAACTACGGTGCCGGTGGCTTGGGCTCGGAGCTGATTGCCAATCGGCTCGGTGTTGGTCCCATGCATGATTGTATGTCGTGTGCTTACGAGGAGTTTTTCCTCAGTGCGCATACCGTTGGTGATGTGGCCATGTTAGTGGATGTGCCTGCCAACGTTGGTTTGGAACAGATGCGCCCTGGTGAAGTGCCTCCGGCTGACAGCATAGGTATTAAGGCTACTATGGCTTTGTATCCAGCCGAACCCTCTAACGTTAGTCACAGTTATCAGGGGGACTTTGTCAAAATACGTAACACTCACTCGGGTATTGAAAATCATATTTTTCACTTACATGGCCATCAGTGGCTGTTCAACCCCAATGATGATAACTCCGATTACTTAGATGCTCAGGGCCTAGGCCCGGGATCGGGCTATACCTATGAAATTGCCAACGGCGGCTCAGGTAACCGTAACCGTTCGGCCGGTGACTCTATCTACCACTGCCATTTTTATCCGCACTTTGCTCAAGGTATGTGGGCGATGTGGCGGGTGCATGATGTGTTTGAAGAAGGTACTCGTCTACAGGTTTCCGAAGACGGAGATGATGGTTATCACTCTGAACCTTTTGCTTTGCGCAGCGGCCTGCCCGCGGCAAACGCGCGCGCCTTGCCCGATGGCGAAATAGTGGCGGGCACTCCTATACCGGCAATCGTGCCTCTACCGGGCAAGGCCATGCCGCCTATGCCGGGTAAGGTGACTGTGGTGACCAAGTACGGCAGTGACCCTGAAGATGATGATGAACTAGTCGCTGTGGGTTCCGTTGCTTTGGTAGATCGCAGCGAGGCCAATCGTAACGCCGATGGTAATCTGAAAAATCCAGGCTTCCCGTTCTGGATTGGTGGGATTGAGCACACTGTCGGCCAGCGGGCACCTACGCCGCCGTTAGATATGCTAGAGCCTGCTACTGCTCAGGCATTAAAAGATAGCGGTAATAGCTTGTGGGCAGCACTCGATCCTGCACAGGTAGACGGTTGGAATGGTGGCTTGCCTCGTCACGCGCTGCAAGGTTGGTCGAGCGGCGGCGAAGCCGAAGTGATCACCAGCGCGCTGGATTTTACTAAGGTTATCACCCGTGCCAAGCCGGTTTTCTTTCCAGAAGAGGGGACCGATGTCGAACAGGCAGCCATGGCATACCATGCCATGGCTCAGCACCCCAGTTTTACGGTGTTACCGAATGGTGAAGTGCAGCCGAGAAGCTTTTTGACCAACGGTTCTCCCCCAGTATCTGGGGCTCCTTTCTTTGAGCCCTGTATCGATGATCGGCAAAAACGTTTGACCCAAACGTCAGGTCCTGGTGAATTTGTCAGCGGCGAACGGGCGGATGGCATGTCTTTTACCGGCTCATCCCAATTTACTGCCGACAAGCCCCGCATTTATAAAGCCGCCAATATTCAAATTGATGCGGTGTTCAACAAGGTGGGGTATCACTATCCACAGACTCGGATGCTGGCGCTGTGGGAAGACGCTTGGCCCATCATCAATAAACAGCAGCCACCAGAGCCGTTGGTGATGCGACTGAACACCTTCGATTGCGCTATGTACCAGCAAACCAACCTGATCCCTGCCTTTTTCGAGCTGGATGACTATCAGGTGCGCACACCGACTGATGTGATGGGGCAGCATATTCACTTACCTAAGTGGGATCAGACGTCTTCCGATGGTGGGGCTAACGGCTGGAACTATGAAGATGGTGTCTTGTCACCCACTACAGTCGTTGAGCGTATCGCAGCGATTCGTGAGTACAATCAGTGCCAGAGCAATGATCCACGCGAAGGGACAGATGCGTGCCCTGAGGCCAAGGTGCATCCTTATTTTGGCCAGTTCAATCGCAGCGACTGGGTAGGGGCGAGAACCACTATGCAGCGCTGGTTCGCCGATCCTGTGGTGAATATTCATAATATCGATCGCGGCTTGGGCAATATTTTTACCCATGATCATTTTTCTCCTTCAACCCATCAACAATTGGGACTCTATGCCACCGTATTAACTGAGCCAGCTGGTTCTGAGTGGTTTCACTCGGAAACTGGTGCGCGCCTGTATGATACGGCGACACGCCAAGATGGCGGCCCCACCTCTTGGCAGGCTGTGATTGCCACAGGTGATCTTAACGGTGATGGCAAGAACGACAGTTTCCGAGAGTTTTTCTTGGAGTACAGTGATTTCCAACATGCTTATGAGGCCGGTGTCTATGTCGGCGCGGGCCCAGATGGTGTGCCTAACGCTGACGCCTATCCGGCGACGAGCGATAGCTTCCGCTATGCCATTAACCCGCCAGTGCGCCAAGGAGCCAGTTCTTTGCTGGAATCTGTGGTGGATGCGGAGGGCGGTCAAGTACCCGGTTGTCCAAGCCGACCTTGCCCGCAGGCGATCTCGGTCGAAGACCCCGGTATTTACACTGTTAACTATCGTAATGAGCCGCTGGGGCTGCGTATCTATGATCCGGAACGGCTGGCGCCTGATGGCAAACCGGGTATGCAGGCTGCAGGACTGGCTGGTGACCTGTCCTACGCACTGCAAAGTCGTACCGACCGAGCCATACCCGCATTGAACCTAGCACCCAGTGCCATTACCTCGGCTGTGGGACCTACCGGTGGCACAACTCACTTCCCACCCCACATCAACTATGGTGGTGATCAGCCTGGTGATCCTTTTACCCCATTACTGCGTACCTATTCTGGGGATAATGTACGGTTAAGAATACATGCGGGTGGGTATGAGGAGGCACACAACGTTGCCCTGCATGGGGTTAAATGGCTGCGTACCGGCACCGGTTACGGCTCTAGCTCTAACTCCGGCTGGCGTGCTTCGCAGATGGTAGGTCTCTCGGAGCAATTCGGTTTTGCTGCCCCAGTGGCCATGCTCTCAAGCTCGGACTCAGAGACAGGTGACTACCTTTATTCCATGAGTGCATCAGCAGAAGGTTATTGGAATGGTATGTGGGGGATCATGCGTAACTACACCAACAGCCGCAGTGATTTACTCCCCTTACCGAGTAACCCAAAGCCGCTGGCGATGCGTAACACGGCGGACTTTAATGGGTCCTGTCCAATTTATGGGCCAGATCCCAATGGTGTTGGGAACAGAATAACGCCACAGCGCAACTACGAAATAGTGGCCGTGCTGGCTAACGATATCCTAGATAACCCTTTAGGGCTGACGATAGGTGACCCCAGTGGTAACGGCCTGCATGTGGGTGGCCCGCTCAATCCTGCTGGTGGCACCTTGGTTTATAACTCACGTTTAGTGAGCATACCTGAGGCGAGTGTAATAGATGATGAAACAGGTGAAGTTAGCGTGATTGGTGGTCAATCTGGACCGCTGCATGATCCCACAGCCGTCATGTATGTACATAAGTCCGATCTGGATCCTCAGACCGGTAAGCTGAAAGCGGGCGTACCTATTGAACCGCTTATGCTGAGAGCGGCCGCCGGTGATTGCGTTACCGTCACATTAGAAAACAGATTACCAATGGAGATGCCCGATTTACCTAACTTCTCTGTGATGCCAAGCGTGGTTAAGCGTGACCGCTTTGCGAATAAAGGAGTCACGGCGTTTAACAATAATCTGATGCGACCTTCCAGCCATGTGGGCTTACATGCACAATTGCTGGCTTATGACATCACTAAAGGAGACGGTGCTAACGTGGGTATTAACCCAGTACAGACAGTGCCGCCACGCGCAGCGGGAGCTCTTGAGTATCCAAGCCGTAGTTATCAGTATTATGCAGGGCACTATGAACGAGAAGGGCGACCCGTTGCTCGTATGGGACGTAATGTCGATCGGATCATGACGCAGCCTATCGAGTTCGGTGGTTTGAATCTGATGCAAGCGGATCCTATCAAGCAGCCACAGAAAGGCTTGTCGGCGGCCATGGTGGTCAGCCCCCTTGGGTCTACTTGGACTGAAGATGCGGGCATGCGCGCTGCAGCAAGAGTACAGCCCTTGGGTAAACCGGCCTATCGTGACTTTACCTTGCTTTGGCAACGAGGGCTGAACATGCGTTGGGCCAATGGCAAACCGGTGGAAAATATGGCACCGGAAGGCTTTGGGGTACCCGCGGATCCGGAAGATAACTCAGGCATGGCGATCAACTATAAGAGTGAGCCGCTTTGGTACCGATTTGCCAAGGCACCCGATGCTCCCTTTGGTCGTGCGGGGGGCCATGGTTGGGGGGATATACCCAACGCTCATATGGCTTACAGCAATGCTTTAACCGGTGCGGACCCCGAAACGCCGATATTGACCGTCGCTCCTGGGCAACCGTTCCGTACCCATGTGCTGCAAAGTAGCTCTGCCGGTCGCTCGGGAAGTTTCCAGCTGACGGGTCATGTGTGGGGACGCATGCCTTACATAGCCGAGAAACAGGACGGTTATGGTTATCCGATGAAATACCCAGGTATAGGGTCTGTGGCCTTTGGTTATAACCCGCTGGACATTTATACCGGGGTTCAGGAACACATTCTGCCGGCGGCTCATTTCAGCATGATGTTCCCGAGTGCCGGTGGTGGGAATGCAGTGCCAGGAGACTATTTGTACCGAGATTTTGCGGGAGGTGGTAATGCCAACGGCTTATGGGGCATCTTGCGGGTCGAAAACCAGCAGTCTGTACCCGTGACACCTCCGCCTGCAGATAACGGCAGACCACCGCGAGGTGATCGGAACCGAAGATAGTCATTAACTTAAGCCCGGAAATGGATTCCGGGCTTCTTAAGTGTGAGGGATAGGCCTGTGAAACTATCATCGATATTTTATGTGCTCTGTTGCGCGGCACCTTTGCTGGCTACCCAGCTTCCAGTGCAGGCGACCGAGACCACCACTAAACCATCGGCGGCTGTTGCTGCCGCCCACCTTGTTCAAAACGCCGAAACCGAGGACATGAATCACCTGCAGCGGGATGGCGTTGACATCGACTTTGAAATCCGTCCCCTTGGTAACGATGCTATGCCGACAGAAGGAAAGTTGGTCGATATCCGGTTTCGTCTTCGCGATGCGACTACGGGGCAACCCATTTCCGGTCAGGTACCCGGTGCTTGGCTCGATGCGGCCCAAAGTGTTCCCGAGGGGGGAGATTATCAATCGCAGTGCAAGTCCAGAATCGGTTATTACCTCAAGGGGCGTATGGGAGCGCGTCCGCTGATTGACTTTAATAGTTACTATCTACTGGTACTCAATCAAGACGCCAGTTTAACGGTGATAGACCCGTCCATTTCGGTGGGGGGGATCACCAGTACCCTAAGTCGCATCGCACTCAAGCGTGCCCCCATGGATTGGGTGGCAAGTACAGATGACAAGCGACTGTATGTCTCCATGCCCAACGCCGGAGAAGTGGCGGTGATAGATACCAACAGCTTTAAGGTGTTGACCAATATAGCGGCCGGGCCCGATCCGATCCGGGTGGCACTACAGCCGGATCAGCGTTATTTATGGGTCGGTAACGACAGTCGCCATGCGGAGCAGGGCGGAGTGACCGTCATTGATACCCAGAGTTTGGAGCGGGTAAAAACGCTGATCACCGGGGCTGGGCATCATGATATTACCTTTAGCGACGACTCTCGTTATGCCTTTGTCAGCAATCGGGATGCGGGAGCCTTGACGGTGTTTGATGTAGAGACATTGAGTCAAGTAGCGAAAATCAATACTGGGCCGCATCCCTTGGCAGTGGCATTCTCGCCTTTATCGCAGGCTGTTTATGTCAGCGATGGCAAGGACGGCACTGTGACTGTGGTCGATGCGCGTAGTTTGCAGGTGCGCAAGGTCATTCAAATCGGTCGCGGCATAGGACCCTTGCGGTTTAGTCAGAACGGCCGCTTTGGCATAGTACTCAACACCATGGAAGACAGCGCAACTATCATAGACGCGGCAACCGATGAAGTGCTGCATAGTGTTGAAGTGGCGGCTGAACCTTATCAGCTGGTATTCACTCGTTCTTATGCTTATATCCGCGGGCTTGCCTCATCCAAAGTCTCCATGATTAGTTTGTTATCTTTGGGCGAAGGAAAAACACCCACAGTCCAGAGTTTCGAAGCGGGACCTGCGGCGCCCAAGCTGGCTGGGGATCTTCCCATCGCCACCAGCTTGGCACCGGCAAGGGAAGACGCCGCGGTGTTCGTGGTTAATCCCGTGGACAACAGTACCTACTTCTACACTGAGGGGATGAACGCCCCCATGTTTAGTTACCTGAATCGTGGGCATGCGGCGCGGGCAGCCAAGGTGATAGATCGCAGTTTACGGGAGGTAGAGCCCGGCGTTTACAGCACCCGAGTTAAGCTGCCGCCGGCCGGTCAGTTTGATGTGGCGCTGATGCTCAACCAACCGGAGCTGACGCACTGTTTTTCTACCGAGGTGGCACTCGATCCGGCACTGGTGCAGCAGTTACAAAAGCCCAAGGTGGAGTTTATGTGGGATAAACCCTTGATAGCTGGCTCCCCGGCTAAGATACGAGTGCAGTTGACGCAGGGGCGAGACAGTCAGCCGCTGAGCGGCGTTGCTGATTTACGGCTACGTTATTTTCTTGCTCCTTCTTCTCGTCCGCGTGAAGTTGAAGTGCTGGAGGTGGGGAAGGGCCTCTATGAGGCCAAAATTGAACTAGAATCAACTGGAGCCTATTACTTGCATCTGGCTTCAACCTCTCTGGGGTTGGGATTTAATGACCTGCCTTATACGAGCCTACGCACACAAGCCGCCACATTGAAGACGGCACAGTCTCGTTGATGAGGTGAATTAACGTTACAGGAGTAATGATCATGAAAGGATGCAGCAACACACGCACAGCTAAGTTATTTACTCTGATGACCATAAGTCTGCTCAGCGCGTCAGTGCAGGCGCATTCTCCTGAACAGCACGCGCATGCCCACGCCGAGCCTACTCAGGCAGCGGATACCACAGTGCATTTCGTCGAGGTGCCCCTGCTCGACCAACATGGCCACACGGTCAACCTCAAGCAGGATCTGGTGGCAGACAAGCTAGTGGTGATGAGCTTTGTTTACACCAGTTGTACGACAGTGTGCCCAGTGGTGTCCGGATTAATGAAGCAGGTACAAAGCCTGCTGGGGGAGCGGGTCGGAGCTGAGGTGCAGCTGGTGTCCATCAGCGTAGATCCCTTACGTGATACTCCTTCTCGGTTGCAGCAATATTCGCAGGGTTTTAACGCGGGGGACGGCTGGATCTGGCTTACCGGCACCACACAATCGATAAACCAAACTCTAAAGGGGTTGGGCGCTTGGGCCGCGGATTATGAGGCCCATCCACCCTTGATCATGGTCGGTGATGGCCGCAGCAATAACTGGTCGCGATTCTATGGTTTTACTGCTCCAGAAGTATTGGTCGCCAAGGTAGACGAGCTCAGCAGCGCTCGTCATTCGCTGGCTAAACAGGATCCCGCTATGCATACAGGAGCGCATCTATGAGATTTATTACCACTAGCGCGGTTTTGCTGAGCCTGATGATGAGCCCTCTCTACGCCCATGAACATCATGGTGATCATATTGAAGGAAAGAGTGAAGGGGCTGAGATGAAACCCACGAGTGCGCCAGTTGAAGTGAGTGCGCCTCAGGATGCGCGTAGCTACTTTACCGATACGGTATTGCAGAACCAGCATGGAGAAACGGTGCGTTTCTACAGTGATGTATTGCAAGATAAAGTCGTGCTGCTCAATGTGATCTTTACCCATTGCGATGATGCCTGTCCCTTGATAACCCGCAAGCTGAAGGAGGTACGGGAAGCCATGGACGAAAAGACGGCTAAGCAAGTGCATTTTATTTCCATTACCAGCGACCCTTTAAACGATAAACCCGAAGTACTGCAGGCATTTATACGCAAGCATGAAATAGAAAGCCCGAATTGGACTTTTCTAACGGGTGACAAGGCGCAGGTCGATTTGGTGTTGTCTCGTCTTGGGCACTTTATTGCCAGCCCTGAGGCTCATTCTACTTTGCTGATTGCCGGTGATGTGGCGAATAAACGGTGGAACAAGATCCAGCCCGATGCTCCGGTACCCGCAATAGCACAGCGTTTAGAGCTGTTGACTGAGCCTAGGCACTAATCTGATGCGTTATCGGCGTTGGTTGATGGCCAGTCTCCTCTGCCTGAGTGGGCCAACAGGTGCCCTTGAACTGAGCCCGCAAGAAATGGCAGGCAAGCAGCTGTTTCTGCATGGCTCTGGCTCGGGGGACAGTATCATCCAGGCTCGAGTTGGGGCTGCAGGCTCGCTATTGCCAGCTTCGGTAATGCCTTGTGCCAGTTGCCACGGCGCAGACGGGCGGGGTCGACCGGAAGGCGGAGTTCGTCCGCCGTCTATTCTCTGGCGGCGGTTGACCCTTTCTTATGGCGGGCGGCTGAGTCATGGCCGTACTCGACCCGCTTATGACGAGCAAACCTTTGCCCGTGCCGTAGTTGAAGGGCGAGATTCGGCAGGAAAACTGTTGAATCCGTCCATGCCCAGATTTGTGATGTCGCAGCGTGATATGAACAATTTGACTGCCTATCTGAAACGATTGGAAGAGGACGATGATTTCGGGTTGGAGGATGACAAATTGCGGATCGGTAGTCTGCTTCCTCTGACAGGGAGCTGGGCGGAAATGGGAACAACAGTGGAAGCTGTGCTTGAGGAGGTGCTGGCGCGGATTAATGATAATGGTGGTATTCATGGCCGCCGGCTTGAGCTGATTATCCTAGATTCCGGTGAAACTAAAGCCAGTGCCGAAGCGGCATTGGATGAATTACAGCAGCAAGGACCCTTTTTTTCTTTACTCGCACCACTGGAGACGACCTTGGAGGAGGGGCTGACAGAATGGGCCGAGGCGATGGGAATTCCGTTGATAGGGCCGCTTGGCCCACAGGTGGAGTACCGCCAAAGTGCCATGGTCTTTCATCCTTTAGCTGGCTTGCGTGACCAACTGCTAACCTTGGGTGAATTTGCCGGCGACATGCTGCCCGCCAGTGAACGCACTGCCCTCATTGCCTATTCAGATCAGGCTCATCAACGCGAACTAGCGGAGTCTTTAGCAGAAAAGCTACGCCGCTCTGGCTGGCTTGGGGTGCAGCTGTTGGATAGCCGCCAGCAGAAAGAGACCATTGCTGTCACCGCAGCGACAAACCCGGCGTTATTTTTCATTGGTGCATCAGAAGACTTTGTCGACTTGGCAGAGCGATGGCATGCGTCTGGGCTGCGTCCTTATCTGTTTGCGGCTTCAGGTCAAGTTGCAGGGGAAGTCTTTAATATTCCGAGTTCTTTCTCCGAGCGGGTGTTTCTTGCTTATCCTTTTTTACCCAGTGATTGGAGTCCCGCCGGCGCTTCTGAGCTGGCCAAGATTCGGCAGAAGCGCCAACTCAGTGGCCGAACTACCACACTGCAGGTACAAGCCTATTGTGCTGCGGTGTTACTGGGTGAAGGCCTCAAGCGTGCGGGTCGTGATGCCAGCCGAAAAAAATTGGTGGCGGCAATTGAAGCCCTTTATGGTTTTAATACTGGGCTGAGTCCAGCTCTGAATTTTGGTCCAGGGAAGCGGGTTGGGGCTGTGGGTGCTCATGTAGTGACGGTAGATCTTGAATATCGACGCTTTCGGCCTTTGGGGCCTTATCTGCGTATAGAGGACTCGCTATGAAGGGAATCAAAATGGGCATATTGATGCTCTTATGTTGCGTTCAGGCAAGCTCCGTTTGGGCTCAAGTTGTGGGTGTGGCAGCCAAGGTGAACGGAGTCGAGATCAGCAATTTTCGACTTGAGCGTCATTTTGCTGATTATTTGTTGGCCCAAGGTCGTAGTGTGGGCGCTATCCGCAGTCCCAATGTGTATAAGCGGTTCCGGAAAGAAGCGTTGGAACAGCTGATAGATAAGGAACTCTTGTGGCAAGAAGCACAAAAACGTGGCCTTAACGTGGATCCGGTGCGGGTGCAGAGAGAACTGAAAAAATTAAAAGCCGCTTTCGGCAGTCCGGAAAGTTTTGCTCGGCGGCTGGTGCAAGAAGGGTTTGACGAGTCAAGTTATACGGATTATTTAAGGCAGGAGCTAGCGGCCATGATGATGCTGGAGGCGCTCACTCCGGTGTCTGCGCCATCAGCAGCAGAAGTGGAGCGGCTTTATCAGCTGAACGTGAAACAGTTTGAGCGTCCGGAGCTGATACAGGCCAGGCACATATTGCTTAAAGTCAGTACAGCATCGGATCAGGAATCTGTTGCAGAGGTGCACAAGCAAATAACGAGCTTACAACAGCAATTAAACCAAGGCGCTGACTTTGCCGCTCTGGCGCGCCGTTATTCGCAAGACAGTACGGCGGAGCAGGGCGGTCTGCTGGATGATTTTCAACGAGGTGACATGGTTCCGTCATTTGAAACGGCGGCCTTTGCCTTGTTACCGGGAGCCATCAGTGAACCGGTATTAACCCAGTACGGTTGGCATTTGATCAAACTCGAACAGCGTCATCCCGCTGTAACCATGCCACAGCAAGAAGCGAAGGAGCTGATCCTACGACAGCTTGCTAGCGAACAAATCAACCAAGCTCGCACTGCCGCACTTGTACAATTGCGGGCTGATAGTGAGGTTGTAATCTTGTCTCGCTAATAGTGAATTAATTCCCCAATGTCGGGTAATTTACCCGACTCCCCCGACCTTTCCCCATTTTTGGGTGCTCGCTCGCAGTATCTAATGAAAACATCGGCTATTCCTATGATGTAGAGAATAAATTAACTATATTTTTCTGGCGTGAATTATGCATATTAATATTGGCTGGAGTGCTCTTATGACAAAACAATCCCCATAAAAATTTAGGAGTTCTACTTTATGAATAACAAAGTGTTGATCGTCGAGGATGAGCTTATTTTTGGACAGAACCTCAAGCTCTATCTCGAGGCTCAGCAGTTTGACATCCAAATAGCCAGAGACGGAGCCAGTGCTATTAACCTGATAAAGGGCAGTTTTATGCCCGACATTATCGTACTCGACTTTCGTTTGCCCGATATGCCGGGGTTTCAGGTATTAGATGAAATCCGCCAATACTGGCATGGTCATTGTGTATTAATGACGGGAAACCCTAGCAGTGAAGTGAGTGCACAAGCTATTCAGTACGGCGTCAAGTACATACTGTTTAAACCCTTTCCGCTAGCAGAGTTGGCGTGTTCAGTTCGAACCTTAATAAATACCAGCCAGTATCAAAAGCAGGATAGCGTTAGTCAGTCAGGCCTAACACCGAAACGCAGGCGCCATCAAAGCAGCCACTTTCCGTTACAGATGTATGATGGCACTTGGATATATGCTGACCGACGTCAGTCTGATCAGGCTGACAATTTAGATGCCAACAGCGCTGAAAAAGAATCAGTCAATAATAATGATCCAACATAATATGTGAGGGAAGGTCATGGATAGACGATCCTTAATGATGGGGCATACATTAGATAATTTGACGGTGTCGGCAATACCCATCATGCCTCGTTTCGATACCGGGTTGTTAAGTCAGGCCAGAGTCTTGTCCGCTACAAGCGGACGCCAACTCTTGGTTGAACTGGAAGAGCTGGCGGGGCTAGCGCCGGAGGAATTTGCGCTAAGCCTAGGTAAAACCCTGCATTATCCTGTGCTGGACGGTGAATATTTGTTTTCATGCCCCCCTTGTTTTGAGCGAATTTCGCTGGCGCAAGCGCTCAAACGAAAGTTTGTCATGATCAAGCAGGATCAGCAACGAGTGGGGGTGTTTTCCGATCCGTTCGACGATGCCGGCATCGCTTGGATCGACAGTTGTTTGGACGGTGCACCCTTGTACTTGGTGCACAGAGACGCTCTGATTGCTTATCTCGCCCTTCACGAAGAGACTTATCAGGCCGTTGATATTCTGAATGCTGAGGCCGACCTACATGATAAAAGCGACAGTTTTATGGAAGACTTGTCGCTGACCAGTATTAGCGAAGATCCCAGCTTGGTGATTAAGTTGGTTAATTCAACTCTTTACGATGCTCTAAAAATACATGCCAGTGACATTCATATCGGTATGACAGGTCAGGGACTGGTCATTAAATACCGTATCGATGGTGTGTTGAATAATATCAGCCGAGTCCATGGTAATGATATTGCCGAACAAGTTATCTCCCGCGTTAAAGTGATGGCCGAATTAGATATAGGCGAAAAGCGGGTGCCTCAAGATGGCCGTTTTAAGATTGCAATAAAAGGCCGACAAATAGACTTTCGCGTCTCTATTATGCCCAGCATTTTTGGTGAAGATGCGGTGCTGCGAGTGCTCGATAAACAGGAGCTGGCGGACAGCACACAGGGGGTTCGCCTTGACACCTTAGGTTTTGAAGACACCACCCTGCGCCATCTGCGGCGGCTGGCAGCCGAGCCCTATGGCATGGTGCTGGTTACCGGCCCCACGGGTAGTGGAAAAACCACCACACTTTACGCCATGTTGACGGAGATTAATCATGGTGTAGATAAGATCATCACGATAGAAGATCCTGTCGAATATCAACTTTCCGGCGTGCTGCAAATCCCCGTTAATGAGAAAAAAGGACTGACCTTCGCTCGAGGGTTGCGTTCTATTTTACGTCATGACCCAGATAAGATCATGGTTGGCGAAATTCGTGATCCCGATACCGCTCAAATAGCGGTCCAGTCAGCGCTGACCGGTCACTTGGTGTTTACCACCATTCATGCCAATAACGTGTTTGACGTCATCGGTCGTTTCACTCAGATGGCCGTGGATCCCTATAGCTTTGTGTCTGCATTGAATGCGGTGCTCGCCCAACGTCTGCTGCGTTTGGTGTGCCCGTCCTGTGCCGCATCGGTTACTCCTAGTGATGAAGAACTACAAGCCTCGGGTCTGAACAGATCCAGCGTCGAGCATTTTCATTTCGTACAAGGCGCCGGTTGCGGCCATTGCCGTGGTACCGGTTATCAAGGCCGCACGGCCATCGCCGAGCTATTGCAATTGGATGACGAGCTACGCCAGTTGATTATTGACCGCAAACCGATAGCTGAACTCAAGGAACTTGCCTGCCGCCGAGGATTGATTCTGCTGCGCAGTTCGGCGCTGGCGCTGGTGCGTGAGGGACGAACCACTCTGGAGGAGATCAACCGTGTCACTTTTGTCGACTGAACGTTATATCGCCATCTTGGGCGCTGATGGAGTGGGTTTGTGCCGACGATCCAAGGATGGTCTGGTGTGGCTAGGGCGTGTTGATAATAAAGAAGAGGCTCGGTCGAGCTGGTTAGCGGCCACGGAGGCGCTTACATACTTACTGGAACAGGTGCCGAGTCAGCGCAAAAGCGAACTTTGTATACTGGTTTCCAATCATTTTATCCGCTATTGCCTGCTGCCTTGGAGTGAGCAAATCGATTCGCTTAGGGAGCTGAAAAGTTATGCCGAAATCTGTTTTGAAGAGATTTACGGCTCCTTAGGTAATGAGTGGTATTTTCGTTTTTCCCCCCAAGCTAGCGGCCAAGATCGATTAGCCGCGGCGATGCCAGCGGCCTTGATTGCCGGTTTGCAGCAGAGCGCGAATGACAGAGGTTGGCGGCTGAGATCGATACAACCTTATCTGATGGCCGCATTCAATCGGTTCGCTAACGCACTGCCAACGCAGGATTTCCTATTTATCCTAGCCGAACCCAAGCGCAGTACTTTGTTGCTGGCACAGGGCGGACATTGGAGCCATGTACGTTCGCTGTCGAGTATTGATTCCGATCAGGCGCTGGGGACCTTGATTGCGCGAGAAACTGAGTTGCAAGCGCTCGATGGCATGTCGGCGGCACCCGTCTATTTTCATGCCCCCGACCGAGTCAAAGCGTTCCCCATACCTATTTGTGGAGTGTCTACCTACCCTCTTAGCCTGCCATTGTCTGAGGCCAGCGAGGATTATCTATATACCATGGCCATGGCGGTGATCTGAGATGCGCACACTCGAACTCGATTTTCATTCTCGTCCCCAAGCCAGCCTGCTGGGCTGGAGCTTGTTGGTCGTGGGCATACTCGTCGTTGTGGTCAGCCTGTTCTACCAATGGCGGTTAACCACGGCCATTGGCGTTCAGCAACATGAATTGGCTCGGGCTGAACAGGTATTACCGGGGCATAACATGGCCAATGGAACCGGCACAGTTGCGCTAAGTGTGATTCAAGAAGCAGAACTGAAAGAAATTCGTCGTGTTTCCGAACAGATGAATCGTCCTTGGGAAGGATTGTTGACTATGCTTGAAAAGGTGTCACGTGAGAACGTATCTTTGTTGCTGCTGGCGCCGGATGCACACAAGCGGCAATTGCGAATCTCGGCGGAATCTCGTGACTTGCCGGCCATGCTGGCCTTTCACCGTCAGCTGGAACAAAGCGATGAGTTAAGCGATGTTTCTCTGCTCAGTCACGAGATAGTAAAAAGCGTTGCCGAGCAACCGATCCGTTTTAACCTATTGGCGACTTGGGAGGTGAACCATGAGTATCCCTAAGTTGATCCTGCAAGAGCAGTGGCAACGATTAGGTCGGCCGGGCTGGGTTGGTAGCCTCTTGCTGCTGTTGGCTATCGGTTATTGTGCCTTGGTGTTATTGCCTCAGCGGCAACATTTAGCGGGGCTTGAGCGACGCACCACACAGGCTGTTGAATACCGTCTGCGATTGGATCAGGGACTGGATCTACCGGTGGCGGCGCCTGGGCAGCAAGTGGATGATTTTTATCAGACTCTGCCCGCACAGCTGGATGCCACGGCGGCTATCGATCGTATCTACGCGCTAGCAAATAAAGAACGTATTGCTTTGTCTCGTGGTGAATATGCACTGGGAGTGGATCCTAAAACTCAGCTGGCGCGCTATCAGATAGTGTTGCCGGTGAGTGGTAGCTATCCTCAGTTGCGGCGCTTTCTCCATGGTTTATTGGCCGAATTACCCGCAGTTGTGTTGGAAGAAGTGGATTTTAGGCGTAAGCAAATTGCCGACACTCAACTCGAGGGCCGTATTCGCATGACGCTTTATTTGTCGAGGTTGTAATGCATAACCGCAAGCGGCTGTACTGGATAATTTTTTTTGGCTTGGCCGGCATTATTGCCGTTATTCCCGAGTATTTTTTTACGGAAAAGACGGATGTAATTGGCGTGACCCAGGCGGATTTCTCGTTGGATAAGCAAGGGCAATTAGCTGCATTACGTTCTGGGCCTGAGTCGACAAAGAGCGGCAAGCAAGAGCTGGGGATCACAGCGAAGGGGCACAATATAGCGGTTAATACCGATCTTTTTGCCTCTCATAGTTGGTATGTGGCTCCACAGCGAGCGCCCGTGGTAGTGGCCCCCGTTTCGTCACCACTACCGCAGCCCAAGCCCATGACTCCACCTTTGCCTTTTCGCTTTATCGGCAAACTGGATGACAGCCAAAAGGTACGTGTGTTTTTACAGCAAGGAGAAAAAGTTTATGTCGTTAGTGTGGGGGATGTGATTGACGGTACGTACCGAGTAGACGGAGTCACCGATAACTTGATGACATTGCTCTATTTGCCTTTGCAAGTGACTCAGTCTCTGAGTGTAGGGAGCAAACTATGATAATACCCGCCAGAGTTAAGGATGACAGAATGGCGTTAGACCGTATGTATTTATCGACTGTGATATCAGTTACTGGAGATCAGAGATGGGTGAGCAGGTTACTGGTGAGATATTCGTGGCGCTACTGGCTAGTTATGGTGCCTATGCTGATTTTGCTGGCCGCATGTGCAGGTTCGGCTAAACATCAAGGGGTGACATTAATTGAATCTGGCCAGTACGAAGATGGACTGGCGATGTTGGAGCAGAGTGCCGCCGCCGCACCAAGAGACACTGGGTTACAACTTACGCTGGCTACCCAGCGTAAAAAAGTATTAACCACTTTGTTAAGCCAAGCTGATCTGGCGATTCATGGGCGAAACTTTAGTGCGGCACGACTTGGTTATCAGCGAGTACTGGGTATTGATTCTTATAACGCCAGAGCCGAAGAAGGCTTGCGTCAGTTAGATCAGATGCATTACATCGGCGATATGCTGCGCAATGGACAAACCGCACTCCGGCGCGGTGATTTAAGTGGCGCCGAACAACAGATGCGAGCAATTTTTGCGCTGGATCCTAAACATGAAGGCGGGCAGCAATTACAGCGCAATATTGAGGCGATCAAGGCACGTACTTATGCGCCTTATCCCCAGTTGCGTTCACGTTTAAACCGTCCAGTGACGCTGGAATTCAGAGACGCCAATCTTCGGGTTATTTTCGAAGTTTTGGCCAGTACGGCGGGTATGAATTTTATCTTTGATAAAGATATAAGGCCGGATATCAAGGCTTCTATATTTGTGCGACAGGTGAGTATTGAGGATGCTGTTTCCCTGTTATTGCAACAGAATCAGTTGCACCAGAAGGTGGTCAACGATAACACCATTCTTATTTACCCTGACTCGCCACAAAAACTGAAAGATTACCAAGAGCTGGTAATGCGCACTTTTTATCTGACCAGTACCGATGCCAACTCGGCACTCAATTTAATCAAGACCATGCTTAAAACCCGCGATGTTTTTATCGATGAGCGGCTCAACACGCTGACTATGCGAGATTCGGCGGAGGCAGTACGCATGGCTGAGATGCTGTTGTTGGCGCAGGATCAGGCGAGCCCAGAAGTGGTGCTGGAGCTGGAAGTAATGGAGGTCTCCCAGCAGCGCATTCTGGATCTGGGCTTGCAATGGCCCAATACCTTTGGTGTGCTCAGCGATGATGGCTCAGATATCAGGATCTTGGATCAGTTGCGTGGCATAGATGCGGGGCGCATTAGTATTTCACCTTCTCCTCAGTTAAAGATTAATGCGCAGGATAAAGATGTGAATACCTTGGCCAGTCCGGTGATCCGGGTCACCAACAAAGAGCAGGCTAAAATCCATATCGGTCAGCGCGTCCCCATTGTCAGTGCTACTTCAACACCCTCCACACAAGGCCCAGTGATTACCGAAAGTATCACCTATTTGGATGTAGGTTTGAAATTGGACGTGCAGCCGACTATCTATCTTAACGATGAGGTGGGTATAAAAATATCCCTAGAGGTGAGTAATGCCACGCCGCTACGGCCCACCAATACCGGCACTATTCCCGTGCAAATAGACACGCGCAATGCGACCACCACCTTGCGACTACGCGATGGTGAAACGCAACTGCTGGCAGGTTTGATGCGAAATGATCATTCTTCCAGCGGCAATAAGGTTCCAGGACTTGGGGATGTACCAGGTTTGGGGCGCTTGTTTGGCAGTAACCAGGATATCGTTGGTAAATCTGAATTGGTGTTGTCTATTACTCCGCGCATCGTGCGTAATTTGCCATACCGAAGCCCCAGTGACATGGAGTTTGCGAGCGGTACCGAGAGCCATTTGCAGCTACAGCCCGTGGTGGTGCCGGTATTTTTCAGTGATACAGAATAGTGTTCGCCGGTTTTTAGGAGGCGTTATGTCACAGGGATCGAGAGGTTTTTCACTGATTGAGATGGTGATAACCATGGCACTGGTCGCGTTAATTGCCAGCATGGCGTTACCTATGACAGAAACTGTGATCCGTCGTGGCCATGAGCAGGAGTTGAGAACGGCCTTATATCAGCTGCGTGATGCCATTGATGCCTACAAGATGGCGGCAACGGCGGGGCATATCCAAACGGCGGCGAATGAAAGTGGTTATCCGCCCTCTCTGCAAATATTGGTGGAAGGCGTACGAGATGTGCGAGATGTCAAAGGTGGGAAAATATATTTTTTACGGCGCATACCGAGAGATCCTTTTGCTGATCAGCAACGACAAGTAACCGAACACTGGGGGCTGCGTGCCTATGATAGCCCAGCAGAAGATCCCAGATCTGGAGATGATGTCTTCGATGTGTATTCATTGGCTCGGGGGCAAGGGCTCAATGGTGTTCCTTATCGGGCATGGTGACTTATGAAACGAAGCCGAGGTTTTACATTGATTGAACTGCTGGTGGTGATGGGCATTATCGCCATGCTGCTGACAGTGGCAGGACCGCGTTATTTCACCAGTCTGGAAAAGGCGAAGGAGACCACGCTCCGTCAAAGCTTATCTGTAATGCGCGAGGCGCTCGATCAATATTATGGTGACACTGGCCGTTATCCAGACTCGATAGAGCAATTGGTGGAACAGCGTTATCTACGCAAGTTACCGCAGGATCCTATTACCGAACGCAGTGATTTGTGGGTAATAGTGCCCCCGCCGGAAGGTGATGGAGTGTGGGATATTAAAAGTGGCGCCCCCGGCCAAGCCCGGGATGGAAGTCAGTATGCACATTGGTAATGGCTCTGGCACACAACAGGGGTTTACCTATATAGGAGTGCTATTTCTGGTGGTATTGATGGGGTTGGCACTGGCAGGAACCGGACAGCTCTGGTCACTGGGTAGCTTGCGTGCCAAAGAACGGGAATTACTTTGGGTGGGCACTCAATACGCGCAGGCGTTGCGTAGCTATTATCGCAGCTCGCCGGGGGTGGCTCTGTACCCACAACGGTTGGAAGATTTATTGGAGGATCCTCGATTTCCCCAAGTTCATCGCCACCTGCGCCGCCTCTATCCGGATCCCATGACCGGCAGCCATGACTGGGGATTGATTCTGTCTGTGGATGGTCGTATTGCCGGCGTGTATAGCCGCTTACAGACCAAGCCGTTAATGCAGGCTCACTTTCCCGCCCAATGGAGTGAATTCGAGCATATGAACAGCTATCGGGATTGGCAGTTTGTTGCGGAAAAATCGTTTTTAACGCACTGAAATAGCACTGCAGGGTTGGGCAATGGAATGTCAATTTATCATTTAGGGAGAGCAAGATGGAGCGTCAGGCGTGCAGCAAGTCAGAAGCTTTCAGCGTACAGGATCGTGGGGCTTGCCTTGGCATTGCGGTGGGGTACAGAGGGAAGAGAAAGGGTGTCATGCGCAAAGGAAACCGAACCTTGCTCATGGGAGTAATGTTGATGCTGCTATCGAGTGGGGTTAACGCGAATGAAGACGAGATGATGGGATTCATCGTCGATAACAGCATCTCCCGTGTAGGTCATGAGTTTTATCGTTATTTTACTGAACGTTTACGAGATACGAGTCAAATGGACTTTAATCTGGTGGTACGTGAACGACCTTCAGCGCGTTGGGGGAGCTTGGTGTGGGTGGAGTATGAAGGGCGCACGCTTTATCGTAATTTTCTGGCTCCTAATACTTCGCAGTTGCAGTCGGTTGCTCATGAAGCGGCGGATCTAATACGTGATGAAGTGGCGCGGCAGAAGCTAGAAAATATGTTTCAGGATACATTCGATTTGGAGAGGGATGAATTATGAAGGCAAACATGACATTTACTTCTGTCGGTCTTTGGCTAGCCGCCAGTTTTTTTACGAGCGCCATTCAGGCCAGCGAGTTGGTTTACACACCCATCAATCCCACCTTTGGCGGGAGTCCTTTAAACGGCTCTTTTTTACTGGGTAATGCTCAAGCCCAGAATAAGTACAAAGACCCAGATCTAGAAGACAGAGTGAGAAATAATACACCTACGGCGCTGGAGCGTTTTACCTCTCAGCTGGAGTCGCGCTTATTATCGCAGTTATTAACCAATATTCAGGAAAAAAATTTCGGCAGCCTGACCACGGATGCGTTTACCATAAACCTTGAGGACGTTGATGGTATTTTGACTATTATAATCACCGACCGAGTGACCGGTGATGTATCGGAAGTTATCGTTAACAATTTCTAAGTCTACAGGCAGTTCAAGACCCACAAGGATGTCGAGCCCATGAACAAATTTATTATACTGACTCTAGTATCAGTGGCGTTATCCGGATGTGCGTTGCGTGAGCCGATGCCGGCAGAAATAGAGCCGGAAATGCCGACGTTAACGCCCCGAGCGTCGACCTATTATGATTTATTGGCACTACCAAAACCTAAGGGGCGATTAGTCGCCGCTGTCTATGGCTTTCGTGATCAGACCGGTCAGTACAAACCGACACCGGCCAGCTCTTTCTCTACCAGTGTGACTCAAGGTGCTGCCAGTATGCTCATGGATGCGATGCAAGCCAGTGGCTGGTTTCACGTGCTGGAGCGAGAAGGACTGCAGAACGTACTAACCGAGCGCAAGATCATCCGCGCCTCTCAGAGTAAGCCCAACACGCCGATTAATATTCAAGATGAACTGCCACCTTTGCAAGCCGCTAATATACTACTGGAAGGCGGTATTGTCGCCTACGATACTAACGTGCGCAGTGGTGGAGAAGGCGCGGCATATCTTGGGATCAGCATTTCTCATGAATATCGAGTAGATCAGGTTACGGTTAATCTGCGGGCTGTGGATGTGCGCAGTGGCCGGATGCTGGCCAATGTGATGACCAGTAAAACCATTTATTCGGTAGGGCGCCAAGCGGGCGTGTTCAAATTTATCGAGTTCAAAGAGCTATTAGAAGCCGAAGTAGGTTACACCACTAATGAACCGGCGCAGCTATGTGTGCTGTCGGCGATAGAGTCGGCGGTAGCTCATTTGGTGGCGCAGGGTATTGAACAGCGTTTGTGGCAAGTGGGTGATGAAAGCAGCTTTGAGCAATCATCATTACCTAAATATCTCCGTGAAATGCCAATGAGCCCCGCACGTATCTAACAAGTCCTCTTCACTGAGACGATAGCCATGTATGCAGTATGTAAAGTACGGCATACATGGCTAACTTTAATGCGATTATATGAGTTTCAGGCTTCTGCATGCGCCGTGGTGTCATTGATGCTCGCGAGCTGACGTTCCATTCTGAGTAGATATAACTATCGGAACTGACGCGCTTTGCCCCTGGTTGTTGTATGCCAGTAGGGGGAGGGCGTAGCGTACCTGCAGGCCATTTCCTTAAAACATAAGCTGAGCTGAAGCCAACTTGGGTCAAGTTGTGTGACATCTAACAGGGAGAACTATGGGTAGAAGTAGCGGTGGAGAGCAAGAAGGAAGACATGGCCTTTACCTCCAGCAATAAATCCGGCATAAAAAAACGCCGCCCTTCAGGACGGCGTAAAGTAAGAGTTTTCTTAGTTTTGGTTGCTGGTTGCCAGGTTACCACTACCGTATTGGGTAATGTAGGCGGCTTGGTTGTAGCCAGACTGGGTGATATAGGCTTGGTTGCCGGAACCGCCCTGAACGGTGGATGCGTAGTTGTTACTGTCAGATTGAGAGATCTGAGATAGGTTGTTATCGCCATATTGCTGCTCAACCCAAGCAATATTATCGCTACCAGACTGAGCTAGGTCCACGCTGTTATCGGTACCGACGCTGTAACCCGATGCAAGGTTACCGCCATCCTGTTGCTTGGAAGTCAGCGTATTACCTGTACCATTTTGGGTGAAATACAATTCGTTATAGCTGCCGGTCTGGCTGAGATTTATTTTGTTATCAACCCCGTTCTGGGTCAGGCTGGCTGTTTGGTTAATACCATACTGGCCTCCCTCCTTAGCATCATACTCGGTACCAGCATAAAGCTCGTTACCAGTGCCGTTCGAGGTAATGGTCAGGTTATGGTTCACACCTTCTTGTTGAATAAAACTGAGGTTGAGACTGCCGTTTTGACTAACGTAAGCGTTCATTCCTGTAGCATCGAATTGTTCGACTAGCGCACCGTTTTGACCGCCACTTTGCCAGATGGTCGCTAGATTATTCTCACCGACCAGCTGGTCAACGATAGCATCGTTATATACACCTTGCTGGTTGATGTATGAGACGCTGGCCAGCTGTTCCTCCTGCCAGGTTTCCGCATAGTTATCGATACCTGACTGTACTATATTGGCGCTGTTATCCATACCATCATACTGCTCAACATAGGCATCGTTGTATTCACCTGATTGTTGCAGATTAATGTTGCTGTTTTCATATTTTTGATACGTCGCCGCTCGGTTGCTATTACCACTTTGGTGTATGTAAGCATTGCTGGCTGCGGTCTGCTCCTGATAAATGGAAGCGTCGTTACTATTACCATATTGTTCGGCAGTGGCGTAGCTGCCCACCTGATCTTGTTGCCAGCTCCGTGCATCGTTACCGTAACCAGCCTGAGTTTGCGAAGACGACCCCGTATCGCTGCCTCGTTGGATGCTAAGAACTGAGTTTAACGTTCCTGACTGATTTTGTAATGAGTTACTATTCATGTCGTCTATCTGCTCGACACCTGCATAGTTAGTCGTACCATTTTGTGCCTGGGTAGCGGTACTGAAGCTGGCTAAGCTCTGTGTAACAAGGCCAATGTTGCCATCACCATATTGGTTCTGGTTAGATGTACTGTCGTTAGCGAGAGCCTGAACACTAAGCAGTGTCATTATAGCGGCCGCGATGGGTGTGATTTTGAGTTGGGTTATATTCAACATGGTATTATCTCCTGAAAGTATTATTTGCGTCCCTGACAAATGAGCGCAGTTGCTACTATTGATACTGGTTAACCTGCACATTTTGGTTATTACCGTATTGCGTAATGCTGCCTCGCAGCCCCCCTCCTGACTGATCGATACGGGCGCGGTTGTTGATACCAGCTTGTATTATCACCGCTTGGTTATCTGCACCCGATTGTGAAATTAAGGCTGAATTGCCATACCCAGACTGATCGATAATTGCCATTTGATTCCCTCCTTGTTGCAAGATATAAGCTTCTTGGTCAGTGCCAACCTGAACTATGCTCCCCAGCAGGGATTGGCCCGATTGGTTTAGCTGCGCTAAATTGTTTTGACCTACTTGGCGCACTGCCAACTGTGCCGTTGTAGTGCTGCTGAACTCGAGCCCTTCTGGCATCAGTAAGTTGGTCTGTTCAAACAAATCAAAATTGTCCATCAAATCAGCCGCCTGCGACGTAGCGCTGATCAAGCCTAGACAGAGAACCAGCGCAATCCTGGTATAATGATGCCGCCAATCCAATAGTCGTAGCATGAGTCAGATCCTTCTGATTTTTATTTTTGCCTACTTTCCTTGTAGTAAAACCTGCCTTTGCAACCTTGCAAAGACAGGGAACAGGCTATTGAACGTTCACTGGGACCGTAGTGACGGTACCGAAGGCCGACCTTATGGTGGCAGTGGGATTAGCGATCAGCACCAAATCATCGGTCCGAGCTGCCAGCCGCCAATTTCCTGTGGGAGTTGGTGTTGTTGTACCCAAAATGACGGGGCCATCAATACTCGATACTTCGACGGTAATGGTATTGCCTGTTGCTAATGAGGTTTGGCCTTGAATGCTCCAAGTGAGCCTATTTCGTCTTCCTCTCGCCTCTGCCTCGGTCACTGTCAGCGTTTCAGCCGTATTCGGTGGTGGTGATACCGATACGGTGACGGTAGCCGGTGCCGATTGAGCGCCTAGCGAATCTTGCGCTTGATAGGTGAAGCTAGCGGTAAACGCGCTGGTAACCGAGGTTGGAGGGGTATAAGACACTGTAGTGCCGTCGGTAGAGACTGTACCTTGCCCCGTAGTTGGCTGTGTCAGGTTGACCACCGTAAGCGGTGTGTTGCCTTCTGGATCGCTGTCATTAGCTAATACCGTGATGGTAAGTGGAATGCCCAGTGTTGCGGCGTCGTCGTTTACCGCTATCGGGGCTTGGTTTGCACCCACGGTGACAGTGACGGTTGCCGGCTCAGAGAGACCGCCGCGGCTATCTTGCGCACGATAGGTAAAGGTCGCGACCAATGGGGCGTTGTTGGTGGTAGTCGGTGGTGTATAGACCACAGAAGTGCTGCCATTCAGCGCGACACTGCCTTGTCCGACGGCCGGTTGGGTCAGTTGCACTATGCTGAGCGGGGTATCACCATCGGGATCGCTATCGTTAGCCAGTAACTGCAGTGTTAGCGGTACGCCTACAGTAGTGGTGCCGCTGTCGGCTTGAGCCAGAGGTAACTGATTATCGGGTATATCAGGAGCGCTACCTGTCACAGTAACCATCTCAATATCCGAGCCGCCAGCGGCGGACTGTACCCTGATGCTGGCAGGGGGCTGGCTCAAATTAAGTATGGTCAGCGTCTGCGGGTTAGAAGATTTGCTCAACCTACCGAAGCCGGTGGCCACCAGATCCGGTACTTGAGTTTCATCGCTTGATGTCGCCTCTATGCGCAGTGTGTTGTCATCCCACGAATAGGTAGCGCTATTGATCTTGACGATATCAATCAACTCGCTGGACAGGGAGCTGGGTGTGCCGTTTGGCGAACTGGCGGTCACCACGATCAAGGACGGCAACTCAGCTGATGGGGACTGCTGCACGAAGAAGCGGCCGTTATTATCAGGGGTAAGGTCGGTCAGGCAAGGGTCGCCATCGACCAGCGCCAGGGTTTCGCGGTAGCAGACCTCGGCATCTTCCGATGAGCTGGCGAAGACTTCGATGTTGGTCTGCCCGTTGGTGCGTTGGTAGCTGGCTCGCTCGATTTCCAGTGGTAACGAGGGGACCGAGTCGCGTACCTTGCCGGAGAGGGTAAAATCATTATTTTGAATTATCCCCGGCGGACCATCGATGCGCACAAAGTTGGTATCGAAGGGGCTGCCGATGACGGGCTCGGTCACGCTGGGGTTACCAATAAAGGTTTCTGTTACCCCTGTTTCCGGGTTGGTCTCGGTATAGGTGCCATTCAGACTTTGCAGGAAGGGGCCTATGTCTCCCCCGAGAGCGCCGGTGAAGTCGCCAGGCGTGCCGATACCGATATCACGGGTCATATTGATAGCCCGTCTGCCGACATCGGCTGCGTCTACCACGAAGGTTTCGACGCCGTAAGGATGGGTGACAGTGTAGGTACCCGCCACTGGCACCGAGGCGCGGATACGAATACGGGCAAAGCCCACTTGATCTCCTGCTTTGGGGTTTTCTGCGGCGAAGGCTGCTTCCAGTGCCGCAACATAAACCTCGAGCTCATAGCCGGGGACTGCACCTTCGGGGATGGAGGTTTCGGCCAGAAACCAGAACAGCTCGCCGGGCCAGTTGCCCGGGAAAACCAGCGGGTCGGCATCGTCAAATACCCCGGGTTCTGGATTTAAGGTACACATGTAGGCACCGGCAGTGCCCCCGCTGACGGCTTTGGATCTACACAGCTCCAACTGCACTTCATTTTCGTCCTCATACCAGAGCGGAAAACCGCCGGATATGGCCGTATGAGGTCCTGGGGCCACCACCGACAGCGCGGCCTGAGCCGGCCCAACGGTGGCGACAAACAGCCCTATGGGTGTGATGATTGTTCTTGTCCATTTGTTCATAATGCCTCCTGGCTCACTGGATACTTAGGGCTGAATAATGACTTCTTCGAGATCACTGCCGCCGTTGGCCGATACCACCCGTATCTGGGCAGGCGGAATGGGCCCGAGGTCGGTGGTGAGCGACTTGATTGGCCCGGCTCCAACGAGCTCTGCGATTTCGTCACCGTTGCCGAACACGGTCAGTGTCGGCGATGCCGTTTCGTCGCTGCTGCTGGCGGTAATAGTGATCTCGCTGGTTGCCAGGTTGTACGTGGCACTGTGGATCTGCACCAGATCGACTAAGGGCGTAGTGACTGTGGCTGCCGTGCTGTTGGGGATGGCCAGCTGGTTGTCGGCGGTCAGGTTCAGGGTGACCGGCAGAGTGGAGGGATTGGTGCTCGATTGACCATACCAATTGCCGGTGGCGTTAGCTTCAGTCATCTCTATGCTGACATCGGCCGAGTCAGTAAAGCTGGCGCTAGCCGGTGGTGGCGGGGCTTGCAGAAACACATCCTGCTGGGCAACCACGCCGCTGTTTACATTTTTGCGGGAGTAGGTGGCGCGTTCGACCTTGGCCGGGGTGGTCAGGTTGATGGTCGACAGTTTTCCCATCACGGCGAACAAGTCAGTGCGTAAATCGATTCCTCCCGGGCCCTGAATGCGAATGAAGTTGGTATCGAAGGGGCTGCCAGTGACTTCTTCTTCCAAGTTGGGATCACCGATAAAGCTTTCAACTAGGCCGGTGAGCGGATTGGTTTCGCTATAGGGGCCGTTCACGCTACGCAGAAAAGGTCCCACATCACCGGTCAGGGCACCGTCATAGGTTTGGGGCGTGCCTATGCCGATATCGCGGGTCATGTTGATGGCCCCTCCACCCGCTACATCCACCTCGAATATCTCGACGCCGTAAGGGTGGGTGACTATGTAAGTACCGGCGGTGGGTACATCGACCCGAATACGAATACGAGCAAAGCTGACTTGATCCCCTTCAGCCACTTCCTCGGCGGCAAAGGCGGCTTCCAGAGCCGAAACGTAGGTTAAATCGATACCCGTAGTCGCATCCACTATGCTGGCATCACCGGTAAACCAGAAGGCTTCGCCCGGAAAGTTAGTGGGAAAATTGACCGCTTGGGTAGTATCGAAGCCAGGTTCGGATAGCAGTCCACACATATAGGAGGGCGCGCCTGGGGTCCCCGGGGCGCGTGAGCTGATTGCCTTGGACAGGCACAGGTCGAGTGCTCGCCCGTGGGTATCTTGATACCAAGCGGCAAAGCCTCCGTTTGCCTGCACATAAGGCCCAGGGTCTACGGCATTCAATGCCCCCTGCGCCGACTGACTCGCCACCATGACGAGTAGCAGCGAGGTTGCGGTATTAACAATGGTGTTTTGCATCTGTTCTTCCTCCAGCCATGAACGGTGTCCCTCATCCTTGTTTCCGACTCACTTGCAAAGAGGGTTCAAGCATAAGGAGCAATATCCATACCAGAATTTTTTTTGTACAAATAGCGCAGAGATTGGGCATTAGTGAGGGGGTATGTGTATTGGTGATATATATATTTGGGGAAATATACCCAGCATTGGGTATTTTTGGGTGAGCGGGCGTAAGAGAAAGGGGGAATTTTGATGATTACTAGGCCACTAATTTTGGCTTGATGAATCAGAAGCTCGGCTCAGATTCTGTTTTTATTTCTTGGGTCTTAAAGAGCCATGTACTTTAATAGCTGATAGCAGCTAGGGGCAGAGCAACGAGTATGTCATCATGTGGTCATATTGTTGCTAGCGACAGGGAAGGTTAGCTAGGTGTAACAGCGCAAACCATTCATCTTGAGTACCGCCTGTGATTATTTCTAACTTAATTAAAACTGCTGTTTTGACTACTTGTCTATTGGCTGGCTCCGCTTATACAGGCCACAGTTATGCTGCAACGACACCACTGAAAAGCAGTACCGTCCAACAAGATCTTGCCGCAGGTAGCGCATTACTGGTGGATTTAAAAACCAATGAAATTCTCTACGCTAACAACGAAAACTTTGTGGCCCCCATTGCCTCTGTGACTAAATTAATGACGGCTATGGTTGCCATTGATGCGCAGCAGTCGCTCGATGAAAAACTGCCAATTGTCATTAGTGATACCACAGAGATGCAGGGGGTATTTTCTCGGGTGCGCCTTAGCAGCGAGCTGAGTCGCCATGATTTATTGCTGATCACCTTAATGGCGTCAGAAAACCGCGCTGCGGCTAGTTTAGCGCACCATTACCGTGGCGGGCATGCGGCATTTATTCAAGCCATGAATGACAAGGCGCACGCTCTGGGAATGCAGCATAGCGCCTTTGTTGAACCGACGGGTTTATCGGAAAAAAATGTGTCCAGTGCCCATGATTTAGTGTTGCTGATCAAAGCGGCAAATAGCTACCCACTGATCCGCATGTTCAGCACTATGGATGAGAAAATCGTCGCCTTTACTAACCCTAATTACACTCTGGGTTTTCGTAATACTAATGGCTTGGTCCGCAAGGACAATTGGAATATTGCGCTGAGTAAAACCGGTTTCACTAACAGTGCAGGGCATTGCTTAGTGATGAGCACCGAAATGAATCAGCGCCCTGTCGCGTTTGTGGTGCTGGATGCGTTTGGCAAATACACTCATATGGCCGATGCTAATCGTCTAAAAAGATGGTTAGAAACCGGCATAGTAACGCCAGTACCGGCTGCGGCGCTCAACTACAAGAAAGCCAAGCAGCAGGAACGCCAAAATCAGGCTTTTGTGGCAAATGGCAGATAAATATAACGTCCCTAAACCTTCCAATGGCTGTTCGGTAAGAACCGCTCCTCGCCGTAGCCTTGGGTTACGGCGTGTAAATTAGCTAATACCACTCTGTATAACTAACTCATCATATTATCCTGCTACGCAGGACTGTCGAAGTCCTCTTTACCAAAGAGACCGGCAACTACAAAAGATAAGACTTCGATACGGTTTTGTAATTAAATTACTTTCTTACTGAGATTTGTATAAACCCAACCGCGACTAAGTAGCCAGAGGGTGAGTAGCCAGTTCGATTTGCGCAGCCGCCTATTTTCACCAGCACTGGGAATGCGACTAACACAAAAGACTCGATGATGGCCACAGACACTTCTTCTGTCGGTTTTGAAACTACGCTATTTTAGCCTAGGGTTTCTCGCTCCAAGCCAATAGGGCAATATGCTCATACCTAACTACTAGTGGATGCGCCGTCTTGGCAGATGGTCGCAATGGCATCCGCAGCCCGTTGCAACGCGGGCAAAAAGGCAAGGGCTTGCTCGCGTGTCACTCGCATGATGGGAGCTTGCATGGCCACACCGATATTGGATACGCCGTTAGGGTTAGAAGCCAGTACCGCAATGCATAGTAATCCAGGCAAAAACTCTTCGTCGTCAAACGCATAACCTTGTTGCTTTACCGTCTCAATTTCCAGCTCAAGCGCATTAAAATCAGTGAGCGTGTTGTGGGTAAATTTCTTTAGCGGCATATCGGCGAGCAAGCGCTTCCGTTGCGCTGGAGCCATTTGTGCTAAGAACAGCTTGCCACTGGCAGAGCAGTGCACGGGCACTCGTGAGCCGGGTTGCAAATAAAAACGCAGGGGCGCCGGCGTTTCTACCCGATCCAGATACAGCACTTCGCCGCCGGATAGCGCGGTAATGTTGCAGCTTTCTCCTATTTCTTCCCCTAGCGAGGCCAGTATGGCGTGCCGCGCCCCACCTACGGTGTCGTTTAACAGCAGGTTTTCTGCCAATCGGCGTAAGCGCGCGCCGCGGCTGTAGTGCCGCCCGTCAGCTTCTCGCTGCAACATGCCAGAGCTTTCTAGCTGCTGCAGCATGCGGTGCAGCGTCGGCTTAGGGATACCGGTTTCTTCTACCAGTCCTTGCAGCGTAACAAATTGATCTTTCTCGGAAATTACCTCTAACAGCGCGAGCAGGCGCTGGGTGGGAGTTCCGCCTTCTAAACGGTGTCTACCAGCTTTAGTGTTGGTCATAGTGCCATCCTCATTGTGGTAATGATTATGTTTTATTTCATAAAACAAAGCAATTTGTACTAAATTGTGAAATCTATGTTGACGTTAGGTTCGGATAAGGTTAAGTTTGAATCACGTTCCGCTTTTCGGAATGAAACGAACAAAAAAATGAAACTTTGATCGGCTGGCTTTGAGGCTACTCTGGAGATAACTCATGAGCACTAACAACACAGAAATCCGTCAGAAAACAGATACCCGCCAAGTAGTGGAGGGCATGCAGAAGATGACACCTTCTGAAGCGTTTGTAGAAACGCTGGTGGCCAATGGCGTGACCGATATGTTCGGTATCATGGGCTCGGCCTTTATGGATGCAATGGATATTTTCGCTCCAGCCGGCATCCGTTTGATTCCGGTAGTACACGAGCAAGGTGCGGCACACATGGCCGACGGTTATGCCCGTGTATCTGGTCGCCATGGTGTCCTTATTGGTCAGAATGGCCCTGGTGTCTCTAACAGTGTTACTGGTATTGCTGCTGCTTTTTGGGCACACAGCCCAGTGGTCATCATCACGCCAGAAACAGGAACAACGGGCATTGGTTTAGGGGGTTTCCAAGAGTGTAACCAGCTGCCAATGTTCCAAGAGTTTGTAAAGTATCAGGGTCACGTTACTCATCCATCGCGTATGGCAGAATACACAGGTCGTTGTTTTGACCGTGCTATGTCAGAAATTGGACCCACTCAGCTGAATATCCCTCGTGACTACTTTTACGGTGAAATTGAAGCTGAAATCCCTAAGCCTGCACGTTTAGATCGTGGTCCTGGTGGAGCCAAGAGTCTGGATGAAGCCGCTGAGCTGTTAGCTAACGCCAAGTTCCCGGTTATTATTTCCGGTGGTGGTGTGGTAATGGCTGATGGCATGGAAGAATGTAAAGCATTAGCTGAGCGTTTGGGTGCTCCTGTAGTGAACAGCTACCAGCACAACGACTCCTTCCCTGCTAGCCACCCATTGTGGGCAGGCCCTTTAGGCTACCAGGGCTCGAAAGCAGGCATGAAATTGATGGCCAAGGCCGACGTAGTACTGGCGTTAGGTACCCGTCTTGGACCGTTTGGCACTTTGCCGCAGCACGGTATGGACTACTGGCCGAAGGATGCAAAAATCATCCAGATTGATGCCGATAATAAAATGCTTGGTCTGGTGAAGAAGATTGCAGTCGGTATTTGTGGTGATGCTAAAGATGCAGCGGTAGCCCTGACCGAGCGCCTGAATGAGCGTGAGTTGGTGTGTGATGCCACCCGTACAGAGCGTGCTGACCTTATCGCTAGCGAGAAAGCAGCGTGGGAGAAAGAACTGGACGAGTGGACGCACGAAACTGACGCATTCAGCCTTGATGCGATTGAAGAAGCGAAAGGCGAAACGCCGTTCTCTGGTGGTACTTACCTGCACCCGCGCCAAGTATTGCGCGAGCTGGAAAAAGCAATGCCAGAAAACGTGATGGTGTCTACCGACATCGGTAACATTAACGCGGTGGCTCACAGCTACCTACGTTTCGAAACGCCACGCAGCTTCTTTGCACCAATGAGCTTCGGTAACTGTGGTTACGCTTTCCCAACTATTATGGGAGCTAAAGTTGCCGCTCCTGAGCGTCCAGCGATTGCTTATACCGGTGACGGCGCTTGGGGTATGAGCTTGATGGAAACGATGACCGCAGTACGTCATGACATTCCAGTAACAGTCGTGGTATTCCACAACCGCCAATGGGGTGCAGAGAAGAAGAACCAGGTTGAGTTTTACAACCGTCGCTTTGTGGCCGGTGAATTGGACAACCAGAGCTTTGCTGAAATCGCACGCGCTATGGGTGCGGAAGGTATCACAGTCGACCGTTTAGAAGATGTGGGCCCGGCGCTGAAAAAAGCCGTCAGCATGCAGATGAACGAAGGTAAAACGACGGTTATCGAAGTGATGTGTACCCGTGAGCTGGGTGACCCCTTCCGCCGTGACGCACTGAAGAAGCCAGTGCGCCTGCTTGAGAAGTATCAAGACTACGTATAACACTTGGTTGTTGAATAAATCATAACTCTCCTTACCCCCGGCATGCCGGGGGTTTTTTGGTTATGCTGGCGTTATTGGCCCTACAGGCGGACACCATGCAAACAAATACTCAACAGCACTCGGCAATCGTCGCGGCCTATCGGAGTGAATGAAATTGATAAACTTCATTATTGAGGCACCTTGGTTATTTCTAATCATTGCAGGCTTCGCCGGTTATTTTCAGACCGTGACCGGTTTTGGCTTAGGGATGATTGTGATGGGGCTGGCGGGTGGACTGGGCATAGCGCCAGTTGCGACGGTTGCCGCTGTGATTAGTCTGATGACGCTTGTCAACTGCGTGGTGGCGTTACCCGGACGTTTGCACCATGTACACTGGCCATCAGTGCGTGCCACAACCTTGGGTATCATACCCACCATCGTCGTCGGCGTGCTGCTGTTGGATTATTTGAGTGACGGTGCCGCTACCGTCGTACAAATTCTGCTGGGGTTGGTGATTTTATATGCTGCCGCTGGGCTACTGCTTAAAGCCAATCGTCAGGAACAGGTGGCGAGTCGCGCTAGCTTTGTCTTGTTTGGTGGCTTGTCGGGTTTCTTGGGGGGATTGTTTGGCATTGCGGGGCCGCCGCTTATCTATCACTACTATCGTCAGCCGCTAGAACTCATTCGTATTCGAAATACCCTGATACTGATGTTTGCCGTCACCTCGGGGTTACGTACCCTGTTTGTGGTGGGACGAGGGGAAATGAATATGGATATTCTCACGCTTACGGTTTGGGCATTCCCGGTGATAGCGGTGGCCACTTGGATTGGTCGGCATTGGCCGCCGCCATTCTCTGTAGCAACCATGCGCCGTTTGGTGTTTATAATACTGATGCTAATTGGTGTGTCACTGATCGTTGCCGGCTTATTTAGCTGATCCCAATCTGGAAAACTAACTGATCAAGGTCTTTTGCAACGAAACCCGCGAAACCCACGGAAAAATAGTAATCAGATCAGAAAGTACTTTTTATAGTAAGGACGGGTCTGGCGTTTATCTTTACGCCGTCATCCTGACGAAAGTCAGGATCTCGTTTTAGGGTTTTATACCAATTATACTAAAGATATAGTCTAATATAATTACTAGGCTTTTATCGTTATCGGTACTTAACTATGTCCGACTCTATCAAGAATACCGACTTTGTGGCGCTGGCCAAGGCAGAAACCAATGCTCGTAAACGTATGCGACTACTCGCATTAGCGCATTTCCAAGAAGGTCATTCCCGAACTGATATCGCGCGATTTCTCAAAGTTAATCGTAATAGTGTTAATCGATGGGTAGCCAATTTTCTACTTCATGGCTTAGCGGGACTCGACAGTGTTCGCCCTTCGGGCTGTCCAACTCACCTTACAACTGAACAACTATCTCAACTGAGTGACTATATCGAACAACAAAGTCGAGATACCAGTGGTGGGCGGTTACAAGGACTGGATATTCAAGCCTATATTGAGAAAGAATTTGGTGTGTCTTATCAGATAGCCAATATATATCGTCTGGTCCACCAACTCGGGTTTTCTTGGATAACCAGCCGTTCACGCCATCCTAAGGGGGATGAGTTAGCACAAGAACTTTTTAAAAAAAGTTCAAACTAGAGACCATTCTTAGCATTCCCGGCCACGTTGCACTCAGCAAAGTCGATGTTTGGTTTCAAGATGAAGCTCGATTTGGGCAGCAGAATACGACCACGCGTTTATGGGCTAAACGCGGCAGTCGACCAAGGGCCGTTCAGCAGCAACAATTTGAGTATGCGTATCTTTTTGGTGCTGTGTGTCCAGCAACGGGAGCGACAGAGGCGTTACTGAGCCCAGTCGTTAATCGAGAGATGATGAAAGTACATTTAGCGCTGATATCAGCCCGTACCGAGCCCGGTCGACATGCCGTGGTCATCATGGATGGCGCGGGGTGGCACACTGCTGAGTGCGCCAATGCGTTTCCCAATCTCACTATGATTAAGTTGCCCCCTTACTCTCCTGAACTGAATCCTATCGAACAAGTGTGGAGCTGGCTCCGGCAACATACACTGGCCAATCGTTGCTTTAATGATTACAACGACATTATTGATGCCTGCACATCAGCATGGCAGCACTTTATTACCGACGTAGAACGGGTGAAGTCGCTTTGTCATCGAAGCTGGATAAATCTGACTTAATAATTAATGTAATTGGTATTAAAGCAAAAGCAGATACCGGGACGGGCCCGGTAAGACGGTATAGGGCAGGTTCGGTGTTGGTCTTGAGCTCGGCGCTGTTGCTGTTAATACTTGTCGCACGTGAACTGCGTCCGTGACTCTCGTAAACAAAGAAGCGTGGCAAAAATGGCTCTTTAGGTTTGGCGCTATGATTTTTGGCTTAATGTAAACAGAACACATACTTACTTAGATTGGTATGACATGTAGTAAGAGTTGATAAGGGCGGAAGGGCTCCGCCCATTAGCACAGTGATATTAATTGGAGTAGTTGTTAGGGGAGTTATTAGCTGTTGGGTGACGACAGTTTCCATGCACCAGCTTTAATCGGCAGAAACGCGGCAACCGCTGCGGTAGCGATAACGTGGGTATTGTTGTTATCAGAGTCATGAACATTCAGACCACCGTGCACCGCGGTTACTTCAGCACGGCCGCGAGGCAGGGTAGCGGCAACGGTGGCGCAATCTACTTGATCGGGTCGTTGCACGCCAATCGTTACTTGCACCCGCATCTGACTGTGTTCATAGCCCAATGATTTGAAAAGCACGATTGATGAGTGGCGCAGCGCATCTTGTACCGCACGACAAGCGGCTTCAGTGTAGTCTTCTCGGTACAGCGAATTACCACTCCCCATCTCCAAAATAATGCGTTGTTCAGTCATGATTGGGCTCCATATCGAAGGAAACAATAATCGCAGCATTAGCGATGACGCAAGTACCACTGCCATCGGGTTTGTCGATATCTAACCCGCCTTTGGTCACTGTGATTTGTGGTTTGCCATAGGGAAAGATGCCCAGTAGCGCCTGAATGTCCACTTGTTCAGGTTGTTGTACGCCGAGCTCAACGTCAATCAACATGGCGTCGCGAGGAAAGCCGAAAGCGTCGGCGACATTCAGAGAGTTATGCCATAACGCATCGCGAATGGCTCGGGCGCAGGCTTCGGTGTAATCGAGGCTGCGAATGGAGGTGCCCATGCCAAACTGGTGCACTAAACGAGTCTTTGCCATCAAATGGTTCCTCTAGTAAGTCAGTATTAGATGTGTGATTGCACCGAAAATGCGCGAGCAAAGGGCTATTAACGGCGTTTACGGTGGCCAATCAACTGTACGATTTCATCAAATAGATGACTGTCTAGCGCTTGTGACATATCGGTAGCCAGACAGTGACGATAAAACGGGCTCAAATCTAGGCCCACACCTAACCCCAAAATATCAACTTCATTTTGGCGTTCGCGGCGGGCGAGCACCTCTTTCAGGTGGTTATCAAGGTAATAAGCGTCGTTGGTTAGGTTGGTAGCGCTGTCTGCCGGACTGCCATCGGAAATCACAATGAGGATTTTTCGGGCTTCACTGCACGCTAGCAAACGGTTGCAGGCCCAGTCTACAGCCTCACCATCAACACCTTCACGAAATAGATCGCCTTTGAGTAGGGCGGCAATATCACGACGAGAGCGACGCCAGCCACGATTAGCCTCCTTAAACACCAGGTGGCACGTTTCATTGAGCCGGCCGGGATAGGGTGGCCGGCCTTGGCGCATCCACTCTTTATAAGGTTTACCGCCGTTCCAAGTGTTGGTGGTAAAGCCCAGTAGTTCGCTGCTGGCACCTATCATATCTAGGGCGCGGATCAAGCAATCAGCCAGCATGGCAATGGGCTCAATCTGGTGGCGCATGGATCCTGAGCAGTCAATCAAGATGCTGACCACGCAATCGGCAACGGGTCGTTGACGCTCCTGATAGAATAGACGCCGTTCGGTGGGCGAGCTTACCAGTTGCGCCAAGCGGCGACCATCAATGCGGCCCTCTTCCTCGCCGTATAGCCAGCCATCACGTTGGGGAGTCGCTAATATCGCAGCGAGCTGGCGTGCCAGCCGCTGGATATTTACGCCCTGTTCGCTAATGCCTTTATCTAGGCGCTCTCGATATTCTTCCAGTTGCGCCGCACGTACCAAACTGGTGGCTTTTACTTCGCGGTCGTAAGCGGAGGTATATACTTGATAGCCCTGTTGGTTCTCGCCATAAGCTCTGCTGGCACCACTGCGCGCAGTGGCAAAGCCGTCACTGTCATCACCGTCCTGATCAAAATCTAATAGCAGAGCAAAGCCTGATTGTACGTCTTGGTCTTCGTCGTTGCTGTTGTCATCGTCTGTGCCTTGCTCAGCACGTTGGGCTTCTATAATACTGTCCACCAGCTCGGCAATAGCCAGCGCGTGAGGAATAAATGCCACTTGTTGATGTCGATTTCGGCGTAGCCCCGACAGCGCTGTTCCCATCGAAGAAGCCAGCGAAAAACGGGTACTTTCGATAAAATCTTCCGTTTCCTCTAGCACCTGGCGGGCATTAAGCCGTGACCAACACATTTGCGCGACCGTGTATAAAAGAATACCGCTGTTGCTCTCGGTGTGACCGGAGCGGTAAAAGTCTTGGGACCAACGCACAAAACGATCTTCCACGTTGGCGGCTATGCCAGTGAGTTGTGCAGGTACCAATGCCTCGACGCGCAATTGCTCTAGCAGCTCGAATACCAGCCGCGCAACGGGTTTGGGCGGGCAGTGCGTTCGATGTAATTTGGTATCGCTGTACATTAGACGCAAAGCCATGCCATCCGCTGCGGCACGGCAATCGGCAAAAGAAGCTACGGCGGTATCGATGCGATGATGGGGCGCATGCATGGGTAGACTGCGCTCGCCCTGATACAGCATTTTGCCACGAAAATGCAGATCCGGGTGACCACTAAGGGCTCGTATGGAGGCGGCGCACAGCTCTTCAACCCGTTGCTGGCGGCGGGCCTGTTGCTGGGCTAGATTGCTCATATGCTAAGTGACTCCCTGAACCAAGATTCGTCCAGTTCTTCATCAAAGCAGCGTTGATAATATTCGGCCACAATCTGGCGTTCGGCATCGTCGCATTTGTTTAGGAATGACAGCCTGAAGGCCACCGCTGAGTTACGGAAAATCTCACAGTTTTCGGCCCACGTAATCACGGTGCGGGGCGACATCAGCGTGGAAATGTCACCGGCGGCAAAGCCTTTGCGCGTTAAGTCCGCCACGCTCACCATCCTATCAATCAGCTTACGGCCTTGTTCGGTATTTTTTTCCGGCACCCGGGCCAGTACGATCGCCGCCTCTTCTTTGGCGCTCAGATAATCCAGTTTTGCCACAATATTCCAGCGGTCAATTTGGGCATGGTTCAGCACCTGAGTGCCTTGGTACATGCCAGACATGTTACCCAAGCCGACGGTGTTGGCGGTGGCGAATAAACGAAAACTGGGGTGTGGCTGAATGACGCGGTTTTGGTCCAGTAGCGAAAAACTGCCATCACGCTCCAGAATACGTTGAATAACAAACATAACATCAGGTCGGCCAGCGTCGTATTCATCAAAAATTAGCGCGATTGGGCGCTGCAGCGACCAAGGCACAATGCCTTCTTGGAACTCTGTGACCTGAACACCGTCTCTGACCACAATCGTATCTTTGCCAACCAGATCAAGACGACTGATATGACCGTCTAGATTGACTCGTAAGCAAGGCCAGTTTAAGCGCGCCGCGACTTGTTCGATATGAGTGGATTTACCGGTGCCGTGTAGACCCTGAACCATCACCCGGCGGTTACGGGTAAAGCCGGCGAGAATAGCCAAGGTAACGTCTGGGTTAAAGCGATAGGCCTCGTCAATATCAGGAACATACTCATTCCGCTCGCTGAAAGCCGGCACCTCTAAGTCACTGTCGATACCGAAGAGTTCACGTACCGAGCGTAGGGTGTCGGGCTGTTGGCTACCTAGCAAATCTGTCATGTGTTGCTCCTTGAGACGAACGCAGAGTTATATTTTATAAATTTAGCTTAACTTACCAGTATAAACATTAAAAGTGGAACGTTATGTTTCATTTTTAGTTAAAACTGTGTCGTTGCTTGGTTTGTTGTTATTGGTTGCGAGATTGTTAGTTTTTGGCCCAAACAATGTGTTGTAACTGGCACTAATGAATAAAAAAACGGTGACGTAGACTTGTTTGCACTCGATTTGCCACGTCTTAGGGCGCGAACAATCATTACCAATTTATTTTAAGTGGAGTTCACTATGAGCCAACCTACTGTTGCTTTTCTTCAAGCTTTCGGCGATGCCCTCAACCGTCATGATATTGATGCGCTGTTAGACATGATGACCGACGATTGTGTGTTTAACGGCGTGGCCGGCAATGAGTTGCATGGTACTAGCTTTGTGGGACCCGATGCGGTGCGCCAAGGTCTTTCTACCGCGTGGAAAAATGCGCCGGACGCCTGCTGGGTAGATGGAGAATATTATGTGATTGGTGACAAAGGATTTATGGAAACCACCTATAAAGGCACCACAGCTGACGGCTTGCGTACCGAAGCGCGCATGATCGATGTATTAACATTTCGCGATGGAAAAATAGCCATTAAGAATGCTTTCCGCAAGAATCGCCCGCCTGTTAACGCTTGAGACTCTTGCTCTAAAGCTTAACAACTCGATCATAGGGAAACGGTCATGGAAACTGTAGATTTGAACAATCAAGCCGGTGTAGATACTGAACAGCGCACCGCGCCGTTGAAGCCTTACGATCCCACTTACGATCCGCTTACCAGCGAGACGCCGGGTCAGGGGCGTGACTATGCACCAACATATTGGATTGGCACTGCAGGTGAGCCACCCGCAGATGACGGTCCGGTGCAAGGTGATATGGACGTAGATGTCGTGATTGTTGGTGCTGGCTTTACTGGGCTGACGGCTGCCATTTTCTTAGCAGAAAACTACGGCATTAAAGCCACTGTGTTGGAAGCGAATCGCACTAGTTGGGGTTGTTCTACCCGTAACGGCGGGCAAGCACAGTGTGCGACAGGCCGGCTAAAACGTTCACAGTGGATTGACCGTTATGGTTTGGATATTGCGCATAAACTGCATCAAGAATGTCTTGATGGCATGGCAAACTTTAAAGAGCTGATCAAAGATATTGATTGTGAACCGCAGCCCGGTGGCCACTTATATATAGCGCACCGCGATCGACAGATGCCAATCTTGGAAAAAGAAGCAAAACTACTGCGTGAAACCTTCAATTACGATGCGCAGATTATGGATGCCGATACGGTTAAGCGTGATTGGTTTGGCGACCAAGAAGCGGTTGGCGCCATGCATGAACCAGAGGGAATCGGTATTCACGCCGGTAAGTTGGCCTTCGGCTATCATCGTAAAGCGCGGGCTTTGGGGGTAAAAATTCACCCTGCCAGTCCGGTGCAGAGTTGGGAAACGCGCGGCGGCGTGCATTATTTGACGACGCCTGGAGGTGTGGTGAAAGCGCGTTCAGTCGGGATGGCGACCGGTGGTTACACCTCTCAAGGTTTGCACTCTCAGTTAAAAAACCGTCTGCTGCCCGTGTTATCTAATTCTATTGTGACTCGTCCACTGACCGATGAAGAAATTGCAGCTTGTAATATGCACACGCGACAGGTGATTACCGATACCCGGATCTTACGCCATTATTATCGGTTGTTACCCGACAATCGGTTGCAGATCGGCAGTCGCAGCGCCATTACCGGCCGCGATGCTCCGCAGGAAAAGTACAAGAATATGCTGATCAGCGATATGCATCGTAAATTTCCGTTGCTGCAGGGAGTGAAGATCGACTATTCGTGGTGGGGATGGGTGGATGTCAGTCACGATATGATGCCGCGAATTTTTCAACCCGATCCGAAAGAAACGGTGTATTACGCACTGGGTTACGGCGGTAACGGTGTTATGTACTCGGCGCAGGCGGGTAAGCGTTTAGCCCAGCTGATTGCGGGTGATAAAATAGACATGAGTCTGCCTATTTTCAACTCTAAACTACCTTTCCCCAATGTGAAGGAAATGGTCGAGTCTCAAGCCTTTGCGCCGTTTCGTCGATTGGGTCAGAGCGTCTTGTATCGCTGGTACAGCCACCAAGACGAGCGACCATAAATTGGCTTAGCGTTCGCGCATCGCCAGCGGTACCAATCGAGCCAAGCGTTCTAAGCCTGGCTCGATTTTTTCTGCCTGTATGGCGGAAAAACCGAGTCGTAAATGCGCACTGCATGACTTATCAAAGTGATGAATATCGCCACACTCAATCAAAATGCTCTGTTTTCGGGCTAACGCTTGTAGCTTACGAAAATCCAGACCTGCTGGCGCTTTCAGCCAGAAGCTAGTCCCCCCGATATTAGAGTGGGTACTGAACTGGGGCAGATGGGTTTGCAAAGCCTTGCTCATGCACTCCCAGCGTTGTTTAAGTGCGCGGTGGATCTGGCGCAACAAGACATCGTGATAGCCGCGTTCAATAAACAATGCCAGCGTGTGCTGATTGTTAGTGGGCGGATGACGCAGCATCAGACGCCGTATCGCACGCACTTCTCGGATCAATTTCGGATGCGCCACCATATATCCTAGACGCAGCCCAGGTGCGAGTGTCTTTGACAGACTACCCACGTAAATAACTCGCTCATGGCGGTCTAGGCTTTTAAGCGCCGGGGTAGGATTACTCTCGTAGTTTATTTCGCTGTTGTAGTCGTCTTCAATGATCAGAAAGTTATCTTTTTCTGCTAGATCCAATAGCTGCCTGCGTCGCTCTAGCGGCATGGTGACGGTAGTCGGGCTTTGGTGACTCGGTGTGACATAAACCAGTTGGCACTCAGACAAAGAGTCATCAATCTGCATTCCTTGGTCATCTACTGGCTGCAATTGGATATCTTCGGTCAACAGGCTCGCAATATTATACATGTCTACGTAGCCGGGATTTTCCATAGCAAAGCGCCGGCCAGGTTTGAGTAATAGCTGAGCCACCATCCACAGTGCTTGCTGGGTGCCAACCGTAATTAGGATTTCTTCCGGTTTAGCCCACACTCCGCGTCTTGGCAGCAGTCGGGTACGGATCTGTTCAATCAGTAACGGGTCGTCTTCATCAAAGTGATCCACTGACCAGGTGCGTATGGCCCGTACATTCATGGAATCTCGGCTGCACTCGCGCCAGTGCTGGGTCGGGAACAAAGCAGGGTCAAGCTGGCCGTACAGAAAAGGGTAGTCGTAATTATACCAGTCCTTAGGTTTGCGAATATTTTGCTGTAATGAAGGACGGACCGTTAATAGTGTCTCCCACGACATGGGCTTGGCATCAATATCGTTAAGTCGTATTTGTTTTTTTGCGTGACCTTGCAGAATGTCTGCGTTGACGAAATAACCGCTGCGACTTTTCGCAATCAGATAGCCGTCATCAAGTAACTGTTCGTAGGCCAGAACTACGGTGTTACGCGCGATTTTTAATTCATTAGCGAGTTTGCGGCTGGAGGGCAGCGCTTTATCCAGAGGGATCTGCCCGTCGAGAATGGCATTGGCTATTTTCTCGCGCAACTGGCGTTGCAGAGTTTCGGTCAGATTAGGGTCTAGATGAAAAAGGAGCATGTTGCATGGGCCCTATTCTTGTTGGATATGGTGGCGCTCAAGTATGACACAGTGATTAAGGCTAATGAAAAATAAGTACTGGGGATAAAGAGATAGATTTTTACGCTATTAGATAGGTCTGGCCCAACACATGGTTGCTGGTTGGCTCTATGGATTAAAGGCAGGAATGGGTAAAAAGGAAGTGTTAACAGTAATTAACACCGTTAAAACATTTAAAACTAATTAGTAACATAGATAGCGTAAGCGAGCTAAGGAAAGAGCAGGTGAGATAGTAGTAGAGCTAAACCCTCACAACAACAACAAGAACAGGATATATAACTATGCGTACATATAAATTAGCACTTCCTGCCATTGTTTCAGCGGCCTGTCTGGCACTAAGCGCCAATGCTATGGCTGAAACCTGGAAAATGGCCATTGGTGATTCTGCGGGTGGAACCCAGTATGAACTTGGAGAAAACTTTGCCGAGGAGATGGAGAAACGTACCGACGGTAAGATCAAAGTTAACTTATTCGCCAACAGCCAATTGGGTAGTGAGGAAGATACCATTAATAATGCCAGCATGGGATTGCTTGACCTTTCTATTTTGGCCATTAATAACATCACACCATTCTCGCCTACGGTAGGCGTTTTGACCTTACCTTACGTTATTCACGGAGCGGAAGATGCCAAACTTCTGACTCAAGGTGATGTCGGCAAAGAACTAACGGAAAACACCATTCGTGATGCTGGCGTACGTATTGTGGGCTGGGCTTACTCGGGTTGTCGCCGACTGACCAACTCGGTCAGGCCAGTGTCATCCCCAGCAGATCTCAAAGGTATGGTCATTCGAGTACCGAAGAACGAAATTATGATGTCCTCTTATCAGGCCTGGGGTGTTAACCCTAACCCGATGGCTTGGTCTGAAACCTTTACTGCATTGCAACAGGGTGTGGTACATGGCCAAGACAACCCCTACATCACCATTGATGCGATGAAGTTCTACGAAGTTCAGAAATATATTACCGATAGTTGTTACGTGTTTTCACTGGAGCCGCTAGTCATAGGTGAAGGTAAATTTCAGAGCCTGAGTCCAGACATGCAAACCACAGTGCTTGAAGCCGGTAAGGCTGCCACTGACCACAGCTATGATTATTTGCTGGCCCAAGAGGCAGGGATCAAAAAGAGTCTGGTAGAAGAGCATGGCATGACGATTACCGAGCCTGCCGATAATGAAAGCGAGTGGATTGCGAAAGCCTCTACTATTTGGCCAAAATTTTATAAGAGCATCGGCGGCAAAGACAAGTTAGATAACGTATTACAAGTTCTAGGCCGTGAGCCGGCACCGGAAAAGTAACCCAACAACTCACGCAAAATCGTTGCAGCTTCCCAAGCTGATCTATCGGATTGGCTTGGGAATTGCGACGGGAGTCTTTTCTTTAGGTGACCGCTGGTATGAAAAAAAATCTGTTCAAATTCATCGATAATATCGAGAACTATCTTTGTCAGCTGCTCTTGGTGGTCTTTGTTATTTTATTGTTCCTCCAGATTGTGCTGAGAAATATATTCAGCTATTCAATACCGTGGGGAGATGAGCTGGCGACCTATGCTTTTGTCTGGTTTGCTTATTTGGGGGCTGCGTATGCCACAAAGATGTCCGCTCATAATCGAGTTACCTTCCAATTTAAGTTTTTCCCCCCTTGGGTAGAGACTTTTTGCGGTGTACTCACTGATCTTATCTGGATTGGCTTTAACGCATTTTTTGTCTATTTAAGTTACGACTTCGTATTCAATAAAATGAATTTGTTCTGGAAGTCCCAAACCATGGGCGTTCCAATGAAATACTTCTACTTTATTCTGCCCATTGCCTTCACTGCTATGACGCTACGCATTATTCAGAATAATTATCTGCATTTTGTGAAGAAGGTAGACCTTATCGATCCTGAGGCTAAAGCCCTCGATGAGATGACCAAAAGTGAAGCCGCACGCGAAAATAACCAGTCCATGGGGGAAAAATAATCATGGAATCCACACTAATCTACGTCCTGTTCGGTGCGTTTTTCTTGCTGCTGGTGTTGGGTGCTCCCATCGCTGTCTCCTTAGCTGTGGCAGCTCTGGCAACCTATCTGGCCCTAGGTGAAAACCCACTGGCTTTTGTACAAATGGCCTTTACATCAGTGGGCGCTTTTCCATTAATGGCACTGCCTGCTTTTATTCTGGCGGGGGCCTTGATGGAAGCAGCCGGTATATCTAAACGGCTGGTGGACATCGCTGAGGCGTTTGCGGGCCCCATGACCGGTGGCCTAGGTGCGGCAACCATATTTGCCTGTATGTTCTTCGGCGCTATTTCTGGCTCCGGCCCTGCCACCACTGCTGCAGTAGGGATGCTGATGATCCCCGCGATGGCGAATCGCGGTTATAACAAAGGCTATGCGTCTGCGGTTACTGCTTCTTCGGGGGGATTGGGGGTGGTGATTCCGCCGTCAATACCGATGGTTATCTTTGGTATTTCTGGAATGGGTTTGCAGCCACCACCGGAAGCCGTGGCTTTGCACGGTAGCTTCCAGACGTTGTCTATCCCTAAATTATTTATTGCCGGTGTGGTACCGGGTATTGTTATGGCCAGTTTTCTGCTGCTCGTTAACTACGTTATTTCGCGCAAGAAAGGCTACCGAGGGCTGAGTGATAGCTGGTCCTTTAGTGACATTAAGACCGCGCTGCGCAAAGGCTTCTGGTCTATGTTGGCCCCAATTATCATTCTTGGCGGTATCTACACTGGACTGTTTACACCTACCGAGTCGGCCATTGTGGCTATTGTGTACACGCTAATTGTGGGTGTCTTCCTGCATAAAGAACTGCTGCTGAAGTCGGCGTTACGAACGTTGGAAACCACCACTTGGATTACCGGACGGGTGTTACTGATTTTGTTTACTGCGACCGTCTTTGGCCGCCTGCTGGTGGAGAACCGGATACCGGCGATCATTGCGGATTCCATGCTGGGCTTTACCGATAACACCTACCTTATCTGGGCGATGATCATCTTTTTCCTGCTCTTCGTCGGCATGTTCATGGAAACACTGGCCGCGATCATGATTTTGACCCCGGTACTGCTGCCCATTATGTACATGTTGGGTATGGATCCTGTGCATGTGGGCATTGTGGTGGTGTGCTCGTTAGCTATCGGTTTCCAGACGCCGCCATTGGGTGAAAACCTATTTGTGGCCTCGGGGATCGGGGGGGCCTCGATAGAAGAAATATCGATTAAAGCGCTCCCGTTCGCAGCAGCATCCATTACGGCGGTGTTTGTTATCGCCTACTTCCCGCAATTGTCACTGTGGTTACCTTCCCTCATGGGCTACTGAGTTAGCACCTTTAATTACACGGTTAGCGATGTTCAGCGAGTACTGAACATCGCTTAGGAGACGAACATGACGAAGAAGATCAACCGTATTTTATGCAGTATCGGCATGCGGGGTAATTGCGATAACGTCATTGAACATGGCATCAATCTCGCGTTGGCCACAGATTCCAGCCTGAATATTCTGCACGTGGTTAAATCATTGGCAGAGGATGTGATGAATACCCTGAAAGTGAATATCCGGGATCGCGATGTGCTCGGTTCACTCATGGAGCAGCGTATCGAGCAATCCCGCGACAAGTTAGCCGCGGAGCTGGAGGCCTTTTGGGTGCGATTCCCCAAGATGCGTGAGGCGATGAAGGATCGCGAGATCACGCTAACGGTCTTGGAAGGAGATCCCGCATCAGTGATCACTCATTTTGCCAATATCGGTAAGTTCGATTTGATTGTGATGGCGGCCAATAAACGCAGTTATATTGCGACGTACGCCGGCAGGGTCACCAAGGGCGTGATCAAACGAGCCAAAGTCCCAGTAGTGGTTGTTCCGGTTGCGCGGCCATAGGAGGCAAAAAATATGTCCACGATTGAAATGTCTAAGTATTCCTTTAAGCGGTTGATTGAACCAGGGCAGCGCTTGATGCCCGGCGTTATCATCTGTGTCACCATTGCCTTAGCGACCACCTTTATTGCGGATCATTATGGCGGACCTACATTACTGTATGCGCTGCTGTTTGGTATGACACTGCATTTTCTTACCGAAGAAGGGCGCTGCCTCGCCGGTGTGGAATTTACCTCGCGCACTATACTGCGGCTTGGCGTGGCGTTGTTAGGGGTGCGTATTACCCTCGATGAAGTAGCAGCACTGGGTATTGGTCCAATATTGATGGTGATCGCGGGCGTGACCTTGACCATTGCCGTCGGGGCTCTGTTAGCTCGCATTCTGGGTTTAAGTCGTGATATGGGGCTGTTGACCGGAGGCTCAGTGGCCATTTGTGGTGCGTCCGCGGCATTGGCCCTGTCGGCGGTGATGCCGCGCAATGAAACCCACGAGCGCAACACCATTATGACTGTGGTGGCGGTGACGACCCTGTCTACCGTGGCGATGATTGTCTATCCGCTGATTGTGGGCATGCTGGGGTTAAATGATAGCGAAGCGGGTATTTTTCTGGGAGGCACCATTCACGATGTAGCGCAGGTCGTGGGTGCTGGCTATATGATTTCCGAAGATGCGGGTGCTGTTGCTACCTTGGTTAAGTTATTACGGGTCGCTATGCTGGTGCCGGCGGTGGTCGTGTTTATATTCCTGTTCCGTAAAAGCCGTGCTGAGGGGAGTAGCGGCAAAGTCCCTATGCTACCGGGCTTTCTTGTCGCCTTTGTGCTGATAGTACTGATCAACAGCTTAGGCTGGATCCCCGCTATGGCAGCCGAGTTGGCCACTGATTTATCACGCTGGTGTCTGGTAGCGGCCATTGCAGGACTGGGTATTAAAACCTCGTTCCAGAAACTGGCGGTGGTGGGGTGGAAGCCGGTGATCTTAATGGTCGCAGAAACGGTATTCCTGTTAGTGTTTGTGATGGCGTGTATTTACTTCGGCTTAGGGGGTTTGTGATGGCAGTTTTATTCAATGCCAAGACCAGCGAGATGCCGATATAAAATAAACGAGACTGGCAACAGAAGCCTGCCTTTATAAGCGAACACCATTCAGTTAAGCGTGGTTAAACGCAAGGGTGTACCGAGCTTTTGATATTCGAACGGTCCTATTTAGGGGCCGTTTTCTTTTTTAGGCAGAAAATAGCGCTTCACACGCTCAGGCATGGCCCATAGTTTGTTCGGGATACTGCAGGGCGAGGCTATCGCTCATCACTTGATCCTGAATGTCTCTCAATACCCTCATAAAGCTGATCCGAAAAGTAAAAACCTCCGCTTCGTGAACGATGCGACGGATCTCCACGCGCAGCAGATTGTAGGCAAGTAAAGCTCCCAAAGCTCCTGTGTTACTCCCAGAGTTGACTGACTACGCAACTCAGTATGAGACAGTTTTACTGTGCTTGATGTAGCCGAAGTGGTCGGCTACATCAGAGGTATCGGCAGTACTAAACAGGGTTCCGTCTACAGAGGAGAGTTGCAGCCCATGCCAAGTATCCTTGCTGTCTTCTTCCTCAGCCCTGCGCGCATCCGTGAGGGGTAAACAAGGCTTCTAATGGCTTGCGGGTATTGCTTAAGAATTATCTATGATTACTTTAAGTGCCTGCTCTTTGCTAGCATTGCCAAATACCTCGTAAGCGCGCATAAAGTCGCTAAAGGCGAAGCGGTGGGTGATGAGTTCAGCCGGTCTTAATTTACCCGACTGTACGTTTTTCAGCAGCATGGCGGTGGTGTTAGTGTTTACTAAGCCGGTAGTGAGAGTGATGTTTTTAATCCACAGCTCTTGCAGCTGTAAATCCACACTGGTGCCATGTACGCCAATATTGGCGATATGCCCACCCGGGCGTACTACGCTTTGGCAGATATCGAATGTGGCAGGTATCCCAACCGCTTCCATCACCACGTCAATGCCGTCTGTGGTCATGGCCATGAGTTCGGTCACGGCATCTTGAGTCGCGCTATTGATGGTGTGGGTGGCACCAAAGGTTTTAGCCATGGCAAGGCGTGAGTCGTCTACGTCCACCATGATCAGCTGAGCCGGTGAATAAAACTGAGCCGTTAATAAGGCTGCCATCCCTATGGGGCCGGCACCAATAATGGCGACCGTATCACCCGGTTGTACAGCACCATAGAGCACACCAATCTCAAAGCCTGTGGGTAGGATATCGCTGAGCATCACTAGCGCTTCTTCGTCGGCGCCATTGGGTACATGATATAAGCTGTTATCTGCATGGGGGGTGCGTACATACTCAGCCTGAGTACCATCGATCAGGTGGCCTAAAATCCAGCCGCCATCTTCGCAATGAGCATAGAGCTGTTTTTTGCAGTAATTACACTTACCGCAGGCACTGACACAAGAGATCAGTACTCGGTCACCTTTTTTAAAGCGGGTAACGGCGCTGCCCACTTCTGCTACTACGCCGACTCCCTCATGGCCTAAAATCCGACCTTGCGTCACTGCTGGCACATCGCCTTTAAGAATATGTAAGTCGGTGCCACAAATCGTGGTTTTAACGATTTTTACGATAGCATCGGTTGGTTGCAAAATTTTGGGGGCCGCGACAGTCTCTAAAGATTTGACACCTGGGCCACCGTAGACTACGGCCTGCATTTTTTCTGGCATCATCATGACAAGTTCCTCATTTACATCCTTGTTTGAAGTTAGCCTTAGGATTCTCGTTATATAACCCACCTATATTGAGATTGAGCGGCTGGCTCGGTTAAGCTTAGTTAGTCACCTTTAATTAATAAGCAATGGGACTCGATTTTAGGATCTAGTCGATTAGCTGCTCCTTTCAGCGTCAAAAACTGCTTGGAGCTGTATTTGAAGCACACAGCCACTTCTAATTTTCTCATATGGAAAATTATTACGTTCTTACTGCTTTGAGCTAATATTAAGCTACAGGGCGAAAAATTTAATCGACTACCCTGAACCTTATTTATAGATGAAGGTGTTGGAGGCGACTCCAAGGAGATAAGTATGTTAAGCAGAATGCGCAGTTATACGCTACAAAATGGTGACTGCCACGCCAATATTATTATCAAACCTTGTGGCACGATAGAGGTAGATATTCCTGAGAAACATCAGCACCTTACTGTTGAATTAGAAAGAGTGCACTTCAAGCTGAATCAACAGGGTGTATTATTAGTATGTAGTGAAAAAGGGTGTGGTGTAATTGAGGATGTTAGCTTACAGCTATCCCGTAAAGATGCTTTTAATCTTTATGACGTGGTTGATGACGTTATTCAAGAGTACGAAAGGTTAATGTCAGACTTATAAGGTCTCCATATGGATTTAATAAGAAATTATTTATAAAAAGCACCTGCTTATGATGTTAGGTGTTTTTTTGTTTTTTATAGCAAGGTAGGAGAGGTGAGTGAGTCTGAAAATTTTAGCTATGCGGCTATATAGTCTTCTTAATATGCTCTGCTTTCCAACAATACTGATCTTGGTTATGTCTGCTTGGTGCATGTTTAACCGTCGGAAGTGTATGCACTCTTGCTGACTTATTGTGAACAAAGCCTACAGATCACGCGATGTGGGAGGTTGGAGCTGTTGGCTTGCAAGTACTTATAAATGATGTACTATTGAAAGGCTGTATAAAAAACGCTCTATTTGTTGGCAGATGTTTTATTTATTCTCTTGGAATATATCAAGAGTAAAGGAGACAACCATGTTAGCGAGAAAGTGTCGGTATTCGCTGCAAAGCGATGCTACTATTTATGCTGAGATTATAATTAAGCCCTGTTGTACTATTGTAATATCGGTTCCGAAAATGGGTCAGAGAATAAAAAGTAAGTTGGCGTTAATACATTTTACGCCGAGTGAAAAAAATGTATTGTTAGAGTGTTACGCAAAAGATACTGTTGAGTCGAAGTCTATTATTTTAGATCTTTCTTATCGCGATGCTCTTGAGCTATGCCAAACTATTGATGCAGTCAAAGAAGAACATGAAATTTTAATGTCTGATTTATGCTATTAGACTTATTTTATATTGCATGGGCCTGAGATATTCAGGCCCTTTTTTTAGTGGGATTTGGTGAGCATCAGTATTTAATCTTTGAGGGGTAGAGAAAATATAGTGGCTAGAACTAATCTTAACCTTACCTGATTACGTATGAACCTCAGCCATAATGCACCCTGTTTCGGTTTGTTCTTTGTAGCTGCCAAATTTATTCGGCAGGCCAGCTCTGCTGGCTGTTACTGAGGTTTAGATTTAAACCAAAACACCAAACCGGGCCGAATAAATTGGCCCCTACAAGGTCAAAATACCAAACTGAGCCTCATATTTTTACCGAAGAGGCAGGCACATCCTTGTAACCTAGTGAATTTATGGGTGCTGAATTCACTGAAACATGGCTGAACTTTGTGGGTAATCAGGTAACCTTAAGGCGAGCTCCAGAGGTGTGTCAGGAAGATGACCAAAATACAGCTGTCATATAAACATAGAGCCAATAACAGACGAGATGGTGTTTGGTTGTAAGTTTGTTGCTGAATTTGTATCCATTTTTACTTTTTTGTGTTTTTTACCGCTTATTTAAAGTTAGGTGTTCTCTTGGGTCCCTTTGTTTTTTTAGCATCGCCTTAGTGGGTACTGTTATACATCTGTTTTTAATTGTATTTAAATATACTTTAACTACTTAATAATACTGATTATTTTTATGAACGTCATATGGGGTACTTGTTTAATAGCAACTTTTTTTAACTTAGCTAATCTTAACTTGTGTATGAACAACAATCTATCTTGATTGTGTACAGCTGAGGACCTATTTGGCTGTCGTAAAAAGGAGTTAATGATGTTAGTCAGAAAATGCTGCTATACCTTGAAGGGCGACACCGAGCAGCTTGTTAATATCAAGGTTCATCCGTGTTGCACTGTGGAAATTGAGATACCCGCAGTGCAGCATCGTATTTACAGTGAAGTGGAGCAGCTACACTTTAAACTCACCTATGAGGGTATGTTGTTGGTGTGTGATAAGCAGGATAACGGTGATGTACCGCTGCATTTCTCACGCAAAGATGCTTTGGCATTGTGCCAGATGATTGATGATGTGATGGATGAGCACGAAGAGCTGATGTCTGATTTATGCTGAGGTTAGCCTGTGTGCTGGGTTGGCGCTGAGTACTGGTGCTGTTTAATAAAAGGCGCTTGTATAACAAGCGCCTTTTTTGGCTAAGCTTAGCGAATACAGTCGATAAAATACTGAGTTTGCCCTTCATGCTCTTCGGTCACTAAGCCGTGAATATAGGTTTCAAAGCCCGGAAAGCGCAGGTTGAATTCCCGAGCAAATTTCAGGTAGCTAATAATAGTGTCGTTAAACACCTCACCTGGGATCAACAGTGGGATCCCTGGTGGATAAGGAGCCACCATTACAGCCGTAGTGCGACCGGATAATTCGTCGATCGGTACCCTGTCCATTTCCTTATGGGCCATTTTGGCGAAGGCATCGGCAGGTTTCATCGAGGGAATTAAGTCTGACAAATACATTTCAGTGGTCAGCTTAGCCACGTCGTTTTCTTTGTAGATCTGGTGAATTTGGTCACACAGATCACGTAAACCCACGCGCTCATAGCTAGGATTGCCTTGAATAAACTTAGGCAGCACTTTCCACAAGGGCACGTTGTGGTCGTAATCGTCTTTAAACTGCTGCAGCTCGGTAACCATGCTGTTCCAACGGCCTTTGGTAATACCGATGGTAAACATAATAAAGAACGAATATAGGCCGGTTTTTTCGATAACAATACCGTGTTCAGCCAAGTACTTAGTGACCACCACTGCAGGCATACCGGTGTCGGAAAAATTGCCTTCCATATTAAGGCCGGGGGTTAATATGGTGGCCTTGATAGGGTCGAGCAAGTTAAAGCCTGGCTCCACATCACCAAAACCATGCCAACTTTCACCGGCGTGCAGCATCCAGGCATCGCGGTCATCTAAGCCATCGTCGGTTAAATCATCGGGGCCCCACACTTTAAACCACCAGTCGCTGCCGTATTCATCTCCCACCTTGCGCATGGCACGTCTAAATTCCAGCGCCTCAGATAAGGACTCTTCCACTAAGGCGGTGCCACCTGGCGCTTCCATCATGGCGGCGGCCACATCGCAAGAGGCAATAATGGCGTACTGGGGGCTAGTTGAGGTGTGCATCAAATACGCTTCGTTAAACACATCTCGGTCTAGGTGGTTGTTGGTGCCATTTTGCACCAGTATTTGTGATGCTTGCGATAATCCGGCCAGCATTTTGTGGGTCGACTGGGTAGAAAAAATCATCGACTTTTCACAGCGTGGACGGTTTTCGCCAATGGCGTGGTAATCCCCGTAAAAATCGTGGAAGGCGGCGTGGGGGATCCAAGCTTCATCGAAGTGCAGGGTTTCGATTTCGCCGTCGAGCAGGGTTTTTATCTCTTCGACGTTATACAAGATGCCATCGTAAGTGGACTGGGTAATGGTTAATACCCGAGGTTTGAGATCGGGGTTTTTGGCTAACAGTTCACGACAGAAAGGGTTAGCCAGCATTTTTTCACGAATGCGTGCAGGCTCAAATTCACTGCGTGGAATGGGACCAATAATGCCGTAGTGGTTACGGGTGGGCATTAAGAATACCGGTACCGCGCCCGTCATCATAATGGCGTGCAAAATCGACTTATGGCAGTTGCGGTCCACGACCACGATATCGCCGGGTGCGACTGTGGAGTGCCAGACGATTTTGTTAGAGGTAGAGGTGCCGTTGGTCACAAAGTACAAATGATCGGCGTTAAAGATGCGCGCCGCATTGCGCTCACTGGCGGCCACCGGGCCCGTGTGATCCAGTAACTGGCCCAGCTCGTCGACTGAGTTACAGACATCGGCGCGCAGCATGTTTTCACCAAAAAACTGGTGAAACATCTGACCAACGGGGGATTTTAAAAACGCCACGCCGCCGGAGTGACCGGGGCAATGCCAAGAATAAGAGCCATCTTGCGCATAATGGGTGAGAGCACGAAAGAAGGGCGGCGCTAGGCTGTCGAGATAGCTTTTCGCTTCACGAATAATATGGCGCGCCACAAAGTCAGGCGTGTCTTCGTGCATATGAATAAAGCCGTGCAACTCGCGCAAAATCGCATTAGGAATATGGCGTGCGGTGCGGGTTTCACCGTACAGGTAAATAGGAATATCTGGGTTGCGATGACGAATTTGTTCTACGAAGCGATGTAACTGATCGAGCACCGATTGGGCTTCTTCAGGGCTACCTGCTAATTCTTCATCATCAATTGATAGCACGAAGCCGGCAGCGCGACTTTGCTGCTGGGCAAACGAGGTTAAATCACCGTAACTGGTGTATCCCACTACATCCATGCCGGACTTTTCGATGGCGGCAGCCAGCTCTCGAATGCCTGAGCCGCTGGTGTTCTCGGTGCGAAAATCTTCATCAATAATGATGATGGGAAAATAAAATTGCATCGGGTTTCCTAGGGTTGCCAGACGTGCCGGTTCGGACATGCCGTTTTTTGGACGTGCAGTGTAGGACAGTCTGGTAAAGAAGCTCGCTAGCCGAGCGGGTACTGAGTCTATTCTACTGTTTAGTATGCGAGCTGACAAAAATGCTTACACAGACTCGCTGAGCCATGGCCCATTATGAGCCTATAGCAGAGCGCTAAACTGGAAATATAGGTACACAGTTGGCACTATGGCTAACTCTGTCACTCTCTTGGCGCCCTATATTCATGAATAAAATTATCAAAGCCACCGCTTGGTTCTTGGGCACGCTTTTGCTCACCAGTTGTGCCACTGCACCACCGCGTAATCCAGAAAATATCTGTGCGATTTTTAAAGAGCACAAAAGCTGGCATAAGTCGGTCGAGAAATCCCGTAAAAAATGGGGGGTGCCGGCGCACGTGACAATGGCGATGATGTATCAAGAAAGCAGCTTCAAACATGATGCCCAGCCACCGATGCGTTACTTTTTATTTATTCCCAGAGGTCGCGCCTCTGATGCCTATGGCTATGCGCAGGCTAAAAAAGCCACTTGGGCAGACTATCAGCGAGAAACGGGTAATGGCTGGGCCAGTCGCAGTAACTTTGATGATGCGGTGGACTTTATGGGCTGGTATATGAGTAAAACCAGTAAGATTAATGGCGTGTCTAAGTGGGATGCCTATAACCAGTATTTAAATTATCACGACGGCTGGGGTGGTTATCGCCGCGGTACCCATAACAAAAAAGGTTGGTTGTTGAAGGTATCCCGCAAAGTAGAGGGCCGCGCCAAACGTTACGCAGACCAATACTGGCAGTGTAAAGACAGTTTAAACCGTGGCTGGTTTGGATAGCGAGCAGCACCAAGCTAAACATAGGGATTGAAAGATCCAATACGAGAAATTTATTTGCCACGGAATACACTGAATAAGAGCGACAAGATAAAAGAGATGGGATCTTTACCAATAAACTTATTTTTCTTAATCACTTTTTTCCGTGATCTTCCGTGTATTCCGTGGCAGAAAGTGCTTTTAGGTTTGTGTCGTCCTATTCACCCTTTACTCTTCACAAGCGAGAGCGGCAGCTTGTGCCAAGTATTGTGCCATTTCAGCTTGGGGTACCATGCCGCCGCCGGTGGCCCATACCAAGTGATGGGCGTTCGCTAAGCGCTCAGGCGTTAATCCTAGACGCTGCAAATAGCCTTCATCCTGTAACACCCGCCACGGCCCTGGCATGCCGGCCAAGGCCGAGGGCTCGAGTTTAATACTCTCTTGCTCGTTTAATAGCCCTAGCAAGGACAACATATCCTCATCACTCAAGGTATAAAAGCCGTCGAGCATGGGCGACATTAAGCGACCGACGAAGCCAGAAGGGCGTCCCACCGCTAAGCCATCGGCGGCGGTGATATTATCTATATGCAAGTCTTGTACCGAAATTTGGTCGTGCAAGCCACTGTAGACGCCGAGTAGCATGCACGGCGAATGGGTGGGCTCGGCAAAGATGCAGTGCACCGCATCGCCAAAGGCCAGTTTTAAGCCAAAAGCCACGCCACCTGGGCCACCGCCCACGCCGCAAGGTAAGTAGACAAACAAAGGATTGGCGCGGTCGACTTTAATGTCGGCTTGCTCAAACTGCGCTTTCAACCGTTCACCGGCCACCGCATAGCCCAAAAACAACTGCAATGAATTCTCATCATCCACAAAATGGCAATACGCATCGCCTTCAGCCTGCGCGCGGCCCTCGGCAACGGCCACTGAATAGTCGCTGTCGTATTCCACTACTGTTACGCCTTGAGCGCGCAGTAACTGTTTTTTCCAGGTTCTGGCTTCTGCCGACATGTGCACGCTGGTTTGAAACCCAAGCTTGGCACCTATCATGCCGATCGATAAGCCTAGGTTACCGGTTGAGCCTACAGCCAGTCGATATTGACCGAAAAACTCACGAAATGGCTCGCTGTGCAATTTGGCATAATCATCAGTACGTTGTAATAAACCGGCTTTAAGGGCTAGCTTTTCGGCGTGCTGTAACACTTCATAAATGCCTCCCCTCGCTTTAATGGAGCCAGAAATGGGCAGTTGATTGTCCATTTTTAGCCATAACTCACCGGGCAACGATTGTTGAAATTTCGCCTCTAGCGCTTGCTGCATGCGCGCAATCGGTTGAATGGGCGACTCTAAACGCCCTTGGCTAATGGCAGTTTCTGGAAAGGCCACGCTAAAGTAGGCAGCAAAACGGTCTAAACGCTGGCTGGCATCTTGCACATCCTCAGCGGTAAGTCCTACGGCTGCGAGCGCTTGCTCGACGGGTAGGCGTTCTGGATTAAACCAAGTGACGGGGTTAAGGGCTATCAGCTGATTCAATAACGGATGGGCTTGGCAGAGCTCGCTAATGGCTTCTGCAGAATAACGGGGATGAGTATACATATCGTAGAGTCCTGAAGGTGAGCTGAACACATTACAGTATATCAGTCCTTGGTAGAAAGTGCGGCTATCAAGCAACAAGCAGGCCTAACTGCCTGCTTGTTGGGGTTACTGACCGACTACACCTGCGATATTGTGGTGTGAGTCGATGTTATGTTAGCGCTTTTTATTGAGCGCCTTTTGATCGGCGAAGTAGGCTTTGGTTAACCTAAATACCACTGGGCTTAGCAGCGCCAAGGCAATCAGGTTAGGAATGGCCATCATGGCGTTTAAGGTATCGGCCAACAGCCAAATAAATTCCAGCGATTGAGTCGCGCCTATTGGTAAGGCTAATACCCAGAGTATGCGAAACGGCAAGATAGCTTTTACGCCAAACAGGAACTGCACACATTTTTCACCGTAAAAACTCCAGCCTAAAATAGTAGTGAAGGCAAAGATAGCCAAGGCCAGCGAGACGATATATTCCCCGCCCGGTATGGACATGGAAAATGCGAGCGCGGTGAGCGAGGCACCGGTTTCACCACTGGTCCAGCTGCCGGTGACCACTATGGCTAAACCGGTAATAGAACAGACGATAATGGTGTCGATAAAGGTACCCAGCATGGCAATTAAGCCTTGGCGCACTGGGCTGTCGGTTTTTGCGGCGGCGTGTGCGATAGGCGCACTACCCAGACCGGCTTCGTTCGAGAAAATCCCACGAGCCACACCAAAGCGAATGGCCATCCATACTGCAGCACCGGCAAAACCACCTTGAGCGGCAACAGGGGTAAAGGCGTGTTCGAATATGGTGCCAAAAGCGGCCGGTAACGCAGGTGCGTTCATTCCCAAGACGACAATACCCGCCACGAAGTAGGATACCGTCATTAAAGGCACTAACTTACCTGCCACTTCTGAGATCCAGCGAATGCCGCCGATTAATACCAAGCCCACCAGCACCATTAACACTATGCCGGTGCCCGAGTGTGAGATGCCAAAAGAGCTACTTAATGCATCTGCCACCGAGTTGGCCTGTACCGTATTACCGATACCAAAGCCGGCTAAGGCACCAAATAAGGCGAATGTTACACCTAGCCACGCCCATTTCGGACCTAAGCCATTTTTGATGTAGTACATAGGGCCGCCGACGTGGTTACCCTTTGCGTCGGTTTCGCGAAAGTTAACCGCGCACACGGCTTCTGCATACTTGGTGGCCATGCCCACTAAGGCAGTCATCCACATCCAAAACAACGCACCTGGGCCGCCTAAGAAAATAGCGGTAGCCACGCCGGCAATATTACCCGTGCCTATGGTGGCCGCCAGTGACGTCATCAAGGCATTAAAGGGGGAAATTTCACCACTACCGGTTTCTGTTTTAGTGAATAATAATTTGAAGCCGGTGCCTAATTTCCGAATGGGCATAAATCCCATTCGCAATTGCAGATAGAGCCCTATGCCTAAGATACCCACGAGCATGGGTACGCCCCATACCACGCCATTTACTGCCGTTAATAGATTGGTCAACCATTCCATAGCTAGACTCCTACAATATATTTAACAGTGAGTTAACACTGTTTTCCTGTAAAAGCCTAGCTGGGATATTAAAAATTGCGCTATAGATTCATGTTTCGGATGGAACTTAAAAAAAGGCTTGCATTAACTGGCGGCACTGAGATATGGCAGTTTTATATCCGCTGAGTTGCCACTTTTTCGCAACTAAAGTCGGTTGTGCGCTTGGATCGAGCAGGGCGGACAACAGTCGTTGTTCTGAGTTTGAAAGTGGTTTCAATGGAGTATGACTTGCCACAAAGCGCGCCAAGGCCGCTTGATCGGCGCTTAAATCTCGATGATAAAAAGCAAAGTCATAAGCTATCTGTCGGTCTTGCGCTCGGGTATCGCTGGGCGGCAGCAGCGTTAACACCTGATAAATGGCGGCCCTATCTTTTTTAATTAAGTATTTGCCATCCTCAATTAAGCATGTGTCATCGTCAGTTAAGGATGAACCCGAGCTAAAGGGCGATGTGGCGCATGGATGGCTGTGCACATTGGCACTAAATTGGCCCTGCCAGAGCGGCAGCTGCAGCTTGGCGGCGGCTGAGCTTGGCCATAACATCATCACCGCCTGTAAACCACTGACCGCATCTCGGCTTTGGCCCAGACGCACCGCACTAAAACCATTGGCTTGCCAAAAGTTAATCAGCTCAGGGCTGGCGCCAAAACTGGTACCGATAAAATCACCTGTTAGTGCTGGCTTTGCGGAGGGGGAGAGGGCTGTGGGCTGCGTTTGTTGTTGCAGCCAAGAGAGTAATTGGCTGCCTAATCCGGCGTGCTGGCAATCGGGATGCACGACTATGCGCATCACTCTGTGATAACGAAACTGGCAAGCCTCACTTAAGCCGCCGTGAAAGGCCAAAGATTGTGGCAACAAGTGACCCCGCGGTCGGCGTTGGCCGCGCCAAATAGCCAGACTAAGAGCAGAGGTTAAAGGATGAGTGTGGGTTTGCCCTTCGGTGACCAATAAGGCCACGGCCACGGGGGTGGATTGGCGAAACATCACGGCTAAATGTAGCCCGGGCGCATCCAATAACTGGCGTAAATCACTGGGACTGGTTTGATAATGGGCCAAGGTCAGCAGGCCAAACAGCTGGCTTAATAACATATCATCGTCGAGCAATTGATCTTGGGTTACCCCGCGTATTGTCAGCTGGCCGTGACGATCAGGCGTGACTGCAACCGCATTGAGTGCTAATAAGCGAAACAATAACGGCTCCAATGGATCTGTACTGCTCCAACGCGCCGGCGTGCGCAGCTGAACTTTTTGGGTGCGCGGTTGCACGCGCAACAGTTGTGGCTGAAATTTTAATTGAAAGCCAAGGCCGGTGCCCTCGTAGCCGTGCTCGGTGCTGGCAAACACACAGCAATACTGACGCGCCAAACGCAGCAGTAGCGTTACCGGAATGGCGGCGGCTTCATCAATCAATAAAATATCCGCAGTGGGCCGCTCAGCGAGCAGCGCATCGGGCGCCATAAAGACTAAGGGTTGTGCACAATGGGCCAGCACTTGGCTAACGGCATGGGGGCTGGGTGCTGTGAGTAAAACCCGTAAACCGGCTTTGAGTAAACGACCTGCGGCCAAGCCCAATAAGCTGGATTTACCACGGCCCCGATCGGCGGTTAGGATCACCGGAATTCGGCGGCGAGCGCTGTGCAACAATACCGCTAAGGCGTGGCGTTGCTGGGCATTTAGGCAGCCTTGTCGGTCTGAGTCCGGTTGCCATGGCGGTGTTTCGTCTATCAATGGCAAAGCGGGAAAAGCCGCACCTTGTGGCCAATGCAATACTTGTGTGTCTTGTTGTAATACTTGAATAAAACGCCTTAAGAAACGGCTCTGTAGATCCCCTGCATGCTCCGGCTCGGCCACATAACGTACAAGATCGGGATCCGCATACTGAGGCCAGTCCGCAAGCGGTGGGCACAGCAATATCAGTACACCACCGGCCATCAAGGTGCCGGCGACGGCGGCCAAGGCATCAGGATGCAAACCGCTAAAAGCGTTCACTACTAGGGCACCGTATGCTTGGCCTAACACGGTTTTAAACTTATTGGTGGGAGTGCCAGTCTGGCTGCTAAGAGCTTGGCCTAGCCAGAGAGTATGAGGCTCAGCGCAAGTGAGCTGCTGGGCTTGTGCCATGGCCCAGTCTTGCTCTCCGGCCATAACTAATAGCCGCCGCTCCCCAGTTTGACGTAACTGCTGGCGCCACGTTTGCCACGCCAATAAATCGCCAGCTGTTAACGAGTGGTGCACTAACGGATTATCAATGAAAGAGCCGGTTGCCATGTTCGTCTATCACTCGCTTGGCTTTGGCTATCATAAGCTCGGCGGCTTGCTCGGCCGAGGGTAATAAATCGGCGCGCACCAAGTCATAACTGTGCTCGGTGCCGTCTATGACTTGAGTAATGTGGCCATTGATTCGATATTGGCCGCCTTCCGCAATCGGGCCCGGATGAATGTCGTAGCCCTGATAATTAATGGGTGCAAAGTCAGAACCGACGGGGGCAGATGGTGAGCTAAAGGCCCATTTTTTTAACCAGTTAAGCATGCGTGCAACTCTACATTAAAGGCTTAAGCGTAAGGTGCAGATGTGATGAGTAACGCATCATTATCCTGCTAGTTTTTGGTGTTTTTTGGCTGATCGTTTAAAGCCGATCGCTGCCGAAAGCGCTACTTTCTCACGCTTAATATGGCGTCTGTAATTAAAGTGACGGCGCCGTTGTATTTAGTCAGTTCTTTGATCTCGTCCATATTGGAAATGATCACCGGCGTTAAGGTGGACGTGGCTTTGGCTTCTAATAAATTTAAGTCGAATTCGAGAATCACATCACCGGCTTTCACGGCTTGGCCCTCGTGGGCGATGCGTGTAAAACCTTCGCCCTTGAGCTCCACGGTATCGATACCTACATGGATAAACAGCTCTAAACCTGAGTCACTGTTCATGGCAAAGGCATGATTGGTCTCAAAAATCTTACTGATCACCCCATCACAAGGGGCAACAACTTTATTGCCGCTGGGCTTAATGGCGATACCATCACCGATAATTTTCTCAGCAAATACCACATCTGGCACATTTTCTAACGCCACTATCTCACCGGAGAGGGGGGCCAGTAGCCGAATGTTCTGCTTACGAACGGGCTCGTCAGACACCATTTTTTTTAGTTTATTGAACAGACCCATAATCTTAGCTCCCATCAGTAATGAAGAATCACGATGATAACAGTGGCCAGAACTAAGCACCAAGCTTACCTAGAATGCCGGAGGGTAGAATATGGCATGCATAATCGCGAATAAAAAAGCGCAGGCTGTTTAATAAACAGCCTGCGCTTCGTTCACTAAGCCCACCATGGATGCTGGGCAGTGTTATTTAAGCCGGTAACTCTTGCTCAGTAAAAATACCCTGAAACAAGGCCGTGCTTAAGTAGCGCTCACCGGAGCTTGGCAAGATAACCACGATAGTCTTGTTGGCAAACTCAGGCAGCTCTGCCAAGCGGTTGGCGGCAACCACGGCGGCACCTGAACTAAAGCCGGCTAAAATACCTTCGTCTTTCATCAAGCGACGCGCCATGTCTATGGCTTCATCACTGGTGACTTGCTCCACGCGATCCACCAAAGACAAGTCTAAGTTGCCAGGAATAAAGCCAGCACCGATACCTTGAATTTTATGAGGACCAGGTTTGAGCGGCTCACCGGCCAAAGCTTGGGTAATGACTGGCGATTCAGCAGGCTCAACCGCGACCGTGATAATGGCTTTGCCTTTGGTGTTTTTAATGTAGCGAGATACACCCGTTAGCGTACCACCGGTACCCACGCCTGACACAAACACGTCAATTTCACCGTCAGTTTCATCCCACAGCTCAGGGCCAGTGGTTTTTTCATGAATTTCTGGGTTGGCAGGGTTATTAAATTGCTGCAGCAATACAAATTTTTCTGGGGCGCTGTCTCTCAGCTCCATGGCCTTTTCGATAGCCCCCTTCATGCCTTGGGCGCCTTCGGTGAGCACGATATTCGCGCCCAGTGCTTTGAGCAGTTGGCGACGCTCCATGCTCATAGTGTTTGGCATGGTCAGGGTAATAGGGTAGCCACGAGAAGCCGCCACAAAGGCCAAAGCGATACCGGTGTTGCCACTAGTGGGCTCAATCAACTCTTTACCGGCGACCAATTCACCGCGCTTTTCTGCATCCCAAATCATGTTGGCACCGATGCGGCACTTCACACTGAAGCTGGGGTTGCGGCTTTCTATTTTAGCCAGTACGCGACCTTTACTAACGCGGTTCAATCTTACCAAAGGAGTGTTTCCAATGGTCAGCGAGTTATCTTCAAAAATTTTGCTCATGTGACTATTCCCGTAGTTCGCTAGCATCCAGTTCGCTAACATCATGATTATTGATATGCAGCCAGCTTAACCATTCTATTTAGAATGAGAAATGACAAATTAGAATGAGAAGTGACAAATTGTTATAACCATAGGTTATTACATGCTCGAATCATATGCATTTATGGCAGCAAGATAAACAGCAGAATAAATGGAGCTTTCACCGTAAATTTGTTATCAAGGTGCCAGTGTGCAAGGTTTTGTCGTGCAACCAGTGAAGAGTCGTTTTTTTATTAAAGCCAGTCAGCAGTGTGATTCAAGGAATGGGTGGACATTTATATGATAGGCAGTAAATGGGTAACAAAATGTCGTGCCGCAGGCGGACTTTGGCTATTAGTGTCGCTAACCATGGGCAGTGCCAATGCCGCAGGTTGGCAAGACGAGCCCAAGGCTCGCGAGCAATTGCATCAACTGGGCTTAGAGCTGGCCTTGGCGGATGTGCACCCCAATATTACACTGTGGTGGCAACAGGCGGTGTCAACCGACACGGCGTCAGATCAAGCCGATGACCGCTTGCTACTGGGATTACAGAGCTTTTGGCGCCATTGGTCGGGCTTATCTTTTTATGATCGCCAGTATTTGCGTACTCACAAAGTCAACTTATCATTCTCTGACGTCGATAAAACCAATTTACGTTTGGCCAATGAGTTAGGCAGCCGTGAACAATTAGTTGCACGACTCACGCCGGGTTATGGGGATCATAAGCAGTTAGCACTACAGCTGACTCGCCTGCTTGCGCTGAACGATCAGCCTTGGCCGACTTTGCGCGGTGCCACCCTAAAGCCTAACGAGTATAATGCACAGGTGATCGGCATTCGCCAACGGCTGCAATTGTTGGGTGATATGCCTGAATCGACGCTTATAGATTTGCCAGCGGTGCCGAGTCTCAATCTTGTCTCAAAGAATGAGTTAGACAAGGTGCTGGATAATAGCGGAGTGCTGGATGATAGTAATGTGCTGGACAATAACGGTGTGCCCGAGGGAGTGAGCTTAGCGGCAACCGAGGTCGCCGACCCAGAGTTAACCCATCCCGGACTCCTCACTCCTGAATTAAGCGAGCTTGACCTCACTGAAGCTGATTTAATTGCGGCCGGCGTGGTTGAAGGCGACTTAGGGGTCACTGAACAGGATATCGAACTGCCGAGCCTTGCGAGTGCTCGCCCTGAGATGGATGTGTTATCGGGCTTAAACAATAGCCCTGTGGCCGCGTCTGTGTTTCTCGATATGGAGCACTACGATGCAGACTTGGTTGCTGGCGTAAAACGTTTTCAAGCGCGTCATGGCTTAACCGTTGATGGCGTGATTGGCCCGCAAACCTATGCTTGGCTAGATACCTCACCGTTAAAGCGCGCCCAATTGTTGATGCGTAGCATGATGCGCACCTTGATCAGCGATGAATTACCGCCTTCTTATCTGTTGGTCAATATCCCCGAATATCATTTACGCCTCTACAAGAATCAAGTCTTGGTATTAGAGAGCAATGTGATAGTAGGACAAAATCAGCGTAAAACGCCAATCATGGCCAGCAAAATCACCAGTGTGGTGTTTAATCCACCTTGGAATGTGCCGCGCTCCATTCTGACGAAAGATATCTTGCCTAAGCTGCATCGAGATCCGGACTATCTGGATCGCCAAGGATTTGAAGTGCTGGACAGCTCTGGCACCCAAGTGATTTCTCGGCATGAATGGCAAACTCGGCTGGAAGAGGGGGGTGGCTTTCCTTATCGGTTACGCCAGCGCCCAGGTCGCGGTAATGCGCTAGGAGCCTTTAAATTTCATCTGCCCAATAGTGATGCTATTTATTTGCACGACACCCCAGGTCGCGGCTTATTTGCCCGTGACAGCCGCGCGCTGAGCTCGGGTTGTGTGCGCGTTGAAGGTGCGGAGCAACTGGCCGACTGGTTAGTGGCAAGCCAGATGAACGGAAGTCGCTTAGCCGCGCTAAAGGCCAAACCAGAGACTCGCTGGATCAAAGTCAACGAGCCGCTACCCTTATTTATGGTGTATTGGCCCAGCTGGCTGGGTGCCGATGGCAAACCGCATTTTCGTAATGATATTTACGGTTTTGATACCAGCCTAACCAGCCCTTTTAGCGCCGGCTAACCCGCTTACAGACTGATGCTCAGCGCTATTTAAGCCTGTGGGCTGAGCATCGAATAGAAATATTTCAGGTAGTTTGTGTTGGTTATTTAGACGTTTGTGGCGTATTTTATATACACATTTTAGGGTTAAAACCCATATTTTAACCCTAATCAGATGAAAACCAGCAGTAATGAAAAGTAGTGACCGTAAAATGTAAAGCCCCCAGTAGCACAGCCCTTAGCTGCGCCGCTTGTTGTTAACTACCAGCCAGTCGAACACCACCTTTACCGGTGGGTTCGACTTTTGTTTTGTGATTTATGGTTTCTGGAGTGGATAACAAGCGCCGATCTATCGGCTGCTGCATGTTTATTGTTTAAAAAATGAGTTTAGAACTATGTTTGACTTCAAAAGAGAAAAACAGGCCATCGATCAGCAACACGCCGCATTGACACAGGGTGCGTCCACCTTGGGCGTAAATCGCCGTCGTTTTTTGCAAGGGTTAGGAGGACTCGGCGCAGTGGCCATGTTACCCATGCCTGCCTTAGCCAGTCGGTCGGCACCGGTGCGCAAGCTCAGCCTGCACAGCATTAATACCGGCGAGCAAGTGACGGCCAGTTTTTGGGAAGAGGGGCGCTACCTCAAGGAAGGTTTAAATACCTTGAATCGCATCATGCGCGATTACCGAGCAGAGGAGCAGTCTGAGATAGACCCTAAGTTGTATGATCAGTTGTATTTACTGCAACATCGTTTGGGCAAAGTCGGTGAAATTCAAATTATTTCTGGCTACCGCTCGCCCAGCACCAATGCCATGTTGCGCCGCACTAGCAGCGGCGTGGCGAAAAAGAGCTATCACATGAAAGGCCAAGCCATTGACTTGCGCCTACCGGGTGTTCCGCTTGCTCAGCTGCGCCAAGCCGCCTTAAATCTAAAAGTGGGCGGCGTGGGTTATTATCCAAGCTCCAACTTCGTTCACCTAGATACGGGTCCGGTACGCAGCTGGGTGTAATGATCCACCCACAGCGCCGTAGCACCACAAATAGCCACCGGTATGATCAATAGATTGATCAGCGGTATGCTGGAGCATACGGCCACGCTGGCGCCAAAACTTAAGTTGAGTTGGCGCTTTTGAGCAAGGGCACGACGCATCACAGCAAAATCAATTTTGTGGTTATCAAACGGATAATCACAATATTGGATGGCCATCATCCAGGCACTAAAAACGAACCACAGCACAGGTGCTAAGGTTTGTCCTACCAGCGGTATCAGAAATAACAGCAAGCAGCCCAAAGCGCGCGGCAGATAATACATTATTTTATGTATTTCTCTGGCCAGCATGCGCGGCGTGTCTTTTACTAATCCTTTCCAGCCATCATCCGGTAGCGGTTGTCCCGTGAGCTTTAGCTCTACTCGCTCGGCCAGCAAGCCATTAAAAGGCGCAGCTATTAGGTTCGCCACACTGGTAAACAGCAGCGAAAATACCACCAGCATCACAATAATGGCCAATGGCCACAGTACAAACCTAAGCCACTGTAAGTAACTGGGAATGCTCTCGTTAAACCAAGCAAACAGGGTATCCAGTTGCAAAAACAAAAAGTAAAAGGCTCCACCAAATAACAGCAGATTGACCGCTAATGGGATCAACACAAACAGGCGTAAGTCTGGCTCCACAATCAGCGACAGGCCTCTGAGTATATAATGCGGACCACTGGCCAAATGAGCCGGTGCAGACGAGGGGGCGGGCATATTAGGCTTCCTTACAAATAAAACGGCATGTTAGAGAGCAATCGATCCGCTGCCAAGTGCTTATTGCTAAGCTGAGTCCTATGCTTAGATGCTCGAGTGGCGAGCAGTAGGGTGTCGGATTCGCCTTTGAGGGGCATCATTAGACATTATTGAGTCTGGTGATGGGTAACTAGCGCACTTTAGCGCCGTAATTTTGTACAGTTTTATTGCGACTTTAACCCGTTGACGACAATAAAGGCCGCTAGCACATCTAAAAACCGTCAAAATGTAGGCTTTTCTCTATTCCTCACCCAGATGACACTTGTCAAACCTTGATGGTAAACATACCCTTGTCCTTGTCTTCAATAACATTGCGGCGCAAGGCGGTCTATTTTTCCTTGCCACAGCGACATGGTTTAACGTAAGCAAAAATATTTAGAGAAACGATAATGCAGGATTTGCGAATTATCTTGATCATTCTAGGCGCGGTAGCAATAGCTGCCTTACTGATCCACGGTTTGTGGACCAGCCAGAAAGGACGACAAAAACCCATGCGCGATAAGCCCCTTAGTAAAGTGGCGAATCAGGCACCGGAAAATACTGACGACCAACTCGATGAGTTTGATAGCGACGGTATTGGCAGGGTCAGAGTGGCGGGCCACCACCAAGCTGCGTCTTTGTCTCGGGATCACGAGATAGACGATGATTGGCAAATTAGTCCGCATTTTTCGGCCATGAGCGATGATGACTCCGATGAGCCGAGCTTAGGCATGCCCCCCACTTTGTCGACCAGCGTGTTTGCAGAAGATCCCAATGACGAGCATAACGAGGCTCCTGATTTTGTGTCTCAGCCTGCTAGTCGCAGTGCCTCGCCCAGAGAGACCGCTGCCGAGTTGCGCGCCCGTCAATACCGCCAAGGTGAGATAGACCCTCTTTTTGATAATCATGAGCCTGATAGCCGTGCGCGTGCTAATAAAGCAACGGAATCCCAAGCAACGGAACCCCCAGCTGCAGCATTGCGTCACCCCGCAGCGCCAATCGTTAATCCGGAGCCTGCAGTAGCGCCGACGCCTAGCGCACCAGCACCTAAAGTGACGCGGGATCCCGTTTACTCAGAAGAAGTGGCGGAGCCTGCTCCTGCAGTAGAAACCGTCGTTGAGCCGGTGGTTGCCGCGCCCATCACCAAAACCTGGCAAGACGTATATGTGGTCAATCTGATGGCCAAGCCCAATCAAACCATAGCGGGCATAGATTTAATACGTGCCGTGACGCAAGTGGGCTTTGTTTTTGGTGACATGGATATTTTCCACCGTTATCAAGGCAGCAGCACTCAAGGCGAAGCCTTGTTTAGCTTAGCGAATATGGTTAAACCGGGCACCTTTACCCCTGAAGCCATGAGAGACTTTACCACGCCGGGAGTATCTATCTTTATGCAGCTGCCTAAGCCTGGTATGGCGAAAAATCACTTTAATATGATGATCCAAGCGGCAGACAACATGGCCGAAGACTTAGATGCGATACTGCTAGATGGCCAGCGCCACCCCTTGGCGCTTGATTACCTAGTGCGTTGTCGGGCCCAGCTCAGTGACTTCGACAGCCAAGTTCAGTAATTTCGTCTCTTATTATGTGAAACTAACGTGCGGCCGCTGGCCGCATTTTTTATTTAAGAGATAGCTTAAAATACCGTGAAGGGTGAGGCGTAAAGAGTGAAGGGTTAAAACCTAGCGCCCTGCTAGAGTCGAGCATCCCTCCTTTGTCACTAAGCCCTCGGAACATTAAGCTTCATCCTTGCGTAAAGCTTACCGCTATATTTACACCGAATTACTTAAGTGGACACTGCTCGATGAATGATGCCAAAGCTCAGATTCACGCTCTGCGTGAGCAACTCGAACGTTATAACCAGCAATACTATGTGATTGATGCGCCCACGGTGCCGGATGCGGAATATGACCGCGTGATGCGCGAGCTGATAGCCCTAGAGCAAGCGCACCCTGAGCTGTTAGATGCAGACTCACCCAGTCAAAAAGTGGGCGGTGCGCCGATCTCGGCCTTTACACCGGTTGAGCATGCGCAGCCCATGTTGTCGTTAGATAATGTGTTTAGCCTTGATGAGCTGGCCGCCTTTGAAAAGCGCGTGCTGACGCGTTTAAATCGCAACCAAGCGGTAGAGTATTGCTGTGAGCCTAAGCTGGATGGCTTAGCGGTCAGCCTTATGTATGAGCAGGGGCGCTTAGTGCAGGCGGCCACCCGTGGCGATGGTCGCACTGGTGAGGGCATTACCGAGAACGTGCGCACCATTAAAAGCATTCCGCTCACCTTAAGCGGCAGCGGCTGGCCGGCACGGTTTGAAGTGCGTGGCGAAGTCTTTATGCCAAGTGCGGGCTTTGCGGCCATGAACGACGCTGCCCGCGAACGTGGCGAGAAAATATTTGCCAACCCACGCAATGCCGCCGCCGGCAGCTTACGCCAGCTGGACTCGCGCATTACCGCTAAACGTCCACTGGCGTTTTACTGCTATGGCGTAGGGCTAGTGGAGGGCGAACCGCTGGCAGCGAGCCACTATGACACCTTACAACGGCTAAAAAGCTGGGGCTTACCGGTTAGTCCTGAGGTGAAACTCATGACGGGGCAGGCGGGCTGTGAGCAATATCATGACGATATCTTGAGCCGCCGTGAACAGTTGCCCTATGAGATTGACGGCGTCGTCTATAAAGTCGATGACTTAGGCTTGCAAGCTCAGCTTGGTTTTGTGGCGCGCGCACCACGTTGGGCCACTGCTCATAAGTTTCCGGCCCAAGAAGAGCTCACGCAGCTCCTGAATGTCGAGTTTCAAGTGGGGCGCACCGGTGCCATTACGCCGGTAGCCAAATTGTCGCCAGTGCAAGTGGCTGGGGTTATCGTCTCCAACGCCACTTTGCACAATGCGGATGAGATAGCTCGCTTGGGCGTGATGATTGGCGATACGGTGATTATTCGCCGCGCCGGTGATGTGATTCCGCAAGTAGCGGCTGTGGTGTTAGAAAAACGCCCCAGTGATGCCCAGCACATAGTGTTCCCCAGCGAATGCCCTGTGTGTGGCGCCGAGGTTGAGCGCATCGAAGGTGAAGTGGTAGCGCGCTGCAGTGGCGGTTTATTTTGTGCCGCTCAGCGTAAAGAAGCCATCAAGCATTTCTCATCGCGCAAGGCGCTGGATATTGACGGACTCGGCACCAAGATCATCGATCAATTGGTGGATGCTGAATTAGTGAAAACCCCAGCGGATTTGTTTACGCTCACCCAAGGGCAATTATTGGGTTTAGAGCGCATGGGTGAGAAGTCGGCCAGCAAGCTGTTAGCTGCGCTGGATGTGGCGCGAGCTACCAGCTTGGCGCGTTTTTTATATGCGTTAGGCATACGTGAAGTGGGTGAAGCCACGGCCAATAACTTGGCACAGCATTTTTTAACGCTGGATGCGGTAATGAGCGCCGAGGTGGAATCACTGCTTAAGGTGGCCGATGTGGGCGACATAGTAGCCAAGCACGTTTATTACTTCTTTCGCCAAGCGGATAACCAAGCAGTGGTGCACTCTTTGGTTACTCCAGCCGAGGAGGGCGGTTGTGGTCTGCATTGGCCAGAAATTATAGCGCTGGCTGTTGAAGAGCAACCGTTGGCAGGCCAAACCTTCGTGCTGACAGGTACCTTAAGCCAATTATCACGCAGTGACGCCAAAGCGGCCTTACAAGCGCTGGGCGCTAAGGTGGCGGGATCAGTATCGGCAAAAACCAGCTGCGTAGTGGCCGGCGAGGCTGCCGGCTCTAAGTTAGTCAAAGCCCAAGAGTTAGGGCTAACCATCTTGGACGAAGACGGCTTGATCACATTATTAGCAGAGCACCAGTAAAGCGCGAAGCCTGAAACAATGAGAAATGGTAAGGGGAGAGGGGCGTAAGCTGTAAACACCTCACGCCTCACCCTTTACGCCTCACTCTCTAAGGCGTCGTCACCACGGCGAACTCTTGGCCCATGCGCCGAAAGGCGTTCAACAGCAGGCCTTTATCGTTCACTTCCAGATAATGCAATTGGCCCTCTTTATTGACGACTAGAGTCAAGTCGTGGCCGGCGCGCAAGTTGCTGAGCGGTTTGTAAGAGGGCTCAGCACGCACTAAGGCAATGAGATCACTGCCTGGTAGTTTCCATTGGCGAAACAAGGCGGCTAGGGTTTCACCTTGGGCCATGGTGTGATCGAGCTTTTTGCCACCCACAGGTATGTCTATCTCTCGGCTGACGGTGGGCGCCAATGATAAGCTCAAGCTCCCGGTGACGGGCGCTGCCGCTTGCTGAGGCGCCGGCTGCCACATTAATAACAATAACCACAGCGGCGTTAAAATAGCCAAGCCCAGCTTATGTTTGTTCGGCACCTGTCGCCAGCTTTGCAGGCTGCGGCCTATGCCTTGGCGCACCGGCAAGGTGACATTATTCATCTTGCCGGCAAAAGATTCTGGTTGATTTCGCTTCATTTGTTTTCTTCTGGACATAAATAACCACCTCGTGGCTCTCAGTGTATCTGCGGCCAACAGACTCGACAAGGTATGTGATGACGGCTCTGGGAGTTGATGACCACTTTTGTCTGCTCTTATGCCAAGATCATTCACCGACAAAGCGTTTAACCTGTTGGCTACGGGTGGTAAAATGGCGGCACTTTTTTATAAAAGCTGTGTTTGTGAGCACAGTTTGATCCAAATACGGATGGCCCTTGACCCCCTGTGGTAAAGTGCCCTAAACGTTTTGGACCTTGACCCAAACACACTTGGCCTTCAGTCCAAGTCAGTTGGGCTTTATTTATCAGCTAAGGCAGAAAGAATGACAGTTAAAACGCGGTTTGCTCCTAGCCCTACCGGCTTTCTTCATGTTGGTGGTGCCCGTACTGCCCTGTATTCCTGGCTTTATGCCCGTCACCTACAGGGTGAATTTGTATTGCGTATTGAAGATACGGATCTGGAACGTTCTACCCAAGAAGCCATTGATGCCATCATAGAAGGCATGAATTGGTTGGGACTGAACTGGGAAGAGGGTCCGTATTATCAAACCCAGCGTTTTGATCGTTACAACGTGCTTATCGACCAGTTACTGAGCGAAGATAAAGCCTATAAGTGTTACTGCTCTCGTGAGCGCTTAGATGCCCTGCGCGAACAGCAGATGACGGCCGGTGAAAAGCCGCGCTATGACGGCCATTGCCGCCACAGTCGCGAGCAACAGGCGGCGGATGCGCCTTGCGTGATCCGTTTTAAAAATCCTACTGAAGGTTCAGTGGTGTTTGTGGATCACGTGCGCGGTCGTATTGAAACCGGCAACGATCAGCTCGATGACTTGATTATTCGCCGTACCGATGGCGCGCCTACTTATAATTTCTGCGTCGTGGTTGATGACTGGGACATGGAAATTACCCATGTGGTACGCGGTGAAGACCATATCAACAACACGCCACGCCAAATTAATATTTATCAGGCATTAGGCGCGCCCGTGCCAGAGTTTGCCCATGTGTCGATGATTTTGGGTGATGATGGTGCCAAGTTATCTAAGCGCCACGGTGCCGTGAGCGTGATGCAATATCGTGACGACGGTTATTTGCCACAAGCTTTATTGAATTACCTGGTGCGCTTGGGTTGGTCTCATGGGGATCAAGAAATTTTCTCCCGTGAGCAAATGATTGAGCTGTTTTCCTTAGATGCCATCGGTAAGTCGGCGTCGGCTTTTAACACCGACAAGTTGCTCTGGCTGAACCAGCACTATATGAAAACCTCACCCGCTACCGAAGTCGCGGGGTACTTGGTTTGGCACATGCAGGATCAAGGCATTGATACCAGCCACGGCCCCGCATTGGCGGATGTGGTTAGCCTGTATGCCGAGCGTTGCCACACCCTTAAAGAGATGGCCGAGCAGAGCCGTTACTTGTTTGAAGACTTCAGTGAGTTTGAAGCGAACGCGGCCAAGAAGCACTTACGCCCGGTTGCTGCCGAGCCACTGGCCTTGGTGCGTAGTAAATTAGCTGAGCTCAACACTTGGCAAGCCGAGGCGATTCATGAGCAAATTAACGCCGCCGCGGCCGAGCTAGAGCTAGGCATGGGCAAAGTGGGCATGCCACTGCGGGTGGCCGTTACGGGTACCGGTCAATCGCCAGGCATAGATGGCGTGATTGCCTTGCTCAGCAAAGAGCAGACACTGGCCCGCATCGACATGGCGTTGGCCTTTATTAGCGAGCGCGCTAACGGTTAAAAGAAAGCTTAAGGCGTAAGCGATAAATAATAAACGGGGCTATTGAGTAGCCCCATTTTTTGGCCGCATGTGACCCGTGAAGGTCATAGTTGATGGTAAATTGTTCAATCCGACTGAAAAATGACTGCTTGCATGACTTTGGCTAGTTTTTGGTTGACAGAAAAATTCTGCCTGACTATCATGCGCATCGCCTCAACAGTCTTAGACTGTTGAGGGTGATAAGCGGGGCTATAGCTCAGCTGGGAGAGCGCTTGCATGGCATGCAAGAGGTCCGCGGTTCGATCCCGCGTAGCTCCACCACTTATCTGAAGTAGTAAAAAGTAATAGCACAGTAATATCTGCCGATTGGGGCTATAGCTCAGCTGGGAGAGCGCTTGCATGGCATGCAAGAGGTCCGCGGTTCGATCCCGCGTAGCTCCACCAATTTTTGGCAGTTTACTAGAGATTATTAGCAGCAAATACCAGTAAGAATGCATTGTTTGGGGTTATAGCTCAGCTGGGAGAGCGCTTGCATGGCATGCAAGAGGTCCGCGGTTCGATCCCGCGTAGCTCCACCACTTCTTAAGCAATAAAAAGTGGCATAAAACAAGCACACCAAATTTCGGGGTTATAGCTCAGCTGGGAGAGCGCTTGCATGGCATGCAAGAGGTCCGCGGTTCGATCCCGCGTAGCTCCACCACTTATTAGAAATAAAAAGCTGTAATAAAATTTGTGGAATACAAAAAAGCCGCTGCATAATTGCAGCGGCTTTTTTACGTCTGCATGTTGGTGAACAGTAAAAGACAAAGGGCAAAGGGCTACACAGTATCTGTCTTTTGTAGGCGAACACTTGTTCTCGCATTTCGCCGCAGGCGTAAACCTTTAACACTCTCCTTCATGGCTACCTCATTATTCTTCACACATAACGCTTTTTCTGATCCTTTAGTATTCAGAATTACCCATTCCCACGCAGCGCGGTATTATGGTGCATAAATAAATTCCAATGAGACATCTGCTATGGAGCATTTTGATACCATCTTTCAGCGGGCCAGTGAACGCCACGGTGGGGCGGCGAAGCTAAAAGCCTTGATTGCTACGCCTGTCGCCACGCCGGAATTGCTGGCGGCGATGGGTGATGATCGTTGGCTCTCCTCTTTTACCATGAGTTTGTTCCAATCGGGCTTTGTATGGAAAATTATCAGAAATAAATGGCCAGATTTTGAACGAGCGTTTTTTGGTTTTGATCCAGAAAAAATGTTGATGCTGGATGAGGGGCATTTTGAGCGCTTAAATAACGACACCGGCATTGTGCGCCACGCCAGAAAAATTGCCGCAGTACCCGCCAATGCACGCATGATCTTAGAGCTGGGTAAGCCTTACGGCGGCTTTGGTGCTTTTGTGGCGCAATGGCCAACAGATGATATTACTGGCTTGTGGCAGGTGATCAAAAAACATGGCCAGATGCTGGGTGGTAATATCGGGCCCTATGCTTTGCGTCGCTTAGGCGTAGACACCTTCGTGTTTACCAATGATGTAAGTGCGTATTTGCGACATCATCAAGTGGTCGACGCTGGGCTTGGCAGTCAAAAGGGGCAGCGCCAAGCACAAGCCGCCTTTAATGAATGGCAGCAGCAAAGCGGCTTTAGCTATTCTGAAATCAGCAAAACCCTCGCCCATTCGATTGGCTAAGGTAGAAGCGAGAGGGGAAGAATAAAATATTTTCTCGCCTCACTCATCTTCACCCCTCACGGTTTTAGGTAAGGTGTTAAAAACCCATGCACTTGCTGGACGATGGCGTCTTGGGCAAGGGCGGTGGGGTGAATACCGTCGTCCATCATCATGCCGGCTTTGCCAATTAAGGGCGCCACGAAAAACGGCAATAGCGGCAATTGATGCCGCTCAGCTAAATCGCTAAAGATACCTCCAAACTGTTGCAGATAACGGCGGCCATAATTGGGCGGTAGCTGAATATCGGTCAAAATCACCTTGGCGCCACTTTGTTGCGCTAAATTAATCATCTGCGCTAAGTTTTTTTCGATAAGCGGGGGTGGCAAACCCCGCAAGCCGTCGTTGCCGCCCAGCTCCAGCAACACTAAGCTCGGTTGATGCTTCTTAAGTAACGGCACCAAGCGCTGCAAGCCACCTTGAGTGGTGTCGCCACTGACACTGGCGTTAATCAATTCTACCGCTACCGCTTCTTGCTGCCAGCGCTTGGCTAATAACTGTGGCCAAGCTTGCTGTGCATTCATACGATAACCTGCGCTCAAGCTGTCACCCAAGATCAGTATGGTGTTAGCATGGGTAACAGATGACACCAATATTAGCAGTAGTAAAAGGACGCGCGGCATGAAAATTTCTCCCGTTATCAAGGTGGTTGGGCTGAGCCATAAAGTGCAGCTGAACGCCCAGACGCTTACTATCCTTGAGGGGATAGACTTTGAAGTCAAGGCTGGTGAAAGCGTAGCCTTGGTCGGCGCTTCGGGCTCTGGCAAGTCGACCTTACTGGGACTGCTAGCCGGATTAGATACGGCAAGCCGCGGCGATATCCTGATTAACGACAAGTCTCTTATGACACTTGATGAAGAGCAGCGCGCGCGCTTACGCGGCCAGCATATTGGCTTTGTGTTTCAGTCGTTTTTACTGCTGCCAACGTTGACGGCCCTAGAAAACGTTATGCTGCCTGCTGAATTACAAGGCCAGAAAAACAGCGCCGACCGTGCCCGCGAGCTATTAGCACAAGTGGGTTTAAGTGAGCGACTGCGCCACTTCCCCAGCCAGCTATCCGGCGGCGAGCAACAACGGGTGGCCATAGCGCGCGCTTTTATGACCCAGCCCGATATTTTATTGGCCGATGAGCCGACTGGTAATCTGGACACGCACACAGGCGCACAAATTATCGAATTACTGTTTGAGCTAAATCGCACTCACGGTACTACGTTACTGATGGTCACCCACGATGAAGCCTTAGCCGCGCGCTGTGAACGCCGCTTGGTGATGACTGCCGGTCGGTTGGAGGAGCGCAATGCCTAGTCTGGAATTTGGCCTAAATGTGGGCTTGGGTTTTGGCTTAGTATGGCGTGAAATAGGGCGCGGCCCCTTGCGGCTGTTTGTATTGGCGCTGGCCTTGAGCGTAGCCAGTATTCTGAGCGTCACTTTAGTGGCAGACCGCCTTAATCAGGCGTTATCGGTATCGGGGCGAGATTATATCGCCGCCGATCGGGTTATCTCCGCCAGTCGTGCACTGGATGAACGTTGGCTGACCGAGGCCAAAGGCCGAGGGCTTGAGCTGTCGCGTACTCAGTCTTTTCAAAGTGTGCTGTTTGCCAACGATGAACTACAGTTGGCCAGCGTGCGCGCGGTGGATAATGCTTTTCCTTTTTACGGGGATTTGCAGTTAGCACCTGCGCAAGCGGTCACCTCAGGCAATATCTGGCTGTCGGCGCGCTTACTGACCTTACTCAAGCTAGAGCTGGGCGACCAAGTAGAGCTGGGTAATCTGGAATTACAGGTGGCGGGCGAGCTGGTGTCTGAGCCGGACCAAGGGTTCTCGCCGGCGTTACTGGCGCCACGCGCGCTTATTCATTTAGATGATGTGGCGGCTACCGGCATTCAAATGGCCGGCAGCCGAGTCAGTTATCGCTATTTATTTAAAGGTACGACCGAGCAATTAGACGCTTATGCGGCTTGGGTTAAACCGCAATTACAAGCGGGTCAACAATGGTTGAGCCCAGATAATGCAGACACCCCTGTGGCTCGCTCACTGACGCGCGCCGAGCAGTTTTTTCGCTTAGCCTCCTTAATCGGTGTACTGCTGGGTATTTTAGCTATGGCCATCGCGCTGGGCTATTTCTCGCGGCGTGAGCAAGACCGCATCGCCTTACTCAAAACCTTAGGTGCTGGGCGACGCGCCTTATTGGTGTGGCTGACCAAGTTACTGGCCAGTCTCTTAATAGTGGGATCTGTGCTGGGCGGCGTGGTGGGCTATGGCTTACATAAACTGATTTTATTGAGCTTAGGCGAGGCCTTGGCCATACCTTTGCCTCCACCTTCTTGGCAACCCTTTGCACTAGCGCTGGGCTTAGCCTTACTCACCACCTTGATGCTCTCTGTAGTGCCTATGCTGCGCCTATTAAAGGTGCCGCCGCTGCGGGTACTGCGCAACGAGGCTCAGGCCCGCATTCCTGCTTGGTGGAGTGCCGGTATTTTATTGAGTGGCACTTTTGTACTGAGCTGGTTGTTTGCCGGCGATCTTGCCTTAGCCGGCGGTTTGTTATTGGGCTTATTGGCGCTAATGGCCATCTTGGGCGGCGTGTGCGGATTAATGCTGGCCATGGCTAAGCGCAGCGGCGGCAGCATTGCCTTTCGTCTGGCGTTAAGCCGCTTGGATCGGGCGCGGTTAACCACCTTGTTGCAGTTTGGTGGCGTGGCACTGGCGTTATTTTTGGGCTGCTTATTATGGGTGGTGCGCGGCGAATTAGTGGACGGCTTCTTGGCTAATTTGCCTGCAGAGGCGCCCAATCGCTTCGTGATTAATATTGCGGATCATGAGCTGCAGCCTTTGCAGCAAAAGCTGGACGCGGCGGGGCTTGAGCGCTCGGTATTTTACCCCATAGTGCGCGGTCGCTTGAGTGCCATTAACGATCAACCCACGGTATCTGATGTAGACAATGCGAATGATGGCAATAGCGATGGCGGCATAGGCCGCGAGCTCAATCTCACCTATAGCAAGGTGCTACCTACGGGCAATCGTATTCTAAGCGGTGATTGGAGCCAAGCGCCCGACAGTGTATCTGTGGAGTCCGGCTTAGCTGAGCGCTTAGGGCTGATTTTGGGCGATAGGGTGACGCTGGATTTAGCTGGCGAGCAAGTCTCAGCTGAGGTCAAAAATATTCGTGAGGTAGATTGGGATAGCATGAAGCCCAATTTCTATTTTATTTTTAGCCCCGATGTCTTGGCCTCGTACCCGGCCACTTGGCTGGCCAGCTTTTACTTACCGGCCGAGCAAAAAGCACTAGAGGTTGAACTGATCCGTGCCTTTCCTACCGTCACTATTTTGGACGTAGAAGCGCTATTGCAGCAGTTGCGCCAAGTATTAGCTCAGGTCAGTCAAGCGTTATTGGTGATCATGGGATTAGTGATAGTGGCCAGTATCTTAGTGTTATTGGCGCAACTAGAAACCACACTCGAAAGCCGGCGTCGCGAATTAGTCTTGCTGCGTACGCTAGGTGCCAGTGAGCGCTTAATGCAGGCATCGTTGCGTTGGGAGTGGTTGGCGGCGGGTATTGCGGCGGGTCTCGCTGCTGCATTAGGTGTAGAGCTGTGTGTGGCTATTCTTTTACCCTACTGGTTAGGCTTGCCTTGGCAGCCGCATCCCCTATTGTGGGTAGCGCTGCCCGCCTTGGGAGCTGGCTTATTATTGCTGACCGGGCGCATCGGTGGCATTACCCGTGACACCCTGATGAACCGCTTGCGGCAGTGGTGAATTTAGATCGTGAGGCGTAAATGGTGAGGGGGGAGGAGTAAACCCCTCTCACTTCTCAGCTCGCATTTTCCCTTCACTCTTCACCCCTCACGGTGTTGCAGTGTTTCTTTTAACGCTTTCTCAAGGGTGGGGTAGCGAAAGTGGAAGCCGGCGCATTGTAAGCGCACCGGCATTACGCGCTGTCCGGTTAATAATAAATCGGACATTTCTCCCAGAGCTAAGCGCATTACCCAAGCGGGGACTCGAGCAAAGTGCGGCTTATTTAATACCAGTGCCAAGGTGGTACTGAATTGCTGATTAGTAACCGGCTCGGGCGCCGCTGCATTAAAGGCACCTTGGCACTCTTCATGCTCCAGCAAGAACAACAGCAGACTCACCACGTCATCGATGTGGATCCACGACATATACTGTTTTCCCGAGCCAATAGGCCCGCCTAATCCTAAGCGATAACTGGGCAGCATTTTCTTTAAGGCACCCCCTTCAGCGCCTAATACTACAGCCAAACGTATGCAGCATACCCGCGTCTGCTCACTGGCGGCGGCTTGAGCGAGCTGCTCCCATTGGGCGCACACTTTATGGCTAAATTCTGGATGCGGGCTTGAGTCTTCATCCACTAACGCAGTACCTTGGCGGCCGTAATAGCCCACGGCGGATCCGCTGATCAACACCTTGGGTGGCTGAGTACCCGCCTTGAGCTTATCGACTAACTGCTCGGTTAACTGCCAGCGGCTCTGGCAAATACGCTCTTTTTGCGCCGCACTCCAGCGTTTGTCGGCGATGGGCTCGCCCGCCAGATTGATCACCGCATCGAATTGATCCAGATTATCAAGATCATCCAGTGAGGCGAGGGCATGCACGTCGTGGCCCAATCGTTGGTGAACTTTGTTGAGGGTGCGACTCAGCACTGTCACTTGATGATGGGGTCGCAAATGGTGCATTAAACGACGACCAATAAAGCCGGTGCCGCCGGTGATCAATATGTTCATGATTGCCTTCCTTTATCTCTGCCAAGCGGGCTCGCAAGCTACGCCGCACAAATGGGAGTTATTGCTTCCAATATTAGCAGCATCAGGGGCCGGGCATTGTGATCCCAGTTAGAACAAGGAGTTAGGCATGTTTGAGCAAGGGGAGTAAAACTATTGAAACAAACGGTGATGCACAGACTCAATACCAGAGGGCACAGCAGCAGAGTAAAGGGGGAAACGAAGAAGGTGAGTAGGTTGAATAAACAGCAACATCTGGGGATAAAAACCGAGGTTATCCACAGTTTCTGTGAATAAGTCTGCAGATTACCTCGGGTACTAAAGCTAGCTTGTTGATTTTACATCAAAATAACCAACTGGATACTGATCAAGCAGGCTTATGCCAGGGCAGCAATAGCGGCGTCGTAGGCTGGCTCTTCAGTCAACTCAGCTACACGCTCGGTGTAAACTACTTTGCCTTGCTCATCGATGCACACTACTGCACGAGCAGCTAAGCCACGCAGTGGGCCATCGCTTAATGCTACGCCGTACGCGTTTAAGAATTCAGCATTACGGAAAGCTGAAGCAGACTGTACGTTTTCGATACCTTCTGCACCACAAAAACGACCCAAGGCGAACGGCAGGTCCATAGACACACAGATTACTTTGGTGTTGCTCAGGGCTGCGGCTTTTTCGTTAAAGGTACGTACGCTGGTCGCGCAGGTGCCAGTGTCAACGCTTGGGAAAATGTTCAGCAGCACTTTTTGGCCTTTGAAATCTGCCAATTTAATATCGTTCAGATCGCCATCAGTCAGCGTAAAATCAGCGGCCGCTTGGCCTGCTTGTGGAAACTGACCTGATACTGCAACTGGATTGCCCTGAAACGTCACTGTAGACATATTTTTAGCTCCTTGATTAAGCTGGGTGTTTAAGACTAAGTGAAAAAATTATATTGTAGCCGATAACTTACCAGTTTTAGGCATAAGGAAAAGGTTTTTATTTTTACGCTCAGCCCTTGAAAGCCGAAAACACAGCGTTAAGCACAATCAAAATCACCGCGGCCAAGGCTATGCTTTAGCAGTGCAATGTGTGAGTAACAACATCTCAACGCCGATATTTCATATACCGTTGCATTTCGTTGAATATATAAAGCTATTCGGTATCACATATAAACCTATGCACCAGAGCCTGCGTTGCAGGTTTTCGCGGCTAAAGCCGCGACTACCTTCGTGCAGTATGTAGTCGCGGCGCTATTGGCCTTACGCCTCACAATTTTTTATTCGCCGCCTCCATTTGTCCGCTTTGAATGGCGGTGAGCGCTATGGTGTACACGATATCGTCCACCAGTGCGCCGCGCGACAAGTCGTTTACGGGCTTGCGCATGCCTTGCAGCATGGGGCCAATAGACACTAACTGCGCCGAGCGCTGTACCGCCTTGTAAGTGGTGTTGCCGGTATTTAAGTCCGGAAAGATAAATACCGTCGCTTTACCGGCTACGGGCGAGTTGGGCGCCTTAGACTTAGCCACGTTTTCCATGATGGCCGCATCGTATTGCAACGGGCCATCTATGATGAGGTCGGGCCGCTTTTCTTTGGCCAGACGCGTGGCTTCACGTACCTTTTCTACATCGGCACCGGTGCCGGAATCGCCGGTAGAATAAGAAATCATGGCCACGCGGGGCTCAATGCCAAAGGCTAAGGCTGAGTCGGCGGATTGAATGGCAATTTCTGCTAATTGCTCGGCGTTAGGGTCTGGGTTGATGGCACAGTCGCCATACACCAAAACCTGATCCGGCAGCAGCATGAAAAACACCGAGGAAACCAATGATGATCCGGGTGCGGTTCTAATGATCTGCAGCGGCGGGCGTATGGTATTGGCGGTGGTGTTAATGGCACCGGATACCAAACCATCTACTTCATCGGCATCCAACATCATGGTGCCCAGTACCACGTTATCTTTTAATTGCTCACGGGCGACGATGTCGGTTAAGCCTTTGGACTTTCGTAACTCAACCAAGCGGGCGACATAATGCTCACGCACCAATTCAGGATCTTGAATTTCAACCCTGTCATCTAAGACCACGCCTTGCTGTGAGGCAACCCGTAATATTTCTTCTCTATTACCGAGTAACACTGGGTGGGCAATGCCCCGCTCGGCACAGATCATAGCGGCTTTAATGGTGCGCGGCTCTTCGCCTTCGGGCAATACCACCCGCTTATTGGCATGGCGTGCCAGTTCAGTTAACTGATAACGGAAGGCTGGTGGGCTTAACAAACGACGGCGTACTGATTTAGCGGTTAATGACTCAATCCAGTGTTTATCGATATGGCCGGCCACATAATCTTGTACCAGCTCGATGCGCTCGAGATCATCCAGCGGGATTTCCAGATTAAAATCTTGCAGGGTAACCGCAGTCTGCCAGGTGTTGGTATTGACCATCAGGATCGGTAGGCCCGTTTTCATTGCCTGCTGGCACAAGTCCATAATCTGCGGTTCGGGTTGGTAATTGCCATTCAGCACCAAAGCACCAATTTTAACGCCGTTCATCGCAGCCAAGCAGACTGCCGCAATCACATCGGCTCTGTCGCCTGAGGCCACCAGTAAGCTGCCGGGCCGGTATAATTTGGTTTGATTATGTAAAGCACTGGCGCAGAACACCACAGTGGTTAGGCGTCGGCTTTGCAACTCACCTTCGTTAAGAATAGTGGCATTTAAATGCCGCGCTAAATCGAGCGCGCGGGGAGAAACAAGCTCGGTATTCCAGGGTGCGCAGCCTAAAATAGGCAGGGCTGACTTGCTTAATACCGATAATATTTCGTGCTCCGCTGTGGGCAGGCTTTGATGGTCGGGATTAAATATTTCGCTAAGATCGGGGCGTAGTTTGCCTTGATCATCTAATGGCGCACCCACTTTATTGATGATGCAGCCGACAAGACGTTTGTTGGTCATGCCACCAAAGCTGGAAGCTGCCAGTTCAATACGATCTTTGAGCTGCTGACTGGTTTCGTTGGTGGGCTGAGCCACAAATACTATGTCGGCATCTAATGCTTTGGCGATATTGTAGTTGAGGTTGCTGGTAAAAGAGTGGCTATCGGTGGGGACTAAGCCCTCGATGACCATGACTTCGGCCCCACTCTGTGTCACATGCTTTTCTACTTTTTCAACAATCTGTTCTAGTAAAATATCTAACTTGTCTTGTGAGATCATGCTTTCTGCATCACTGAGTGCTAACGGCTCGGCTGGCTTAATATTTGAGCTGTGAGCAATCATTACCGTGGTGTGATCTTCTTGTTTATTGGGATGGCGTGGTTGGGCAACCGGCTTGAAAAAGCTGACGTCAATCCCTTTACGCTCCATTGCCCGTACTACGCCCAGGCTGACTGACGTAATACCCACGCCTCCACTGATAGGGATTAGCATTATCATTCTTGCCATGATATTTCCTTATGCTTTGACAGTTTTTACAATAGCGGCAGTATCAGCTGTTGTAGATATTAATGGCTCAATATGAGATTTTTTTTGCTCAGCTTTGGCGCTGGATAATGCCAGCGCATCTTGAGCAATCACCCATTCTTCATTGGTCGGGATCACCCAAGCCGGTACACTATCGGCGGTGGTAATACAGGTTTGCTTACCAAAACGAGCGGCTTTATTTGCTGCTACGTCCAGCTTCAACCCTAACAGATTTAACTTTGACAAGGTTATTTCTCGTACTAATACCGAATTCTCACCGATGCCACCGGTAAAGACAATGGCGTCTAGACGACCATCTAATGCACAGCTATAGCTGGCAATATACTTAGCCAAGCGATAGCAAAAAATATCCATGGCACGCTTGGCTGCAGGCTCTACATCGTAATGTTCTTCAATATAACGACAATCACTGGTTTTTTCGGTTAAACCTAGCAGCCCAGACTCTTTGGTGAGCATGGTATTAATACGCTCCACGCTATAGCCCAAGCTATCATGCAAATGAAAAATGATGGCCGGATCGATATCGCCGCAGCGGGTGCCCATCACTAAGCCTTCGAGGGGGGTCATGCCCATGGAGGTATCTACCGACTGGCCATTTTTAATGGCACACACAGAAGCCCCGTTACCCAAATGGCAGCTGATAATGTTCAGTTGCTCTAGCGGCTTGTTAAGCTGCTTGGCCGCTTGTACGGCAACAAAATAATGGCTGGTGCCATGCATGCCGTAGCGGCGAATATGATGGTCTTTATACAAATGATAAGGCAGGGCATACAGGTAAGCTGACTCGGGCATGGTCTGATGTAATGCGGTATCAAACACCGCCACTTGCGGTAAATCTGGGAAAGAACGCTGGGCTGAGGCGATGCCAATTAAATGCGCTGGATTATGCAGTGGCGCTAGGCGGGCGCAATCTCTAATGCCCTTGATGACATCGTTATCTATAAGTACCGACTGTGTAAAATGCTCGCCACCGTGTACCACTCTGTGCCCGATGGCACAGATCTGCTTCATAAGCTGAGGATAAGGCGTGAGCAGGGTATCAACAATAAAATCTAATGCCTGCTGGTGCGCACTACCGGCTGTTAAAGAGGCGCTATTTTTTTCGCCCTTAAACACCCAGCTAATACGAGTGTTGGGCAGATAGAAGCACTCTGCTAAGCCAGACAGTTTCTCGTCTCCAGTTTCGGCATTAAGAATGGCAAATTTAAGCGACGAGCTGCCGCAGTTAAGTACCAGAACCAGCTTGCTAGTCATTAATAAACCTTGTGTCAGAGAAATCATCTTGCTCAAGCATGAAGCGCGAGCAGTCATTAATGATACCATTTCAGGGCTCGTTGCCGGTTGCCTGCCAGGCCTTAGGCTAGCGCAATCAAGGGTGGCAGGCGCTAACTGCAGTCTTAAGTGCTGCTTTAAGCCATGGGCTGAAACGGTCAAATTATAAATACAGGGGATAATACCCACTCAGTGGCGTAAAATAACATAAAGAGAGGGTGGTTCTATGATGTGGGTCTAGTAAAGCGCCTAACCTCACCCTTAATTATTCTGCTCAGGAGGCATAATGACAACATTGACGCATACCTTACACAGGGGCAGCGCTTATTTGGCGGTGTGGCCTAAAGAGCGCCAGCTGGCGGCCTTGTTTCCTGAGTACCGCATGACCACGGCCACGCGTTTGGCTTTGCGCACCATTCCCGCACTTATGGTATTGAGCCTGTTGGTGCAGTTTCAATTAGGCGACCCTCGTTATTGGCCGGGCGTGGTGACCTCAGTACTCTTTTTGGCCAGCCTGCCGTTGCAAGGGCTGTTTTGGTTAGGTAAGCGCGCCGATACCCCATTACCCCCCACTCTGGTGACCTGGTATCAACAAATTTATCAGAAGATGGCTGAAGCTGGGGTGACAGTCACTCAGCCGGTGGCGCGTCCGCGTTATTTTGAGCTCGGAGAAACCCTCAATTTAGCCTTTAAACAATTGGATAAATCTTTTATTCGCGATCTATAACTAACCTTGCGCAGTCGCGGGTTGCAAAGGCCATTCTTTTTGGCGAGGGTGAGGCTTGTCTTCGTCACTTTTATCTTTGCAACCTTATGTCTTTGCAAACAGGTGCCCGCGTATGAATTTCTTATCCCAAACTATCGCTAACAAGCCTGATCCAAACTGGTCACAGGTACAAGTCATCCCCATTATTGAAAGCCAAGACCCGTTAGTGCCGTTAGGGTTAGTCAATTCTCCGTTGCGATCTTATCCGGCTTACTTTCATCAAGGGGTGCCCGGGGCGTTAAACGAGAGCTATGTGCGCCGTAGTGTGTTGTTTCGTTTATATAAAGCCGCCCGTTTATTGCCTACCGGCATCGAGATGGTGGTACTAGATGGCTGGCGCCCATTATCGGTGCAGCAATATTTGTATGACACCCTGCATACCGTTATGACCGCCCATGACACCAACCAAAATGAGACCGAACTGCTCGCCCACCTGCGCCAATTTGTGTCCCCACCCAGTGATAATCCCGCAGCTCCCAGCCCACACTTAACCGGCGGATCGGTCGATGTAGCCTTATGTGATGTAGAAGGCTTACTACTCGATATGGGCACCGAATTTGATGATATTAGCTTCTGGTCGGCCAGTGCCGCCTTTGAAACCATTACTAAGCCCAACGCCCGTGAATCAGAAGTCATTGAAAACCGCCGTTTATTGCACAGCGTAATGCTGCAAGCGGGCTTTACCAATCTGCCCAGTGAGTGGTGGCACTTTGATTATGGCAACCAAGCGTGGGCTTGGGCCGCACAGCAACCCCAAGCTCAGTTTGGCGTGACAGAGCGGCTAACCTTAGCTCAGCGCTGGTTAAAATCGGTGACGAATGAAGTGTAAAGCGTGAGGGTTAAGGCGCGATGAAACTGCAGGCGGTGTTTTATCTGACTGAAAACTGCAGTGTGCTGCCTTTGCCTTGGGTGACAGAGCGAGAGCGACTGCCATTTTTTTCTACGGTTAGTGTTAATTGCCCCGCATTTAACAGCGTGACTGTGCCGCTAATGGCGTCGCCGTTATAGCTAAGTTTGGCGGGCACTTGGCCGTGCTCTTGATGATACTCATGCGTTTTTCCGGCATTTTCTACCCGCCAATGAGCCGAATAAGCGGTACCGGTCGTGCCGCTAATTTCAATGTTGATGGGGTTCATCGCGTGCACCTTTGCTGATTGGGTTATCATGGGTGCTGTTAGCAGCACTAAGCTGCATAAACCTGCTGCTCTCCAGTATCCGCGCCTGATTACTTGGCTTTGCATACCGCCTCCTGCTTCACGTTATCCATAAATGTTATTTCAGTATAGAGTCGCCAGTATCATTAATAGGCTAATTTTTAATCATTACTGTACCTGATACAGCTTCGGATTTTGAAGGTACTAGCACTCTTGCATTTGAATCCTGTTTCCTCACAAAGCCCTTTAATTTTACGTTAGACTCGTACAGAACATGCTGGCTGTAACCGTGGAAGATGGAAGAGCACGATGACGACTTAAATAACGACAGTGACGAGCAGCCCGCAGGCACAGAACTGAGTGATAAACCCTTATAACGGTAGGCTAGATGACCCGTTAGTTGGCTAATCACTAACGGGTAAAAATGAAAATGGCGTGGATAACCACGCCATTTTTTTGCTTTTTATTCAGCACTGATACCCATTTAAGGCAGAGGATCAAACGCTTACTGAGCGTTCACTTTCTTGGTTGCTGTGGTGGTTTCAATATTCAGGCCGGCTTTGTTTTCGAGCTGCACTTTGGTTTTTACCTCAGTTTTAACGTCAGTTTTTACCTCAGTTTCTACGTCAGTTTTCACCTTCGCTTTAACCGCAGCTTTATTACTGGCTTCAAGTGCAGCCTTGCTTTGCAGAGCCTTAATTTGCGCTTGCACCGACTGCAACTCGGCTTGGTCTTGCAGTGCCTTTAACTGCGCTTGTGCCGCTTTTAGCTGTTGTTCTGTGTCAGTGAGCCCAGCCACCGCGGTGCTTTGGCCGCTAAACGAGGCTTTAGCGGCGCCCTTTTTGGTCGGGGCCACCAGTGTTTGTAAGGTTTTCGGCCACACCACAGGCACAGTGCTATTAGGCTCATTAAATAGCTTGGTCTCTTGTCCGTCGTTGACGATAGCCGACATTTTATTGGTTTGCGCGTTCCACACTAAACCGGCCGCCTGTGCTTCGCCGTCTTCGGTGGGGGAGGCCAGATAAAACAAGGCACCTTCTTGCTGTAACTTAGGCGCGGTACGTAGCAGCGCCAGCGTCTCTTCGTAATCTTCGCCTAACAGGGCCGTCATACGGTTTTTGATCATCGGCTTTTCAAATAGCTGAGAACTACTGGGGTCTAAGCCCACAAAAGGTTTGATAAATGCCCACATCAGCTGGCTAGGGCCCACCGCCAACATAGGCGCGAAACAACCGCTGAGCATAGTGCACAGTGCCAGCACCAGTAGGCTATTGGTCTTTTTCACGGGTGATGAGGCAAACAAGTGTAATAAACGCATTTTATATCCCATATTTTGTGTCTCATGAGACGGGTCTGATAACGCAGGCACGCATAACGAAGGCTTGATGAATAAGTGCTTCATTACCGGCGTCAATAGCATTATCTAAAAGGTGCAGCACATTAGCACAATTGGCTGAAAAAGCAGCCAGACTAGCATGAGACTTTTTAAGGCTGGCAGACGGATTAATTCACCGTAATGGAGGCGTGCAACTAAGCTTAACTACTTGGCCTAAGAGTAAAAGTTAGGTGCACAGGCGTGTTTGCGGCCAACGTTTTTGCCCGCCAATAAAGCCGGTGCTGAGTGACAGATCACATGATATTGACGACACTTTCTGGCATTCTTAAGGCTATCAGCTTCAGGAGAGAACAATTTATGCGACGACTAAAAATCGGTTTATTGTCGTTAGCGGTGTTATTGCTAAGCGCTTGTGGTGACGCTACTTCCCGCGATGTGCACCTGTTAAGCGGTGCCGCACCCGCCGAGCTGGCGCGCACTCACTTGGCGGCGGCCGCGCTCAAACAGCAAAACTTCAATGTGACTATCGAAGAGGCCCGGCTTGGCCAAATATGGCAGCGGCTGTGGGCGGGCAAGGCAGATGCCAGTGTCACCGTTTGGTTACCGCAAGCCTCAGCGCCTTTTGTGGAGCGATTTTTTGATAGGCTCGACGATTTAGGACCCAAAGATGGAAGGCTCGCCGCTGAAGCGGATTTATGGCCGGCCAAGGATAAGCCGCATACCTTAGTACGCCGCTCGCTCGCACAAGATGCGCCCCAAGCGGTGGCGCTGCTTAAAGACTTACAATGGCAGCCCGCAGATATCGAACAAATTATTGAGCGCTGGCAGCAAAGCCAAAACTGGACTCTAGCGGCAGAAAGCTGGCTGGCTGAGCAAGCGTCCTCTTCGGTCGACGTTCGTCAGGAGTGAAGCTAACGCCTCACACCTTACTCCTCTCAATTTATAATGGCTGCTGCGTTAAGCGGCACACTTTTACAGGGATATAAACATGACCATGATAGGAACGCCGCTCTCAGCGACGGCCAAGCGGGTATTAATGTGTGGCGGCGGTGAGCTGGGTAAAGAAGTGGTAATCGAGCTACAGCGCTTAGGCGTAGAAGTGATAGTAGTGGATCGTTATGCTAACTCGCCTGCCATGCAAGTGGCCCATCGTAGTCATGTAATTTCCATGCTGGATGGGGCAGCCCTCAGAGCCGTGATTGAGCTGGAGCAGCCGCATTTTATCGTGCCGGAAATAGAAGCCATTGCCACCGACACCTTGGTGGAGCTGGAGCAAGAAGGCTATACGGTGATCCCCACGGCGCGCGCCACTCAGCTCACCATGAACCGCGAAGGCATTCGCAGCTTAGCGGCAGAAGAATTAGGCTTGGCAACCTCGCATTATCGTTTTGCAGGCAGTTTGGAAGAGTTTAAAGACGGTATTGCTGAGATTGGCATGCCCTGCGTGGTCAAACCCATCATGAGCTCGTCGGGCAAAGGCCAAAGCACTGTGCATAACGAAGGCGATATTGAGTCCGCTTGGGCTTATGCCCAAGAAGGCGGTCGCGCCGGTGGTGGCCGTGTGATCATCGAAGGTTTCGTGAAATTTGATTATGAAATCACCTTGCTCACGGTGCGCCACGCCAACGGCACTAGCTTTTGTGAGCCCATCGGCCACTTACAAGAAGACGGCGACTATCGCACTTCGTGGCAGCCGCAAGCCATGAGTGCTGCGGCATTGGCTGCCTCACAAAAAATGGCCGAGCAAGTCACTCAAGCCTTAGGTGGTTATGGCGTATTTGGTGTGGAGCTGTTTATTCGCGGTGACGAAGTGTTGTTTAGCGAAGTGTCACCGCGGCCCCACGATACCGGCCTGGTCACCTTGATCTCGCAAAATTTGTCGGAATTTGCCCTGCATGCCCGCGCCATTTTAGGCTTGCCGATCCCGCTGATCCGCCAATATGGCCCTGCCGCATCTGCGGTGATTTTGCCCAGTGGCAAGTCCAGCCAAACTACCTTTAGCGGTCTTAATTTAGCGCTGGCCGAGCCCGATACTGAGCTGCGTTTATTTGGTAAACCGGAAATCGACGGTCGCCGCCGCATGGGCGTGGCCTTGGCCTTGGCCGATACCATTGATGCCGCCAAAGCCAAAGCCAGCCACAGTGCCGCTCAAGTGAAAGTCGAGTTCTAAAGACTAAAAATTTCTCGCCACGGAATACACGGAAAACACGGAAGAACACGGAAAAATAGTGATTAGAGCGAAAATTTCTAAGGGCAGGTCTTACAATATATAGTCCATTTTTCATTAGTTCTTCGTCCGTGTATTCCGTGGCAAAAATAGCTCTTGTTCTGTCATTCTGTTTTACCCTCAAGGTACGCACACCATGTCACGCACTATCTATTTATTACGCCATGGCCAAACACAGTTTAATGCCGAGCTGCGCTTACAAGGGCACTGTAATTCGGATCTCACCGAGTTGGGTTTAGCGCAAGCGCACGCCATGGGGAACACTTTGGCTGGCTTATTAGATAAGCCAACAGACTGGGCGCTGTATTCCAGCCCGCTGGGGCGTGCGCAACAAACTGCACAGATCATTAGCGAGCGCCTGCAATTATCGCCTCAGCATATTCGTTTGGATGAGCGACTAATGGAAGTGGGCTTAGGTGAGTGGGAGCAGCAACGTGCACCGGACCTTCAAGCCGACATTCCGCACCTGATTTAAGAATAAATAGTGAGGTAGTGTTCCCCGAGAGCGTTAACGATAGTCTGCTGCGGAGGCTGAAGGTTCACAACGAGGGGTGGCGCTTCTCCTACACCAAGCTCATGAATGCCACCGAAGCACTGAAATACCCAGCGAGCAGTAGGGTTTTGACTCGGCTTATTTTTCATGTCGGGGAAAGTCAGGTCTTTCTGCCGCAGAGACTGGCGGATCCGGTGCTCTAACGCAGCGTAAACCATCAGACTACAGGTCATGATCATCAACAATGCCTCGATGCGCTCTGGCTTTTTCAGAAACAGAGAAGAGACCATAAAGTCAGGGCTTTTCAAGAATCGGAAGCCGCGCTCAACAGTCTGTTGAGACTTATAGGCGGCAAGCAGCTCAGCCATATCAAGATCATCGCTCATGTCGTTGGTGGCTAAGATAAAAATGCCTGATTGCTCGTTGGCCTTAGCGACTTTTTTGAGACAAGTCACGGCCTGTCCGGTAAGAAGGTAATCGATACTATCCGGAGCTTGACCTTTTTTAGGTCGGCCTTTGCCACTAAAGGCTGGGCGGGCTATTGATGCGCCATCTTCTATCCGTAACACACTGAGCCCGTTGCAAAAGTCAGTCAATGCTTGTTCGGCATCTTGCTGGCAGGCAAAGACTTTTTTACATAGCTTTTGGAACTGCTTGAGCTCTTGAGTACCCGTTTTAAGCAGGTTCTTGATAACGGTCTTTTGTTCCTGATGCGTTGCCTGCTCACTACGCACCATCAACCAACGTTGGGGAACGCCGGCATAGTCAGCCTCGAGCCAGTAGCCATAATAGCCCTCTCCCAGCGCTGCCAGCTGGTCTGTTTTGAGGGACGAGACGGCGTGCTTTGAGTCTTTTAAAGTCATTGGCACACGGGTAACAAACAATTGATTTTGCTGATGTAACGCTAAGATAGACTCCGCGGTATACAAGGCGGCATCACCGATAAAGTAACGGCTTTGTTGAGCCGACTTTAAAGACTGGACGTGGTGGCGAATGACGTCAGAAAAGGCCCTCTGATCATTGGTATTCCCGCTCATCGCCTGCATATACACGGGGATTCCGGCTATATTTTCGCAAATGAGCTCCAGCACCACTTGGTTCAGCTCGGGCCGATGATCACGACTGTAGCCTTTAACGAGCTGGATACCTGCTGCATCTTCATCCTGAGCATAAGTCCCATCCACATGAAAACTGGTGATATCAAGGTGAACGGCGCTGCTCTTCAAACCCAACTGTGTGACGACTTGTTCGGCCATGGCTTGATAGAGCAGGGAAACATCGGCATCAAACAGCGCATCAAGGCACCGGCCTAGCGCATCATCATTAAGGTGTTCAGGTAATATCCCCGGACGCAGTAGGCGCTCGGTAGGCTTGTCGGCGAAAAACTGGGGCACCATGTGTAAGGTGCGACTATGAAAGCCTAAGCCATTGATTATCATGGCAACAAGGGCTTCGCCATGGGTGACATAATGCTCCGCCTGCTTCGGCAGGATAGCGTCAACCATCCGTGCCAGCCCGAGCTCACGGCACATTCCAGCCACTAGGCCTAGATGGTCGAGATTCTTGATGCGATAAGAAGGAGTGGTCATGATACTGCCGCCAAATAGAAGTAATAGGATCAAACTGGCGGATCCATGTCAAGAAAAACAAATCAGGAAATTAGGTGCGGAATGTCGGTTCAAGCGCAATATCCGCAGATTTCCCAGCAGGTTTTAAGCTGGTATCTCAAGGCGCCCGGTGCCGAAACCCTAGCGCATGCAAAGCTGCGACTATTAAGCTGGCTGCAAGACCCTAATCTACCTGAGCAGGTGTTGGTGGTGGGCCATGGTTTATCGGGCGCGTTGCTACGGGGCGTGTATGCAGAAATGGATGAGGGCGCGGTCTGGCAGCAAGAAATTCCGCAACATGCTTTTTTTAAGTTACATCAGGGCCGAATAGAGCGCATTGCCTGCTATAAATAAGGGAACATAAGTAGCGAGTTATAAATAGATGGATATAAATAAAGCGGAATAATCAAGAGGGCAGGATTAAAAAGTGGTCTTTTTATAAATAGATAAATAGATAAATAGATAATAAATTAAATTCAGAGCTAATAAAAACAACGGTAGTGGCAATATTATTGAGAAGAGATGATGGCAAGCCTATCGTGATTCCTTGCCACCATTGGTTACTGTTTTTTATTAATGATTAGCCTTAGCCAACATTAACGCCGTGCTCGCTGGCCAAGGGGGCTAAGCCGCCGTTAAAGCCCTGACCAATAGCTTTAAATTTCCACTCGTCATTGTGGCGATACAGTTCACCAAAGATCATGGCAGTTTCGCTTGATGCATCTTCACTCAAGTCATAACGGGCCACTTCGGTGTTGTTATCGCTGTTTACCACACGAATGTAGCTGTTGCTCACTTGGCCAAAAGATTGCTTGCGCGCTTCAAATTCATGAATGGTCACCGCAAATACCAGCTTTTTAACGTCGGCCGCGATTTTATCGAGGTCGATATTAATGGTTTCATCATCGCCATCGCCGGCGCCGGTCAAGTTATCGCCCGTGTGCTCTACTGAACCATCGGCCGCTTTTTTATTGCCGTAGAAGATAAAGTCAGCATCGGTGCGTACTTTGCCATTCTCACCGACCAAAAAAACGGAAGCGTCAAGGTCAAAATCTGCGCCATCGGTCACGCGGGAATCCCAACCCAAACCCATGGCAATTTTTTTCATGCCTGGGGCTTCTTTAGACAGAGAAACGTTACCGCCTTTAGATAAAGATACCGCCATTTTATTATTCCTTAATAAGAGTATAAAAAAGGGGCAATATTGCCCCAAAGTAGGTATTACTTATGACGCGTTAACGCCAAACTCGCGGCACATCGCTAACAAGCCACCGGCATAACCTTGGCCAACGGCGCGGAATTTCCACTCGGTGTTGTGACGATACAGTTCACCAAAAATCATGGCGGTTTCAGTAGAGGCATCTTCACTCAAGTCGTAACGAGCCACTTCAACGCTGGTGTCTTTGTTCACCAAACGAATAAAGGCACCACTTACCTGACCAAAAGATTGCTTGCGTGACTCGGCTTCATGGATGGTTACGGTGAATACTATCTTGCTGACGTCGCTAGTAATTTTATCCAAGAAAACATACAGCGACTCATCATCGCCATCGCCTTCACCGGTCAGGTTATCGCCGGTGTGCTCAACGGAGCCGTCATCACTTTTCAGTTTGCCATAAAAGATAAAATCGGAGTCGGTGCGCACTTTTCCGTCAGCACCAACCAAAAATGCAGAGGCATCTAAGTCGTAATCGGCACCATCGGTAGAGCGAGCATCCCAACCCAAGCCAACAAGAATGTTCTTCATGTTGGGGGCTTCTTTACTCAGTGATACGTTTCCACCTTTGCTTAACGAAATAGCCATTTATTATCTCCTTATTCTGGTGTGGTTTTACGTTTATTTTTCATCAATAGATACTGTGTCGGTATGGTCTGCTTTTTCAGGGAACATAACACTTGCCACTATACCAATAGCCAAGGTGATTAACACAATCACAAGGCTAGTTGTTGCGTCAATGCTATACCCATGGTCAAATAAATGATTGCTGGCGTTAAGTGCTAACTTGCCGGCAATAAAGAACAATAGAGCCACAACGGCTTTTTCTAAATGCACTAAATATTGCTTTAGTGCTTCTAATACAAAGTACAAGGTACGCAGGCCCAAGATGGCAAACATCATGGCCGAAAATACGATTAACGGCTCACGACTCACGGCGATAACCGCAGGCACAGAGTCAAACGCAAACATCACGTCAGACAGTTCGATCACCGCCAGGCACAATAGCAGTGGCGTGGCATAATACTTGGCCTTGCCGGTGCGGCCCACTTGCACATCTTCATTACCCGGTTGCGCCAATTCATGGTCAACGTCTTTCTGGGTCATTAAAAACTTATGACCGTGTAATTTTGGCCACACTGGGAACAGCTTTTTAACGGAGCGAAAAGCCATGTGTTGCGAGTAATCTTCAATACTGTCTTCATCGCCGCCGCTTTTGAGCATCATGACTGCGGTCCACGCCACTATGGCGGCAAAGGCCATTTCGACCCAAGGGCCGAGCATCAACAAGCTGGTACCAATAGCAACGAAGATCAAACGGAACACGATTGCGCCCATGATCCCCCAGTACAATACCCGGTGCCGATAGCCGTCGGGCACGGAGAACCAGGAGAAAATGGCCATCATGACGAACAGGTTATCTACCGACAGTACTTTTTCCAGGGCGTATCCGGTGACAAACAGACTGGCTACTTCGGCACCATGGTGCCAATGCAGATAGCCGGCAAAGGCCAGTGAAATAAGCACCCAGAATACCGACCACAAGGCGGCACTTTTTAGTGGAATCGGCTTATCGTCACCGTGAGCGTACATGTCAATGGCAATGGCCCCCACGGACAATACCAAAAACACAATGATGGTCTCGATAGGAAAACCAATCGATGCTTCCATATAAAATTATCCTTTACAGATCATAGTCAGTGGGGGAGAGATTAAGTGCCGTACAAATGTCTTTGGCGCTGGCTTTTTCGGCTGCATCAAAGTCACCGTCACTCTTGCCGATGGCAATCGCGACTCTCAACATCAGTTGGGCAGCATCGCTTTCATCACGCATGCGCGTGATCAACTTCATTGCTTCACCTTTGCCAATGTCCTGGTCAAACTCAAAGTTGCTGGCCAGTTTATTGAACACTTCGATGATTTGCTCGGTATCAAACACGTTCAACTCTGGTGAATTTTTGATGAAGCCAATCATCTTTTGCTTTTCTTCTGCGCTGACGCCACCACTGGCCATGGCCACGTAGGCACAGGCTGCGACTGTGCCTTCCATAAACTTGCGGTTTTTGTACTTGCTGACCCGAGTCGCCAATTCGCTGCGCCCAGTATTCAGTGATTCTTTGATCTTGTTAAAAAATGACATTGTTATTCCTGTCTGTGTTGATGATTCATGTATAAAACATGAATACGTAAAAGCCATTACTTACTACCACGGCCCCAGCTAAAACCCCAGCCAAAAGCATTATCCAGCTCTTTATGACCAGAAAAATACCGATTAATTCGTTCTACTTCAATGGAGCCGTTGATGTTGCTGAGTCGGGCGATGGCACACATACCCTGACGGTTGTTGCCTTCGGTTAAACAGGTTTCAATGGGCCCCTGGCCTGGAATATGGATGGTGACCACGCCATCGGTATTTTCCCAGCTGGGTGTACCTTGATAGATAAAGGCAAAAATCAGAACTTCTTCAAGCTCTTGCCAGTGTTGGCCACTAATGTGTAACCATTCACCACCCGCCACTTCACCGGTACGATCATCCCCTTGCAACTCTACGTAGGGTGATAGGTTCATGGCACCAAAGCGTTCGCCGAGCGCCTGAATAACATCACGATTACCATTACGGGTTTTTACAAAGGCGCCCAAGTCCAGGTCTATGCCGCTGGTGCGGCCAAAAAGACCGGTTTTCTTCTTGCCCTGATTCCAGTCCAGGTTGACCTTAATAAGACCAAAGTTGTCTTTTTTGGCCAAGTTCACCCGGGGCGATTCTTTGGTTAAAGATACTTTACTCAGCCGTACCGGCGGGGCGGCAGGCGTGGGAGCCGGTGCGGGTGCGGGAGCGGGAGCGGGGGCTGACTTGTCGATATCAACGCCAAAGTGTTCGGCAAGCGGCTGCAGTCCGCCGTTAAAGCCCTGACTGATGAAGCGGAATTTCCACTCCTGATTACGGCGATACAGCTCACCGAGGATCAAGGCGGCTTCGGGGCGGCCTTGCAGTTCGACCTGTCCGCGAACCACGGGTTGACCATTTACCTCCACCTGAATTTCAAGGGTACGCAAGCTGGTGATTTGCGCGTTTTGTTCAGCCGTGGCGGTAAAAGCAATGCGCTGCACTTCGGAGCGCATGCGGGAAAGATCCACAGTAAAAGCGGAGTTGGAGCCATCGGATATCATCTGTATGGTGCTGTCGTCGTTCTGCTTCTGGCCATAAAACACCATGTCGGCATCACCACGTACCTTGCCCGAGTCATACAGCCGAAAGCTGGCAATATCAGCAGCTATCCCAGAGATAACGCGCACCGTGACATTAGTACCTGAAATAGGGGCATTACCCCCAGGAGTTAACTCAACCATTAAGCACCGACCTCTTGGCTGATCATCGGGAGCATATCATCTACGGTACGCCCAGGAGCGGGCTGACCGTGGGCGGTGAAGTTCCACTCTCCGCCTTGGCGGCGCAATGACGCAATAAGAATGCCGGTATGGGAGCCTTGCTCGGATAACAAAAATTTGGTCAGTTCGGTACCCTTATTGTCGAGTACACGGCAAAACGCATTTTCCACTTCATTAAAGGTTTGGCCACGGAAGCTGTTTACCGTAAACGCCAGGTACTCTACGCTATTAGGCAGCGCAGGCAGGTCAACATAAATGACCTCATCATCGCCATCACCGGCGCCGGTTAAATTATCACCACCATGTACCACGGCACCACAGCGAGATTTCAGCTGGCTAAACCAGATGGTGTCTACGGGGTGAGCTTGAGCATCAAGCAGCACACAAGAGGCATCCAGATCGATGCTGTCACCACCACCACCCGAGAATAAAGAAGACAACAAGCCTTTCTTCTTTTTCACCGGATCCCAGCCCAGGCCAATGGTAATACGAGTCAGCCCATTGCTGGCCGATTTGGTCAGAGACACGGTTTGCTTTTTCGTTAAAGATACGCTCATTTCATCCCTTTTTATATGACATGCCGTTAACGCCGAACTTCGTTTTTGCTTAATAATCGAGCAATAAGTAAGCGGCGATGTTGAGTATTAAGCTGATAAACTAGCAGCAGGGTACCAAGTAAAATACGGACAACAATAACATTGATCTGGTTGTTTTGGGTGATGATTTTTTTAACTACAAAGTCAGATTGGGTCCCCCAGAGCGTCGTGTAAGGGGGGGACAGGGCTACCCTATACTATGGCGTTACTAAAACGCATTTAAAATCAAGTGGATATGCCTTGGTTTAGTGGATGTGTCAATCGTTATTCTCTGCTGGTAAGAGCGTTAGCTTACCGGTTGCACCGTTTAGATGACACCGTAAATAAAGATGGCACGGCTATCCATTTTTCAGTGACCTCTCTATCAGGTAGAATTGGCTGCGCAGCACGCCGGTATGGCCGGTTACAGTATGACTCATCCATACATCGAGAGGAGTACATTGACTGGCCGCTCACAGCCTGAATGTTTGCCATGTTTGATATTGATGATGCAGCTCAAGGCACTAGCCGCACCAAGACAATGCGGTAACAGTTTAACAATAAGGAGCTTACTGACGACGCCAATGCGTTGCAGTGGCTGTGAGCCTTTGGGGTCAGAAGAGTCCTCTTTGTTAAACTGCAACCACTACCACCGATGGACGATAGAAATTGACACACGCTATTTGGTTTATGACGGGATTGTCGTCACAACGAGACATGATCCGTGCAATAAAAACAGCAGTCCCCGAGATCACTATTGTTGCTTCTCATCAACAACCGCGATACGAAATATTGGCTGAAGCGGATTACGCCTATCTTGAGCCTGCTTTATCGTTAAAACAGACTCACGCCAATACTGCCGATATCGAACCCATGCTGGTATTTATGGCCGAGGTGGTAAAAAAACATCAAGTAGCGGCCATTCATGTGGGGCGCAACAGCGGCTGGTTTGAAGGCCACAGAACAACCATTGAGGCGTGGGGCGTCACCCTGATCACCGGAGCTCGGGGGCTGACCGGCTTTGCTATTGCCGACAATAAACTGGCCTTTGCCAATCACATGCAGGCGCTGGGGCTGCCGGTGGTTCCTACTCTGGGTGCTGCGACCTTGGCAGAGTTGGAGCAAATATTTCAACGCCAGCCGTTTGGCGAAACCGACTTTTGTATTAAACCGGCGCACGGCATCTATGGCATGGGTTTTTGGCACCTGGATACCCGCGCCCGGTTGGTGGATGCCGATACCAAACGCATGCACCCTGATATTTATCTGGCGGCGGCACGTCTGGACAGCAACCGTGGCCATGAGTTTTGCCCGCAAGTGGTGATGCCATTTTTGCCCGGAATCGAGCGTTCGGTCGATATTGTTATCGACCAGGGTAAGGTGATTACGGCCGTGGGGCGGTGTAAACAAGATGCCATTCAGTATTTTGAACGCTCTGGCGCTGCGTTTGAATTGGCACTGGCATGTGCCGAGCAACTGGGGTTGGATGGCTTGATCAATGTGCAAACCCGTGACGATGCCAGCGGCAAGCCGCTACTGCTGGAGGCCAATTTGCGGCCATCGGGGGGCATCTGCTTTTCTTTATCTTCTCGGGTCAATCTGCCCGCGCTGTTTGCGCAGTACGTCACCGGGCTGCGGTCGGCCACCGACATTCAGGCGCAGGTGGCGGCTTGTTTTACCCCCGCTTACGTGAGAAGCACCAGCACAGTGTTGCCATTACCTTTGTCATTGCCCAGCCTTAATGCCTTGCCATTACCTGGTACCACACGGCTGCCGTTAGCGGCCACACTCGATCTGGAAACCATCTAATGAAGCACTATCAACTGACCACAGGCCGCTTGTCTGTGACTCCGCAGCCCGCTCGCTGGACCTGCGCCGATTTGTTTAATATTGCCGAACGACGTAATCCCAAACGCGCCTTTTTGTTTGTCAGCAAGGTACTGGGGCGCCATATGCCGGTTAGCCCGGGCACCATGCGTGCTGTGTATCGGGATTTGGCCGAGCAAATTCCTGATGATTTACCCGGGCCTGTTTTGTTTGTGGGCATGGCTGAAACTGCCGTAGGCCTGGCAGCAGGCGTGCACCAGGAATACCGCACCCGCCGTACCGACACCTGTCTGCTCACGTCTACGCGTCATCCGGTAGAGGGCGACTTATGGTGTGAGTTTAAAGAAGAGCACAGCCATGCCACGGATCATCTGATCTATTGGCCTGCCGACGCGGCTTTGCGCCAACAGGTGGCACAGGCCGCCTCTTTGGTGTTGGTGGATGATGAAGCCACCACCGGCAATACCTTCGTCAACTTGCTGACGGCATTGCGCCAGGCTGGGCAAGACGGATTGCCGAACCTGCAACAAGTGTGTGCGGTTACCTTAACCGACTGGAGCGGCGACGCACTGGCCAGCAGAACCGAATTGCCGGTACAGAGCATTAACTTGCTGGCCGGCCAGTGGTCGTGGCAAGCCGATGCCGATGCTACCTTGCCGACCATGCCGATGGTGAATGTTACCGAGCGTGGCGCGGCCAAGTTGAGCGAGCGCCAGGACTGGGGCCGATTGGGGGTGGCCGACAGCCCCGTTATGCTGGGGCGAGATATAACGGCGACCCAGGGCGAGCGCATTTTGGTACTGGGATCGGGGGAATTTGTGTGGCAGCCTTTTTTGCTGGCCGAGCGCCTAGCCCAGGCAGGGGCGACGGTGCATTACAGCTCGACTACCCGCTCACCGATTTCGGTTGGCCATGCCATTGAAACGGCATTGTCGTTTACCGATAACTACGGGCTGGGCATTCCCAACTACACCTACAATATTTTTCCCGAGCGTTATGATCGCATCATACTGTGTTCCGAAACACCCCGTTCAGCCTGGGATCCCCAACTGTTAACGGCGTTGCATCATCCGGAGTTTGCCTACTATGAATAAACCGCTGTTTTTGGTCGACCTGGACGACACCTTGTTTCAGACCCAACGCAAAATGACGCAAGAATTGGGGCAGGAGCCGGTGCGCGTTGGCGCGCTGGACCGCTCGCTCACCCCCCGTAGCTTTATGAATCAAAAGCAGGCCATGCTGGTGGACTGGTTACTGGAAAGCAGTGAGCTGATCCCAGTGACGGCCAGAGGCACGGAAGAAATAGCCCGGGTTGAAATACCGTTTCGCTCATGGCAGATAACCACCCACGGGGCGGTGATCCTGCAACCCGACGGCCAAGCGGATGCTGGCTGGAAAAAACACATTCTGGATGCGCTTGCCCCCTACACCGCACACTTGTTGGAACTGGAGCGGGTGTGTAATGCGGTGCTTAGCGAGCAGCAGGTAGATGGCTGGGTGCGCATTAACCACGAGTACGACGATCAGCCGGTGTATCTGGTGATGAAGCATCGCAACAGCAATCACATCGATGAGACCTATGCGGTGGCCGATGAAGTGGCCAAACGCATCGACCTTAGCGGTTACTATGTGCACCGAAACGGCAACAATATTGCCTGGTTACCGCACTGTATCGAAAAAGGCAAAGCCACCGAATACCTGTTAAAAACCTTACAGGAAACGGCTGGCACTCGCCCGGTCATTGGCCTGGGAGACAGCTTGAGTGATCACCGCTTTTTAACCCTGTGTGATTTTTGGGGCATGCCCAGCACCAGCCAGTTTGCCACTCACGTACACCAGTCTTTTCATCAGCAGGAAGATTAATATGCCCACCACTGCTATTACTCCGTTTTCCGGATCATACCAGCCAGAAGACGTGCAGTTTTTACTGCAACCTCTTGAAATGGCCTATACGCCAGTTGCAGAAAAAGAGCAGCTTATCCAGTCCGGCCAAAGTCATTATTCAGACATGCTCTCGCAAGAGCCAGCTCCGTCAGACACACACCTCGCCTTATTTAATCAGTCGCTGGACGAGCAGGGCGCGCGCCTGGCACAAGAAAGCGTGGCGCTGGCCAAAGCGCTGCAACAGCAGTTTGCAGGCGAGCCGGCCACGCCCATAGTACTGGTGAGTCTGGTGCGGGCGGGCGTGCCGCTGGGGGTGATCCTGCAGCAAACCTTACGCGAAATGGGCGTGGCTTCCGTCCACTATGGCATTAGCATCATTCGTGACCGAGGCATAGATGAAGCGGCGCTGGCCTACATAGAAGCGAAGCACGGCACCAAGGGCATAGTGTTTGTTGATGGCTGGACCGGTAAAGGGGCGATCACCGATGAACTGGCGAAAAATCTGGTGGGGCGGCCGGGTTATCCCGAACAACCCCGGCTGGTGGTGTTGGCCGATCCCGGTGGCTGTGCCTGGCTTAGTGCCTCGCCTGAGGATTGGCTGATCCCGTTCGGTATTTTAGGCGCACCCGTCTCGGGATTGGTATCGCGTTCTATCTGGACCTCTGAGGGCGTGCATGGTTGTGTGCGCTGCGATCACTTGGCCGCGGATGATCGCAGTCAGTTTCTGGTTGATGTGATTGGCGAATACAGACGGCACCTTAACCTGGAGAGCATACTGCCTGCGGTACTCACCGAGCATCAGGGGCTGGCGAATCCACGGCGTGCCAGCCGCGCCGTTATTCAGCACATAGCCAAACAGTACCAGGTAGACAGCATGAATCGCATCAAGCCGGGCATTGCCGAAGCCACCCGAGCCGTGTTGCGACGGGTGCCTGATCATGTGTTGGTGCGCTCCCTTAGTGATCCTGATGTTGCGCTGCTGGTGCATCTGGCACAGGCCTCGGGTGTGGTGATTAGCGAAGTTGGCGATGAAATTGGCCCTTACCGCGCACTGACCATCATTAAAAAGGTGCGCTAACCATGACCTTGTCACCTTATCGACTGGGGGCGTCTCTTTATATGCCCGCCGTGCGCACCGACATTGTGGATGTGGTGCTAAAAAATAAAATACCGGGCTTAAGCTCGCTGATCATCTGTTTTGAAGATGCGCTCGCCGAACAAGACATAGCGGCAGGGCTTAACAACCTGCGCTCGGTACTCACCATCTTGCGCCAGCATAGCCATGCTAACTGCGAGCACCACCATAGCAATCGAGAGCATGACCGGCCTTTGGTCTTTATTCGGCCGCGTCATCAAGCCATGGCCCGGCAATTGGTCAACGAGTTCGATCTCGGTACCGTTAACGGCTTTGTACTGCCAAAGTTCACCCAGGCAACCCTGGATGAATGGACCGAGATCCTGGAGCCGACCCACCTGTTGTGGATGCCCACCCTGGAAACCGCCGAGGTATTTGATGCACTGGCGATGCGCGAATTGGCGAATGAGCTGGATACACACCCTTGCCGAGCGCAAATTATAGCGATTCGAGTGGGCGGTAACGATCTGCTGAATGTGCTGTCTTTGCGCCGTCAGCGACATAAGACCCTGTATGATGGCCCGCTCGGTTATGTGATGAAAATGCTGGTAAGTACCTTTGGCTCACGCCAGTTCGCACTCACCGCGCCTGTGTGTGAATTAATTGAACGTAACGACATTCTGGCCGAAGAGCTTAAAGCGGATATTGAACATGGCTTTGTTGGCAAAACCGCCATTCATCCCCACCAGATTGACACTATCAATCAAGCATTGGCAGTAGACGCGATAGAATATGAAGATGCCTTGCGCATCGTCAATTCGGGCACGGCGGTATTCAAACACAACGGCGCCATGTGCGAGCCTGCTACACATACTCGCTGGGCAGAAAACATACTGACGCGCGCGCAGTATTACGGTTATCAAAAAAGATGGCTGACCAGCATTCCCGGCTGAATATAGAGCCTGACGCTAGGTTAGTCAGCGCTTAAGCGCCAAGCTGCGGCCACCAAGTGGGCAGCAGCCGTTGAATATCGGGTTTATTAAACCTGTCATCCATCAGCTCAATGACGCCAGTGTCGTCAGGGGTGCGGATCAAGCGACCCGCCGCTTGGATCACCTTGCGCAAGCCCGGATATAAATAGGTATAGGCATAACTTTGATCGGAGCCAAAGCGCGCGGCTAAGCGCAGGGCTAATTGTTGGTGATAATCATCAAAAGGGGGCAAGCCGAGCGTGGCAATAAACACCCCCACCAAATCTTCACCGGGCAGGTCTATGCCCTCCGAAAAAGCCCCGCCTAATACGGCAAAACCTACTAAGCCGCGTCCGTTGCGAAAGCGTTCAATAAAGGCCAGCCGTTCGGCTTCGCTTATGCCGGGCGTTTGCGCTATGCAGGGGAGTTGCGGATGCTGGTTTTGAAAATAATCCTGCAACTGATTGAGATACGCAAAGCTGCTTAAATACACCAAGTAATTACCTGATCTCACCTGATACTGCTCGGCAATGCGTTGACTAATGGCGGGTAAGGATCGGGCGCGATCGTTAAAGCGGGTGCTCACCTTAAGTACGTTCAATTGCAGTTGCTGAGCCGAGAAAGGGCTGGCAATGGTTTGGCCACAGGTAGAGTCTGGTAAGCCCAGTAAGTCGTGGTAATAACGGGCAGGGCTTAAGGTGGCAGAAAACAATATCGCCGCCTCGGCGTGGGCAAAGCGGGGCGCTAAAAAGTCTGCAGGAATTAAGTTTTGTAGCGCAAGACTGGCTGATTGCCGCGGCTTACTGCTAGCAGTCAAGGTGCGCACTTCCAACGTACATAAAGAATGCTCACCAAATTGTTCGGCCAGCTTTAAAAAAGCCAAGCTATCGAACAGCACTGTTTGTAGCTCGGGCGTTGGCGAAAATTCGCTAAAGTTTTCGGTAATATCGCCAATCAACCGCTGCAAGGCACCGTTCAGCTCGGTGGGCACGACGCTAAGCTGATATCTATCGGTAACACTGCTGGCGCTTGAAGACGCGATCACTGAATCCGCGGTCACTGAACCCGTAGTTTGGTGAGCCGCGATTAAGCGCTTCCAGGCTCGCTGCAACGCGGTAAACGATTTCTTTAAGTTTGTGGGGGCGAGGCGGGCTGCCGCACTAAACTGTGCCTGATTAAGCGCGGCTGAATACATACCCCGCGCCCGATCAATTAAGTTATGAGCTTCATCTATTAAGGGCACAGAGCGCCATTCATTTTGCTGACTTAAGGCAAATAACAGCGCTTGTTGATCAAAATAATGGTTCACGTCACCCACCACTACATCTGACCAGCGGGCCATTTCTTGCGCCAAATAATAGGGGCACAGCTGATGCTCAGCCGCTATTTCATTAATGCTGGTTTGATCCAACCAATAACGATTAGCCGCCGCTTGGCGCGCCGCCGGTAGTCGGTCAAAAAAGCCATTGGCCAGTGGGCAAGACTCGCCATGGCAAGCTAAGTCTTTATGCAAGCAGGCTTTATCGCGGGCGGTTAGCTCTAAGATGCGCACCGGTAAAATCCCATCATCTGGCCCTTTGAGCTTACTTAAGCTGTCGAGCATCAATTGCCGACCGGTAGTGCGCGCGCTCAGCATAAATAATCGGTCCAGCCCGCGTCTGGGCATGGCCATTAGAGCGGGATAGGCCACGCCTAAGGTTTTGCCAATGCCGGTGGGTGCTTCTAGCTGCAAACTTTGGGCGCGGCTAATGGCTTTATAAACGGTTTCGCTTAACGTGCGCTGATGAGTGCGAAAGTCCGCAAACGGAAACGCCAAGCTTATTAAGGCCTGATCGCGCTTTACTCTGTGGGCTTGCTCTTGCTGATGCCAGTCTTGATAGCGCTGGCATAAAGCATGCAAAAAATCTTCCAGTGCCTCTGCCGTCCAGCTTTCTTCCAGTGGCGTTTCTAAATCTTTGCCAATGTCGTAATACAACAAGCGCAGGCGCACTTTGGCTAAGTTGTCGCGACGACACAAGAGCGCGCCATAGACTTTTAATTGTGCCCAGTGCAGCTGGCGCTGACCGTGGCCTAAGCGCGCTAGGTCACTTCTGTGGGTTTTAATTTCTTCCAACAAAGGCAGCGCTGTTAGTGCTTGAGCAGCAGGCGCTTCATAGCCGTCAGCTCGGCCGCGTAGGGTAATGCCTAGGCAATCGCCGGTTAATTGATATTCCGCTTGGTAATGTGGCCCGCGTCGGCCTTGTACTTTTTTATGGCCAGCCATGCCCTCGGTAGAAGAAGGCGAGGGCGTATAACTGTGCTCAAGGCTGCCAAGGCGCGCCGCAAACTCGCACAAGGAGCGCACTGCAATGACTGTCTGCTCTTGCTTCAACTCTTGTGTCAGCTCTTGTTTCAACTATCACTCCAGCTCACTTGAATCACGCTCACGGGCAAGCCTTGGGCGAGCATAGTTTGGATCCATAAACGCTGATGATCTTGCAGGCGATCGCCGGGACCTTTTACTTCTATTAAGCGATAGCTTTGGTTGGCTAAGTCCAGCTCTAATAGGTCTGGCATGCCTTTACGATGATGGCGCAAGTCCAGTAATAAATAGTTAAACACTGAGGTTAAATGCGCAGCTGGGATCACTTTGAGTGCCATCTCTATAAGCTCAGAACTTAAGCTGGGCCAATGCATAAAAGCGCAGCTGATGCCGTGCTTTTGCTGATAGCGCGCTTTAATCACCTCTTTATATTCACCGGATTTAAGCCGTGCAAATCCCTCGGCCAGCCATAGAGCGCGACTGTCGATAAAGCCCGGACGATACAAATCCGCAGGGCCCGCTTGAAAGGGATTAAAAAAGGCGCCGCGAATGGGCGCAAATAACGCCGGCCAAAACAACAGCGCGAATAAGCCGTTAAACAAACGATTTTCTACATGAAACAGCTGAATGCTTTCGGTGCTTAAATGATTGATCACCGCTGCTTCTACTCGCCCTTGGCTTGGCTTTGCTAATATTTCACTGTCACTGGGCACATTTAACCTAACAGGCGCCGTATAAGGTATGCCCGCCTTTTTAGCGCTGCGTTGGCGAATGCGCTCCACGGTAACCAGCGCTTCAGGCTGAGTAATATTAATGAGCGCCTGCGTGGTATGAGCAAATACCTCGGCTGGCGGTAACTGCTTTTCTAATAGCCGCAGGGTGCGCACTTGCGCTGCTCGGTGCTCACTTTGCTGATACAAATCCAGCGCCAAGCTTAAGTCTTGCTGGCGCTCTGCTTCACGGCCAAATTGATACAGCACCTTGTGGCGACGATATTCAATCCATTCACAAGCCACGGGTGCAGGTAATAAAGGCCGAATATCGGCAATCGGCTCACCATTAAACACGCGGTTTTGCAGCTGCTGTAGCGCTAAATACAAGTCAACTTCGGCGCGTGCTTGAAAGGGCTTTGAGTCGCGACTCAATGGCATCGTTTCAAACTGCTGCAGGCCCAGTTCGGTTAATACAAACTCCGACCAATCTTGATGCAGGTTGCCAAAAAACATCAGTCGTAAACGTTCAAATAAAGCCGCACAGCTTAATTGGATTACCGTAAAAGGGGCATCAGGCCACCAAGCAGCCAGCGGTTTAAGCTCATCCGCTGATGCTTGCTCCAGTAAGGCGCTGACTAAATCAACCTTTCGACTATTGGCGGCAAAGGTAACGTCGCTTATTCGTAGCCGCGCCAGCGCCACGCATTCTTCGCGTTTGGCTAAATGACACAACTCGCTTAATAGCAGCTCAGGATCAAGCGATATCAAATCAAGTGAGCTCAATAGCGTAAGCGTCTGCGCTAAATCAGGCACTTCCGTATAACTCAGCTTGTCAGTGCGAAACAGCGTGCCTTTACGCATCACCAAACGCACCAGTAAAGCTTGAGCTGGCGTATTGAGCTGGAGTAGCTGTTGCAGTTGCTGGGTTTCGGCTGGGGTGAGTAAATCGCTATATTGACTGAGACACAGCTTAATCACCTGCTGCGCGTTGCGCAGGTAATACAGCGGATCCGCCAACGAAGTGGCAGTAACAAGGGGCATATTCATGGTCGTATTCTACGGCATTACATGTGTAAAATTACAGTGCTATAGCTGATTGTTTTTTGATCGGATTCGTGTGGGCTAGGCCCAAGCTAGGCTCAAGTCTTTCAAGACAGAGCGAGAGCTCACTGCCGATGCGTTAGCGCTTTAGATGTTGGGTGACCACGTATTCGCTGTAATAAAGCGGTAGCACAATATGTTGTTGCTCAGTCGCCGGTGAGCCTTGGGTGCCGGTCAGTTTAATGGTTTTGATGGGCTGACATTTCTCAATATAAGAGGCTAATGATTTTGCCTTGGTTCTTTTGCCGCTCTTAACCTCAATAGGAATAATGTTGCCTGCGTCATCTGTGGTAATGAATTCAATTTCGGCTCTGGCATCGTTCCAAGAGTAAGTGGGTTCTAGCCCAAAGGCGGCAAACTCTTGCTGCACAAAATTCTCTGCTACATAGCCTTTATACTCATATCCTTGCTGCTTTATCTCTTTGTAGCTGACGCCCAGCATGTGGTTAAGTAAGCCTACATCAAACAGAAATAGCTTTACCGCATTGTCTTTTTTGTAGGCCGCCAAAGGACTGCGTGGCATGCCATCAATAGGATAATTTTTTAGTACTAAGCGGCATTTTTCCAACCAGGTAATGGCACTTTCTAATTCGCTGTAACGGGATTTACGCTCATGGACGCCTTTAAACTTAAAGCGTTTCACAGACTCATCCATTACCGCAAACAACTGCGACGGCACATTCATAAAGACTGACTCAATCAAGGCTGCGTCCACCTTGCCGGCGTACTTACCAAAGTCCCGCTGGTAGCCAGAAACTAAGTCTGCGTGAATGCTGGACACGGCTTGTATACGCTCCAGAATGCTGGCGTCGGCCAAAGCAAACCACGCATTTATCGCTTCCGGCATGCCGCCGGTAAAGTAGTAATCGGTGAGTTTATCGAACAGTTTGGTATGTGCGGCGGCTGAGTTGGCTTGTTTTTCAAAGGCATTAATTAGCGCCGTCTCTCCGGAGGCCAGTAAAAATTCATGAAATGAGAGTGGCACAAGATTATGTTGCTCTACTTTACCAACCGGAAACGAGTTCAGTAAGCCAATGTTCGAACCACTGGCCACCACATACATATGGGGCGCTTGTTCGGCAAAATACTTAAGTGCGGTAACGGCTCTTTCGCATTCGCCAATTTCGTCTAAGATCAGCAGATCTTGAGTGGGATCAAAGGCCTCATTCGTTAGCAGCTCTATGTTGGATAACACGTCCGCTGGAGTGAGTGAACCCGCAAAGGCGGCGGCCATGTCTGGCGACTCAAGAAAGTCGATGCGTAGGACGCGTTGGAAATGGCGACCAAACAAGGTTTGTAGCAAGTAAGTCTTGCCCGTCTGGCGAGCGCCATCAATGAGCAAGGGTTTGCGTGATACTTTGTCTTTCCAAACCAGTAATTTGTCTAATAATAACCGCTGCATAATCTTTTCTCTGGGCTTAAACATCAACTCATTACACTTTAACGCGCCAATAAATGCAATAAACTACACTTTTACGCGCGAATAAATGTAATTCCGATGCTGGTAGTGCTCATTCAGTAACAAAAAAAGCGCTCACTTTTTCATGAGTGAGCGCTTTTTTGAAGGATACAAAGCGAGTCAGTCCGCAGACTTTGGTTTTTTCTGCGGCTTAAGATCTGTGTCTAACGGCTGAACTTTTTTCTCTTCATCTCGCTGCTGTTTTTGTTCGGGCTCTTGCTCAGGCGGTGCGTCTGGCTTGGCTGACTTAGGCAGTAACGCTAAAAAATTATCGTGGGCGATAGCGCTGGCCACATTGGTGGGCAATGCCTGCAATATCGGTTCGAAGCCTTGCATAGTCTTGCCTAAGTTGCCAAAGCGACCCACAACATCACTGCCGAGTACGAAGCGAGTGGGGTATTGTGTTAGCAATGCCAACCACTTCGGCCGTGGCTTGCCTTTTTCATCGAGCAAGTAGGGCTCTAGCAACGTCCAAGATAAATCTATGGTTAAGTTGTCATAGTCGGCCAACAGGCGCTTGAGTAAGGGTCGTAAAAAGTCTAATTCATCTTGATGACGATGCAGCTCTTTACTGGTACCCGCATGGGCCCAAATAAACTTAACATCAGGATTTTTACTGACCGCCTCTTCCAGCTCTTCTAAATACAGCGGGTTACGCTCACGCTTTGAGGTGACGTTGCTGTGAATAAGCACCGGCAAGTTGAACTCAGCTGCCACCTTATAGATTTTCATCATGGCTTCGCTATTGGCGCGCGGCGTATCGCCGTGCAGCAGCGCGGTGACGTCGTCGTGACGAGTAAACACTTCGCCAATGCCTTGCCAAAAGCCAGGGTTAAGCTCAAGCGCACGGCGCAAATGAGCGGCAGAATTTTTATCGGTGGCGTTAATGCCGGATAAAAAAGGAATAAAACGCTGCTGATCCTCAGGCGCCAGCGCTTGAATGGCATGCAATAACTCAAAATCAGTGGCGCTATACCAATACATGGCGGCGTCGTCACCCGCATAGTAACGAGGCTTTTGCGGTTCATCTTCTTGCCAAATTTTCGCCACCGGAATGCCCATAATGGCGGCACGGCGAATATCACCGTCGTCCATGGCGCTCAGCAATGCAGGCATGCCCTCAGACTCTTGAAAAAAATCGACGTAGTGCAGATGACCATCCACGTAGGCGCGGGCCTGAGCGAGCGGGCTGCTGAGTAATAAGGAGAGGCTCAGCGATGCATAAAGAGTAGTCCGTAACAAAATATTGCCTTTTTTAAGAATGACTTACTGATAAGAGCTCAGTAATACGTAAGAGTTCGCTTAACGCAGAGCGCTTGCTTGCGAGTTAGTCAGTAACTGACCTTAAAAGTATAAAAAGTCAGCATATTAGCCGACTTGAACGCGGCTTTCATCTTTTGGTGCTATCTGGATCTCATCTTGATCGATATGGGTTAACAGCTTGGCGCAGTCTCGCACTCACATTTATCCGCACTGAAACGCGTAAGCGCATTCCTTACTTGCGGTCTGAACTATCTAAAAATACACTGTTTATATATACAGTGTTGTGAGGTGACTAAGATGGCTGTTTTGTTAGGGAAAATAGAAGAAGGTATGCATCAAATACTGCCGTTGCTGCTGGATCGCGCTTCTTGTGGATTTCCGAGTCCGGCGCAAGATTATGTAGAGCAGGGCATAGACCTCAACGATTATTGCATTCGCCACCCCGCAGCCACGTATTTGGTGCGGGCCAGTGGTGATAGCATGATCAACGCTGGCATTTATCCCGGCGATTTATTAGTGGTGGATCGCAGTGTAGAGGCGCGCCATGGCCAGATTGTGATTGCCAGCGTGAACGGCGAAATGACCTGTAAGCGACTCGAGTTAAGGCCCATCGTTCGGCTGATGGCGGCTAATCCTGATTACGCGCCTATCGTACCGGGCGAGGGCGTCACGCTCGAAGTATTTGGCGTGGTCACCAATTTAGTACGCAAGTTAGCCCTATGAAACCGGTATTCGCGCTGGTGGATTGTAATAACTTTTATGCCTCCTGCGAGCGGCTATTTAGGCCAGATTTACTCGGCCGACCCATAGTGGTGCTCTCTAATAACGATGGCTGCGTGGTGGCGCGAAGTGCTGAGGCAAAGCTGCTCGGTATTAAAATGGGCGTGCCGTATTTTAAGATAAAAGATGAGTATCAGGCCATGGGCGGCGTGGTGTTCTCCAGCAATTACGCCTTGTACGCAGATATTTCTAGCCGCGTCATGCAAGTGCTAGAAATGCTCTCGCCCAAAGTCGAGGTGTACTCCATTGATGAAGCCTTTATTGATGTGAGCGGCATACAAAGTCTCACGCCGTTAAGCGTGTTTGGTGCCGAGCTACAAAGCACGGTGGCGCGCTGGGTAGGCATTAACGTGGGCGTAGGCATTGCACCCACCAAGACACTCGCCAAGCTGGCTAATTACGCGGCCAAACGTTGGCCAGCCACTGGGGGCGTGGTCGATCTGACCGAACCAGTGCGGCAAAAAAAGCTACTGCAGTTAGTGCCAGTGGAAGAGGTCTGGGGCATAGGCCGGCGTTTGGCCAAGCAACTGAATGCCATGGGTATTCATACCTCTTGGCAGTTAGCCCAAGCCAATAGCAAGGTGATCCGCCGCCAGTTTTCGGTGGTGGTGGAGCGCACCGTGTGTGAGCTGAATGGCGAGAGTTGTTTAGGGCTAGATGAAGGGCTTGGCCCCAAGCAGCAGTTGATCAGCTCGCGCAGCTTTGGCGAGAAAATTACCGAGTTAGCGCCGCTGCGCCAAGCGGTCAGCCAATATGCTTGTCGGGCAGCAGAGAAGCTACGCCTACAACACAGCTATTGCCGACTGGTGCAGGTATTTGTGCGCACCAGCCCGTTTGCACCCAATCAAACTTATTACAGTAATTCGGCGCTCACTGTCTTGAACGTGCCCAGCAATGATAGCCGCGAGTTAGTGCACGCCGCCCAGCATTGTTTAACGCAAATTTGGCGGCCCGGTTATCGCTACCAAAAAGCGGGCGTTATGCTCACCGACTTTTGGCCCGCCGGCACTTATCAAGCCAGCCTGTTTGATGAAGTAAGCCCTAAGCCGCGTAGTAAACAACTCATGGCGGCGATGGATAATATTAATCGCAGTGGCAAGGGCCGCATTTTTCTCGCCGCCGAAGGCATTCAAACCGACTGGAAAATGAAACGTGAGTACCTTTCACCGGCTTACACCACCCGTATTAGCGACTTACCGAAAGTCACTTAAGCCAGACTGAAATATGAGTTAGCGAGCGATTCGCGGTTCTGAGTCTTGTTCTGGCTCTTGTTGATAAGAGCTTGAGGGGGCTTCACTGGCAGGCAGCGCTTCGGTTACGGAAGGGGCGGGCTGCAACTCTTCTCTCGGGCTGGGCATAGTGAAGTATAAGAAGACGCCTAACCATATAAACGCACCTATTCTTAACCAATTTGAGTAGCCTTTACGCAGCGTCAGCCAAGCAAAAACAATCGGCAAAAATACGATACCGGCGCCTAAATAATGGCTCACTTTGCGCTTGCCGAGCTGCACCTCAGGCTCAGTCGTTAGGTTTGTATAGCGCGCTTCTATAAAAACTCGCAACCCTATCACTTGATCCACAATAGCCTGATGCGCCAATGGCTCAGGGTTATCTTCTGCTACCCAGTGTTCAATATCGGCCTTAGTGCGCGCAACCAAATCCACAAAGTCAGGGTAATGCTCATTGTCAGCAAACAGCGTATTAATATCCGTTTTATCTGCTGTTAGCTGCTGAACATCATGGTCATTCACTTCAATAAAGACCGCCACAGCTGCATTCAACTCGGTTTGGACCTCTTCCAAAAAGCTCAGGAAGCCCAGCGATTGCAGCTTTTTGTTTTGGCTGTCGGTTTTGTTGATCTTGAGACGAGTGTCGATGCCGGTGATGAATTTTTCGTCAGTGTGGTCGTCTGTGCCGTTTTCAGCAGGCATGTTGGTCGCCATGTCAGTCTCTTTTAATGGTAAATGTTAAGCAATAATAGGACGCTATTTTATCAAATTCGGCCTATTCGGCCACAGTCACGGCTAACCCTGAGAGTAAGGTCAACATGGCTTTGTCAGGTGAAATCATGCCTTTGTCTTTTACCGTGCGAGGGATGTGTGCAAGCCAAGCGCCCAAGCCATAGCCGGTTAATTCACTGATGTTGTCGTTCGTGTAAAGCAGTGATTGCTCAAGCTCGGTCTTGATGCGAGTGAGGGTGCTTTGCTCTGAGCGTTGGCACTGCGTGTCTATTTGCAACGGCCGTAAGCACAGTTGAGCTGCGTTCATCTGTGCCTCGTTAGCCGCGCATTTGAGCAAGGTATTCATGAATGAATCGACAAATCGATCATTTAACTCGCCGTAGTCAGGCTTAAGCAGCGCAGGCAACACCAGTGGGAAACGGGTGGCATTGTGCACCAGTAATACACAGTTACGTCTTTGTAACGTCACCAGATTACCGTCCCAGCCGCTGAGCGGATTGATATCTAGCATGGGTTGCTCAAACAGCCATTGGCTACGCGGCGTGGCTGCCAACTGGCCGTTTTTCAACTGCTCGTTATACAACAGCGGCAGCTTTTCAAATAATTTTCGGGTTGCGTGCAGCAGGATCATGGCATTACCTTCACATCACTAAAGAGCGAGCATTTTAAAGCTTAATGCCTGGTTCGGCTAGTTAGTGTCAACTAACATGGATGGCTTGTTAGTATTTTAGGTTTTTACTTTTTGTAATATGTATTTTTTATGCAGCCTAGTTCTGTTGATAGTAATAATTTATTATCTAATGCTATATCCGACATTCCGCACCTAATTTCTAGATTTAAAATTGAGATTTACATCACAATTTTTTCGCTAGGTACAGAATTTAGATGACATCTAAAGTGGTGTCATCTAACAATATCCGGTTACACTGTTTTTTTATCCCGAATAGGGGAGCTAAAGAGCATGCTCTACCATCCCACAACTCGATTTTACACTCTGATTTCAAAACAGCCACTTTCCTCATCTTCTGCAAATGTGTGGGCATCTTCGTCGAAAATAAACATTAAAACTGGTGCGGAATGTCGGTTATATTATCTTTCTAGTAGGTCGGTGGTTTTGTATTTTACAAAAAAAAGCAGTTAGTTTTTTAAACTAACTGCTTATGTTTCAAATGGTTATTTAAGAGCGTTATTTTAAATAATCTTTATTTACAGCGCTGTTTTCAATGATTGTTTTAATTCTTTCTAGTAAATATAGTACTTCTTCGTTAAAAGAATTGTAGGTGTCATAAGATATATGTTTGTATTCACCATGAGCTATATAGTTTCGTGTTTCAACTAAACTGTTTATTACTTCACTTTTTGTTTCTAGTCCATGATCTTTCAAGTTGACATTAAAAAGTATTTCTTGTAACACGTCATATTTTAAATTAGCTTTAGTGTTGATGATGTTCTTCTTCGGTATATTAGAACGAGATTCTAATTTTTCAAACATCAAGTCGACAAGTTCAACTTTTTTAAATATAGATTTACTATCGAAAGATGAAATGCTATTTGATAAAGAAAGTGCGATAAATGGTGTTTTTAATTGGCTGTGTTTAAGTTGCAGTTCTGAAACGTACCTTAAATATAAGGACATGCATACTTTTACAAAACCTTCCCAGTGGCCGTAAATGAAAGGGATTGATGCCCTTAAAAATACATTTTGAATAGGACTTTCATTAGTTGGTAGTTTAGTGTTATATAAAATTAACTCCCTGCGTCGCCAACTATATTCTTCAGATATCTTTTGAAGAAATTTATCTTCACGAATTCGAGTGTTCACTAATTTACCTTAAAATGAGTTGGAGCTTCAGTTAAAAATTTAGGCACTCTTGTTTTAATGTTTGAACCTGACCCTGTATAGCGGTTAAATGTATCATTAGTAAATACGGATCTAATTTTTTCTAGTAGGTTTGATTCAGTTAAATCCTCGATGTTATTAAAGACACCTATAGTAACAAATTCAAAAGTTGACTCCTGAAATCCTCCTGTATATTTATCTTCTTTAAATCTTCTAAACGAATTCTCACCTGAAACATTATTGAGCAAAGTAAATATCTTTATAAATTTTTCTTCAATATCTTCAAATTCACTATCACCATATTCGCATAATTTTTTTGATATGTGATCAAGGTAATCTGAAACGTGAACTTTAGAGTCAAAGCTAAAGTTATTAATCCCTATAAATCTAAGTGCTAATTCCATGTTGTAATTTTCATTTATTAATCTTTCGTTAATGTTTAAACAGTTTATAAAGTTTGAGTTGGTAGATAAAGATAAGAATCGTTCAAAAATAGGTTTGTTCATCATTACCATTACAGAGTTTCTTACTTCTTGAGGATTAGCAAAAGAACCTCCAGTGTTTAATCTTTCAAAAATATCAAATTTTGCATCTTTATCAGAATCATTTAGTATTATTGATAAATTTATTTTTGAACGTTTAAAATCCAGTTTTTGCTTGTTGCTAAAAATTAAAGGGTTGTTATCATCTGATTCTTCATTATTACCCCAGACAATTCCCTTTAAACTAGGTAAATAATTGGTTTCTACTAGCTCAAGAGGGGGTTCTGATTTATGCACACCCATAAATTGAAGAATCGTACTTAGACGCTGGAGACCATCAACAACTTCCCAGATTCCCTTATCATTTTGGTATACAAAAATAGGAGGAACAGGAATGCCCAAAAGAATAGACTCTATAAGTTTAGACTTTTGTAAATCTGACCATCTAAAGTTTCTCTGAAAGTCAGGGTTGATGAGCACTTCGTTATTTATATACATATTTGAAAACTCACCAATTGACATTGGGTATGAGTCGGTTTTAAAAACCTTTCTTTTTTGTGATATCTCATTTTCTAATTGAACGTTGCTCATTATTTTAAACCTTAATTTATATGTTAATGTAGTGTGCTGTTTTATTTTATATACTGATAGAGTTTTAATGTTACAATGAATTCTTGCTACTATATATAAGTAAAGAAAGAGAAGCGAGTAGTAAGTTGAAGTTTTTGAAAGTAAAATGTTTAAGTTTTTTATCTGAGCGTCAAAGACGCTAAAATTTAATAGCTTCATAGTATTAAACAGGATAAATGTACCAACGTAAACTCTATCATATGAAGGAGCCGACATGTGAATAGGGTCACAGGAGTTATGTCAGCATTGTGTTGGTAAGTAGGCCCATTGTCTTTTCTAATCCACATATGATCTCAAGCCTTTAACTTTCGGCTGCATGAAGAGCAATTCAGATCCAGTAGGAATTGCCGTAGTCGACCGTCAAATGCCAGGGACGGCATTTGACGAGCGTGCATGGGGCGAGTGTATATCGCCGTGACGAATCATTTCAGCCGACCGAATATCCAGTGAATGTTCGCAGTGCGCTGAAATGATGAGTGGTTTTATTGAGGAGCGTCGGCGTAGGCAAGCCTGCTGGCTTTAGATCCGCGCTATCTCTCTGGCCGTCATTCTGACTTTCGTCAGAATGACGGCAAACCAAAATCCTGCTTCGCAGAGCCGCTGACTACTCTTTACCTGAAAATATGGCGGCTATAAAAGCCGGCCTGCAACAGGCCACTCCACAGCTTTAGGGAGGATGAAGGAGTCTGCGTCGCCGACCATCACATGACAGGGATGTAATGTGTTTGAGCGCCACAGGGAGTGTGCTTGCAGCGTGTCGGTGGGGTGGACCCTTTGTCCGACTTTTACAGTGCGCTGGCAGCTATGCCAGCCTGTTGAAATATTTAAACCCCGAGATTCTGACTTTCGTCAGAATGACGACTAATGAAAACCCCGCTGCACAGGCCTGCCGAACTTTCTGCATCAAATAAGTGGCGGCTATAAAAGACGGTTCTGGATCGTTGTCATAGGCAGCAGGCATTGCCATTCACGCCATCTCTAGCGGCCTAGCTTCGTTCAACAATAGTTGGTCAGTTATTTAGCACCGGCTTGTTCGAGAAGCGTGACCATGGCTGAGTATCCGCGCTGGCGGGCATGCTGCAGCGGTGTGGTCCTTTCCTTGTCTGCGAGATTAACGTCTGCGCCTGCGTCTACTAACAGCCGGACTATCTCAATATGACGAGGCCCGCCATCGGCGAGAATGATCGCTTCCAGTAAGGCGGTCCAACCCAAATTGTTGATATGGTCGATGTTAGTACCGGCTTGGATCAGCGTGCGTACTGTCTCCACATGTCCTCTCTCAGCGGCCGGAATAAGTGCGGTGCCACCATAGCGGTTGGTGCTCGTCAGGTCGGCACCGTGGTCGAGCGTCATCTTTAGGATCTCAAGGTGCCCACGCGCACCGGCGTAAAGATAGGGGCTATCTTGGATTGCGTCTTTGGCATTTACGTCTGCACCGGCGTCGATCAGCACCTTGGCGGTGGCAACATGATTGGCGTGGGTGGCAACCATTAAGGGCGTCTGTTTAAGGCTATTGCGCGCGTCTATGCTTGCGCCTTGGCCTAGCAGCGCCGTGATTTGACTGCTGTCGCCCTTAGCTGCGGCCTCGTGCAGTTGCTGCACCATAGGATCAGCCTTCACCATCATTGCCATCAAGGTGAAAAGCAGACCGCCAAAGAGGGCGGCAAAAAATGTGCGTTTTATCCACATATAATTTCTCCGAATTCAGTGCTGACAGAGGTGTGAGCGAAACAGCTATGCTAGATGTCACGCCATGCATTTGAAAGGCGAATATTTTCAGGAGGGTGCTTTGTAAAGTGTGGGTTCAACTGTGGGGTCAAAAGAAAAAAGCGCTACCTCTTGCGAGATAACGCTTTTACCGTCAATACCTGACCTGATTACCCATGATCGTCAGCCAATTTGAGAAGTCTCATCGGCATCGGAGGGGTCCTTACTGCAACAAAGCAAAATCGCGGTAACATCCTCTCCAAATCAAAACGACGGTTAAATCGGTAGCAGAATTCCGCTAGGTATCGAGGAAGGTGTTTGTGATTAATAGCGTGATAGGCACCTCGGATAGCATTTTTTATATAACCAATCATCGTATTCAACCATGTAAACTCGACTAATGAGACTCTCGCGGCGCCACCGCCTGTCACGATGTGGGTATGCTAGCAACCTATTGCTCTGACATGAGAAAAACACACTAATCCATCCGATATGACGTGACTTCCTGACTGTAAATGACGCTTGGCCCACCGGACTATTTCCCGAATACGAAAATCCTCAACAACATTCACCTTCATGTACAAGTGATGGCCCTCTTCGTTCACGGTAACGGCAGCAATAAACGGCGTTTTACCGGGCGAGCCTCTGCCTTTATTGCCGCCGTGTCGCTCTCCACCTCAAAAACATCATCCAGCTGTATCACGCCGATCAGTTTCTTGCCGTCATCGCGCTCTTTCATGACCGTACTCCTACCCGATACTAATTGTTTTAAGTTTAGTCGCTCCGGATAGGCTGAGGATCATGGGTAATCAGGTAAACCCAAGTCTGGTGATTGCCAGTGGATCTGGATGGCAGGCGGGAATCCTCGATGTGGTTCTAGCTCCCTTGATTTAGGCGGTAAGTCGCCCTGATAGTTGTTTTGTTGAGTGGGCCATAGCCTCAAGCTCTGGTATGAGTTTAAGATTATCATCGGATGACTTGCTCATCTCCCCTGACAGTTCCGCGATGTCCGTTATGTTCCGATTTATTTCATCACAGACGCTGGTTTGCTCTTCCGCCGCTGTAGCAACCTGTATTGTTGCGTCCTTAACACTACTCATGCGCTCGTTAATATCGGCAATAATAACCTGTATATCGTTTACTTGGCCGACACACTCATGAGTAACCGCTTCACTCGCGCGCATAAATGCCGTGGCGTCCTTAGAGCCGGAAGCGATGTCTACAATAATAGAGTCAATCTCGATAGTGGCTTGCTGGGTTTTTGCGGCCAGATTTCTGACTTCATCAGCCACTACTGAGAAGCCGCGACCAGCCTCACCGGCCCTAGCTGCTTCAATCGCAGCATTCAACGCGAGTAGATTAGTTTGATCGGCGATTTCACGAATGACTTTCATCACATCACTGATTTTATTGCCTCCAGCGGCCAGCATGGTAACGGTTTCGCCGGTGGTTCGAATTTGATCTGCGAGCCGTTCCATGCTGCTAGTGGTTGTGGTGATATGTCGCTCCGCATTATTAGTCTGGGTGGTTGTCTCATCAACCTGGGAGGAGACGCCTGCTGCATGTTGCGCTACATCCTGGGCCGTGGCAGACATCTCATTCATCGCAGCCGCGACCTGATCAATGCGTAGGTAGCTACCCTGAGATTTTTCGGAAATACTGAAAGCACTCTCCTTGACTGATGTTGCAATCAAATTTAGATCTGCTGTGTTTGACTGAGTGGTAATCCGGATTTCCTGAAGAAATTGATGAAGCTTGCGAGCAGCATCGGCTAAAGCGCCCAGTTCGTCCTGGCGCTCGAGGGTCACTGGGTCAGAAAGATCGCCATCGCCAAGCTTTTGAAGCTGGCCACTGATTTGTACCGTAGGCCTCACAACCCAGCGGCTGATAACCAGAAGCGTGATGCCTGTGCCAGTAAAAATGATAAGAATTAAGCCGGCGCCTGCCAGTAGGGTATTTTTATGAGCGCTTTCTGAAATCGCTGTTGCATCCTCATGAGCAAGTCTTGCGAGCAGAGTGACAGCCTCTTCTATTAGCCGAGCAGGCTCTCGGTCAATGCCAGACACAGCTGCATCTCCTGCAGAATGGTCGTATCCGGATACCACAAAGCGCTCGAAACCTGTGCGATAGGCCTCTCCCATGGCCTTATGTACCTTCTGAAAGGATTGCAGGATAGCCTTTGCTTCTGCGTTCCATAGGCTGTCAGTCAGCTTATCCAGCTGCGCCTGAATTTTTCGTTCCTGTTCCTGAAAGCGAGCCCAGTATTTTTCTCTCTGACTATCATCATCACCTCGGATCAGTACGTTTTTCCATTCTTGCACCTGGGTTTTGAAATCAACAAGAATAGCTTGGGCTTCATTAGCGCTAGTAAACTCTTCTTCAAGCACGAAAGTGAATTGCTCAGTAACGTCCAGCGAGTACATAAAATAACTACCCGCTACAGCGACAATAAGCAGGTTTACGGACAAAATCAGACCTGTTATCTGCTTGGAAATACTCTTGCTAAAAAATGCCATGGATCAGCCTTATGTCGGATATATGTGTTGGTTCGGTTCTGCGGTGTGGGAATAATTGTAATGAACCAATTCGTTGTCAATGTCCGTTGCAACGTTAGTCGCGGATATTCCTCTGAGAGTCCGAGTACACACATCCGCGCTTCGACCTGTTTGTATCATCAGCCACTATTGCGTGAAGCTCTCAGGCCTCGAAAGTTCCGACATTATACTTACCCGTCTAGGAATGTCTTGTTGCTCACAGATGGAGCAAACTATGTTTACAGTACCACGCATTGTCGACATTCGGTCCTAATGCTGTCCATTAAACCTTCTTAGGGGGGGGCACTCGCAGCTCTGGGATGTAAATCAGGCTGTCATGTTGTTCTCTCATAAAATCTCTCACGCTCTCTCAATGAAACATACAACGAGACTAGCGAAATCATGCGTGTTAGTGGTTCGTGTAAACACTGTTTTCTATGCTAACTCGAGAAAATTGTTAAAAACAGGAGGGATGGGAGAGTGTGGAGTGAAATTTAATATTGGCCATCATGAGATATTTTCATGTGGGTACTTTGCCAATTGTGGGTTAAAAAACAAAAAAAGCGCTATCTCTTGCGAGATAACGCTTTTGCATTCAATACGTTAACTAAAACTACTTAGTTCATGCGGTATGAACAGAGTTCTTGTCTCGATACGTCTCGATACGTCTCGATCTGTCTCGTTTATGGTTTAATTTGTTATTTAAATCAAAGGTTTAATATATTAAGTTGTCTCGTTTGGTCCTGTGTTATCTTAGGGTGTAGATCACAAAGTGTGGGTTCAACTGTGGGTTCAATATATGGCGTTAACGGACTCAAAACTAAAGGCGATGTTGAAGGGACATAATGACAAACAGCCAAAGAAGGTGGCTGATCGGGATGGTCTCAGTGTGTTGTGGCGTTCTACCGGCAGGATCTCTTTCGTGTATCGCTACCGATTTGCTGGTAAACCGTTAAACGTAACCCTTGGCGTTTACACTAACAACTATGCTGGAATAACTCTGGGGGAAGCACGGCGTAAAGCTGAACAATGTTAGTCATGGTTAGATGAAGGCCGTAATCCTGCATCTATGCTTAAGATGGTAAAAGACGAGAGACTAAAGTCGGTAACCGTCAAAGATGCGCTTCAATACTGGATTACTAATTATTCATTAGAGAATCGGAAAAACACTCATAAGCACGTTTTACAGTTAGAGAAGTGGGTTTATCCCCGTATTGGTGATTTTCCTCTTGCAGATTGTGAAGCTCGACACTGGCTGGAAGTGTTTGATGCTTACCGTAAGACGGCTCCCGTAGCCGCAGGTTACTGCTTTCAGCTGTGCAAACAGGCACTAAAATATTGCCGAGTTCGCCGTTATGCAGTCTCTAATGCACTCGATGATCTGACCGTGGCAGATGTGGGTAAAAAGCAGGATCAAGGCGATCGAGTGCTGAGCATTGATGAACTGCGTGATGTGTTGCGCTGGTCAGGGGAACTCACCACTAATCGCTATTACGGTACCTTTGCTTACCTGTTGCTGGTCTTTGGTGCTCGTAGTCAAGAAGTAAGACTATCAAAACCCAGTGAATGGGATCTGGATACTGGAAATAAGGGCGACCGCTTAGCGTGTCGCCCCAAATTTATTTATTAGCAGCATTATCCGTTATCGTGGTCTGTCAGCGTTAAAGTAACGCGTCGTAACTTTTAATTACTCTTGGCCTAGCGCTTTTTCGGTTTCTTCCGACTGCCACACATTGGTGCTGACATCTATTTCATTAACAATCTTGGTTGATGGGTCTCGATCAAGCTGAACTTCAAAGCTGTGATCTCCCTTTACTACTTCAAACTCAACATTATCGTCGTCAACATCATTGATTGAAGTAATTTGATAGCCTTTATCTTGTAGCATCTTTTGGTAATCGGCCACCTTTTTACCTACAGGCATCGCCGCTTCAAGGGCATTCTTCTCGTCGCCCCACGAGTCCATGTACTTAGAGTCGCTGTATTTTCCTGCTTGATCTTTATCGTACATCACTTCACCGTCTTTATAGTCGGCGTCTGTCATGGCACGCTTAGTTTCGTCGGCACGCCAGATATTATTGGATACTGTAATGCCTGTAATCCTATGGTTGTCTGTATCCGCCTTTACCTCAAAACTGCTGTTCCCCTTAACCACTTCATATTCAAGGTCATTGTCCGATTGCTGATTGATAGAGGTGATCACGTAGCCTGCTTTATGCAAGCGAGCACGTAATTGGTCAACACTGGTGGTATCAGCGAGCGCCTTCTCAAGCATGGTTTTTTCACCGCCATACTGTTCCATGCGTTTGCTGTCTCGCCAAGCCTCATTATCCATAGTCGTTGAGGATTCTAGCGCCTGCATCTCAGCGGTATTTGCAGCTTTATCCTCGGCAAGGGCTAGGCTGGCACTCGACAATGAGAATGCAGCGAGCAGGGCGGTCATAATGATGGTTTTAGGGCTGTTAAACGTTTTCATTATTAATACTCCTTAATGCATTTATTCTCTGTATGGCATGAGGGTATGGACCAAGCTCAGCGTCGAGACCATGCAGCTAAGTGTGAAACTGCAATGATATCAAAGCCAATCAAAGAGAATTGTTGATTAAAAGCAGAAGAGTTATGGAATGAAATTAGTGTATATTTGTGCATCATTTCTCTCCTTACTTTATTGAGCCTGATGATTTGTCCAACGGACACCATCAAGCATTAGCCAGAAGTAATAATATATCAAGGTCGGGTTGAGCTTAAAGCATACACACCACTCATTACTGCGTCATATCCTGACAAGAGTTGTTGTCGAGGTTTCATATGCATTTGATACTATTAGATAATAGCTATTGTTAGCCAATGTACACTCAACTAAGGATTTACATTAATATAAACTTAATTCTACACTCGTTTGAGGCCGGTCGGGCTGGCTGACTTTGGAACTTTATTGACTATAACGTCAGCGGTTCTACTGGTGGGTTTTTATTAGTTGTCGGGTTGTTTGTTAATTTTAAACTTTTAATTTAAGTGTGATTTATATTTTAATTTCTTTGTTAGGTTTAATTTTTCACGTAGTCAGTTTTGTAACTAAATAACTTCAATGATTTTTACTATGTTTATGCCTAGGTCGTAGCTTTTATTGTTATCTGGTTTTTATAAACTTTAGTTTGTAAGGTGTTACGTTTTTTTAAGGTGAAAATTCAACTCTCAAGTGCAACACTCGCCTATCCCGCCCTGAAGCAAAGAGGCTGTCACTTAGTCACAAGTTTCTGTTTATTTTAATGATGTACTCTGAATAAACGGATTGCTCGACCAGCACGCTGTCGGATACGCCGAAACAGAAATTTGTAGTTGCCATGTTTGTCATTTGTAGCTGCCAACTTGTTCGGCAGGCCAGCTTTGCTGGCTTTTTAAGGCCTAAACACAAAACCGAGCCGAAGTCCTGCTAAGCGGGATAAAGGCCAGCTACAAGGTAAAAATACGTGGCTACAGCAGTACATCTGCCTACTTCATGTTTTCTTATAAGGCAAGAAAAAGATGTGATGAAGAGACAGGCAAAGAGTAAGTCGCTGATTTTAGAGAATTTAAAGCACCTTTACGAAGCTTGAGCTTCATGAGCTATGATTATTTTGCGGTTGCCGAACAGATCTTCCTGAAGCCTTCCGCCACCTGATGTTTTCCACTAAAAGTAAGGCGATGAAACGGAAAAGTGATGGGGCAGATGTACAGCATCACTGATCTTCAACACGTAAATTGGAGGATAGACCCATGATGGAAGGAAATATGTTTGGGAACACTATGTGGACAGGGCATTGGCTATGGATGCTGATCATTGCCATTGTAGTCGTCATACCCGCGTGGCGAATCTGTCAGCGCATCGGTTATCCAGGTTGGATGGGGATCCTGATTCTTATTCCGATGGTGAATCTGATTCTCCTGTTTTTTATTGCGTTTTCTGATTGGCCAGCGGACAAAGCCGGATCACGCAATGGGTGATCATCCGCGCACAGACCAACATGATCATCCCACTCCTGAACATCACGTTGAAGACGCGATAAAAGACCCAGTCTGCGGGATGCCCGTAGATCCTCATACCGCTGAACCTCGCAGTCAGCATGCTGGAAAGAGCTATTATTTCTGCTCAATTCGATGTCAGTCAAAGTTTGATGAAGATCCAAGTAAATACCTAGGCGAAGAGAAAGAACCCGCGGAGCCGGTTGCCTCTGGCACTATGTATACTTGTCCGATGCACCCAGAAATCCGTCAGCAGGGGCCGGGCGATTGTCCAATTTGCGGCATGGCCTTGGAGCCGGAACAAGTCAGCATCGACGATGGACCGTCGGAAGAGCTTACGGATATGAATCGTCGGTTCTGGATTGGCCTATTGCTTGCGCTCCCAGTGTTTGGACTTGAAATGGGGGGCCATCTTACAAATCTTGAGCACATCGTATCATCACAAACTTCCAACTGGATTCAGATGATACTAGCTACGCCAGTGGTGGTTTGGTGCGGCTGGCCTTTCTTTGTTCGTGGCTGGAAGTCAGTGCTCAACCGCAACCTGAACATGTTCACACTAATCTCCATTGGGACCGGCGTTGCGTTGATTTATAGCTTGGTCGCGACATTGGCTCCTCAGATTTTCCCTTCTGCCTTCCGGCAGGCTGATGGTTCGGTCGCCGTCTATTTCGAGGCGGCTGCCGTCATTGTTGTGTTGGTGTTGCTTGGGCAAGTATTGGAACTTCGTGCGCGAGAGAAAACCTCAGGCGCAATAAAAGCCCTGTTGGACTTGGCACCGGCCACGGCAAGAAAGCTGGATAATGAAGGGGGTGAGTCCGACGTTTCTCTCGAACAGGTCAAGGTCGGCGACCGTTTGCGAGTCCGTCCGGGCGATAAAGTGCCTTTGGATGGAGAGATTTTAGAAGGTAGCTCTCATGTTGACGAGTCTCTGGTAACCGGTGAACCCTTGGCGGTGAGCAAGAAGACCGGCGACCAGGTGATTGGTGGCAGCATGAACCAACAAGGTAGCTTTATTATGCGCGCAGACAAAGTTGGGCACGACACCATGCTTGCGCAAATTGTGCAGATGGTGGCCAGTGCTCAGCGCAGCCGCGCACCAATTCAGGGGTTAGCCGACAAAGTGGCCGGCTGGTTTGTGCCGGTGGTGATTGCCATCATTGCCTTTATTGCTTGGTCAGCCCTTGGACCAACGCCTCCCATGGCCTATGGCCTGATTGCAGCGGTGAGTGTGCTGATTATTGCTTGCCCATGTGCGCTGGGTTTGGCCACTCCTATGTCAATCATGGTGGGGGTTGGTCGAGGCGCTCAGAATGGGGTGCTCATTCGCGATGCTGAAGCGCTGGAACGCATGGAAAAAGTCGATACCGTGGTCGTGGATAAAACGGGGACACTGACCGAAGGCAAGCCTCAGGTAACGCAACTGGTACCCGCAAACGGTTTTAGTGAGGAAGATCTAATGCGCTACGCCGGGGGTCTAGAAAAGGGCAGTGAGCATCCCTTGGCACATGCCATTCTCGATAAAGCCAAAACCATGGCGCTGACATTGCCGGACGCTGAGGATTTCGATTCGCCCAATGGCAAAGGTGTCACCGGTAAAGTCGACGGGAAGAAAGTTCTGCTTGGCAACCGATTGTTGATGGAGTCAGAAAGCGTCGATACCTCCGCCTTTGAGGAGGAGGCCGATCGGCTGCGCACGGATGGTGCGACGGTAATATTTGCAGCGGTAGAGAAACAGATTTGCGGCTTGATTGCCATTGCTGACCCGATCAAGGAAACCACTAAGGCGGCCATTGCTGCACTGCAGAAGGACGGCATTCGCGTGGTAATGCTGACCGGTGATAACCGAACCTCAGCCGAAGCTGTTGCTCGCCAACTCCATATTGATGAAGTGGAAGCGGAAGTGCTGCCTGAGGACAAAGGGAAAGTTATCCAACGTCTAAAAGACGAAGGGCGGATTGTCGTGATGGCAGGGGATGGCGTAAATGACGCCCCAGCTTTGGCTACTGCAGACGTGGGTGTCGCTATGGGCACCGGGACTGACGTAGCCATTGAGAGTGCGGGCATTACACTCTTACGTGGTGACTTGATGGGGATCGTGGAAGCGCGGCGGTTGTCACAGGCGACGATGCGCAATATTCGCCAAAACCTGTTTTTCGCCTTTATTTATAACACGGCTGGGGTGCCGATTGCGGCAGGCGTGCTCTATCCGTTTTTCGGCATTCTCTTATCGCCAATTGTTGCGGCGGCGGCGATGTCGCTATCTTCGGTCAGCGTTATTGCCAATGCGCTACGATTGAGGTTAGTGAAACTGTCAGACGACTAGGGTGATGGATTTTCCCACCGAAAAAAGGAGATTTATATGCCTTATACAATGGATCCTGTGTGATCTGAATAGACCGGCCAATAAATTTATTTATAACAATTAAAAGGATCATCTGAAGTAAATTCAGGAGCGATTTAGGTCGACGGTGTTTACTGAAACTGTCGCAAAAGAATTTCATTAAGGAGTTTGACATGAAACGTCTGACGAAAGTAATTGCTGTCTCCTTGATTGTCGCCGCACCGGCTCTTTGGGCCGCTGATTCAGACAACCAGCACGGGGCTGGTGGCATGATGATGTCCCCAGAAAAGGTGCAGGAAATGCAGCAGAATATGTCCCGTATGCAAGGTATGACCAGCCAGATGCGGCAAAATCCCGGACAAGACCATCAAGAGCTCATGAATGAGCATATGGAACTCATGCAAAAGCAAATGCACATGATGCGCGGCGGTATGATGGGTAACCGAGGCATGATGAAGGACGAGGGAGTGATGAAAGGCGAGAAAATGATGGATGGTCAAGGTATGCAGGATAATTCCAGCCAAGGCCACCCTGCAATTAAGCCGGAGGATCGCTTCCAGTTTATGGAGAAGCGCATGGATCAGATGCAACTGATGATGGAACAAATGCTGGAACATCAGCAGCAGCTGCAAGGCCGCTCGAAATAAATTACTGGCCATTTTTTTTGGGGGGCGCCTGTCCCCTTTTTTTATGGCTGCCGATGTCACTGTGAAAACAGCAGGGGATATAAAGCTAACATGCGGCCCGCAGCTCTATGATCATCGGATACTATGACTACCTTGCCGTCACCTTACTTCTGCCTGTTCGTGGCATGGTATATTAGGCAACGTTGGAGCATTACAGGGTAAAGAGCTACATAATGAGCAATTATCTGTCTTTAACCACTCGGCTCAGCCTGATGTTTAGCATCACCATGTTAGCCATCTGGGGTTTAGTGAGTGTCGTATTAATGCAGTCGTTAGAACATCACTTTGCGCGCCAAGACGAAAGTGATATTCAAAGTAAAATAATATTAACTAAGAAGTTTATCGCCAGCCAGCAACAGAGTCATGGACAAAATTGGTCGACACTGAAAGCTGATCTGAACAACATGCTTTCTGGCCATAGTGGGTACTTTCTGCTGATTAGAGATCTAAATGGCAAAGAGTTGGCCAGCGTCCATCCCACAGGGCGTCAGCAACCTGGCCTGAGCCATGCCATGCCCGACTATGACTCATTGCCATTGCAAGAGAACTGGATTGAAGGTGGTATTCGCTATCGCAGTATTACTGACCGGGTTGCTGTTGGCTCGGCGATAAGTGGACTCAATACTCCCAATGCTATCTTGGTCCGTGTGGCATTAGACACCAGTTATCATCAGCACTTTATTGATGAAATAAAAATTGGCCTTGCTTGGCTGACGAGCGGCATTGCCTTAATCTCAATATTGCTCGGATGGTTGGCATCACGTACCGGCCTAAAACCATTACGCAGCCTAGCCTCGCTTTCTGCTCGGGTCACCGCCAATAAGCTCGGTCATCGGCTCTCTTTGGCCAAAGCTCCCTCAGAACTACACGGCCCAATTCAAGCATTCAATGACATGCTGGATCGACTGGAAGGCTCTTTTCAGCGACTAACGGCTTTTTCTTCGGATATTGCTCACGAGCTGCGCACCCCGGTTAACAGCCTAATGATGCAAACCCAAGTGGCGTTGGCACAGCCGCGTAATGCCGAAGAGTACAAAGAAGTGCTCTACGCTAATCTGGAAACTGCCGAGCGGCTGGCAAGGATGATTGGTGAAATGCTATTTCTTGCCAAGTCTGAGCAAGGTCAGTTAACCATGCAGCACGAGCCGCTGGCTTTGAATGATGAATTGGATGAACTGATTGAATTTTTTGAGCCCTTGGCCAGTGAACAACAAGTGCGCCTACACCGACAAGGCCAAGCTAACTTGCTGGGCGACAAAGCGATGCTGCAACGGGCTTTCAGTAATCTACTCACGAATGCCATTCGCTATACACCAGCACAGGGTGAAGTACGCATCACGATTAGCAGTGATAAGCAGGGCACAACCGTGACAGTCATCAATCCGGGACCGGCGATTCCAATCGAAGAATGGCCTCATCTGTTTGACCGCTTTTACCGAGTGGACCATGCACGCCAACCCATAACCGAGGGCACGGGGCTTGGGCTAGCGATTACCCAAGCGATTATTACCGCGCATCACGGCACTATAGCTGTGCAGTCTGATGCACAAGAAACCTGTTTTAGTGTTTGGTTTCCGTATGTTTAAGATATTGACTAAATAAAAATAGGGAGCCTAAGCTCCCTGTTTTTATAAATAAACCTGTTAAATGTATTCAATAGGTTTACTGCTATTAAAGCTCGCGGCTACCGGTCCGTAATTGCAGAATTTTTTCATCAAAGCGATCGACACCATCGGTACCATTACTGCCATTGTTAAGATAAACATCTGCGGGCGCTTTTTGTTGTTGAGCCGCAAGTTTATTTTTTTCGCGGGTCTGTCGCATTTTTTCATCGAAACGATCGACGCCATCGGTGCCAGTGCTGCTTATATTGAGATATATCTTGGCAGGAATGCAGGCTGATAAATCTTTACCGTTTTTTTGAGCCTGTAATTTTGCCATCTTGGCGTCAAATCGATCGACGCCATCGGTGCCGTTACTCAAGGAGTTAAAACAAACGCTAGCCGGTGCATAATGACTGGATGCCATCGCTAATGGCGCAGAAATAATACTAATGGACGAGAAAGTAAGCAGTGCTACAGTTTTAAACATTGTATCCCCCTTTATTAATAAATTGATCTAAGTCAATTTAAAGGGTAGCAATGTGAACCTGACGAGAAGCTGTCATATACATGACAATGTTGTCAGGTATATTCTTACCGTGGCTATTTTATGCCATTGGCACGCTGCTGCTCGCGAATATAGCCAATTATCTCACCCACCTCAGCTTGGGTAACACCCGATACCGGCGGCATATCGCCAAAGCGCCAATGATGGGCACGCACGCCATTAGCGGCGGCACGATAAAATGCTTCGTCACCATGATGAGAAGGCTCATACACCGGATGAATAAAGGAGGGGCCTTGGCGAGTGCCTTTCAAGTCTGCACCATGACAGCTGGCGCAATTGTCGTTATAAGCTTGTTTACCCTGAGATAGTTGTGCTTGCTGGTTTTGCTGCTCCGACTTACCGTTTGGTAGAAATCGACTGCTGATAATAACAACGAATACGAGCGCGCCAACCACTACGCCCCATAACCGCCAACGACTGGCTGTTGATATTTTTTTCACGCTATTACATCCTCTTACTCAATTAACTAAAAAATGGCATGGGCGAGGCCCATGCCATTAGTGTTACATGTTTTTTAATGCATTTGTGCGACTACTTTACCTCATCCCTACATAATCTCTACACGACCCTTCATGCCCGCTTCCATATGGCCGGGGAGTAGGCAGGCAAAATCGACGGTACCAGCCTGATCAAACTTCCAGACCAAGCCGCCTTTCTGGCCCGGCTGTAGGGTGATCATATTGGGCTCGGCGTGTTTCATATCTGGCATCTGGCGCATCATTTCGGCATGTTCTTTTAAGGATGCCATATCACCAATCACCAATTCATGAGCCACTTTACCCGAGTTTTTAATAAATAACCGCACGGTTTCACCGGCTTTCACTTCGATGTGCTCTGGTGAAAAACGCATATTATCATGCATCACTACTTCGATAGTGCGACTCACGTCGGCCGCCTTACCAGGCAGGCCTACCCCTTGCATATTCTGTTGCATCGCCGCCATATCATGACCTTGATGGTCACCGTGCTCGCCAGCAGCCATTGCCAAGCTGGGTAATAAAGACAGCATTAATACGGATAGTGTTTTTTTCATGAGTGTTTCCTTGAGTGTACTTGTTTAGCGTATTTGTTGAATATCATCACGGTTTAAAACCAGAACTTAACCCCAGCTAACCAGCGAGTTTCCTGGGTCGCTTCGTCTTCTATTCGCCGTAGATCGGCACTATTTCCCAGCGCTGTTGCCCATTCCCAGCCTAGATAGGGGGCAAACTGGCGATCGATTTCATAGCGCAGTCGAGCACCGGCTACTAGCTCAGATAAACCTTGGCCTTGGCCGCGTTCGGCATCATCCTTACCATAAGCGGTCAGCTCCACACTGGGTTGCAATACCAGTCGCTGGGTTAATAAGAGTTCATATTCCGCTTCTACGGCTAACGCCGTTTGTCCATCGTCACCCAAATAGGTTGTGGCATCGAGTTCAAACCAATAAGGGGCCAAGCCCGCCACACCTAAGGCTAACCAGCCCTGATCTGGCCCGTGCCCCGTGTCATAACGCACACCCAATTCACTGTTCCAGAAGGTGCTTAGTGCATGGCTCCATAACAGCTCAGTACTGGCTTCTGCCAGCTTGCCTTGCTCTATGTCGCCTTCTGCTTTTAGTACGGCTCGGTTGTAATCACGACCAATCCAAGCACGAGTGTCAAAGGCTAAGGCATGGCCTGCACCGTTATCTACCCGCTCTAATTTATCGACTAGCACCCCGTAGAAAGTATGCTCGTCAGCCAGTCTTAACTGACGAGGACCGGGCAACGCATAGGGACCGTCTTCCAAGGTGAAACCACCGGAATAGGCATCGGGATCTCTGGCATCGGCGGGGGGGGAGCCCCCCTGCATCTGCATGCTACCGTGATCCATACCCTGCATCTGGCTATGATCCATGTCTTTCATTTGACTGTGGTCCATGTCCTTCATTTGACTGTGGTCCATGTCCTTCATTTGACTATGGTCCATGTCTTTCATTTGACTGTGGTCCATGTCTTTCATTTGGCTGTTTGCCGGTGCTGAGACATGCCCAGCATGAGCGTCTTGAGCCAATGCAGCGCCAGCTGGCAGCACTGTTAAGGCCAGTAATATACTGTTCAATCCGGATTTCATGGTCGCTTTCCTTCCGTTTATCCCGCTCATGACACCACCACTTCGCGGAACATACCCGCATCCATATGGAACATTAGGTGACAGTGCCAAGCCCAACGTCCAAGCGCGTCTGCAGTGACCAAAAAGCTGATCCGTTGCGCCGGTTGCACCTGTATGGTGTGGCGACGTACCTGAAAACTACCGTCCGGATTTTCCAGTTCGCTCCACATACCGTGCAGATGCATGGGGTGAGTCATCATGGTGTCGTTGTGCAGAATGATGCGCACTCGTTCGCCATAGTTAAAGTGCACGGGTGTAGAGCTGCCAAATTCAACGCCATCGAACGACCAAGTATAGCGTTCCATATTGCCGGTTAGGTGTAGTTCTATTTCCCGCTCCGCCGGTCTTGGATCCATAGGGCCGCCCGGGGTACGCAAGTCAGCCAAGGTCAGTACTCGACGGCCGTTGTTGCGCAAGCCAATGCCGGGATCGTCTAAGTTAGTGCGCGGCGTATCGACCCGCATATCCACGCTAGGACCATATTCACTACGAGCATGATTCACTTCGCTGCTCGCCTTACTTAATCCCCCAGCCATAGCGCCGTGGTCCATACCAGCCATGCTCCCGTGATCCATGCCAGTCATAGCGCCGTGGTCCATGCCAGCCATGCTACCGTGATCCATACCCGCCATAGCGCCGTGATCCATGCCGCCCATATCGCCCATCATATCGGCCATGGTTAGCCATTCAGCAGGATCCAGCTCTGGCACGGCAGCACTCAGTCCTGCTCGCGTACCTAAAGTGCCTCGGGCATAACCGGTTCTGTCCATCGCTTGGGCAAACAGGGTATAAGCCTCGGCTTGGGGCTCCACCAGCACATCATAAGTTTCGCCAGGGCCAAACCGAAATTCATCCACGGTGACTGGCTCTACATTCAGACCGTCGGCTTGAACCACCGTCATTTTAAGCCCAGGGATCCGCACATCATAAAAGCTATTGCCTGCGCCATTAATAAAGCGCAATCGCACTCGTTCACCTTGTTTGAACAGCGCCGTCCAGTTGCCCGCAGGAGCGGTGCCGTTCATGAGATAGGTCAGCGTCTCCGAGGACAAATCTGCCAAGTCGGTCGGGCTCATGCGCATTTCGTTCCACATTTGCCGTTTGTTCAGCGCTGACGTTAAGCCATCACTCGACACATCACGAAAGAAGTCGAATACCGTAGGTTGATTGAAGTTGTAGAGATCGCCCTGATTCTTGAGCTTACCTAATACTCGCATCGGATTTTCATCGGTCCAGTCCGAAAGCAACACCAGATGTTCGCGGTCGGCTTTAATGCTATCGCCTGCGGCGGGATCTATGATTAATCCCCCGTACATACCGGTGAGTTCCTGCATGCCCGAATGAGAGTGATACCAATAGGTGCCGCTTTGTTCCAACTTGTACTTATAAGTAAAGGTTTCGCCGGGGGCGATACCCGCAAAACTAATGCCCGGCACGCCGTCCATCTGATAAGGCAAAATAATACCGTGCCAGTGAATGGAGGTCGGCTCTTTCAGCCGATTGGTCACCCTAATGGTCACCTCATCTCCTTCACGCATGCGCAGTGTTGGGCCAGGAATGGAGCCGTTAATGGTGGTGGCCATGCGTGTTTTGCCAGTAAAGTTAACGGGCGTTTCATCGATAATCAGGTCGAACTCTTTTCCGGACAGCACGGGTACATCGCCGGTGACTGTGCCCACACTTGCAGCCTGCGCGGGTCTCAACATGGGCGCCATGCCTAACACCACGCCACCTGCAGCGAGTCCTTGTACAAATCTACGTCGGGGTAGATTGGGACTGTTCTCGATTACTTTCATCGCAACTCCTCTCCTTGTTGGCATTTTGCTCATTAGGAATATTTATATAAGGAAAGAATAGAAGGTCAGCCTGTCGTCAACATGACTGTAAGATTACAAAATTGTCATGTTGCGGTCATGTGACTGGCAGCAAGCTGGCCTCATGCTATAAACATAACGCTGGCAGTAGCGCACCTTGGTCGCCATCATGGGTCATCAATGACAGTACAAAGAGATAAAAATGAAAATTCTGATCATCGAAGATGAGCAAAAAACAGGGGATTATCTGCAAAAAGGGCTCAATGAGGCAGGGTTTGTGGTGGATCTTGCCCGCAATGGTTTAGATGGCCTGCATCTGGCGGTCACTGAGCCTTACGATTTGATCATTCTCGATGTCATGCTGCCAGATCTGAATGGCTGGCGAATTGTCGAAGCGCTGCGTGAGCAAGGGCGACAGATGCCGCTGTTATTTTTAACCGCCAAAGACAGCGTAGAAGACAGGGTGCGGGGATTGGAGCTGGGGGCCGACGATTATCTCGTTAAACCCTTTGCCTTTGCTGAATTGCTGGCCAGAGTACGAACCTTACTGCGCCGAGGTAGCCCCCAAGCACCCAGTAATCTACTGGAAGTGGCCGATCTGACGCTCAATCTGCCACGTCGCCACGCAGTGCGCGCCGGAGAGCACATTCACTTAACCAATAAAGAGTTTGCGCTGTTGGAGTTACTGGTGCGCCGCCAAGGTGAGGTGCTGCCACGCTCGCTCATCGCCTCTCTGGTATGGGATATGAACTTCGACAGTGATACCAATGTCATCGACGTGGCCATTCGCCGCTTGCGCGCCAAAATAGATGATGGCTTCAGTCTTAAACTCATCCAAACCATCAGAGGCATGGGCTACACCATAGATATTACCCGGTAAGCTGGAGCCTGTGATCTTATAGCGGTTCATGCCTTAGCGTACGCTGCATTTTTACCTAGATTTGCTTATCAACACTATGATAAAAGCGCGTTTAACTCGAACAAAATTTAACCGCGAAAGGTCAACAGCCCCTAGTATCTTTGACATGGCAAAGTAGGGCTTAGTGGCAGTTTGTGGTGCAATGCAGTGTGCGCTGTTGCTCTCATCGTCAAAGACTGCCATTTTCCGGCCGGAAAATGCGGGCGGTAACAGACAGTATATTGAACCTGCTCGTAACTAAAGGTGACTTACCAGAATCCACGCGCCGATAGCAATCAGCATTAGGCCACCAAATATTTCAATTCGATGGCCAAATAATGCCCCCAATACCTTCCCCAGCATAACGCCTAACGTGACCATGATTGTGGTCGCTAGACCAATTAGGCCCGCCGCCAGTAGAATATTAACGTCGACAAACGCTAGGCTAATGCCTATGGCCATCGCATCCACACTCGTGCCAAATGCGGTCACAGCGAGTCTGGAAAAAGAGTGTCTCGACGGTACTGCTGCTTTTTCACTGCAAGGCTTACAACCTTCATAAATCACGTGCAGACCGAGAGCGCTGAGTATGGCGAACGCTATCCAGTGATCCCATGCTTCGACAAAAGATGCATCAACAAAAGAAGCCGCTGAACGGCCAATAAACCAACCTATGATGGGCGTGATCGCCTCAATGGTGCCAAAAATGAGGCCCATTCTTAACGCTTCAGTAAAACGAGGGTTTTTAAGGCTTGTCCCTTTACTAATTGCCACAGAGAAGGCATCAGCAGACATTGAAAGAGCAAGTAACAGCAGGGCGATAGGGTTCACTTTTTATTTTCTCAGGTCGGGTATCGAGTCCACGACATACCCATACACCCGACGTGCAGTATAGATATATCGATGGTCTCGCCAACCGAGAGGTGTTCGCACCATGGCATTTTGCCAAGTATGTTGACACGAACTCTTTCGCAGAACGAAAGCAGGCTACTCCCCAAAGAGCGTTTAGGTTAGCATAAACTCCTGAATCCACTAAGTACTGCATTATGCCAAAAAGACGGGGCTTCCCACTAAGTTTTGTTACGGCCCTGTTTTTCTACCGGACGTTAACTGTTTTAGAAACTGCGGGTTGCTAAAATCATGTAATGCTTGTTCAATTTCATCGGGTGTATTCATCACAAAAGGACCGTATTGCACCACAGGCTCTTCAATAGCGCGACCGCTGAGCACTAATATCTCCGCGCCTGAGGAGCTAGCTTGCAGGTGTAGTGTGTTGCCTTTAGCGTAAATGCCCAGCTGCCGCGACCCGATCAAATCGGTTGCCCCTTTATAGACATACACCAGTACAGAGTTATCGGCATTGAAAGACAGCTCAACGGTTTCATTACCCGTCAATTGCACATCGATAAAAACAGGTTGCGTCGAAATCTCAGGCAACGGACCTTGCTGTACATGCTGATTGATAGTCACGTTACCGGCGATAACGCGAACCATGCCACCGGTTGATAGCCGCTGCTCGGATATGTCAGCACTCACAATCTCCTGATAGGCTGCAGGCTTCATTTTTTCAGCGGCAGGCAAATTCAGCCAAATTTGAAAGCCGTGCAACAGGCCGTGCTCCTGCTCGGGCATTTCCGAATGCAGTACCCCCGAGCCTGCGGTCATCCACTGCACATCACCGGCGCTGATAACACCTTCATTACCCATGTGGTCGCGGTGGCGCATACGCCCAGCCTTCATATAGGTAATGGTTTCAAAGCCTCGATGAGGATGTTCGGGAAAGCCGCCAATATAGTCGGCCGCATTGTCGGAGTTGATTTCATCAATCATCAAAAAAGGATTGAGTACCTGATGCAGACGCTGACCTGCTAGGCGATGGATCTTGACGCCGTCACCATCCTGAGTAGGGCGAGCAGGTATCACTTGAATTAACTCTCTCATCGATATTCTCCCTGCTGTTCTCGACCATGGGCGGCGGTAAAATCCTGAACTGGACCTACGGGAATGATGCCGGTGGGATTGATCATCAAGTGGCTCGCATAATAGTGGGTCTTGATATGTTCAAAGCAGACGGTGTCAGCCACACCAGGTATCTGATACAGCTCGCGTACATAACCACTCATGGCCGGATAATCTGCCAGCAACTGACGATTGGTTTTAAAGTGACCAAAATACACGGCATCGAAACGGATCAAGGTGGTAAACAAGCGCCAATCGGCTTCCGTCAACTGATCTCCCGTCAGGTAGCGCTGCTGCGCGAGCAAACCTTCGATCCAATCCAGCGAATCGAACAAGCTATGGTATGCCTGTTCATAGGCATCTTGGGTGGTGGCAAAGCCGGCGCGATAGACCCCGTTGTTGATGGTGTCGTAGATACGATCATTCAGAGCGTTGATCTGTTTATGTAACGTCTCTGGGTAGTAATCTGTCATGTTGCCTGTTAGATGATTAAACGCAGTATTAAACATACGGATAATCTCTGAAGATTCATTGCTGACAATGGTCTGTGTTTGCGTGTCCCACAACACCGGCACCGTAACGCGGCCCTCATAGCTGGCATCCGCTTTTAGGTACAGTTGATAAAGAAAGTCAAAACCATAAAGTGGGTCTTTCATCTCCCAGCCATTTTCCAGCATCACCGGCTCGACCACGGTGACATCGATATACGCTTGCAGCTGCTTTATTTCACGAAAAATCAGCGTGCGGTGTGCCCATGGGCAGGCCAGAGACACATACAAATGGTAGCGGCCTTTCTCAGCTTTAAAGCCAAGCTCCCCGTTTGGCCCTGCTTTGCCATCGGGTGTCAGCCAATGTCTGAAGCGACTGTCCTGACGGCGAAATTCACCACCGCTATTGCCAGTGTCGTACCACTGATCAACCCATTTCCCTTGTTGTAATAAGCCCATTATGCCTCTCCTGTAAACGCATTGGTCAAGAGTGTAGACACCAGAACATCCACTTGGCGTTTACCCTGTGCAATGACTTGCTCTGGTGTGCCTTTAGATCCGCTGGCATCGATATGGAACACATCGCCGATACCGATAAATTTGCAAATATGCTCCAGGTAGCGACTGGCAAAGTCCATTTCGCTACCGACAGGGGTACCACCGGAGGCGGTGATAATGAAAGCCCGTTTTATATCCAGTAAACCCACCGGTCCCTGCTCTGTGTATTTAAAACTGACACCTGCACGACAGACGCTATCGATCCATTGTTTCAATGTGGCCGGGATCCCAAAGTTGTACATAGGTGCTGCGAGTATCAGGGTGTCGGCGTTTCTCAACTCATCAATCAATTGCTCCGACACGCTTAATTGAGCTTTTAAGCTAGCGCGATCACTCGCGGATGACGGACAGAGCCTCAGCCCCTCTCTTTTGGTTGTTGGATTATACGTCTATAACCAACCGGTAAAGCATAGGAAGACGGAATTAAGGGCGCATAACAACAGAGCGCAGAACGGCGTAACGTTAAACCTTTACCTCCCACAGAGTATCTACATGACATTTAGCTTATTTTTTGCGGGTGCAGTATTTCTAATAATCCAGAGTGAAAGCCACAGCTTTAAAGCTACAGGCCGTAATGATCGTAGAAGGGGCTGTATTTTAGCTCGGCGCTTGGTGCAGGACGCATGGCGCTGCAGTTAAGCCATGGCCCTAACAGATTCAATAATCGATAACATACGGCTGGGATCTTGGGGTAGGGTGCTATTGAGTTGCTCACCATTGAAGCGAGCTTGGGTGCGCGGGCTTAAGTTGCTGCTCACTTCATATGGCAGCACATCTGGGCTGACGCGCAGCGGCTCGGCGCGCATGGCTAACATTAAGCGCATGCTATCTTGTTGCAAGTCCGTCGCCAAGGCCGAGAGTTGCGGTGCTCTGATGCTGTCTTGCTCCTCGGCGTACAGGGGGCTAGCTTGCGGTAAATCAAAAAATTGGCGCCAGTTAACTTGGCCTTGTTCATCTTTGGTGGCTTCGATGCGCGGTAAATCTCGCGCATCATCCGAGAGTAATGCCAGTAACAAGCCGAAATCGCTACGACGGCCCTCAGAGACTGCAGTGTTAAGGCGGTCTCCGAGTTGGCTGTCGTTTACGAGTAGCGTATTCTGGATGTCGGTCAGCATAATTAAGTTTAAAAAATAGGCATTTGATTAGTTATCGGCAGCAAAGCGCTTTTAATTAGCAAAAAATTGCCCTTAGGGGTTCACAAACAGAATTCTTTTGGTAATATGCGCAACACAAGTGTGGAGGAGTTCCCGAGTGGCTAAAGGGATCAGACTGTAAATCTGACGGCTCAGCCTTCGCTGGTTCGAATCCAGCCTCCTCCACCATTTATTTAAAATGGTGTGATTGATAAACACACTGTGTAGTGAAAATTTAGGTAGTTAGAAATTAAGTAATTAAAATTTGATTGATTAAAAATATAGCAAATATTAATCGATTAAAAATTAGCCATACCATATTTAAAATATAGCTAAATATAAGTTTTAAATGTGGAGGAGTTCCCGAGTGGCTAAAGGGATCAGACTGTAAATCTGACGGCTCAGCCTTCGCTGGTTCGAATCCAGCCTCCTCCACCACCCTTTAAAAGGCCAGTGCTTAGCACTGGCCTTTTTCATTTTTTAGTCGTCATCCTGACGCACGTCAGGATCTAGTTTTAGATTTTAATACTAAGTGCGAGATACCGGGGCGAACCCGGTATGACGGCTAAGGGCGGTTTGTTTTATATGTATGCCGTCATCCTGACCCACGTCAGGATCTCGTAGTAGATTTAAATACTTAGTGCGAGATACCGGGGCGAGCCCGGAATGACTGCTAAGGGCGGTTTGTTTTATATGTATGCCGTCATTCTGACGAACGTCAGGATCTCTGTTTAGGTTTTATTACGAAGAGCATGACTGCATTGAAACAATAAAACGCCAATCTTCAGCTTTTGGCTCTGCTTCACGCTTCATTTTTCGCTTGCAGACAGCCTTTAATGGCCGACGCCAATAACTCCAGCGCGCTGTGCTCACAAGGCGGCAAGGTCGCATCTGACACTTGTAGTGGTGTGACTCGTTCGCCCCAGCGAATAACGCCGGCACCCCACGTTAGTCCGGCACCAAAGGCGGCGGTTAATAACAAGGCGCCAGGCTTAATGCGGCCTTGTTCGAGTGCGTCACACAAGGCGATGGGCACGGTGGCGGCAGAAGTATTGCCGTAGTGTTCTATGTTGATCATCACCTTGTCGCTGGGCATGGCCATCTTCTTGGCTAAAGTCTCAATAATGCGCACGTTGGCTTGATGCGGCAATAACAAGTCGATATCTGCACCGGTCAATTTCGCTTCTGCTAAAACGTGGCTTGCGGCTTCGCCCATGCCTTTGACTGCGCGCTTAAAGATTTCTTTGCCGTCAAAATTCACCTCAAATAAGCCATCGGTATGCGCAAAGCGCTCCCGACTTGTGCCTGAATTTGGGATAGCTAAAATATCACTCGCTTCGGCGTCGCAACCGAGTTTGTCGGCAATCAGGCCTACCGGCTGATCACTGGCTTCTAAGATCACGGCACCGGCACCATCGCCAAATAACACGGCGGTGTCGCGCTGGGTCCAGTCTAAATAATGGGTTAAGCGCTCGGCACCTATAACCAACACCTTTTGCATAGTGCCGGCTTTAATCAAAGCGCTACCCACACTTAAGCCATAAATAAAGCCTGTACAGGCGGCGTTAATATCAAACACTGCGGCTTTACTGGCACCTAAGTTACGCTGTATCGCAGAGGCGGCGCTGGGCACTAGGGTATCTGCGCTGGCGGTGGCCAAAATGATGCAATCAAGCTGGTCTGCGGTTAAGCCTGCGGCAGCTAAGGCGTGCTGGGCGGCCACAGTGGCGAGAGCCGAGGTGTTTACATGGGAAATACGGCGCGAGCGAATACCGGTGCGGCTATAAATCCAGTCGTCAGAGGTATCTAAAAAAGTACTTAAGTCGTCGTTACTTAAGGCGGCAGGGGGCAAGCATTTACCCCAGCCGCTAATATTGGCATAGCGCATCATCAGGCCTGCAAGTGTTAAGTTATGGGATTTTGTTATGCCTTAGCGGCGTATAGGTGTCAAATTTAGTGTCGGTAAAGCGTACATTGAACCACTATAGATAGGTGGCTTAAATGCGCCCTTGGCGTTTTAAACGACGTTCTACCCAAGTGCGATAAGCCCAAGATAAGCAGGGGCGGATGATGGGCAACGCAATCAACCAAGCCAGCGGTTTAAGTCTAGGCACCCGCTGCATCAATAAGATATAAGCATCCAGCTCAGACAGCACTTTGCCATCGCTGGTTTGCACATGTAACTCACGCATCACATGGCTCGGATCTAGCCCAAGGTCTAACAGCACCTCATCGCGGTCGGTAATATCAAACCAATAAATGTCATTACCGCCAGCACCGGCCCAGCGCTCGTAGTTAGCGCGGTCTTTAATGCAGCCCTCACAGCTGCCGTCGTAAAATACCACCAACTTATGGTGAGCTTCCTTGTTATCCATTCCAACCTCCTAGACTCGTCGCGATGCCCTACGTCGAGCGCCGTACGACTTGTCGATTTTATCTTTGCCGTCATACCGGTACCGGGTCGAGCCCGGCATGACGGCCCCGGTATCTCGCTCTTGGTTCTAAAAGCCAAACCAGTTCCTGATGTTCATCAGGATGACGGCATAAAAACAAAAATACGCTGACCTATATTGAGCTTCGTGCTTGGCGTTTAGCGCTATTATTTGCCCAAATACCGTTGCTCTAAATGTTGCTTAAAGGCATTAGCGGTTAGCGGCTGGCCGCACGCTTGAGTAATCAGCTGATCGGTTTCTAACAAGCTGGCATGTTGCCAAATATTGCGTTCTAGCCAGTCGAAAATGCGAGGGAGTTGAGCACTGATAACGTTAACAAATGAGCCAAGTTCCGTTTGCATGGCCTGCGCCTGTTGGGCCGCATACATGGCACCCAAGGTGTAACTGGGGAAGTAACCAAAACTGCCGTCGGTCCAGTGAATGTCTTGCATGCAGCCGTCCTTATAGTTGCCTTGGGTGCTGATACCTAAATATTGCTGCATCAGCTGATCCCAACGCTCGGGCAAGTCTTTGGCTTGCAGCTTGCCTTCAATAAGGTCGCGCTCAATTTCATAGCGTAGCATTACGTGGGCGGGATAAGTGACTTCGTCTGCATCCACGCGAATTAAGCCGGGCTGTACGCGGGTATAAGTAATGCCGCGTAACTCATGTGGATCTACACTGTCATTATAGATGCCATTTTGTGGGCCCAGATATGAAGCGACACTTATTAGGACAACCACTAACAGCCGAAGAAACTATCACTCTGAAAGAGATGTCAAAACACCATCCTTTCCCAGATTTCAGACGAAGGGCTCTCGCACTGCTCGCGCTGAATGATGGCTCTACGGTTGTCCAGATTGCCCAGATGTTTCGGATAAGCGATCAACCGATCTACAACTGGACAAAAGGCTGGAGAACTACGGGATTGGTCGGCATTTTGACTGGGCATAAAGGCGGCCGACCGCCCAAGTTGACAGCTGAAATGTTGGATATGGCTGCAGATATTGCCCGCTCTGAGCCACTGACGCTGGCTAAGATAGCTGTCCGCGTTCGCGACCAATATCCTGATGCCCCTTCATTCAGTTTGGACCGCCTTTCGGTTGGACTAAGAGCCAGAAAGCTATCTTTCAAACGAACCCGGCTCAGCCTCGAAAAAAAAGAGACGAAGCAGCCTTCCAGGAAGCAAAAGGCCGCTTGGCAAGACTCCAAGGAAGGGCCAAAGCAGACAAAATAGAACTTCTTTACTGCGATGAAAGTGGCTTCTCCTGCGTACCGAATGTACAGCGGGCCTGGGCACCACTCGGTGTCACTCATCTCGCTGATGCCAGTGCAAGCCGTAAGCGTGTGAATGTGATTGGCGCACTGAACTATGCTACCGGTAAGCTGCATTTTGAACTTTTTGAACACTCAGTGAAACGGCAACACGTGGTACCCTTTTTAGATAAGTTGGCGCAATCTTCCTGCCAGGATAAATTGACGATTGTGGTCGTGGACAATGCGTCAATCCATCATTTTATCGCCCCCTCGATGCGAGATAAGTGGCTGTATGATCATCAGTTTGTACTGCTTTATCTCCCCCCATACAGCCCGGAATTGAACTTGATCGAGATATTGTGGAAGCAAGCTAAATATCACTGGCGAAGCTTTACCTCTTGGAAGAAAGACAAGTTAGTGAATGAAGTATCAACGCTATTCAAGGGAGTGGGTAATGACTTCCACATAAGTTATGCGTGATTACTTAGAGTTTGCTTAAGTTGTCGGCGCTAAACGCCGGCTGCTCACCAAATTGTTGCACTAACATGGGGGCTAGCTTGGCGATAAAGGCCGGATGACGCGCCAATTGCATCTCAAAAAATAGACTCTGTGACTCGTGCACGCCCATGGATCGCGCTTGGCCGACCGGTAAACTGCGCCATTGTGCCGGGAGACCTTGCTCGTAGCGGGCATGGCCAGTCTCATGAATAACGCCCATTAGGGCCTGCGCTACATCTTGCTCATCGTAGCGAGTGGTTAAGCGCACGTCTTCGCTCACGCCACCACAAAATGGATGCACGCTTACGTCTAAGCGGCCGTGATTAAAGTCGAAGCCCAGCAGTTGCATAACCTCTAATCCGAGGGCTTTTTGCTGGGCGGTGGCAAAGAAGCCCTGAGGTTGTAATACCCGATCTCCCGTCTGCTTGGCTTGTACCTCTGTTATTAAGCTAGGCAGCCATTGTTTTACGCCGTCAAATAATGAGTCAAGTGTGGCGGTGCGCATGCCTGGTTCAAACTGCTCGAGCAAACTGTCGTAGCGGGATAAGCCGAGTACTTCGGCGCGGGCCGCTGCCACTTGGCGCGACAGATTTAATACTTCTTCAAATAGCGGTAAAAAACCGGCCCAATCGTTAGCCGGACGTAGGCTGCGCCACGCATGCTCACAGCGCGAGCCGGCCAGTGAAAATGCCCCCACCAAATCGCTGGGTAACATAGTGGCATCGCGCCACTGGCGTTGCATGGCCTGTAAACTTACTTTTTGTTCTGCCGTTAATGCTTGCTCTGTGTTCGTTGAAGATTCTGCTGCGGCAAACCAATCGGCCAGTCTGGGGTCTTGCAGTTGTTGATGGCTAAGCACGGCCAGCGTGCTCATGGCTTCGGCACGGGCTTGGCTGCCGCCTGCTGGCATCATGGTGGCCTGATCCCAGCCACAGATGGCCGCAATATGCTGCAAGTGATATTGCTGTTGAAAATGCTGACTTAAGGCTGTGTAAGACATATGGCTCCAGAAAAGTATGAATGCAGAGTCTGGAGTTAATCATAAAGCGCGCGCCAGCGCCAAGTTGGCGGCCTTATTGGGCGGGCTTTAATAAAAATAGCACGCAAGAGAACGGCAAGCCTAGGGGAGGAGGAGGGGCTGGCCGTTATTAGAAATGAGGATGATAAAAATATTTATTTGTTAAGTTTATTGTAATTAAATTACTTTCCTCAAACAGAAGGGGGATTATTCTTCTTCTGGTTGAGGAGCAGTGCGTACTTTATAAACAAAGTAGCAGCATATAACGCTGACTATGATGGTAGTGGATATGATAGTCATCATCGACATAAAACCAATATCACTGCCAAACATTAAATCAAGCCAAAATTTCATAGTCGTCTCCCTTCGTGTGCGCTATGAAGGTATCTTAACGACTGGAAATAACCCTATGCTGATCTTGATCAATAAAGCGCACTGTCGATGATTCATCGACAGTGCGCTTTAAATGAAGGATTCTTAAATATCTGATATATCTTGTTAACTGAATGTAAGCTATTTGAGGCGCTAGGCTTCATTCATTTTCTGTAACTGGTAACCGTCTTGTTGCAGTAAATCGAGCAAGCCCTGCTCGCCGTATAAATGCAAGGCGCCTACTACGATCAATGCTTGGGAGGGGGCTTGGCGCTTTAGCTCTGCTAGCCATAACCGATTGCGTGCCCACAACAATTCTTGGCGGATAAAATCAGTCAGTTCTGGCGTACCTTGATCTTCGAGTAAGGCTAACAGCGCTTGCTCATCACCGCTGTGCCAAGTGTTAAACAATAGCGCTAAGTGCTCAGCCATTTGCTCCAGCTCTTGGAGGCTGTGGCGTACAAAGTCTTGCTCTAAGTTGCGCTCAGCTAACGATGCCATCAGCTTAAACACCAAGCTCGGTGGCTCCAAACCAGAAACGGGCACACCTTGTTGCTGGGCAAGTTGCAGCATTTGCATATCAATTCCCTGACTGCTCACAAATCCTAGCCGCTGCGCCTGAGCTTGGCTCAACTGCATGGCTGCAAACCAGGGTGGCAAGCGCTTTAAATGGGATAAATTGAGATCATTCAGCTGTTGCTCAAGCTGGTCACTCAAAGATGAACCCAGTCGGGATTGCCAAGTCTCTGTCGCCGGTAACGTTATAAAAGGCGCCAGCATTTGCGGGGTAACCGTATTGGGATCCACCTCCAAATATAAATGCTCACTGCGGCGCAGTTGCTCGACTAAGGCCTGAGGTAGCTTCGGCCTTAGTCGAGCATCTGCGAGGTGAATAGAGCCAAATAGCCACAATTGTTGTTCGCCTTTGGTTGCCGACCACAGGGCCGGGGTGGCTAAGCTATAACCACTGCACGCCCACAATAATAGAAAAGACAGTATTTTCATGTTAAATCCTGTTTGGGTGCCTCAGCTTTGCTTACACTGCAGAGCTATTTATTTCTTACGCTTTCCCTTACATCAACCTCCCTTACAACAGGATTTGATTATGCCTCATTTACGCTTTCGTGGAATGGCCAGAGCCACCGTTAAAGAAATCAGCAAAACCTTAGTGACTACCTTAGCACCCGTCATTAATAGTCCAGAAAGTCACTTTGTAATGGAATTTATCCCGGCCGAGTTTGTACGTGACGGTCAAATCATTACCGGCCAGCCGCTCATCGAAGTACTGTGGTTTACCCGACCACAAGAGCTGCAAGACCAAGTAGCGACCCTGATCACAGAGGCAATGCGCGCCTACCTTGAACCAGACCAAGATCTTTGCATTATCTTTACCGCCTTAGAAGGGCACAATTATTACGAAAATGGCCAGCATTACGGCAAATAACCTGTCGCTGGGCAGCTAGCCGCCGGCTTTTAGTAGAATACGATCCAGTGCTCGCGCGCTGAGCAAACGGCGTAACCAGCTCATAATATGAGTGGGGCGAGTCACGGGGTAACGAATTTTGGCGGTCTTGCTGGTGAGCGCATGTAATAAGGGTGCCATGCAGGCCTCGGGATCCAAGCTAAACTTTGAGCTCGGCCCTGGCCGCTGTAAGCGCTCTAGCGTTTGTTGGTAGCCCGCTTGGTGGCGGCTGTGCTCTGCGTCGATATGGCGTAAAAATGCGATTTTAGAGTTCGCTCTAAATTGAGTTTCTATCGGGCCTGGCTCAATTAAACTCACCTGCACGCCGCTGCCGTTTAGCTCTAAGCGTAAGGTGTCTGTGTAGCCTTCAAGCGCAAACTTAGAGGCGTTATAAGCCCCACGAAATGGCATGGCGACTATGCCTAAGATTGAACTATTTTGAATGATGCGGCCTTCACCGGCGGCCAGCATGACCGGCAACACTAAGCGCGTGAGATGATGAGTGCCAAACAAGTTAGTATTGAATTGCTCCCGCAAGGCGGCAGTCGGTAAGTCTTCTAACGCGCCGGGCTGGCCGTAAGCGCCGTTATTAAACAACCCATACAAGCGCCCACCCGTCAGTTGCAGTGCCTCTGCCACGCCTGCCTCTATACTGGCCTCGTCAGATAAGTCTAACTGCACTGCGGTTAATCCTGCAGCGATTAAGGCGGCGACATCAGCGGCACTCCGCGCCGAGGCGATGACTTGAAAACCGGCTTTTTGTAAAAAGTGCGCCGCACATAAGCCAATCCCCGTCGAGCACCCCGTAATCAACACACTTCTTTTTATTTGTTCCGTCATATTATTGCCTAATAAGAGAGTCAAGCTAAGGAATAACCTTATCCGCCTACTGTGCCGAGTCTTGCCATCGGCTGCAACCAGCCGATGCAGGTTAGCGCTATGTTAAGAGCGCTATGTTAAGAACTTTATGAAGCTAAGAGCGACCATGAAAAAATCTCAATACTCAGCTGCGTTCCCATTTGTTGGCATCGTTCAACACTCAATATACCGCTAGTTCGAGTCCTTCATTGTGTAGTTATCTGGACTAGAATGATGTGCATGTTGAATTAGGGATATGGACATGCCTCCCTCTGTTTGTGCCGCTAGTCTCGCGCATAATCGCCTGTTAGCCTTGCTGCTAAGCATCGCGCGTGAACGATTATTACCTTATCTTGAAGCGGTGCCATTGTTAGTAGGTAATGAGCTTTACCAAGTAGGGCAGAAGATACGTTATGTGTATTTCCCGACTCACGGCTTGGTATCATTGGTGCACGTCGTGGGTCAAGGTGAGGCGCAAGTGGCCACCGTCGGGTGTGAGGGCGTGATTGGCTTGGCCGCATTAATGGATTGCGAGCACGCACGTATTCACCCCATTGTGCAGATAGCAGGGAGTGCTTATCGGCTACCAAGCTCAGTATTAAAAGCAGAGCTGTATCAAAATAGTGAGCTGCAGCGGGTGTTTTTGCGCTACTTTCATACTCTGCTAATGCAAATAGCACAAATTGCTTTGTGTAACCGCTACCACAGCATTGAACAACAGCTGTGCCGCTGTCTGTTATTGTCTACGCAGCACAGCTTTCAACAGCCTTTGATGTTAACGCAAGAGCAGATTGCGAAACTATTAGGTGTGCGTCGTGAGGGAGTAACTTTAGCAGCAGGCAGGCTACAGCAGCTGAGCGTGATACGTTATCACCGTGGGTGTATAGAAATATTAGATAGAGCCAAGCTGGAACGATTAGCCTGTGAATGTTATGGAACACTAAAAAATAAAGCACCGCAAGAGGGTGCTTTATAATATTAAACTTGTCTCTTGAGTTGGTTGCTCATTAAGCTAAAAGTTTGTGGCACATATGAGTCTTATCTTTCTCTTAGCTAACACTCAACGTCTATGTAGAGTGCGAAAAAGCCATTACATTATTTTGCAGGTTTTTTTACGGTTTCATGATCTTTACTTTTAGATTTATCCGCTTCTTTATGCTCACCTTGCTTATCTTTATGCGCAGGGTCTTTAGACGGTGCATTTTTATCAGGCTGGTTAGACACATGTAATGTATTCATATATCACCTCATTGAAGTTCGTCCAACTGAAGGTCGTCCAATACAGTATTGCATTACACGACCCGATGATAATGGCAGTAGATAACATTATGCTCTGTATGCCATCGCACCAAACTGACAGATAAATTCATTATTTATCATTATTCTTCATAGAGCCTTAAATGTTCCAAGTTATCTTTAAATTATATATAGATATCTTATTGATTTTTAGAGATAGGTAAGTAAGTTTATGATGCTAGAGGTAGCATTCTCCCATGCCTCGTTTGGTAACCACCATCAATGATTATCCTAGGAATAAGGTGGAAACGCATGATTTGTTATGAAATAGGCATGTACGTACGAATCGAAGAAATGGAGGGAGACAGAGCACCTATGCCTAAACCCTTGGCTAGCGGCTTTGTTACCGAGCATGCCTATCGTGTATTAGGTATGTTTAGTCCGTCTGAAACATCAGATGCTTACCTCATTTTAAGTAACGAAAGAGATGAGTTATGGTTTATTTGTAATCGGCACCTCAGAACAGCGGGCATCATAGAAAAAGGTCCCTTGAGACTACCGTTAGAAAAAGTGCAGGCAGGAGATACCTAGCAACCTCGATGGCAGTAGTCTTGCTTACGAAGAGGCAGCTCAAGCAGCCTTGCCTGAGAAGCACAGAATCAGTTGCCGAGTTTTTTGGCACCTATACTTTAATGTCTGCAACAATATGCGCATAACACACAAGTCGATAGTTGGGAGATGCGGCTTCGCTTTATAATCCAAACAATAATCGAAATACCTGCAGATAGGCGGAGAGCCATGGACTATATTTGGGAAGCGTTAATATATGGTATGCCGAGCGGACGCGAGTTAACCCACTTTGCCATTCGTTTGCTGGCGGCCTCTTTTTTTGGCGCCCTAATTGGCTTACAGCGAGAAAAATCCGGCAAACCAGCAGGGTTTAGAACCCATATCTTAGTGTGTTTAGGTACGGCATTGTTTATTCTTGCTTGCTCCAGTGTGGGCATGTCCTTAGATGCATTATCTCGGGTAATTCAAGGCATAGTGACTGGCATCGGATTTATTGGCGCTGGCGCTATTTTAAAGCTAAACAACGAGCAAGATATCAAAGGTTTGACTACGGCCGCGGGAGTGTGGATGACGGCGGCCATTGGTGTAGCGGCGGGCTTAGGTAGTTTAGGGGTCGCTTTATTAGGAACGGTCATTACCCTGATTACGCTAGCATTATTAATGCCCTTTGAAATGCGCACAGAAAAAACTAATAAAGAACTAAGCAAAGCGCAGAAAGACTAAAAGGTAAAAATACTTATGCTTTGCTGAGCTGTTAAGCATGACTTTGAGTCAGCATTAATCTGGGCTAGAAAAATCCGTGCTTGCCAAAGCGTCAAGCACGGATTTTAGGTCAGCATTGCAGGATAGTGAGTGTTACAGCGGTCTGCTATAGGGCTTGGTGCCATAGTAGTCGTGGATACTCTTTTCCCACATCGCATCCGCCATATCGGGCCAGTCATCTTTCTCAAAGCCGGGAGCGTTATCTAACAGCTCTTTATTCGCGTCAAGTATGAAGCGTTTTTCGACGGTATCCAGCGTTAGCGCACTCCAAGGCACAGCGAAAAGCTTGGTGCCCATGCCTAAAAAACCACCAAACTCTAATACCGCATAGCTCACATGGCCTGAGCGCATATCGAGCATAATCTCTTTGATGTCACCTAAATTTTCATCTTGTCTGTTGTATACATTGTTGCCCGTCAAGGTGTTGGCACCCATTAGGTGAGGGCCGGGGCCATCTTTATCATCGATACTCGAAGAACCGTTTTGGAATGGTTTATACATACCTAAAGAATCACGATTTTCGTAGTTCATATTAGATCTCCGTAGCGGATGTTAATGGTTGTCTATGCATCGCATAGCAGGGTTGCTAAACCCGCATCAAAACCATAGTGGTGCCAGCGCAGACAGTCTGTACGGTATCGCACACTTCCCGCAATAGCCTTAGTGAATTGCCGGCAGTGGATGCCGGCTCTTTAGTACTCAGGCGTTTACTGCTGCGGTTTGGTGCGCCTGATCAGGCTGACTGCGTAAATCCATCTGCTGGGCCACCGCAGACAACAAAGCTTGTAGGGTGGCGGACGTGGTATCTTCGGCCAATGCGGCAGCGCTGCAGAGGGTATCGTTGATGCGTACGCGGATACACGCCAAGGCGTTGGCTTTGGTGCCTTCGCCTAAGGCGAATTCGTCATACGCTTCTACCGCCACTACCACACCGAACTGGGTTTTTAACGCTTCTGCCACCGCTTCTACCGCCCCCGAACCTTGCCCTTTAAGCTGCACTAAATTAGTGGGAGTGCCAAAGCGCACTTCGGCCTGTACACCGGCTTGGTCCCGCTGCAGATCATAGGTCGCTAACGCCCAGTTCGGATCCACCTTAAGGTATTTTTCCTCAAACAAACGGTGGATGGTTATTGAGTCAATTTCACCGCCATTGGTCTCAGCTTCTGCCTGCACCACTTTACTGAATTCAATCTGCAACCAGCGGGGCAGTGTAATGTCGTAATCACGCTCTAACACATAAGCTACACCGCCTTTACCGGACTGGCTGTTGATACGCACCACTTCATCGTAATGACGGCCAAGATCAGCCGGATCTATAGGTAAGTAGGCGACATTCCACACGTCGTCTGGTTTACGTAGTGCCAAACATTTGCGGATCGCATCTTGATGGCTGCCAGAAAATGCCGTAAACACCAGATCGCCGGCGTAAGGATGGCGCGGATGAGTCGAGATATCAGTACAGGCCTCAACCGTCTCCACAATTTCCGCCATACCGGATAAATCCAAGCGCGGATCTATGCCTTGGGAATACAGGTTCATCGCCATGGTGACCAAGTCCATATTGCCGGTGCGCTCACCATTACCCATCAAAGTGCCTTCCACACGATCGGCTCCCGCCAAGACAGCCAACTCCGCAGCCGCCACGCCGCAACCGCGGTCGTTATGGGTATGCACACTGATGCTAAAGTGCTCACGATGACGCACATGGTCGCATACCCATTCAATTTGATCGGCAAACACGTTGGGCGTCGACATTTCCACGGTAGCGGGCAAGTTAATGATCACCCCTTGGCCCAGATCCGGACGCCATACGTCATTCACGCTATCAATCACCTCGACGGCAAAATCCAGCTCGGTGCCGGTAAAGCTTTCAGGGGAATACTGGAACGTCCATTCGGTCTCGGGCGCCAAATCTGCGTGCTCTTTAACCCAGCGTGCGCCGTTAACGGCAATCTCGCGAATGCCTGCACGATCCAAGCCAAACACTTGCTCACGCTGCACCGTAGAGGTGGAGTTATAGACATGCACTATGGCTTTATCTGCACCTTTTAAGGCTTCATAGGTACGAGCGATCAAATCGGCCCGCGCCTGAGTTAACACCTGAATGCGCACATCTTTAGGAATGCGGTTTTCTTCGATCAGTTTGCGACAAAAATCAAAGTCTGGCTGGCTAGCAGCCGGGAAGCCAATCTCAATTTCCTTGAAGCCCAGCTTTACCAGCAAATCAAAAAGGCGCTGCTTTTGAGTCACGTTCATCGGCTTGATTAAAGCCTGATTACCGTCACGCAGATCAACTGCACACCAACGGGGTGCCTGCTCGATCACCTGGTCCGGCCAACGACGGTTTGTTTTGCCCACTGGCTTAAAAGCTACGTATTTTTTATGAGTAAAGTTTTGATGAGTAAAGCTCATGTGCAGACACCTTAAAATTTGGCTCGCGAGATATGCCAATAGAATACCGCACATGCTCAGGCTAAAGATTGCGTTCTAATGCTGCATAACCATTTTCTTAGCAATAATATCGCTTAATTTTTGGTTTTTGGGGGGATAAACGCCAAGTTTTTAAGGGTGGTGTATAGGTGGTGTGCTTGATTAGGAATTAGAGCGGGTGAGATCGTTAAGTAGAGTAAGGCCGGTCGACCGGGGCAGGGCATAGACTAATTACTCTTTGCCCTTGTAGGGTTTGGTGAAATTTGTAACGGATTGTCTGAAAAGTGGTTGAATAGGAATCAAGCGTGGAAAAAATTAACGCCGCATTCAGCGGTTTATTCGCTTCAATGTCTTGTTAGCTTTAAGCCTTATTCCAATCTTTAGACCGGATTCTCCCAGTCTGGTAGTAAGTTGAAACAAGCTCCATATAGTCGCGGAAGTCTTCATTTTCGATAAGTATTCTATTCGTAGACTCCCAATCAACATCTTGCCGAGATCGGGCAGGCAGTGTCATTTCGCTTTCACTTGGATTTTCAGGGTTCAGCAGAATGACCCCGATACCATGTAACGCCGACAACATCCTCAATTCTTTTTCTGTATTAGCATCGCTTATTGAAGTGGCAACCAAATACCCCTCGTTCGCCCAGCTAGAGTTACTGACAGCTTGGAAAAAGCTTCTTCGAGCGTTAGATACATTTAGCTCTTTTTTGACTTCAAATGACCATAGACGAACGCTCTGTCCTCCTCCTTGCTTAACACAGTTCCTGACTAACTCATTCCATTCCTTATCAATGGGCTGCATCGCAACAATATCAGGGTGAAGCCATTGATTGCCGCCACTGCCTCTTGAGTTTCTTGAGCGTTTCTCATCTATTCTTTGACAATAAAGCTTAAGTTCTGTCTTGAGATACTCTATTAATAAGGGGTACAGGTCATGCTCTGATAATGCGTGGCTTGTCGCTGGAGCAGTATCGATATCAACCTCGTCAGCATCAGGCCAATCAATACCTGTATTTTCTGGACTATCCGTAGATTTTTTATCTGGATCGTACCAATACAATCTGGGTCGGGGCTTATCCTGCCAAAACACATGAGGACTGCGGTTAGCAATTTGATCCTTCTGTGCCCCTATTTCAGCAACAATCTGAGTTAAAAAAGCTTTTTCATCAACGAATCTGGGGTTGGCGCGTTTCTCTGCGTAGTCTTCTGGGTATAAATTTACTATCGACTCAGCAATCGTGCGCGCGTTGAAGCGTTCTTTAGGGTTGCCACAAAGGAACTGAACCACTTTTTGTGACTGCGATAGTTTTGACAAAACCTACTCCTTTGTTTAACGCGATTCTTTGTAAAGCTAACATTTTTAATACTGCGCATACGCGTTTTTCACATAGCGCTGGTTATGCTCCCCTTGCTCTATGAGGCTGTTTTAAAACATAAAACCGTGGCTAAGTCCTCTTTATTAAAGAGACGGCCATACTACAAAAGACAGATGCAGTGTAGCCGTCCGGCTCTTCGGTGCAGAGGACTTCGACGGTGTGGCGATGCAAGATGATATGCTCAGTTAGATTTTCAGAATGCTATAAAAGCGCACAGGTATGACCTTTCTAATTCGGTGAGCTCGATCTGGAAGATCAATATGTCACTAGTCATTTTACTAGACGCTCGCTTACAGCAGGCTTCAAATAGGACTTTACAAGTTCCGCATTGTAGGCAGCACTGGGAGAGAAAGAAAGGGCTGGGCAGGAGTACGTGGCCATAGATTGATCTAGGGTATGTTTTAGATAGCATTATCAACTATTACCTGACATACCGACATTCGTATAAGTGACGGCTTGAACTAGCTATGTGGGGATTCTTGAGAGGCTGGTTTAAGAATTAATTTTAAGTTGTTGATTTATATGAAGAGCTGGCGCCCCCAGCAGGAATCGAACCTACAACTAAGTCTTAGGAGGACCTTGTTATATCCATTTAACTATGGGGGCGGCGCTGACTCGTATACTAACTTTTTTTAAGCTTGTAGCACAATACGCAAGCGGTTAAGTGGCGGTTTATTCGGCGGCAAGCACTGTTATACGTCTAACGCTGTACGCTGTCAGTTAAAGACGCACTGGTACTGCCTTTGACGTATGGCGCAAAATGTAAGACGGCTTTTAGATTAGGAGGCAAAATATTACTAGACGTTTTGCTGCGCAAAACCGGCCAGCTAAAGCGGCCTACAAAGTGCCAGCCCTTACCCCATCTAGATCCCTTTCAGATTTGATCCCTATTTTTCCGTGTTCTTCCGTGGATTCCGTGGCAAAAATAGCTTTAGTCTTTAAGAGCTAAACCGAGATCCTGACGTGCGTCAGGAAGTCGGCAAGGGGCGGACAAAAAATACCGAGCTATTGCTCGGTATTTTCTGCAGGTTTGATCTTTTACGTATCGCGTACGGCGTACGGCGTATGACGTAAAACGTTGCTTTACAGCGTGGCCGCTTTCATCTCTTTCACGAATGCGGTCAGGGCAGTCGTTAGCGCATTTATATCATCTTTATGTTGCTCGATGATTTTCACGATAGCGGAGCCCGATATTGCACCGGCTGCACCCGCTTTTATCGCTTCGCGCACTTGCTCAGGGGTAGAAATACCAAAGCCAAGCAAGGAGGGCGGCGCATTGTACTTAGCCAACGTGGCGAGCAAGGTATCTACTGGCTTGCCGGCTTTGGTCTCGGTACCGGTTACACCGGCGCGGCTTAGCAGGTACGTATAACCCGCACCGGCTTCGGCAATGGCTTTCAGTGTGGCTTCGTCGCCATTGGGCGGGGCGATAAAAATGGTTTCTATGCCCGCTTTGGTGGCGGCGGCTCTAAAGGGCGCCGACATTTCTAATGGTGCATCGGCTACTAATACTGAGTCTACACCTGCGGCTGCGGCGCGGCTGTAAAAGCTGTCCATGCCAGGTGCGTAAACCAAGTTGGCGTACACCAATAAGCCGATAGGAATCTCGGGATATTTAGCGCGCACTTGGGTCAGCATATCAAAGCAGGTTTGGGTGCGGGTACCGGCATTTAAGGCGCGAATACTGGCCGCTTGAATGGTCGGGCCGTCGGCTACCGGATCGGAGAAGGGAATACCTAGCTCCAATGCATCGGCGCCGCCGGCAATCAGCGCATCTATGACTTTGAGCGAGTCAGCCGGATTGGGATCGCCTAAAGTAATAAAGGGCACAAACGCACCTTGATTAGCCGTAGCTAAGCGGTCAAATAAGCGTTGATAACGGCTCATTACATTTCTCCCTTTTGCGCTAAAATCTCGGCGACGGTAAAGATATCCTTGTCGCCTCGGCCGGATAAGTTAACCACTAACACTTGTTCTTTTTCAGGCTCTGCTTCCGCCATTTTTAGGGCGTAGGCCAGAGCATGAGAAGACTCCAGTGCCGGAATAATACCTTCATTACGGGCTAATGCTTGGAAGGCATCGAGTGCTTCATCATCGGTGACCGACACATACTCGGCGCGGCCAGTGGTGGCCAAATGTGCGTGTTGTGGGCCCACAGACGGGAAGTCGAGGCCGGCAGACACTGAATAGGACTCAGACACTTGGCCGTCTTCGTTGTGCATCATCAAAGACAACATGCCAAAGAAAATGCCCTTGGTGCCTTCGCCCAAGGTGGCACCGTGCTCGCCGGTGCTAATACCTTTACCGGCAGGCTCAACGCCAATTAAGCGCACATTTTCTTCGTCGATAAAGTCGGCAAACATGCCAATGGCGTTAGAGCCACCGCCCACGCAAGCGATCACCGCATCGGGCAATTGGGCTTCGTGTTGCATGATTTGCACTTTGGTTTCTTCACCTATCATGCGCTGAAATTCACGCACTATGGTGGGGAAGGGGTGCGGGCCGGCGGCGGTGCCCAGCATATAGTGGGCGGTTTCGTAGTTACCAGCCCAGTCGCGCAGCGCTTCGTTACAGGCATCTTTGAGCGTAGATGAGCCGGCGTGTACCGGTATTACTTCGGCACCCATCAGCTTCATGCGAAATACGTTGGGCTCTTGGCGAGCGCAGTCTTTAGCACCCATGTAGATGCGGCATTTTAAGCCCATCAAGGCACAGGCCAAAGCGGTGGCCACGCCATGTTGGCCGGCGCCGGTTTCGGCGATAATTTCGGTTTTACCCATGCGCTTGGCGAGTAATGCTTGGCCCAACACTTGGTTGGTTTTGTGGGCGCCGCCGTGCAGTAGGTCTTCACGCTTTAAGTAAATACGGGTCTTGGTGTTTGATGCCAAATTACGCACGCGGGTTAATGGCGTGGGGCGGCCAGCGTATTCGGTGAGCAGTTCACGAAATTCGCGATCAAACTCAGGATCTTGCTGGGAGTCCACAAAGGCCTTTTCTAATTGCAGCAAGGCGGGCATTAGGATTTGTGGCACATACATGCCACCAAAATCACCGAAGAAGGGGTCGAGTAAGCTCATTATTTAATTTTCCTGCGGCCAAATGAACGAAGAGAAGTGAAAGCGGCTTTTAATTTCTCGGCATCTTTTTGGCCGGGGGCGCTTTCTACACCAGAATTAAAATCCAAGCCTACGCAGCCAAGGCTGGCGGCCTCTGCGGCGTTGTCTGGATTAAGACCACCGGCCAGCATGGCTTGGCTGCGGTCGGTTAATTTATTCAGCAAACCCCAATCAAAAGCCTGACCGGTGCCACCGTTTTGGCCTGCCGCTTGGGTATCAAACAACAGACGGTCGGCATTCTTTGGTAAAGAGTTGGGCAGCTGATCACTGACCGGCACCGACTTCCAGACCGCTAACTCTGGGTGAGCTTGCTTGAGGGCGTCGATAAAGGCGTCATCTTCTTCGCCATGCAGCTGCACTGCGTGCAAGCCTAATTCTTTAGCGGTTTGGCTGACTTCAGCAAGATCATGGTTTTGAAACACACCTACATAATGCAAGGGAGCGGCGGCCATAATGGTTCTGGCTTGAGCGGTGGTGACATAGCGCGGGCTATGGCTGACAAAAATCAGGCCGCCGTGCACGGCACCGGCGGCATAGGCGCTGGCTGCATCTTGCGGGCGAGTGAGGCCGCAGACTTTATTGGCGCCTAAAATTAGCTGGCGCACGGCCAATTCAACGTCGTCTTGGGCCATTAAAGAGCTGCCAACCAAGAAGCCATCGGCGTAAGCAGATAATTCTTGAACCTGAGAGTGATGGTGAATACCGGACTCGGAAATAACGATGCGATCAGACGGGATGAGCGCCGACAATTGTTTAGTGCGATCGAGGTCGATAGATAAATCCCGCAGGTCACGGTTATTAATGCCGATCACCTTGGCGTTTAGCGCGATGGCGCGGGCCACCTCTTCTTCGCTGATCACCTCTGTGAGTACGCCCATGCTGAGTGATTCAGCCACCGCATTGAGTGCTACGTATTCTTCATCGGTGAGTACTGACAACATCAGCAAGATGGCGTCGGCCTGATACAAGCGCGCTAGCTTAATTTGATAAGCGTCGATAATAAAATCTTTGCAGATCACCGGCTGGGTCACTTGGCTGCGCACTTGAGTGACGAAGTCGAATTGGCCCTGAAAATACTTCTCATCGGTTAATACCGAAATAGCCGAGGCATGACGACCATAGACTTGGGCAATGGCGTCTAAGTCAAAGTGTTCGCGAATTAAGCCTTTAGAGGGCGAGGCTTTCTTACATTCTAAAATAAACGCTGGGCTCTTGGCCTCAAGCGCCGCCACAAACGGGCGATCGCTGGGCGTTAATTTAGCCTCAAAGCTGCTTAATGGCTGGCTGACTTTGTGCTCAGCCACCCAGATTCTTTTGTCGGCAACAATTTTGCCTAATACGGTACTTAACATTGACTTAACTCCGCCAGTTTATTGGCCACATCCATGGCTTTGCCTGATTTTAACACAGCCAGCACCTGGGCTACGGCTTCTTTTAGGGTCTCGGCTTGGCCGCTCATCACCAGCAAGGGCGCCACATTTAGGGCAATGACGCCTTGTTGTGCGGGCGTACCGCCGCCTTGCAATAAGGCCACGGTAATATCTTTATTTTCGCTGGGCTCGCCGCCGGTAATGGCGCTGATGTCATAGCGCTCTAGGCCTAATTCTTCGGGGGTAATAGTGTATTCACTGATCTCACCGTCGAGAATTTCTGCCACCGAGGTGGGGCCATGAATGGCAATTTCATCCAAACCGCTGCCGTGTACCACCATGCCACGCTTAAGGCCCATGGCCAGTAAGGTGTCGGCGATGGGACGCACCAATTGCTCGGAGTAAACGCCAAGCAGCATAAAGTCGGGCCGTGCCGGGTTAATAAGCGGACCCAGCACGTTAAAGATGGTGCGGGTTTTCAGCGCTTTGCGCACCGGTTGGGCGTGGCGAATACCGCCGTGATAATTGGGCGCAAACAAGAAGCAGACGTTCACTTCATCGAGGCAGCGGCGGGCTTGCTCGGCACTCATATTCAGATCTATGCCTAGCTGCTCCAGTAAATCCGACGATCCAGACTTAGAGGACACGCCACGGTTGCCGTGTTTGGCCACCTTAATGCCACAGGCCGCAGCTACTAAGGCCGAGGTAGTGGAGACGTTAATGGTGTTCATGCCATCACCGCCGGTGCCGACTATATCGCAAAATGCGTATTCGGGACGCGGGAAGGGCGAGGCCGCATCCAACAGTGCTTGGGCGGCACCGGCAATCTCATCCGGTGTTTCGCCTTTCATTTTTAGTACCGTCAGCAAAGAGGCCATGGTCATTTGATCCATGTCGCCTTTGAGCAGCTCGCTAAATAAGCCATGAGACTGAGCACGACTGATGTGCTCGCCGCGAAACAGCTGATCCATGGCCTTGCCTTCTGGCGCGCTTAAAAAGGCCAAACTTTGGGCCAGCAGCTGCTCGCCTTCGGTGGTCATAATGGATTCTGGGTGAAACTGAAAACCGAGCACCCGCTTGGCGGTATCTTGCACCGCCATGGTCATGCCTTGGTAATCGGCAATCACCGGCAAAGAGCTGGGAATGTGCGTGCCCACCAGTGAGTGATAACGGGCCACGGGCAAGGGATTAGATAAATTGGCAAATACCCCTTGGCCATTGTGCGTAATGAGCGAGCTTTTACCGTGCTTAATTTCACCGGCGCTTTCTACCACGCCGCCGTAGTGCTCGACCAACGCCTGATGACCCAAACAAATACCCAAGATAGGGAAACGGCCGATACAGGTGGTGATAAGTGCGGGCATATTGCCAGCGGCACTGGGCACGCCTGGGCCCGGCGACAGTACTAAGATGGGCCGCTCATTTTGCTGCTCACTGGCTTCCATGGCGGCCATCAATTGCGCCACCGGCACAGTATTGCGATAAACCTTAACGTCACTGCCGAGGCTGCGAAATTGGCCGACCAAGTTATAGGTAAAAGAGTCGTAGTTATCGAGTAAGAAAACGGTATTAGTCATGGCTCACCTCCGCCAGTGTGCTGCCGTGGGCCAGTGCGATGGCGTTAAGTACTGCCGCCGCCTTGCTGCGAGTTTCATCGGCTTCGGCTTGCGGGTCTGAGTCATAGACCACACCGGCACCGGCTTGCACATGGGCCACACCGTCACTAACAAAGGCCGAGCGGATCACGATGCAGGTATCCATATCGCCATTGCCGTTTACATACCCCACGGCACCGCCGTAGCTGCCACGACGTTGTTGTTCTACTTCGCGGATAAGTTGGCTGGCGCGAATTTTTGGTGCACCGGTGAGCGTGCCCATGTTCATGCAGGCCTGATAACCGTGCAGCGCATCTAAGTCATGGCGCAGCGTACCGACTACGCGGGATACCAAGTGCATCACATGGCTGTAGCGGTCCACACTTAATAAGTCTTTCACGTAGCGGCTGCCGGGCTCGCTAATGCGCGCAATGTCGTTGCGGGCTAAATCCACTAGCATCAGGTGCTCGGCGGTTTCTTTGGCGTCTTGGCGCAGATCTAATTCGATGCGACCGTCTAAGTCTAAATTAATGCTGCCATCTTTATTGAGGCCGCGCTTGCGGGTACCGGCAATCGGGTACATTTCTACCATGCGGCTGGCATGGTCAAATTTCACCGAGCTTTCTGGGCTGGCGCCAAACAGCGTGAAATCTTGGTCGTTCACATAAAAAAGATACGGGCTGGGATTGGTCTGCTTGAGCTTACGATAAGCAGCCAATGGGCGTGGGCAGGGCAGGCTAAAGCTGCGAGAAGGCACCACTTGGAAAATATTGCCGACCTTAATGTGTTCTTTAAGATTGATCACGTCCGCTTTAAATTCCGCGTCGCTCTTGCTGACTTGAATCTTACCCTGCAATTGGGTGTCAGCCGTGGGTTGCGGATGAGTTTGGCCGCAACTGATGGCGAGAGCATCAAGGCGCGCTTGCAATCGGTCTTGCTCATTGGGCTCAAAAACACAGGCGCTAAGTTGGGCGCTGTCTTGTTTATGATCCAATGTGATCAGCGTTTCGGCGAGATAAAAGCAAAAGTCAGGGCAAGCGTTAATGCCCTCAGGCACGACATCTAACTGCTCGAAAGAGGCAATGAGATCATAAGCGAAGGTGCCGGCCATAAACACATGTTGTTGGCCAAGATTTGCACTAAAGCGTGTTAAGATTAGGCGCAAGGTTTGTAGCACCGACGGCGCTTTTAAGCGACTGTCTTCGTCTAAGGTATCGTCCGCTTGGGAGAAGGTGACCGTGAGTTGCTGCAGTGACGTCTGTTGCAGTGAAGCAGGCAGTGAAGTACGTTCACCGCCGAGCGCTTGCTCGACTAAGTCTAATGCCGGTAAGCCATTGGCATTTAAGGCGGTTAGCGTAACGGTGCGGCCTTGGCAAACGAGGCGTACACACGCATCCAGCATTAACAGGCTTTGAGTGCCGGCTTTGGTATCAATTTCTGCCGACTCCAGTAGCATGCTGTTGTCGCCCGCTTGAGTCAGGGCGGCAAATAACGCCAGCGGATCATCGGTATAGGGTGCATCTTGCAGTAAGACGTGGAGTGAACCATACGCCATGGAATATTCCTTATTAGTTAATCTCGATCATCAGGGATTTGCCTGATCACCTGGCGGGCAATGTCTTCATCTATGATGGTGACGAATGCCGTTGCGATTGGAGTTAGTCTCGATTGGGGTTGCCATCGCCAAAAATTACGCTGCTTTGGTTTCATCGCGCCACCTTTTGCTGGATAATAAAAAAGCCCGCACTGGGGCGGGCTTTTATGTTCGCTGAGACTTTGAGACGAAGACAGCAAATCACACCCGCAATTAAGGAGTGTGCCACCACCAAGTAATGCCTTGGCTAGAACTATCTTGGATAGCACTAGGGAGTGTGGAGATTTGCTGAACTAAGTCTTGAAAAAGCATGACGCTCTGCTCGTTGAACTGAAACTGTATACAGTTAAACGATATTAGGGGTGCCAAGTCAACCCTGAGGACAGGATTATTTTAATACGCATCGATTTGCACAGTCATTCCACCGCTTCTGATGGCCAATTAACACCCACCGAGCTGCTGGCGCGTGCTGCCGAAAAAGAGGTGGATATATTGGCGTTGACCGACCACGACACTCTGGGCGGATTAGCCGAGGCGGCAGTAGCGGCAGAAAAATATGGCGTGCGCTTAATTAACGGCGTAGAAATATCCTGTTTATGGCAAGCGCTCGAAATCCACGTGGTGGGGCTTAATATTGCGCTCGACCACGAAGGCTTGAATGCCTTATTGGCCGAGCAGCAAGTTAGACGCGAGCAACGGGCCCACTTAATGGCCGATCGCTTAGAGAAAGCCAATTTTCCGGGTGCCTATGAAGGTGCCCGTGCTTTGGCCGGTGACGCACCCATTACCCGCACCCATATGGCGAAATGGTTGTTGAGTCAGGGCGCGGCTGAGTCTATACCTAAGGTGTTCAAGAAATTTATTAGCCGTGGCAACACTGGCTATGCCCCGCCTAATTGGTGCTCGCTTGAAGAGGCCATTAGCGCCATTCAGCAAGCGGGCGGCGTGGCGGTATTGGCGCATCCCACCCGTTATGACTTGTCGAACAAGTGGGTGAGAAAAATGATTGTCGCTTTTGCCCAAGCCGGTGGTGACGCCATGGAAGTGTCCATGGGACAGCAAAGTCCTCAAGAAAGAGCCACCTTGGGCGAGTGGAGCAAAGAATACAATTTAGCAGCGTCAGTGGGGTCGGATTTTCATTTTCCCAGCCAGTGGCGTGAACTGGGGCGCCAATTATGGTTGCCCAAAGAAGCGACCCCAGTGTGGACGCGTTTTATTTAAATCATTCCGGGAGGAATCATGAGTCAGTATTTTGAACTGCACCCCGAAAGCCCCCAGCCACGCTTGATCAATCAAGCGGTGGCTATTATTCGCCAAGGGGGTGTTTTGGTGTACCCCACCGACTCTGGCTATGCCATTGGCTGCTTGGTGGGTGATAAAAACGCCATGGAGCGTATTTGCCGCATCCGAAAGATTGAAAAAGATCACAACTTCACATTAGTGTGCCGAGATTTATCCGAGCTGTCGTTTTACGCACGGGTGGATAACGGTGCTTTTAGGTTGATGAAAAATAACACCCCAGGTGCTTATACCTTTATTTTGCGTGCGACCAAAGAAGTGCCTAAGCGCCTGCAAAATCCGAAGCGTAAAACCATCGGCCTGCGAGTGCCGAATAATCCGATCACCCTGGCGTTGTTAGAGGCGCTGGGCGAGCCGTTAATGTCCGGTAGTTTGATTATGCCCAATGAGACAGAGGCGGAATACGATCCGCAATTGATCCGTGAGCAGCTCGAAAAGCTGGTGGACTTGATCATAGATGGTGGCGTGCTAGATCCTAAGCCGACTACCGTGATTGAGCTCTACGATGATACCCCTGTGATTGCCCGCGTTGGTGCCGGCGACACCACTCCTTTTGAATAAGTTCTTTGGTAAAAAGTGAACAACATGACTGAAAAATTACAAAAAGTGCTAGCGCGAGCCGGTAAAGGCTCACGCCGTGAAATTGAAGCGCTGATCAGCCAAGGACGAGTGAGTGTCGATGGTAAGGTGGCCACTTTAGGTGACCGCGTCACGGGTAAAGAGCAAATTCGCTTAGACGGCCATCAGGTAGAAACTCAGTCTGAAGCAGATGTGCTGTGCCGCGTATTGATGTATCACAAGCCAGAAGGCGAGATGAGCACCCGTAAAGACCCCGAAGGCCGGCCAACGGTATTTGATCGTCTGCCTAAATTACAGGGTGCGCGTTGGATATCCGTGGGCCGTTTGGACGTGAATACCTCAGGTTTATTGCTGTTTACCACAGACGGTGAATTAGCCAACCGCCTGATGCACCCCCGCCACGAAATAGACCGCGAATATGCGGTACGCGTATTTGGTGAAGTGGATGAAGCCATGCTGCAGCGCTTGCGCAAAGGCGTCATGCTGGAAGATGGCATGGGTAAATTCGACACCCTCAAGTACAGCGGTGGCGAGGGCATGAACAACTGGTTTCATGTGACGCTAAAAGAAGGCCGTAACCGCGAAGTGCGCCGCTTGTGGGAATCCCAAGAGATGCAGGTAAGCCGTTTGATCCGCGTACGTTACGGCAAGATTGAGTTGCCACGCAACGTGCCGCGCGGTGGCTGGATAGAAATGCCGTTAGACCAATTAAACTACTTGCGTAGCGAAGTGGGTTTAACGCCAGAGTCGGAAAGTAAAGTCGATGTGGATGCGCCTAAGCGTTACAAGCAAGTGGCACAAATTCGCAAGGCCGTACGCCGTCACAACTCCCGCACTAACAGCGGTGGCACCGGTGCCGGAGCGGGTGCCAGTACTGGCACTGGCCTGAAGAAAAAGCCCACCAGCCGCGCCCGTAATCCGCGCCAAAAGCAAAAGACACGGATTTAGAAATAGCTTTAAGCGGTACGCCTTACGCTGTACGTTTAAAAAACAGTACCTAGCTAAATAAAAAGCACTGAGCCTGAAAAAGGCTCGGTGCTTTTTTTATGTATTAAAGCGCAGGGCGAAATACTGCGGTTACGTCATGCTGATACTGAATCAAGTTCAGCATGACGTAGCCGGTATGACGGTTAAGTGCGCTGTAGCCTGTCCTTAAGCCGTCATCCTGATGCCCATCAGGATCTCGTTTAAGTTTTGATAATCCGAAGTCATACCAATCTAATTAAAAATATGACCTATCTCGTAATTTCGGTGAAGAGGACTTCAGCACAGTTTTTTACCTTGTAGCCGTCAACTTGTTCGACGGGCCAGCTTCGCTGGCTGTTTTAAAACATAAAACCGTGGCGAAGTCCTCTTTATTAAAGAGACGGCCACACTACAAAAGACAGATGCTGTGTAGCCGTCCGGCTCTTCGGTGAAGAGGGCTTCGACGGTCTTGCTAAGCTGGATGATATGATCTGTTAGATTTCCAGAATGGTATAAGACAGCAAGCAGCACCAAGAAAAACACCCAGCCTAGGCTGGGTGTGGGATCTTATTTTTCTAGCTTCTCGCTTTATTCCGGCATCGGCGGTTCGGTTTTCATGGAAAGCTGAACTTCGGCGGCAAATTCGCGGCGTGAGAAGCGTACTCGCTCTTCCGGACTAAAAGTTGCGTAGCGGCCGAGCTTTTCCACTTTACGAAGCCTAGGCACTAAGCCGGCGCCATTGGCAGTTTGAATGGCCAATCCTGGGCGGGCGTTTAGCTCCAGCAACATGGGGCCTTTAAACTTGTCCAATACCATGTCGGTGCCAATATAGCCTAAACCCGACATCTCGTAGCAAGAGGAAGATAAGCTCAAAATTAGCTCCCAGTTGGGTACCTTCAGCTCCAGCAAGTCACGGCCGGTATCCGGATGGTAACGAATCGGCAGGTTATGCTGCACGGCGCGAATTGCCTTGCCAGAATTAATGTCCAGCCCCACGCCCACCGCACCTTGGTGCAAGTTGGCTTTGCCATCTGAAGCTTCGGTAGACAAGCGCATCATGGCCATTACCGGAAAACCTTTAAACACGATCACGCGGGTGTCGGGTACGCCTTCATAAGAGAAGCCATCAAACACATCATCAAAGTTGATGAGCGCTTCGATTAGCGCCACATCGGGCTTGCCGCCTAAGGAAAACAGGCCAGCCAAGATGTTAGACACATGGCGTTCTAAGTCGTTGATGCTCTCTGCTTTGCCACTGGGCTTAAGGAAGTGTTGACCGTCTTGGCTGACGATCACCACTATGCCTTTACCGCCTGAGCCTTTGGCGGGCTTAATACAAAAGCCCGGCCAGTCTTTGATCTTATCGAGCAGGCTTGAGACCTGATGCTGAAACTCAATCACGCCAATCAAGTCCGGCACCGTGACGCCTGCATCTAGCGCGATGCGTTTGGTTTCCAGCTTATCGTCCACCAGCGGATATAAACGGCGCGGATTATAACGGCTGATATAAGAAATATTGCGCTGGTTCATGCCCATAATGCCCATGTCACCCAGCGCAAACGGAGACGCGTATTGTGCTAACCAGCGTTTAATCATGCTTTTTACCATCGGTTTTACTATCGGTATTGTATTCGTCTACCAAAGGCTTAAAACGCTTGAGCTCGGTTAGACGATAACCGGTGTAGTTACCCAATAGCAGCACTACCGCCATTACGATCAGCTGCAGTCCTAAGAAGTTAAAGGTGATGTGGCGAACCACTTCGCTGTTCATGGCCAAAAACGCCACCACTGCCACCATCAAGGAGCCACCGCCTTGCTTCACCACTTCTTTAGGACCTTCTTCTTCCCACAGAATCGACATGCGCTCTATGGTCCAAGCCAAAATAATCATCGGGAAGAAGGTGATCTTCATGCCCTCGGTCAAGCCGAGTTGATAGGCAATAATGCTAAAGAAGCCAATAATGCCGATTACCATGATGATCACCGCCGATATTCGCGCCACCAATAGCAGGTTTAAGTGCGACAGGTAAGAGCGCAAAATTAAGCCGGTGCCCACTATTATTAAGAAACCCACCAAGCCGGTAATCAAGCTGGTTTGAATAAAGGCCATGGCGATCAATACCGGCATAAAAGTACCGGAGGTTTTGATGCCGATAATGATGCGCAAAAACACCACCACTAACACGCCAATCGGCACCAGCAAGATACCTTTAAATAGCGCCTGTTCTTCTAGCGGCAAGTTATACAGCGACACGTTAATCCAGTGAGGCTGGTCAAACTTTTTCGCCAGCGCCACGTTCACCGGTTGCTCTTGCTCGATCATGGTAAAGGTGACGCGGGAATTGCTGCCGCCCACTAAATCCAGCACCGGAGAAGAATTATATTCCCACATTAAAAGCTGTTCTTGATTACCTTGCTCACCGGTGTCCGGATTAAAAATCTCGTACTCCTTGCCCTCATAGACCTGTACTAGGTTAACGAGTGGCTGGCGGCGGCGGCCATCTTCTAACTGCAAGCCTTGTAACAGACGGGCGGGCACGGCGGCTCTGTGCAGCATTTCAATGAGCAAAGGAGCTGGCGACTGATATTGCGCCAATAACTCGGCATTTTGACTGCTGTTCTTTAGCTCTTTCAGCAGCTCGCGGGCCAGCGTTAAGCCGTCGGCTGAGCGTTCTTCTGCTTGAGTCAGCACCTGATCCATGGCCGTGGCGTAGGGCTCGGGCACTTCGGTCTGGGCAATGCGCGGTATCTCGGTAGACAAAGGTGCCTTGGCGAACGGGTCGTGCATCATGTCGACTTTGTAGTACAGCTCTTGGGGGCCAGACGCATTGCGAATGCTCCACTCAGCACGGCTGCCGCCTTTAGCTTCGACAAACGCTAAGCCGTAGCCTGGCGAGGCCGCTGACTCGTTCATCAGGGTAAAGCCGGGCTGGCTACCGGGAATGGCCAATGAGGCTTTGACCGGTTTGCCTTTGGCTTCAAATTCGACCTTGGCTTCAATGGACCAAATTTGGCGTTTTTCGCCCGGCAACCAAGGCACTTCGTAGACGAAGTGGCGCTGTAACATTAACGCAAAGCCGATCAAAAACAGCGCGGCCACAATGATATAAAAGGGTTTACGAGAATACATTTACTTACTCGCTTGTAGCAGGAGTGGGGCGCTTAGGTTTGCCTTGGACGTTTTGACGGGCAATATCAACCACGGCGATGTCTTTTAAAAACTCACGGCCCAGCAGCACTGAATAGGTCATCTGGCTACGATCAGTCAGGGTAAATTCAGTTTTTTCCGCCAATCGACCCAAGCGCATGGTGAGCTCGACCACAGGGCGACGCTCTATGTCTTCGGCAGACGCTTGACGAATACGCACATAACGCACTAAGCGGGTCTCAACCTGTAGCTTTTCATCCACGCCTTCGTGCGCCATGTTAAAGCTCACCCAAGGTTTGCCATCGCGCTCGAACACCGTAATGTCTTGCGCACTTAATGATGAGGTGGTGGCACCGGTATCGATACGGGCCGCGAAGCTGTCGTTAACTATGTCTAACCACACTTGTTCGGTTTCACCGACCACCAGTTTGCCGTCTGTGGTTTCGTTTTTCGTTACTTCAGTGGTTTTGGTGGGTGTCGCGACCGGTTGCGGCGCGATCACGGGGCGATTGATCTGCTTTTTCAAGTTTCTAATATCCTGTTGCAATGCCGCCATAAAAGCATGGTGATTATTGCTCAGTTGCTGATTTTGCTCTGACATAGTGCCCAGCAGTCGGGTTTCTAGACCGGACAGACTAGCACTGAGCTCAGGCTCGGTTATAGGTTGAGGCTGGGGCAGCGCGTCCATCGGTGACGTCTGGCTAACACAAGCGGTTAGCAACAAGGGGAGGAACAGTGATGTCGCAACTTTAGTCATATTGTGCCTCTTGTTGATGGTTTTGTGGGTCAACCGGTTTATTGGCGATAATAATCGTCCGAAGAGGTGCCGGATAACCCTCTATGGTTTTACTTGCGTCCGTTGGATCTAAAAAGTCCGCAAGTGATTCGTTACGCATCCATTCGGTGCGTCTTTGTTCGTCTAGGCTGGTGGTACTTTCATCCACCACCCGGATATTTTCAAATCCACACTTTTGTAACCATCCCACTAGGGCGGCGGAGCTGGGAATAAACCAGACATTGCGCATTTTTGCGTAACGCTCGCCCGGCACCAGCACTTGGTTGGCGTCTCCGTCAATGACTAGCGTTTCTAACACCAATTCGCCGCCATCGCACAACTGCGCTTTTAATTGCAGCAAATGCTCGATAGGTGAGCGTCTGTGATAGAGCACGCCCATAGAAAACACAGTATCGAAAGCCCGCAGCTCTGGAAGCTCTTCTATACCTAAGGGCAATACTTGAATGCCTTTGTAGTCATTGGTGAAATGCTTAACGGCTTCAAACTGGCATAAAAACAGCGCTGAAGGATCTATGCCTACCGCCATCTTGGCGCCGGCACCGCGCATGCGCCATAAGTGATAACCGCTGCCACAGCCTACATCTAGCACATAGCGATGTTTAAGCGGGCTAATGTGCGGCAGTACTCGATCCCATTTCCAATCGGAACGCCATTCGGTATCTATGTGCACGCCGTGGATTTCAAACGGGCCTTTACGCCACGGATGAAACTGATCTAACAGGCTGTTGATCTTTTTTTGTTCGCCTAAGCTTATCTCGCCGGGGCGTCCGATGCTGACGCTATCAGTTAATTCTATGCGGTCAGTGTCGATATGCGGCAGTTTATACAGTGCGCGCACCCAGCGGGCCAGATCGCCATGCAGATTATTTTTTTGCCAAGCATGCAATTGCGCCGGCAAGCAATGCAGCCAGTGTTGTAGCCGACACTTGGCAATTTGCTGGTAAAAACTACTAAAATCAATCATTTAATAAAAATCCATTACTTGGCCGCGCGCTATTTAATGGCGACCTTTTACTTAACCGCGACCCGATACTTAATGGCAACCTGTTACTTAATCGCAACCCATTATTTAATGGCGACCATGGAGCCAAAATTAAAACACTGAAACCACATGTCCACATGACTAAAACCAACCCGGGCCAATCTGGCTTTATGTTGCTCTGGAGTGTCTGGGCGCAAGACGTTTTCTAATGCGGTGCGCTTTTGACTGACTTCCAGCTCGCTATAGCCATTGGCGCGTTTAAAGTCGTGGTGCAAATCAATCAATAGCTCGTTCACAGTGTCATTAGCGCTGATAAACTTTTCACTTAAAATAAGCACGCCGCCTGGGTTTAAGCCCAGATAAATACGACTTAATAAGGCTTCCCGCTTATCTGGGTCAATAAATTGCAGCGTAAAGTTCAGCACCACGATAGATGCGTTCTCAATGGCTATCTCGCAAATGTCCGCTTCAGTCAGCTCAACTACAGCCTCAGATTTAAACGATGCCAAATGACTGGCCGCACGCTCTAACATGGCCGGTGAATTATCTACCGCCACTATGGTGCAGCCAGGCTGGGACAAATTACGGCGCATTTCTTGAGTGGCCGCACCGAGCGAACAACCTAAGTCATACAGCTGGGTGTGTGGCTGGGCGAAGCGGGCGGTCATCATGCCGATGGCGGCAATAATATTGGAATAACCCGGCACCGAGCGCTTAATCATGTCGGGAAAAACCTCGGCCACTTTTTGGTCGAAGTTAAAGTCGCCAAGCTCGGCGATAGGGGTGGCGAAGATGTGATCTTTTGCTTGCATAACTAACGAATAATAACCTGTGTTGTACGCCAGCACTTAGCTGACACAATGGTCGCCATTGTAAAAGAAGCAACTGCAGGCGACAAACTAATTAACTGTTCACAGCAAAGAGCACTAAGCGCCAAGCGAAACACTGACCTAGCCCTTTGCCGTCATCCTGACGTACGTCAGGATGACGTTTTTGTTTTAAACCTAGTGCGAGATACTGGGGCGAGCCCGTAAGACGGCATAGGGAAAGGGCGGCGTTTTTTAACTTATAGCTTAAATCTGACGCCTCCCATGTCCTAAAACAATAGCCCCTGTGGGCTTGGGGCGAGTCCAGGAAAGTCGGGCAGGGGATGGTGCAGTGCTGCGGCAATCTCTGCCGCCAATATGGGCGCCAACTGATTATCGGCGGTGTGCACAAATAAATACACCGACTTGCCCTCAGTTAACCAGCCTTGAATGCGTGGCAGCCAAGCTTGCCAAAAACGGTGATTATACTCGGGCTGTGGATGACCAATAAAGCGGATCACCGGAGCTTGCCCCGTACTAATAATATGCACCGGTACTTGGGGCTTCTTTTGCTGGGCGTCGGCTAATGTCGGTGTCGTCGGTGGGCAAGAGAACACGGGGCGTGAGTCCATAATAATGCGATTGGCATTATATTCGAGTAATAAACGATTGAGCATGCGCTCCGCTTCACCCTTAGCAAAAAATGCCGGATGCCTAACCTCAACGCCGTATTGCAGATCTTGAGGCAGGGCGTTTAATAAGTGGGCAAGGCCATTGAGCTGTTCAGGCCCACAGGCGGCGGGCAATTGCAGCATTAGCATGCCGAGCTTATCGCGCAGTGGCGCTAGCTGTTCAATAAACGACAAAGCGATCGGTACATTATCGATCAACTGCCCTTGATGACTAACGCTAGCCGGAAATTTAAAGGTAAAGCGAAAATCATCCGGCGTTTGGCTGGCCCAGCGCACCAAGCTATGGGTATCCGGCACCCCATAAAAGCTGGTATTGCCTTCTACGGAATTAAACACTTGAGCGTAATCCAATAAATGCTCGGTACTTTTCAGGTTCTTACTCAGCAGTTGGCCAGGCCAAGCCGGATGCGACCACTGACTCAAACCAATATATAACGACGACATAAAGATCCTTACAAAAGCGCCAAGCACCAAGCTACAGATTAACAACAACTAACACTAAAAATACCAAGCCCTGATCTTAGCTCTTACCATTAATAAATAAGCTCTGTTCACTTGTCGCCAGTGAACTGCTTCCGTGCGTTCCTGTGCGTTACGTGGCAAAAATAAGGAACTGTCATTGGTTCATCCTTAGCTCGGCGCTGGGCGCTGTATTTCGAGAGCATCACATAAACACCTGATGAGTGCTACTATGGGCAGCCATTTTACAGCCAGCAGCAGTCTTGAATAACGCCATGTCTCCCATTCAGTCATCAGCCCCGTTATCACCTCCTAGTCATCCTAAGCCCAAAAAATACTTAGCCGATCAATCACTGCCTCGAGCCTTATTTAGCATGACCTGGCCGATGTTGTTTGGCGTGGTGGCGTTAATGAGTTTTCAGCTGGCCGACAGTGTCTTTATCAGTATGTTAGGGCTGCAAGAACTGGCGGCGCTGGGCTTTACGCTGCCGATACAGCAAGTATTAATCGGCGTACAAATTGGTATTGGTATCGCCTCCACCGCACTTATTTCTCGTGCCATTGGTGCGGGAAAATCAGGGCGCGCTAAACACATGGGCGGCTTGGTGGTACTGGCAGGTTGTTGCGTGACATTTCTATTGTGTGCCTTCATCTGGCTGCTGCGCATTCCGCTACTCACCGCCTTGGGTGCCAGTGCCGAGCTGTTGCCTTACACCGAAGGCTATTGGCTACCTTGGCTGGCCAGTGCTTGGTTGGGCGCTTTTTTATATTTTGCCAGCAGTGTTGCGCGGGCCAATGGCGATATGCGCTTACCCGGCTTAATGATGGTGGTCACCAGCATCATTAATATCCTGCTGGATCCGCTGTTTATTTTCACCTTTGGCTGGGGCTTGCCCGGCGCCGCCTATGCCACTATTGTCGCCTGCACGCTGGGCTCAGCCATTATGTATTCCCGAATATTAAAGCGTCATTGGCTGGACTTTAAACCCAGCAAACTGCCGATAGGTCCGGCGCTGCGTGATATTTTTAATACCAGCGCACCGGCCATGCTCAGCCAATTGATGCCAGGTTTGGCGGCGTTACTGGCCATTCGCTTAATCGCCGGCTTTGGTGGCTCGGCCATTGCGGCCTGGACGCTCGGCAGCCGCTTAGAATTGTTTTCCATTGTGATTGTGCTGGCGCTAACCATGGCGCTACCGCCAATGGTGGGGCGTTTACTGGGCTCCCAACAACTGGATCGCGTACATAGCCTAGTACTGGTTGCGGTACGTTTTGTAATAGGCCTGCAAGTCATTATCGCCTTGTTTTGGCTGGCCAGCCGCTGGTTAATTGCGCCGGCGTTGGCACCCGACGCTGACACCGAGCGTTATCTGCTCAGCTATATGTTGTGGGTGCCCATCAGTTATGCGGCGCTCGGGGTGTGCATGCTAATTGTGTCGGTGTGCAACGCGCTGGGTATGCCGATGCGGGCGGTGTGGATTTCCGTATTACGTTTGTTTGCCTGCTATCTACCGGCCTTATGGCTGGGCGCCACACTCGCCGGCATGAGCGGCTTATATATAGGAGTGTTGCTGGGCAACGTGGCCGCAGGGCTACTATCTTGGCAGTTTTATCAGCGTGGCTTAGGGCATTTAACACAGCGCCAAGCGCCCAGCTAAGAGATAAACCAACACCAAGACTGTTTTTGCAACGGAATCCACTGAAGAACACGGAAAAATAGTGATCAAATCTGAAAGTGACTTTTGTTGGTAAGAGCGCAAACAAGGCTTTACGCCATACGCAACATCTGCACGAATGTAGAGGCCGCTTTAGCTGGCCGGTTTTGCGCAGCAAAACTAAGCCACTCAGACAACAGCAGGCTTAACAAAGGGCGGTGTTACCCAATGTGAATGGTTAATTTTGAGTGTTGAATTAAAAAATTAGCCTTTTACATTGCCCGAGCCCGGTGTTTTATTTTAGCTGGGCGCTATTAATGCGTGGCGCTACACGCCACCGGCCAGCTGAAGCGGCCTCTACTGCGTAAAGAAGCGGGAAGGATTTTACCAAGCTCGCTGCTTTCCCTTATACTAGCGCGCTATTCAATAACAAATTCATGCGGTGCGGCCAAATTTCGCACCACAACACAATAGGAAGACTCCATGCGCACTCATTATTGCGGGCAAGTTGACGCAGCTCTGGTCGGTCAGAGCGTGACTCTAAGCGGCTGGGTAAATCGTCGTCGTGACTTAGGCGGTTTGATTTTTATCGACATGCGTGACCGCGAAGGCTTGGTGCAGGTGTTTTTCGACCCAGATAAAGCCGAAGCTTACGACTTGGCGTCGACCTTGCGTGCCGAGTTTTGTATTCAAATGAAAGGCATAGTGCGTGCCCGCCCCGAGTCGCAAGTCAATAAAGACATGGCCACCGGTGCGGTAGAAATTTTTGCCCATGAGCTGACCATCATTAATAAAGCCGAAGCTTTGCCGCTGGATTTTAACCAAAATAACTCAGAAGAGCAGCGTCTTAAATATCGCTACTTAGACTTACGCCGCCCTGAGCAGGCTATGTATTTAAAGACGCGCGCTAAGGTGACCAGCCGCGTGCGCCGCTTTATGGATGACCAAGGTTTCTTAGATATAGAAACCCCTATGCTGACCAAAGCCACCCCAGAAGGTGCGCGTGACTACTTAGTGCCAAGCCGCGTACACAAAGGCCATTTCTATGCGCTGCCTCAGTCGCCACAGCTGTTTAAACAGTTGCTGATGATGAGCGGCTTTGACCGTTATTACCAAATCGTGAAGTGCTTCCGTGATGAAGACTTGCGTGCCGACCGTCAGCCAGAATTTACCCAGATCGACGTTGAAACCTCTTTTATGAGCGCTGAGCAAGTGCGCGAGATCATGGAGCAGTTGGTCACCGAATTATGGAAAGATGTGATTGACGTGGACTTAGGCACCTTCCCCATCATGACCTATGCGGAAGCCATGCGTCGTTTTGGCTCCGATAAGCCAGACTTGCGTATTGCCACCGAATTAGTCGATATTGCCGACTTAGTCAAAGACGTGGATTTTCAAGTGTTCGCAGGCCCTGCTAACGACGCTAACGGCCGCGTAGCAGCTTTGCGCGTACCCGGTGGTGCGGCATTATCACGCAAGCAAATTGATGAATACGGCAAGTTTGTCGGCATTTATGGCGCTAAAGGCTTGGCGTGGATGAAAGTGAACGAAGCCGCTAAAGGCTTAGAGGGCGTACAGTCACCCATCGCTAAGTTCTTAAACGAAGAGATTGTGACCGAGCTGCTGGCGCGCACTGGTGCGACAGACGGCGATGCTATCTTCTTTGGCGCAGATTCAGCCAAAATAGTGAGCGACGCCATCGGCGCACTGCGCTTAAAGCTGGGCAAAGATTTAGACTTGTTTGAAAAGGGCTGGCGCCCGCTGTGGGTGGTCGACTTCCCAATGTTTGAACAAGAAGCAGACCGCTTATACGCCATGCATCACCCCTTTACTGCCGCCAAAGACTTAACCGCCGAACAGCTGCAAGCCGCGCCGTTAACCGCGCTGGCCAATGCCTATGACATGGTCATTAACGGCTACGAAGTGGGCGGTGGCTCGGTGCGTATTCACCACAGTGAGATGCAGCAAACCGTGTTCCGCTTATTGGGTATTAACGCCGCCGAGCAACAAGAGAAGTTTGGCTTCTTGCTTGAAGCATTAAAGTACGGCACGCCGCCGCACGCCGGTCTCGCCTTTGGTCTGGACCGCTTAGTGATGCTGTTAACCGGCACCGATAATATTCGCGATGTGATTGCCTTCCCGAAAACCACCACCGCCTCTTGCTTGTTGACCGATGCGCCTAGCTTGCCTAACCCTGACTCTTTATTAGAGTTGGCGATTCGCACCGAGATACCCATGAAAGCACCTAAGAATGAGCAAGCGGACAAGGCTGATAAAACCGAACAGGCTGGCAACTAAGCATGGCTTATAAGCACCCAGAGTCGGTATTGGTGTTGATCCACACCGATACTCACGTGTTGCTGTTGCAACGCTTGGATAATCCGGACTTTTGGCAATCGGTGACCGGCAGCTTGGAAGTGGGTGAAACCCGCTGGCAAGCGGCTGAGCGCGAATTACTGGAAGAAACCGGTTTACAACTGGGTGCGTGCGCCGAGCTGATTGAAACTGGGCGCCGAGTGCGCTTTGAGATTTATCCCCGCTGGCGGCACAGATACCGCCCGGGCGTGACCCATAATTGGGAATACGAATTTTACTTTCGTCTGTCGAAGACTACAGAGGCGGCGCTCACTGAACATCAAGCTCAGTGCTGGCTGCCTTTTGCGGAGGCCCGTGAAAAAGCCAGCTCATGGACCAATAAATTGGCCATCGACAGGCTGATCCAAGCTAAGAACAACTCTAAGCTTGGAATAAAACTAAGCTCAGAATAACTCTTAGCTAATAATAACTTTAGTTCTGAATAAAAAGGGAGAGAACACTGATGGCAGGTCATAGCAAATGGTCCAATATCAAGCACCGCAAGGCGGCAAAAGATGCCCAGCGCGGTAAAATCTTCACTAAATTAATTCGCGAACTGACCACGGCGGCCCGTGAGGGCGGCTCAGACGTAGGCACCAATCCACGTTTGCGCGCGGCGGTGGACAAGGCGTTGTCCAATAATATGACCCGCGATACGGTAGACCGTGCCGTTAAACGCGGCGCCGGTGAGTTGGATGGTGCCGCATTAGAAACCGTGATTTATGAAGGCTACGGCCCTGCAGGCACGGCGGTGATGGTGGAATGCATGACCGACAACCGTAACCGTACGGTGGCGGAAGTGCGTCACGCATTTTCTAAAAATGGCGGCAACTTAGGCACCGACGGTTCAGTGGCGTATCTGTTTGAGAAAAAAGGCGTGATCAGCTATCAAGGTCTTGATGAAGACACCGTGATGGACGCGGCCCTTGAAGCCGGCGCCGATGACGTAGAAGTGCATGACGATGGCTCCATTGATGTGTACACCCAGTGGGAAGCATTTGGTCAAGTAAAAGACGCGCTGGATGCAGCAGGGCTGGAAGCGGTCAACGCCGAAGTGACCATGATCCCCTCTACCAGTGCCGAGCTTGATGAAGAAACAGCGCCTAAATTTATGAAACTGATCGACATGCTAGAAGACGCAGACGACGTACAAGAGGTGTATCACAACGCCGATATCTCCGACGAACTGGCGGCATTGCTCTAAGCGAGAAGCGAGAAGCCGGAAGCTGGAAGCCAGAAGTGTTAAGCGGGAGCCTGAAGCTGGAAAATCTTTAGTGTTGGCTCTTCACGTTTCATTTCTGGCTTTTAGCTTCTAGCTGACAGCTTTAAGCTTATAGCTTTCACTGATGGCCATTATATTGGGCATAGATCCGGGTTCGCGTATTACCGGATATGGCGTGGTTCGCCAAGAGGGCAGTAAAATGACCTACCTTGGCTCGGGCTGTATTCGCATGACAGATACAGAATTAGCGCCACGGTTAAAGAAAATTTACGATGGCGTTAGCGAAATTATTTTACAGTTTCAGCCGGACTTATTTGCCATTGAGCAGGTGTTTATGGCGAAAAACCCCGACTCAGCACTCAAGCTCGGCCAAGCCCGCGGCGCGGCCATTGTGGCCGCCGCCAATGCGGGCTTAGAAGTAGCTGAGTATTCGGCGCGCCAAATTAAGCAGGCGGTAGTGGGGCAGGGCGGTGCCGATAAAGCCCAAGTGCAGCACATGGTAGTGCGGTTATTAAGCCTACCAGGCACGCCTCAAGAAGATGCGGCCGATGGTTTGGCGGTAGCCCTGTGCCACGGCCATACCTACCAAAGCCTGATCAGCATGGCCGGCCAAGTGCGCGGCACAGTGCGCGGAAGGATGCGTTGAGCTAACGCTCGTTAAACGTTAAACGCCGTACGCAATACGTTTAAGCAAATAGCGGTGTAGCAGTGTTTATCTTTAACGTACGACGTACAGCGTAAGGCGTATAGCTGTGTATTACTGGATATTCATCCAGTAATTTATTATTCTTATGCCCTTGCGTTGGTGTTAGGAGACGGGTGTGATTGGTCGGTTAAAAGGGATTATCAGTGAAAAACAGGCGCCGGAGATCTTATTAGAGATCAATGGCGTGGGTTATGAAGTGACGTTACCCATGAGCTGTTTTTATGACTTGCCCAATGTGGGTGAGCCCGCCACTGTGCTCACCCACTTTGTGGTGCGTGAAGATGCGCAGTTATTGTTTGGTTTTAATACCAAAACTGAACGCGCGCTGTTCCGAGAGCTTATCAAAACCAACGGCGTAGGCCCTAAGCTGGCGCTGGGCATTATGTCTGGCATGACCGCAGAACAATTTATTTATCATATTGATCAAGGTGATATTAAAGCCTTGGTGAAATTGCCGGGCGTGGGTAAGAAAACCGCCGAGCGTTTGATCGTGGAAATGCGCGACCGCCTGAAAAACTTCGGTGGCTACGATCTGTTTAATCCCGCTCCCGATGCAGTAACGCAAGCCGGCCAGATTGATGGTGCCAAGAATGAAGCCATTGCTGCGCTGCAAGCGCTGGGGTATAAGCCCGCCGCCGCAGAACAAATGATCACCAAAGTCGCTAAGCCCGGACTGGACGTCGAGCAGCTGATCCGCGAAGCCTTGCGTTCTCAGGCATAACTACTCAGGTATAAGCATGATTGAAGCAGACCGTTTTATCGATCCCGCACCGGTACCTCATGAAGAGGAAGTGATCGATCGCGCGATTCGCCCGCGATCACTGGCGGATTATCGCGGCCAAGATCATGTGCGCAGCCAAATGGAGATCTTTATCGAGGCGGCGCGCCGCCGTGAAGAGGCGCTGGATCACCTGTTGATTTTTGGCCCGCCGGGTTTGGGTAAAACCACCTTGGCCAATATAGTAGCGTTAGAGATGGGCGTGAGCATTAAAACCACGTCCGGTCCTGTATTAGAAAAAGCCGGTGACTTGGCGGCCATGCTGACCAATCTTGAAGCGGGCGACGTGCTGTTTATCGATGAAATCCACCGCTTAAGCCCAGTGGTGGAAGAAATATTGTATCCAGCGATGGAAGATTATCAGCTGGATATTATGATTGGCGAGGGCCCCGCCGCGCGCTCCATTAAGCTGGAATTGCCGCCTTTTACGCTCGTGGGGGCGACTACCCGTGCGGGCTCGTTAACTTCGCCGCTGCGGGATCGCTTTGGCATAGTACAACGGCTGGAGTTTTATCAAGTAGCGGATTTGGCCCATATTGTCAGTCGTAGCGCCAATAAATTAGGCTTGATTATTGATGACGAGGGCGCCTATGAAATGGCCCGTCGTGCTCGTGGTACGCCGCGTATTGCCAACCGATTGCTGCGCCGAGTGCGCGACTTTGCCGAAGTGAAAGGCAGTGGCGAAATTAACGCCGATATCGCCGCCCAAGCGCTGGATATGCTGGATGTAGACAAGCAAGGCTTTGACTACATGGACCGCAAGCTGTTGATGGCACTGTTAGATAAATTTATGGGCGGGCCTGTGGGTTTAGATAACCTAGCCGCGGCTATCGGTGAAGAAAAAGAAACCATTGAAGATGTGATAGAGCCGTTTTTGATCCAACAAGGTTTCTTACAGCGCACCCCCCGTGGCCGCATGGCCACGCCGCGTGCTTATTTACACTTTGGTTTCGAGCTGCCAGAAGGACGCTTGGCTGAAGCGGTGAGGAGTAAAGCGTGAGGAGTGAGGCGGTTTACGCCGTACGCAAGAGGCCACTTTGAGCGCGCCCGTGGCGTGCAGCGCCACGTATTGAATACAGTCGGTGTACCTATCGTTGCTGCTTTAGCTGCGCCCAAAGTAATTTACTTTCGCCATACGCTGTACGTTGAAGATAAAACCGTTATTGGTCTCAACTTATAGCGTACGGCGTAAAGCGTACCGCGCTTGCTTGTTCCCCTCACTCTTCACACCTTACCCTTCACCGGCGTGGCATCCATGCCGAGAATTGTCGTCGCTGTTGGCCATTGTCTTCTCTCCTAAATTTCTCTCATGTATAGTGTTGGCATGTTTTTTGGGCCTCTCTCAATGGTTGAACAAATGGGTTGAACAGTTGGGCTAAACAAATGGGCTGAACGAATGATGTCTAATGCAGTCTTTACTTGGCCGGTGCGGATCTACTACGAAGATACGGACGCCGGTGGTATTGTTTACAACGCTAATTATTTGAAATATATGGAAAGAGCGCGCACCGAGTGGTTGCGTAGTCTGGATGTAGAACAAGATACCTTGCTCGAACAAGGTGTGGCCTTCGTGGTGCGTAAGGTGGAGCTGGATATGTTGAGGCCCGCTCGCTTCAATGATGCATTAACAGTCACCGTGACGGTGAAAAAGCTGAAACGTGCGTCTATTGTGTTTGAGCAAGAAATTCTGGATGATGCGGGCCTTTCTCTGGTGCGGGGAACCGTGCTGATTGCATGTGTTCAAATAGCTCATATGAAACCCTTTGCCATTCCTGAGCCGCTGATGGGAGTAATATCAGGTGCATGCTGAAATATCGTTTATAGGTCTTTTTTTACAGGCCAGCTTACTGGTTAAATTTGTCATGCTGCTGTTGCTGGGCATGTCGGTATTGTCGTGGGCGATGATCTTTAATCGCCGTAAAATACTGACTACGGCACAAAATGACTCCACCAGCTTCGAAGATAAGTTTTGGTCAGGCTCTGATTTAAGCCGCCTTTATCATGAGAGCAATGCGCGCCGCGATAATTTAGCTGGCATGGAGCAAATATTTTACGCGGGCTTTAAAGAATTTATCCGTCTGCAAAAACAAGGTCGTTCTCAAGAAAGCCTGCTCGATGGTACCTATCGCACCATGCGCGTCGCCCTGTCTCGGGAAGTGGACCGTCTAGAAACTAATTTATCTATGCTGGCGACCATTGGCTCGATCAGTCCTTATATCGGCCTGTTCGGTACCGTTTGGGGCATCATGAACGCCTTTATCGCCTTGGCAGAAGTGAAACAAGCCACGCTGTCGATGGTGGCACCGGGTATTGCCGAAGCCTTGATAGCAACGGCATTGGGCTTGTTTGCCGCCATTCCAGCCGTTATCGCCTATAACCGTTTTAGTTATCAGGTAGAGCGTCAAGAGAACCACCTGGCCAACTTTATGGACGAATTTTCGACCATTTTGAACCGCCAAGTGGCGGCAGGTAAAGCCTAATGCAAGGCTACAAGCGCAGACGGCGCAAGAGCGTGGCCGAAATCAACGTGGTGCCCTATATCGATGTGATGTTGGTATTGCTGATCATCTTTATGGCGACCGCCCCCGTGATCACCCAAGGTGTAAACGTTGATTTACCCCAAGCGGAAGCGGAAATGATGCCCGAAGACAGCGATAAGCCGATTGTGGCGTCCGTGGATGCGGCCGGCGTTTATTATCTGGATATTGGTGACAGTGAGAGCCACATCATGGACTTGCTGACTTTGTCGGAGGCGGTGATGAGCCAACTGCAGGTGACGCCTAAATCACCGGTAGTGGTGCAAGGAGACGCTCAAGTGCCCTACGACGCCGTGATCAAGTTGATGGCCACGCTAAAAGCGGCCGGTGTGCCGAGCGTGGGCCTGATGACGCAGCCGGAGTCTTAAGGTTGTGATGACGGAGCAAGACGGAGTTAAACGATCAATCATCATCTCACTGGGCCTGCACCTGGTGGTGGGCGTGGTGTTGCTGGTCGGCATGGATTTTCAAGCGCCTAAGCGGCCGTCACAGCCAGCTTCTATTATTGAAGCCACCATGATTGATAGTGGCATGATGGCCCAGCAGGCTAAGCAGTTAGATGCGATGCGTGCCGAACGTGCGCAAACGCAAGCTGCAGAAGAATCGCAAGCGGCGGCCGCGGCCGCCGCAGAGGCAAAAGCCGCCCAACAAGCGGCGGAGCAAGCACAGTCTCAAGCGGCGGCGCAAACCGCAGCACAAGAAAAAGCCGTGGCGGCCGCACAAGCAGCAGCCAAGGCCGAACAACAAAAAGTGGCCGCGCAACAAGCTGCCGTGCAAGAGAAGCAAGCCGCAGAGGTGAAGGCTGCTGCCGATGCGAAAGCCGCTGCCGCGGCAAAAGCAGCAGCGGCCACTCAAGCCGCTGAAGCCAAAGCAATCAGTGATGCTAAGGCATTAGCCGCTAAGAAGCTGGCGGATGAAAAAGCAGTAGCGGATGCACAAGCTAAGAAGCAGGCAGACGCTAAAGCGCAAGAGGCTAAAAAAGTGGCGGAGGCCAAAGCTGCTGCGGATGCAGAAGCCAAAAAAGTGGCCGATGCCAAAGCACAAGAGGCCAAAAAAGCCGCTGACGCTAAGGCCGCAGCCGACGCTAAAGCACAAGAGGTTAAGAAGGCCGCCGATGCTAAAGCCGCCGCTGATGCTAAAGCGGTAGAAACCAAGAAAGCCGCCGAGGCTAAAGCCGTTGCTGATGCAAAAGCGGCTGAAGTGAAGAAGGCCGCCGACGCCAAAGCCGCAGAAGCTAAGAAGGTTGCTGATGCCAAAGCTGCTGCCGATGCTAAGGCTGCTAAAGCCGCAGCCGATGCAAAAGCGGCAGCCAGTAGCCAAGCATTAAAAGATTTGGAAGCTATGATGGGCGACGACTTAGGTAAGAGCAGTGCGCCGGCCGCCCCGTCACAAGGTGAGATTGATCAGGCCAGAGCTATGATACAACAAGCGGTTGAACGCCACTTTCAAGTGAGTTCAACCATGCAAGGTAAACAGTGCGTGGTGAATGTGCGTTTGGCCAACGATGGCTTAGTGCTTCAGGTAGGCGATGGCAGTGGCGATAATGCCGTGTGCCAAGCGGGTATAGTGGCGATCCGCAAGGCCAGCCCTTTACCTATGCCTAAAAACCCGGAACTAATTAAACAGATACAAAACCTGAATCTAACTCTGAAACCGAGGATCTAGTGATGACGAAACGATGGATGTGGTTATGGTTACCGCTGTTATTTTCCACAGCACTAGTGTTAACAACACAAGCAAACGCGGCCTTTGAAATTGAGATCACCGGCGGCACAGACAGTGCGCGTCCGGTGGCCGTGGTGCCGTTTAAATGGACCGGTAGTGGCGCCATGCCGCAAGATGTGGCGGACGTGATTGCCAGTGATTTTCGTAACAGCGGCATGTTTCGCCCGTTGGATCGCAATCGTTTACCCCAGCAGGTATCGAGTGCCAGTGAATTAGACCCTAATCTGTGGCGCCAACAGCAAGTGGATGCGGTGATGGTGGGCTCTATCGAGCCGGCCGGTAATAATCAATATCGTATTAGCTTTGAGCTGGCCGATGTATTGGATCAAAGTGGTGCTAAGTTGCTAGAAAGCCGTACCGCGACCGTGCCTGCGGCGCAGTTACGTCAATACGCACACCGCATGGCAGACATTGCTTTTGAAAAACTGACCGGCATTAAAGGCGCGTTTTTAACCCGTATTGCCTATGTGAACGTACATCACGGAGCGGAATTCCCGTATCAGCTGAAAATTGCCGATTACGATGGCTTTAATGAGCAGTTATTACTGCGCTCACGCGAGCCCTTAATGTCGCCAGCTTGGTCGCCGGATGGCCGTAAGCTTGCTTATGTGTCATTTGAGAACAAGAAAGCCGAAATTGTGGTACAAGACATCTATAGCCAGCAGCGCCAAGTGGTGAGCTCACAGCAGGGCATTAACGGTGCACCGCAGTTTTCACCAGACGGTAGCAAATTGGCGTTAGTGTTATCCCGTGATGGTCAGCCAGAAGTGTATGTGCTGAATTTAGGCAATAAGCAATATACGCGTATTACCAATAACCGCAGCATAGACACAGAGCCCACTTGGGCGGCGGATGGTCAGTCGATCTACTTCGTGTCTGAGCGGGGTGGTAAGCCGCAAGTTTATCAGGCGAACGTTAACTCCGGCGAAGCGCGCCGCGTGACGTTCCAAGGTGATACTAATTTAGGTCCTCGTGTAACGGGTGATGGCAAAAGCTTAGTGCTGGTCAGTCGCGCACAAGGAAAATACCGCATTGCTCGTCAAGAGCTGGATGGAGGTCAGTTGCAAGTGTTAACCGAAACACAGCTCGACGAATCCCCAAGCCCGGCTCCTAACGGCACTATGATTATCTATAGTACGACTTACCAGGGCCGTCAGGTGCTGTCTTTGGTGTCTATGGATGGTCGCTTTAAGGCCAGGCTTCCCGCACGAAATGGTGATGTTCGTGCACCAGCATGGTCACCGTACCTTAACTAATCTAATAAAAAACCAAAGGAAATAAAAAATGCAAATGAAGAAATTGCTGCAGAGTCTGGCCATAGCACTGCCGATGTTGACCTTAGCTGCTTGTAGCTCAACCAGTGACTCAGATGCCCTGGGCGGCGCTGACGACAGCTATCAGACTGGTGGCGGCGTACAAACTGGCGGCATGCAAAATGGCGGCGCTATGTCAGCCGAAGAGCAGATGCGTCAGCAATACGAAGCCCTGCGTCGTGAAAACGTCATCTACTTTGAATTTGACCAAGACGAAGTGAGCGGCCATTATGCACAAGTGTTAGAAGCGCATGCCAATTACCTGCGTTCTAACTCTTCTGTTAGTATTTTGGTGGAAGGTCATGCGGATGAGCGTGGCACGCCAGAGTACAACATTGCCCTTGGCGAGCGTCGTGCGAAAGCAGTGACCAGCTACCTGCAGAGCTTGGGTGTAAGTGGTGCTCAGTTGGCTATAGTTAGCTACGGCGAAGAAAAGCCAGCTGATGCCTCACACACTGACTCTGCGTTCTCTAAGAACCGTCGTGCGGTTCTGGTTTATTAAGGTTTAGATTGATCTTATGACCTATAAATTAGCGGCCATAGTAATGGCCGCTGTTTTATCCACCGCTTGCTTGGCGCAAGCGCCAGTAGGCAGTGTGGGTAGCAGCGGCTCGGTAAACGATAGATTGGCAGAGTTAGAGCGCGGTTTTAATGCCCGTAGCCAATCACAAATTACCCAACAAAATCAGTTGAACTCATTGCTGCGCGAAGTTAGCGAGCTGCGAGGAACACTGGAAGAACAAAGCTATCGTCTTGAACAGGTTATCGAGCGGCAAAAAGATATTTTGTTACAGTTGCAAGATATCGCACAGCCTCAAGCGGCGGCCACGCCACCCGCGCCCGCTTCTAATGAGCCTGACACCAAGACGGCCAGTAACAAAGCCGAACCTAGTGCAAGTAATGCAGCTGCAAGCACTAATAGCAGCACAGCTAACACCAGCACGACTACGGCCCACGGTAATGAACAAGCGGCCTACGACAATGCGGTGAACTTGGTATTGCAGGATAAAGACTATGCGGCGGCTATTCCTGCCTTTGCACGCTTTATCACGCAATACCCAGAGTCTAGCTATGTGCCTAATGCGCATTACTGGCTGGGGCAGCTGTTGTACACGCAAAAGCGATTCGATCAAGCTAAAGCGCAATTTGCGCGGGTGGTCGAGGCCTATCCTCAATCCACTAAGCGTGCTGAGTCGTTATTAAAATTAGGTCAGATCGCGAAAGAGCAAAATAACAATCCTCAAGCGCGTGTGTACCTAGAGCAAGTGTTAAATGAATATGGCAGCAGCAGTTCAGCGGCTTTGGCGCAACAAGCGTTAGATGGGTTGTAAAAGCAGCAATTAGATTTGTTGAATACTCATAGTGCTCACTCCTTAAGCAAACAACATTAAATGACGATTTAGCTGTTGCACCGAAAAATAAAATCCGTATTATAGGCCGCCGTTGGCAGGGGAGCTTTAGAGCTCTAGTTGCGGACGAGAAAAAGCGTTTTTAACGCGTAAGTAAAGAGCAAGTTTGGGGCATTAGCTCAGTTGGTAGAGCAGTTGACTTTTAATCAATTGGTCGCAGGTTCGAATCCCGCATGCCCCACCAGATTAAGCAGTGCAAGTACGTCCCAGGGTGATTAGCTCAGCTGGGAGAGCACCTCCCTTACAAGGAGGGGGTCACTGGTTCGAGCCCAGTATCACCCACCAAATTGAAATAAAGTTATGGTTTATTGGCAGGTGCCGTAAACGGTGAGTGCGGTAAACGGTAACAGAAACCCAGGGTGATTAGCTCAGCTGGGAGAGCACCTCCCTTACAAGGAGGGGGTCACTGGTTCGAGCCCAGTATCACCCACCAAATTGAAAGCAGTAACCGATTTATCGGGGCATTAGCTCAGTTGGTAGAGCAGTTGACTTTTAATCAATTGGTCGCAGGTTCGAATCCCGCATGCCCCACCAGATTAAGCAGTGCAAGTACGTCCCAGGGTGATTAGCTCAGCTGGGAGAGCACCTCCCTTACAAGGAGGGGGTCACTGGTTCGAGCCCAGTATCACCCACCAAATTGAAAGCAGTAACCGATTTATCGGGGCATTAGCTCAGTTGGTAGAGCAGTTGACTTTTAATCAATTGGTCGCAGGTTCGAATCCCGCATGCCCCACCAGAATTTGTGTTTAGTAATAAAGAGTAAGAACGTCCCAGGGTGATTAGCTCAGCTGGGAGAGCACCTCCCTTACAAGGAGGGGGTCACTGGTTCGAGCCCAGTATCACCCACCAATTTTAATGATAAGTGCCGTATGGCAGTTATTAGTACTACCGATTTATCGGGGCATTAGCTCAGTTGGTAGAGCAGTTGACTTTTAATCAATTGGTCGCAGGTTCGAATCCCGCATGCCCCACCAGATTTAGAAAAAATCCCAGGGCGCTTAGCTCAGCTGGGAGAGCACCTCCCTTACAAGGAGGGGGTCACTGGTTCGAGCCCAGTAGCGCCCACCACTCTTTTGAGTAGAAAGTTGAATAAATAGTAAAGCAGTAAAAGTAAGTCCCAGGGTGATTAGCTCAGCTGGGAGAGCACCTCCCTTACAAGGAGGGGGTCACTGGTTCGAGCCCAGTATCACCCACCATATTTGTAGTAGAAAATTGAACAGCAGTAACCGATTTATCGGGGCATTAGCTCAGTTGGTAGAGCAGTTGACTTTTAATCAATTGGTCGCAGGTTCGAATCCCGCATGCCCCACCATCTTCAGTACTATCCTTCCTGCATTACCCATTCTTAATATTCCTTTTTGACTATCCTTTTTAGATAAGTACTACAGCCGCACTGCGGATTTTTTATTTTGTTTTTTCGATTAACAGCCGGATAAAATCGTATGCCTTGTCCTTTATGCCTCGTAAATTTGGGTTACTCCCCCAGTAGCGTTATAATGCCAGCCCTTGACGCAATCCGGATGGAACACGGGAACCTGTTATGACTGAAGCTGTTGATATCTACGAATTTGACTATCCATTTCCCGCCAAGCCGGCTGTGCTGACGGTTGATCGGCAGCGGGAACTGACAGAGGAAATTAAAGGACTGCTCACTGCGCGTAATGCGGTGCTGGTGGCGCACTACTATACGGACCCTATTATTCAAGCTCTGGCCGAAGAGACCGGTGGCTGCGTGTCTGACTCGCTAGAAATGGCGCGTTTTGGTAAAGAACATCAAGCCAAGACGCTGATCGTGGCGGGCGTGCGTTTTATGGGCGAGACCTCAAAAATCCTCAGCCCAGAAAAAACCGTATTGATGCCCACTCTTAAAGCCGAGTGCTCGCTGGATTTAGGCTGCCCTGCGGATGAATTTACCGAGTTTTGTGATAATCACCCAGACCATACGGTAGTGGTGTACGCCAATACCTCGGCGGCAGTAAAAGCGCGCGCCGACTGGGTAGTGACGTCAAGTATCGCATTGGAAATTGTTGAGCACTTGGATAGCGAAGGTCACAAGATCATTTGGGCGCCGGATCGCCACTTAGGCGCTTATATCGAAAAAGAAACCGGCACCAAGATGCTGCGCTGGCAGGCGGCGTGCATCGTACACGATGAGTTTCGCGCCAAGGCCCTAAAAGGCTTAAAAGCACAATATCCAGAAGCGGCGGTATTAGTGCACCCAGAGTCACCGGCTTCTGTGATTGCGCTGGCCGATGCGGTGGGCTCCACCAGTCAGTTGATTAAAGCGGCACAAACGTTGCCCAACAAGAAACTGATAGTGGCCACGGATCAGGGCATCTTTTACAAGATGCAGCAAGCCTGCCCCGACAAAGAGTTGGTGGCCGCTCCTACCGGCGGTAACGGCGGTACGTGCCGCAGTTGTGCTAGTTGCCCGTGGATGGCGATGAACGGCTTAGAATCGATTCGTGACGCGCTACGGGACGGCGGTGCTACTCATGAGATACAAGTGGATGAAGCCACGCGTATTAAAGCCATGATCCCACTGGAGCGGATGCTCAACTTCGCCGCCGAGCTAAAAATGAAAGTGCAGGGGAATGCTTAACTGATAGTGAAGGGTGAAGCGTGAATAGTGAGGAGTAAAAGATAAAACACTTCGCCTGCAAATTCGGCGTTTTTCTCCTCACACATTACGCTTTCTCTTTACACAAAAAAAACGGCACCGAGATTACTCTCGGTGCCGTTTTTATTTTAGTCTTTTTCTTCTCACTGCCCTTATGCTGTCTTCCTGACGAAAGTCAGGATCTCGCTCTTTGTTGTTAGTGACTAAGAGCAGATACCGGGGCGAGCCCGGCACGACGGCATAAGGAAAAGACGGTATTTATCTTTAACTTACAGCGTAAAGCTTACGGCTTAAAGCTGTGTGTTACCGATTCTCTTCGCCGCCTAGGGCTTCGATAAGATCGGGTATGAAATTGGACAGCTCGCCGGTCACCAAGGCAAAGTCCGCGTCAAAGCGGGCGGCCACGTCTTCATTAGTCACGTCGTCGTTTTGCTCGCGCAGCTCTTCAGAGAATTTTAAGCGTTTTACGCTCATGTCATCAGAGAGAATAAAGCTGATGGTTTCGGCCCAGTTTAGCGCCAACTTAGTGACCAGTTTATCCGCCTCTAAATGCACTTTGATTTCTTCGCTGAGCAAGTCGTGTTGCTTGGCGCGAATAATACCGCCGTGCTCCAGCGCTGAGCGCAGCTCTACTTCGTCTTCTAAAGCAAAGCCAGCTGGTGCGGCACCTTCTTTAAGCCATTCGGTGAGGGTGAGCTCAGGCGGCGTGGTCATGGCCAGCGGCACTACTGGCAGTGAACCAATGCTCTTGCGCAATAAAGCTAATAAGTCTTCGGCGCGCTTAGCAGAGCTGGCATCCACAGCAATAAAGCCATCTTTCGGATTAATCCACGCGAAGGTTTGCTGAAAACGGCTAAAGGCGCGGGGCAGCAGGTCGACAATGATCTCTTCTTTGAGCGCGTCTTTTTCTTTTTTCTTCAGCGCGCGGCCTTGCTCAAGCTCAATGGCTTCTGCTTTTTCTGCCACCATGTCATTGATTACCGAGCCGGGTAGCATTTTGTCTTCTTTTTTCGCACACAGCAAAATCTGCTCACCGGCCACGTGAGTCATGGCCTGGCCGTGTTTGCCTAATGGAGAAACCCAACCAAATTTAGACTGTTCTTGGCTGCCACAAGGCGTAAAGGGTAGGGCTTCGAGCTGCTTTTCCAGATCTTCTAATGACACATCAAACGGGCGGGTAAAACGATAAATCTGCAGGTTCTTAAACCACATAGCATCCTCGATAGCGAGCCACAAAAAACGCATTGTACTGCAAACTGGCTTTGTGATCAGGCTGTCATTATCAAGCTTGGCTTACCGATCTGGCTCACAGTGCCTTATTAAAGGGCAATTGGCTTGCTTAAAGCTCTATACACTCAGCTAAACACTCAGCTAGACAAGCACCTAAACACGCACCTACACTTAAATTCTCGCCGGAGAGCAGCTAATGATACGCGCCGCCAAGGCTATTGATGAGGAAGCCATTCAAGAAGTCTGGCTACTCGCCTCCTTACAAGCCCATGATTTTATTCCCGCCGCCTTTTGGTGGCAGCAACAAGCTGCCATGCGTGCTCGCTATTTACCTGCCGCCGAAATTTGGGTGTGTGAGCGAGCACAAGAAGTACAAGGGTTTGTGGCCTTGGTCGATGATTACTTGGCCGCGCTGTTTGTTCGCCCAGATTGCCAGCAACAAGGCGTAGGCCGAGCGCTGCTCGACTTCGCTAAGCAACAACGCATTCAGCTGTCAGTAAAGTTGTATTGTGAAAATGACATAGCCGTGAATTTTTATTTAAACCAAGGCTTCACCGTGATTAAAGAGGGCACAGACGTTGCCAGCGGCCAGCCAGAGCTGTATTTGCAGTACCGACAGGCCACCGATGACAGAGCATCCCTTTCACTATGCCAACATACTTAGTGGGGCCCCATAGGTAGTGTAGACATAAGCCGTGCAGCAGCTAAATATGCCACGCCAAGGTGCTAGCTAATTCATATCCCGCTCATCGATCCCGTCTAATCATGTGGCTTTGTCATTAATGCCTAATCGGCAAGTCATTGATAAAAGGTAATCAATTCATAAAACTGTCACACTTACTGCTAATAATGGTCATACAGAGTCAAGGCCCGTAAGGACAGTAAGATGACACGGAAAATACTGGTAGTAGAAGATGAAGCCGCCATTCGCGACATGTTGTGTTTAATGCTGGAACAAAAAGGTTTTAGCCCTGAGCCTGCTGCTGACTTTCAGCAAGCGGTTAACCTACTCAAAGAACCTTACCCCGAACTGATTTTGCTGGATTGGATGTTGCCCGGTGGCAGCGGTATTCAATTTATTAAACAGTTAAAGCAAAGTGAGCTCACTCGTCAAATACCGGTGATCATGCTCACCGCCCGCGCCGAAGAAGAAGATAAAATCAAAGGCCTAGATGTGGGCGCCGACGATTACATTACTAAACCCTTTTCCTTAAAAGAGCTGACTTCGCGCTTAAATGCGGTGCTGCGCCGGGTAACACCCATGGCGGTAGATGAGGTGGTGGAGGTGCAAGGCCTCAAGCTTGATCCAGTGACCCACAGAGTCAGTGCCCATGAACAAGCGCTGGAGCTAGGCCCTACTGAGTTTCGATTATTACACTTTTTTATGACCCATCCCGAGCGCGTATATAGCCGCGAGCAATTGCTGAATAATGTATGGGGCACCAATGTCTATGTGGAAGACAGAACCGTGGATGTGCACATTCGTCGTTTACGTAAAGCGATATCGCTCGGGGGGCACGATCAAATGATCCAAACCGTGCGCGGTGCCGGTTACCGCTTTTCAACACGCCTTTAGACTGACATGCAATTATCAGCATCTAACCCAGGTTGGTGGTGGCGGCTGCTGCTTTATTACGGCGGTTTTGCGCTGCTGGGTTTGGCATTAGGAGAGGTCACACTCGGGCTATTGGTCGCCACCGTCGTGCATTTATTGTGGCACTCGCGGTTTCAGCGCAAGCTTGCCATTTGGTTATGGCGGGATCGCAGCTTGATCCCGCCGCAAGGACAGGGCAGTTGGGAGACCATTTTTAATGGTTTATATCGCTTGCAGCTGCGCCAACGCGCGCGGCGACGAGAGCTGGCACGTTTGATCCGCCGTTTTCGCCAAGGTGCCGAAGCGCTGCCAGACGCGGCCGTGGTGATAGGTCAAGATGGCGGTATTATTTGGTGTAATAAGTTGGCCCAGCAGCTATTAGGCTTTCGTTGGCCCGATGATGCGGGCCAGCATATTGGTAACTTGATTCGTACTCCGCTGTTTATTGCTTACCTGGAGCGCGGCGAGTTTCAAGACCCATTAGAGCTGGCTTCACCGCAGCGTGAACAAACACTGCTGGAGTTTCGCATCATGAGCTATGTGGAAGATCAATGGTTGCTGGTGGTGCGAGACGTCACGCGCTTGCGAAGCCTTGAGCAAGTGCGCAAGACCTTTGTGGCTAACGTTTCCCACGAGTTGCGCACTCCCTTAACCGTGCTAAAAGGCTACATGGAAATATTAGAAGAGCCGCCAGAGCCCGCCATGTGGCAAAAAACGCGCTTGGTGATGCTGGATCAAACTTTGCGTATGGAAGCGCTGGTTAAGCAATTGATGACCCTGAATCGTATTGAGGCTTCAAACTCGGTGGCCAGTGACCAAGTGGTGGATCTGCCGGCCATATTGGCGATGCTAAAACTGGAAGCGCAGGCGCTCAGTGGCGAAAAAGGCCATGAACTGTGTTTTGAGGTTGATGAGCAACTTTTGGTGTTGGGTGATCAGGAGCAACTGCGCAGCACTGTTTCTAACTTGGTGTATAACGCCATTCGCCATACTTCTGCCAACACGCGTATTGTGGTGGAATGGCGCCGCGAAGGGCAGCAAGCGCGCTTTTCGGTCACAGACTCAGGTGAGGGAATAGCGTTTGAACATCTTAATCGACTCACAGAGCGCTTTTATCGGGTTGATAAGGCGCGCAGTCGCCATACGGGTGGCTCAGGGTTGGGCTTGGCCATAGTGAAGCATGCACTGGCCCACCATGACTCACGATTAGAGATCAGCAGCCAGTTAGGCAAAGGCAGCTGCTTTAGTTTTACCTTGCCCGAGCACCGCGTACTTGAAAAAAAGCTTAAAGCTGAGAGTTAGAAGCGGGAAAGACCGCGTCTACAGGGTGTGCCGTGGATTTTAACTTCGGGCTTCTAATTTATAGCTTCCCGCTTTCTTTGTTCTTCATCGTATTTGTCACAGCTTGGTCATCGCTATTTCATCTCTCTGTCACATAGAAAGGCAATACTGGCGACGTCTAAAGGAATCGAACCCAAACGGAGATAAGCATGAAACTGAATACTCTAGTGACAGCTCTTGGTTTAACGGCCGCTCTGGCATCAGCGAATGTACTGGCTGCCGTAGATAGCAACTTAGCGGATTATGAAAAAGTAAGTGGTATTTCCGGTAACCTATCCTCGGTTGGCTCCGACACTCTGGCTAATATGGCCACGCTGTGGGGAGAGGCGTTCACTCGTCATTATCCGAACGTGAATATTCAAATTCAAGCCGCGGGTTCCTCTACTGCACCGGCTGCCCTCACCGAAGGCACGGCTCAATTTGGCCCTATGAGCCGCGGCATGAAAAGCAATGAAGTAGAAGCCTTTGAAAAGCGTTATGGCTATAAGCCGACCGCAGTGCGCGTGGCGATTGATGCCTTGGCGGTATTCGTGCATAAAGACAACCCTATCGAAGGCTTAAGCATCGATCAGGTCGACGCTATTTTCTCCAGCACCTTAAGCTGTGGTAGCGCTGAGCCCATTACTCAGTGGGGACAAACTGGGTTAAGTGGCGACTGGGCTGCTCGTGATATTCAGCTCTATGGTCGTAACTCAGTATCCGGTACTTATGGCTACTTTAAAGATGAAGCGCTCTGTAAAGGTGACTTTAAAAATAACGTGAATGAGCAGCCAGGCTCGGCCTCGGTAGTGCAATCGGTTTCTTCGTCTTTGAATGCGATTGGCTACTCGGGCTTAGGTTACAGCACCTCAAGTGTGCGGTCGGTCCCGTTGGCGGCAGCCGGCTCTAAAGATTATGTGGCAGCCAATGCCGATAATGCCACCAGTGGCGATTATCCCTTGTCGCGCTTTTTATATGTTTACGTGAACAAGCACCCTAACGAGCCGTTAGGGCCAATGGAAGCCGAATTCGTGAAGCTGATGTTATCTAAGCAAGGGCAAGAAATCGTCAATAAAGACGGTTATGTGCCGGTGCCAGCGAGCGTAATTGAAGCAGACTTGAAGAAGTTAGGTTTATAAAAGACAGTAATTTTTAGCCGCCAGATGTCAGTATCTAAATCACATTAGGCTGAGCTGTAACTGTTAGAGCATCCACTGTTATTTGATTTTTCCCCGAGCTTACCCTCGGGGTTTTTTGCTTTTTAGCGATATGATTTTTAGTCGTCTGCTTTGCCTTGCATTTTGGGTTGCCGTTTATGTCGCAACTTATGTTACTTGTGATGGTGATATGTAACTAAGAGGCGCTAAATCAAAGGAAAGTCGGCGATATAGGCAATAAATAGTGCAGAATGACCCTGCGATACCTTTTTTATTAGCGACAAATGTGGCTATATAGAGAGCCCGTTTAGGCGCACAAGGTAGCGGCAGGAGTCGACATGGAAATCAGAAAAATCCGCAGTGGTGAGGCCGGTAGCATTTGGCGCTTGCTCCACGATACCGTGCACCGCATTAATCAGGCGGATTACAGCCAAGATGAACTCGTGGTGTGGGCGCCCGATGAATATGATGCGCCCCATTGGGTGAGTCGCTTTATTCGCACTCATCCCATAGTGGCGACCGAAGGGCGAGAGCTACTCGGCTTTGCCGAGTTGGCCGAAGATGGGCGTATTGATTTATTTTACGTGCATCATGCGCATCAAGGTCTGGGTGTGGGGCGCGCCTTAATGCAGCGCCTTAAAGCCGAAGCCGGCGCCCGCGGTTTGCAACAGCTTTATTGTGAAGCCAGCATTACGGCTCGGCCTTTTTTTGAGCGCATGGGCTTTAGCTTTGTCGAGCAAAGAGAGTTGGAGCGCAAAGGCGACCGAGTGCCGGTATTGCTGATGGAGAGTAAGCTATAAGCTTGGTTTTGCAGAATTTCTGAGTATTTACTTCAACAAAAACGCGACCGCATATCGGTCGCGTTTTTGTTTTAGGTGCTGCTTTAGGTGTGTTATACCAAACGCACTAATTTTATGATCTAATATATGCTCAGATAGGAGCTTATATGACCCCTGATTTCCCCAAATTAATGCGCGAAACATCTGACGCAAGAATGCGCCTGAGACTACTTGCTATCTCTCATTTCGTAGATGGAAAAAATCGCACGCAAATCGCTGAATTCTTGAAAGTGAGTCGGAACAGCGTTAACAACTGGGTTAAGTCCTATCTAAACTTTGGGATAGAGGGATTAGCTGAGAAGCAACATACAGGCAGGCCCTCACAATTGACTGAAAAGCAGTTATTACAGTTGAAACGGTATATCGCTTCTAATGCAATTAAGCCAACAGGAGGTAGGCTCCAGGGCGCAGATATTATTGAATATATCAAAGAGGAGTTTGACCAATCTTACAGTTTGTCAGGTGTATATAAGTTATTGAGAAAACTAGATTTAGTGTGGATTACGACCCGTTCTAAGCATCCCAAGCACTCCCTAAAAGCGCAAGAAGCTTTTAAAAAAATTTCTCAACGACACGATCCTTAAGATCCCCGGTCATGTCTGCTTAAAAAACGTTAAAATCTGGTTCCAAGACGAGGCTAGGTTTGGTCAGCAAAATACAACTACACGGATTTGGGCAGAAAAGGGAAGTCGTCCCCGTGCGGTACAACAGCAACAGTTCGAATATGCATATTTGTTTGGGGCAGTATGTGTCAGCACCGGTGAATCAGAGGCAATTATTGCTCCGGTGAGCAACATGGAGGTGATGAAAAAGCACCTCGAATTAATCTCTGAGGCAACCCCCTTTGGACAGCATTCAGTTGTCATTATGGATTAAGCGAGTTGGCATCAATCCTATCTTGCTGATGAATTTGATAATCTCACCATAATCCATCTCCCACCTTACTCACCGGAGTTAAATTCAATAGAACAAGTTTGGAGCTGGTTGCGACAGAATGAAATTGCCAATCGATGTTTTGAGGGTTATGAAGATATCGTGGATAAACTATGTGGTGCTTGGAATCGGTTTCGCGAAGATAAAAACAGGGTCATTTCACTCTGCTTTAGAGATTGGACTAAACTGACTAGTTAATTAGTGTGATTGGTATTAGATACTTAGCTGTTAGCCATTTATGGGGCCAAAATAGGCTAGATCTCACGACAGCTCTGAAAAGCAGGCAATAAAAAACCCACCAGAAGGTGGGTTTTTTATTTGATTTGGTCGGCGTGAGAGGATTCGAACCTCCGACCCCTAACACCCCATGCTAGTGCGCTACCAAGCTGCGCTACACGCCGAATCGGTGGTCACTATATAAGCCCGTGTAAAAGGGCGCAAGCTCCTTTTGTTATTTCACGTTCGTTTGCTGCTTTCTTATCCGTTATGGACCTTTTTCGTGCATGTTAGCTGCAGGCTTCGCTTTTTTACGCTCACAAAGCCAGTATCGGCTTCATCAAGCGGCCGTGCTTTAGCCCTATGATGGTGTTTGCTGCTCACTATTTTCTGCAGCGCACTATTTTGTCATACTGGGCGGCCAGCGGGGACGATTGTCTTAATAAAGAGCGACGTCTTGCTAAACAAACTGAAATAAAGTGCTGATGAACCTAAAAGAGCTACCGATGAACCAACACGAACAAGACCAATATTGGATGCGCCAAGCCATGCGCTTGGCGGAAAAAGCAGAGGCGCAAGACGAGGTGCCGGTGGGCGCCTTGGTGGTCTACCAAGGGCAATGCATCGCCGAGGGCTGGAACCAATCCATTGGTAGCCATGATGCCACAGCCCATGCGGAGATCATGGCGCTGCGCCAAGCGGGGCTGGCCTTAGGTAATTATCGACTGTTGGACTGCACTTTATATGTGACGCTTGAACCGTGCATGATGTGCAGCGGTGCCATGGTGCACAGTCGTATTGCACGATTAGTGTACGGCGCGGCGGACGCCAAAACCGGTGCTGTGGACTCGAACTTACAGCTACTGGCCACGCCAGGCTTAAACCACAGGGTCAGCTGGCAGTCGGGTGTGTTAGAGCAAGACTGTGCCAGCCAATTGAGTGCTTTTTTTAAGCGCCGACGCGCCGAGCACAAAGCGGCGCGGCTTTTAGCGCGGGCGAATGAGAGCTAGCTGGTGGCAAATAAGAGTTAGCGCGTAGCGAGTAAGGTAGAGTAAGCCTGCAGTTAAGCTTGCTCTGAATCCTGCTATTTGAATCTTTTATAGCGTGGCGATCAGATCAAGACTCACCACTAGGTCCTCACCTAAGGCTTGCAGCTGCTGCAGTAGGTCGTGCAGCAATTGGCCATACGGCAAGTTGATCATAAAGTTAGCTTCAAAAACCTGGGTGTCGGTCGTGGGCGCCGCATAGCTGGCGGTGTGCAGTGATTTAATGCGGACATTGAGCGGTGCTAGCACCTCGAACAGCTCGGCCATGATGCCGGGGCGCTCAATGGCCGTCACCGTGAGGTGTGCCGCTTGGCCCATGGGCGTTGCCCCTCGGGCGGTTAATACTTGTATTTTCAGGTCGGGTAATTGTTGTAGCGCTTGGCTGAGTGGCGCACTGTGAATAATTGGGACTTGGATCTCTAACAGGCCCGCAATGTGTCCGGCCAGCTCGGTCAGATGACTGGCTTGCCAACTGCCTTGATGCTGTTTGATAAGGGTGGCGACCTGAGCAAGCAACGCGACGTTATCTGGGCCTACTTTATCATCGGCATCGATTTTCTCTGCATCAATTGAACCAAGAAGGGTAACGATGAGCGTCTGCATGATAGCTTCCAAGCAAAAAAGATAGATATGTTCAAGATAGTCGTGTCTGACCAAAAACGAATAAATCCCTCACACCCCACATTCTTTTCTCCTATAGGTGCCAGTTAGTGACTGGCCGCTATCACTTCAGGGGCGACTGTCGCTTCTTCTCCGATTACTGTCACATAGTTGTCATATCTTGCCCCTACAATAAACACCACTGGATATTTATCGAGGTGGACCCATGTCAACCCAAACTCAAGCCCAAGCCCTTGCTTTGTCGGGCAGTCGCAAGCGCTGGTTGAAAGACCGCATAGCGCAAATCGGCGTGACCACCGGCGGCATTTTGGTGCTGGTGACTTTATTATTGATTTTCTTATATCTGCTCTATGTGGTTAAACCCATTTTTGATAGTGCGCGGGTGGAGCCGGGTGCTGAATTCAGCTTGCAGGAACGCAGCGCCGGCACTAGTCGAGAATTGGGCGAGACGGTGTTGCTGGGGGTAGAAGAGCAAAATGAGTTGGTGTATCGCTTTAACGATCAAGGTGACGTCGATTTTTATTCTTTGCCACAACAGGGTAAGCGCGTTCATAGCCTGAATATCGACCGCGAGGTGACCAGTGTCGCCCGCAGCATTAGTCATAATATGGTGGCCTATGGCCTGATTGACGGCACCATTATGGTGCTGACGCCTAAGTTTAACGTCAGTTATCCGGATAATATTCGCACCATTGACCCACAAGTGACCTTTCCGTTTGGCGAGCAGCCCTTAGTGGTGGACGAGGCAGGGCAGAGCCTTACTCAGCTTAGCGTGACCAGCCAAGGTCAAGACTTGCTGGTGGCCGGTATTACTGAGTCAGGTCGTGGCGTGCTGACGCGTTTTGCCGGCAAAGAAAACTTTATGACCGGTGAAGTGGAGCTCAGCTCGACTCAAGTCGAGATTCCAGGCTTGCCCAGTGACGTGGATCAGTTATTGCTGACGCCGAATCTGCGCTTCTTGTTTGCGCGCAGCAAAAACGAAGTGTATGTGTTTGATGTGCGCAACATCAATAAAGTGGCGCTGCGCAACGTGCTCACCATGAATGCCAAAGGTGCCAATATTACGACCTTAAGCCTATTGTCAGGTGGTAACTCGATTTTGGTGGCCAACGATAACGGTAAAATATCTCAGTGGTTTGAAGTGGCGCGTGACGGCAAGCGTGAGTTTATCTTTATTCGCGACTTTGCCACCCAAGGCGCAGTGACCCAAATTACTTCTGAGATAAATCGTAAAGGATTTATTACCACGTCCAGCACGGGCAGCTTAGATATTTTCCACACTACCGGTGGCTCGCGACTGTTTTCTGCTCCCTTAGCTGAGTCGCCGGTGTCGGCGCTGGCCATGTCGCCGCGCAACTCCATGTTGTTGATGCAAAGCGGCGATACTGTTTCCACCTTTTATGTGGAAAATGAACACCCCGAAGTCACCTGGCGCGCGCTCTGGACCAAGGTGTGGTACGAAGGCTACCCCGAGCCTCAGTATGTGTGGCAGTCCACGTCGGGCAGCAGTGACTTTGAGTCTAAGTTGAGCTTGGTGCCTATCTCGTTTGGTACCCTGAAAGCGGCATTTTATGCCCTGTTGTTTGCCATCCCTATTGCCATTGCCGGTGCGGTGTACACCGCTTACTTTATGTCGTCGGGCCTGCGCAAAGTGGTTAAGCCTACGGTGGAGATCATGGAGGCCCTGCCAACGGTGATTCTGGGCTTTTTGGCAGGACTTTGGCTGGCACCCTTAATTGAAGGTCATTTGCCGGGCATGGTGATATTGCTGGTGATGCTACCGGTGTCGATTTTGGTAATGGCCTTTGCTTGGCATCACCTGCCTAAGTCTTTGCGCAATTGGGTGCCGGAAGGTTGGCAATGCATTATCTTGCTGCCGCTGGTGATCTTGGTTGGCTGGAGCTCTTTTGCTTTAAGCCCTTGGGTAGAAGACGTGTTGTTTGGCGGTGACGCCCGCGGCTTTTTGACCAACGAACTGGGCATTGGCTTTGATCAACGCAACTCTCTGGTGGTGGGTATTGCCATGGGCTTTGCGGTTATTCCCACCATCTTCTCCATTGCCGAAGATGCGGTGTTTTCGGTACCCCGGCATTTAACTAACGGCTCACTGGCGCTGGGTGCTACTACCTGGCAAACCCTGACCCGTGTGGTCATGCTGACCGCCAGTCCGGGTATTTTCTCCGCCGTGATGATGGGCTTAGGCCGAGCGGTAGGCGAAACCATGATAGTGCTGATGGCCACCGGCAATACGCCGGTGATGGATCTCAGTATCTTTAGCGGCATGCGCACCTTGGCGGCCAATATAGCGGTGGAAATGCCAGAGGCGGAAGTCAACAGCTCACATTATCGAGTGTTGTTCTTGGCCGCGTTTGTGCTGTTTATTTTCACTTTCATGTTTAACACGGTTGCTGAGTTTGTTCGCCAGCGACTGCGTGACAAATACAGTTCAATGTAGGGGCGGACCACATGAATAAATGGTTTAAATCGGGCGCGCCTTGGATCTGGATGACCGGCGGTGCCGTGAGCGTCAGTTTGGTGGCGGTATTGGGTTTATTACTGCTGATTGGCTGGCGCGGGCTGACCTTTTTCTGGCCGCACAGTATCTATGAGTGGCAGGTGAGTACGCCGGCGGGCGAGCAGTATACGGTGATTGGTGAAATTCATGATCGCGAGCAAGTGTCACTGGCGCAGCTGCGTGGCGCCGGTCTGGCCATGGAAGGGGTGACGGCTGAGACTTTAACGCGTTTTTTAATTAAAACCGGTAACCGAGAGTTTGTACCGCTCGATTTTCGCTGGTTACTGGAAACCAACATTGCGTCTCGGGCGCAGCCGACTGATTTAGTGGTGTTAGAGCGCTCTAATAACGGCAATTTTTACGGTTATCTGGAGCAGGTGCGCCAAGGTGACAATGCGGTAAGTGGCGACTTGCGTGAGCAGTTGCGTGACAGACTCGAACGGGTGCAGAATCTTAACCGTGAGATGAAGTCACTACAAAGAGGCGACATTGGCAGTATTAGTTATCAGCTTGAGCAGCTACGCCTAAAGCAGCGCCGCTTAGAGCTTGAAGGAACGGCCACAGAGAGTGCATTGGCGGATATTCGCAGTCAGGAGCAGCAGCTTAGAGCCGATTACCAGGTGTTAGAGAAGCAATTATTTGCACTGCGCACCGAGTCGCAGCGCGATAATATTGTGGTGCGTGATATGCGCGGCGAGTCGGTAACCTTGTCGTTGGGTAGCGTATTGGATGCCACTTGGCCCAATGACATGGGAACCCTGGCCAAAGCGCTACACTGGTTTTCACAAATAGGTAAGTTTGTGAGTGGTGAACCCCGTGAAGCCAACACCGAAGGCGGCGTGTTTCCAGCCATCTTTGGCACCGTATTTATGGTGATCTTGATGGCCATTATCGTCACGCCGCTGGGTGTGGTGGCGGCGATTTATCTGCACGAATATGCGGGCAAAAATAACCTGACCAAAATGATCCGCATCGCCGTGATCAACTTAGCCGGGGTGCCGTCCATCGTGTATGGCGTGTTTGGTTTGGGCTTCTTCGTGTATATGGTCGGCGGCTCGCTGGATCAGCTATTTTATCCGGAATCCTTACCCACGCCGACCTTTGGCTCGCCTGGGGTGTTGTGGTCCGCGTTAACGCTGGCGATTTTAACCTTGCCGGTGGTTATCGTCTCCACCGAAGAGGGCTTGTCGCGCATACCCAGCTCTGTACGCCAAGGGTCACTGGCCTTGGGCGCTACCAAAGCGGAAACCTTATGGCGCATCGTTATCCCCATGGCGAGTCCTGCCATTATGACCGGGCTTATTTTGGCCATTGCCCGCGCGGCGGGAGAGGTCGCACCCTTGATGCTAGTGGGTGTGGTAAAGCTGGCGCCCAACTTGCCGGTAGACGGTAACTTTCCTTTTCTACATGTAGAGCGAAAATTCATGCACTTGGGCTTTCACATCTACGACGTGGGTTTTCAAAGCCCGAACGTAGAGGCGGCACGCCCCTTGGTTTACGCCACTTCTTTCTTGCTGGTCACGGTAATAGTGGGGCTGAACTTGACGGCAATTGGCATCCGTAATCACCTGCGGGAAAAATTCCGCTCTCTCGATCAATAAGCGGTGCGCCTGTGATTTGCTTGCGCCAGAGACCCCAGTTTGAGGTAATAATATGATGAACATCGCCATGCCTAACAATCAGCACATGAGCCAAGAGCAGAATGTCACGCTAGAGCCGCAGCGCATGAGTGCGGAGCAAAAAGCATTGGAAATACGTAACCTGAATTTATTCTATGGTGGGAAGCAGGCGTTATTTGACGTCAATATGAACATTGCCAAAGGTCAGGTAACGGCATTTATCGGGCCTTCGGGCTGTGGTAAGTCAACCTTGCTGCGGTGTATTAATCGCATGAACGATTTAGTAGATCATTGCCGCATAGAAGGCGAGATCCTGTTACACGAGCAAAATATCTACCACAAAAGTGTGGATGTGGCGGCTTTGCGCCGTCGGGTGGGCATGGTGTTTCAGCGGCCCAACCCTTTCCCGAAGACCATTTATGAAAATGTGGTGTACGGTTTGCGCCTGCAAGGGATCAACGACCGCCGCCGACTGGATGATGCGGTGGAGCGATCGCTGCGCGGTGCGGCATTGTGGGATGAGGCTAAAGACAGATTGCATGAAAATGCCTTTGGCCTGTCTGGCGGTCAGCAACAGCGTTTGGTGATAGCGCGCGCCATTGCCATAGAGCCTGAAGTGTTATTGCTCGATGAGCCTACCTCGGCCTTGGATCCGATTTCGACCTTGGTGATTGAAGAATTGATCCACACCTTAAAAGATCAGTTTACGGTGGTCATCGTCACCCACAATATGCAACAAGCGGCGCGGGTGTCTGACAACACGGCGTTTATGTATATGGGTGAGCTGATTGAATACACAGACACCAATACCTTATTTACCACGCCGACTAAAAAGAAGACCGAAGACTACATTACCGGTCGCTACGGTTAAGGAACCAGCAGATGAATCAGCAAAAACTCAATAAACATATTTCTGGCCAGTTTAATGCGGAGCTCGAAGAGGTACGCAATCAGGTGCTGGTGATGGGCGGCTTGGTCGAGCAACAGCTCAGCGATGCTATTACTGCGATGCACAAGCAAGATCTCGATCTGGCACGCCAAACTGTCGCCAGAGACCAAGAGGTTAACGCACTAGAAGTGGAGATAGCTGAAGACTGCACCCGTATTATCGCTAAACGCCAGCCCGCAGCGTCGGATTTACGACTGGTATTGGTGGTGCTAAAAACCATTACTGATTTAGAGCGGATCGGCGATGCTGCTAAGCGCATTAGCCGTATGGTTATCGATAATGCCGATCAACCACAGCCGCCTTTGGTGTCGATTGAAAATATGGGACGGCGCGCGGTGAGCATGCTGCATCAAGGCTTGGATGCGTTTGCGCGTATGGACTTAACGGCCGCTATTGCAGTGCACAAACAAGATAGTCAGCTGAATCGTGATTATGAGTCTATAGTACGTGAGCTGATGACATTTATGATGGAGGATCCGCGATCGATCCCGCAGGTGCTTAAAGTACTTTGGTGTGTACGCTCGCTAGAGCGGGTAGGGGACCGCGTGCAGCACCTGTGTGAATACATCATTTATTTTGTGAAAGGCAAAGATGTGCGCCACCGCAGTGACGAAGATATTTACAATTTATTAGACTAAAAACTAAGCGCGCTCGTAAGTTAACGCCAGCCTGCGTGATTTATGTGGCCAGTAGCCCTGACATTACTGGGTGTATTTTTCGCAATAAAAGCGAAATTTATCGCTGCAGGGAAGAAAATGCTGAGTTTATAGTCAAATTGTTTTTTATTTTTTAAGCTGCTATCTATTTGAATTTTAAGTGTTTTAATTCACATAGTGAATATTTATGCACAATTGGCATAGATTGCGCTGTTACTAATAGCAATTCATTTTTGCCTCTGACTCCCTACAAGGGGTAAACTATGAAACCAAGCGATTAGGGTTAGTAATCGGTCTTAAACACACTACTGACAACTAGAATAGAAGAAGAAAAATATGACGGAACGTACTCATCTCGGCACTTTACAAGTTGCTACCGTTCTTCATGATCTGGTAGTAAACGAAATTATTCCCGGCACTGGTGTTGAGCCAGCAGCATTTTGGGCAGGTATGGAACAGATCGTTAACGATTTGGCTCCTAAAAACCGCGCTCTGCTAGAAAAGCGGGAAGCCTTGCAACACCAAATCGATGAATGGCACCAGGCTAATGCCGGTTCTTCGTTTGATGCGGCAACTTACAAGAAGTTCTTAACTGACATCGGCTATTTATTGCCGGCTGCAGCAGACTTCACCATTACCACTACTAATGTTGACGCTGAACTGGCTACCTTAGCCGGCCCGCAACTGGTGGTACCTGTGAACAATGCTCGCTTCGCGCTCAATGCCGCGAACGCTCGTTGGGGTAGCTTGTATGACGCCCTTTACGGCAGTGACGCTATTTCTGATAAAGATGGCGCAGAAAAAACCAAAGATTTTAATCCAGCTCGCGCCGCTAAAGTAGTCGCTTGGGGTCGCAATCTGCTGAACCAAGCCGCACCTTTAGCAGTGGGCAGCCACGCAGACGCGACCACTTACGCCATCGTAAACGGTGCACTGCAGATTACGCTGGAAAATGGCGAAGTGACGAGCTTAGCTGATAACAGCAAGTTTGTGGGTTATAACGGCGACACCGCCGCTCCCAGCTCGGTATTGATCCGAAACAACGGCATTCATATCGAACTGCAATTCGACCCTAATAGCCAAGTGGGCGCGACTGACAAAGCCGGTATTAAAGACTTAGTGCTGGAAGCTGCGTTATCTACCATCATGGACTGCGAAGATTCCATCGCCGCCGTTGATGCAGAAGACAAAGTGGGAGTGTATCGCAATTGGTTGGGCCTAATGAAGGGTACCCTGACCGAGAAGATCAAAAAAGGCGATAAAGAGTTCACTCGTAGCCTGAACCCGGACCGCGAGTACTTAGCGCCCAACGGTGAAGCCTTCAGCTTACATGGCCGTAGCTTGTTGTTCGTACGTAACGTGGGTCACTTGATGACCAACGAAGCGGTACTGGACAAAGACGGCAATGAAATACCAGAAGGTATTCTTGATGCCATGGTTACCAGCCTGATTGCGATGCACGACTTGAAAGGCAACAGCGAGTTCCGTAACTCGCGCACTGGCAGTGTATACATTGTTAAGCCGAAGATGCACGGTCCTGAAGAAGTAGCCTTTGCTTGTGAGCTGTTTGAGCGCACCGAGCAAGTGCTGGGCTTGAGCCACAATACTCTGAAAGTGGGTATTATGGACGAAGAGCGCCGCACCAGTGTTAACCTCAAGGCCTGTATTGCCGAAGCGAAAGAACGTGCGGTGTTTATTAACACCGGCTTCCTCGACCGTACTGGTGATGAAATTCACACCAGCATGGAAGCGGGCCCTGTGGTACGCAAAGGCAACATGCGCAAGCAAGCCTGGCTCAGCGCCTACGAAAATAACAACGTAGATGTGGGTTTGGCAACGGGCTTACAAGGCAAAGCACAAATTGGTAAAGGCATGTGGGCGATTCCAGATAAAATGGCCGAAATGCTCGAAACCAAAATTGTGCATCCCTTAGCCGGTGCTAACACCGCTTGGGTACCTTCGCCAACGGCCGCTACCTTGCACGCTACCCATTACCATCAGGTGAATGTGCATGACCGTCAAGACGAGCTGAAGTCTCGCGAAGCAGCTAGCTTAAATGCACTGTTGACCATTCCTTTGCTGACTCAAGAAGCAAAAGACAGCCTAACTGCCGCTGAAATCCAGCATGAACTGGATAACAATGCGCAGGGTCTGTTGGGTTATGTGGTGCGTTGGATTGACCAAGGTGTGGGTGTGTCCAAAGTGCCAGACATTAATGATGTGGGCCTGATGGAAGACCGTGCTACTTTGCGCATCTCAGCCCAGCACATTGCTAACTGGTTGCGTCACGGTATCTTGAACGAAGAGCAGGTGATGGAGTCCATGAAACGCATGGCCGCCATAGTTGACCAGCAAAACGCCGGTGATACTAAGTACACCAATATGGCACCAAGCTTTGATGGCATCGCCTTTAAAGCGGCTTGTGACTTGGTACTGGAAGGTCGCACTCAGCCAAGTGGTTATACTGAGCCACTGCTGCACGCTTATCGTCGTAAGCTGAAAGCCCAACAGGCTTAAAGCGCCCCGACTCATTGGCCTAGGCCCTTGGTTTGAGGAATACAGTCAGACGAGCACAAAAATCCCCAGCCCTAGCTGGGGATTTTTTTCACCCTAAAATTTAAGCGCCATCAATACTGGTTTGCCGATACTGGTGACCAACGCTGTCTGCCATTCTTCTACAGGCAAGATAGTGGTTCGCTGTTGCGGGTACAAAACACCCGTCCCTTCACGTTTTACATCGAAAGTTTATCCACGCCGCTGTTTAGTCTGGGTGAATACTGTCACTCTTAGCTGTTATTTTTCACTTGTTTTCGCAATTGTTATTACCACTTCACTCACTTAACTTTACGAATAGGGTTGGCATGCTTACACGTTTGGTTATTTCGCTGTCTGCGTTAATTTTCAGTGTCTTCTTACTTATGGGTGGCAACACCTTTGTGATGACCTTGCTCGGCGTTAATTTAGGTCTTAAAGGCGTTGAACCGACCCTGATTGGTAGCATTATGGTGTGCTACTCAGTGGGCTTCGTGTTGGGCTCTTTATATGGTCCTAGAGTGATTAAGCGAGTGGGCCATATTCGCGCCTTCGCCGTGTTTAGTGCCTTCTTGGCCAGCTCGACGCTGATCTTCCCGCTCACTGACAGCATCTTGCTCTGGTCTTTGTTGCGCGCCTTTGGCGGCATTGCCGTGGCCGGTTGTTTTATTGTTATTGAAAGCTGGTTTAGCGCTGTGGCCAGTAACGATAACCGCGCCACGTTGTTTTTCTCTTACCAAATTTGTACTTACTTGGCGGCCACCGCTGGTCAGTTATTAATTGGCTTTATTGACCCTATGGCGTATATCCCTTTTACACTCGGCGCCATAGTGCTGATCGCCGCCTTAGTGCCTATCTCATTGAGTCGCATGGATGCCCCCACCATAGAGCACAACGAGCGCATCAGCGTAAAGGCCATTATTAAAGAGGCGCCCGTGGGCTTATTGGCGGCGCTGTGCAGTGGCATGCTGATCAGTAGTTTCTACGCCATGGCACCGGTTTATGCCATTAATGTGGGGCTTAAGGTGGAGCAGTTATCCTACTTTATGGCCGCTTCCGTGTTCGCTTTTATTATTTTTGCCTTGCCGTTGGGCCGCTTATGCGACCGCTTAGATCGCAGCAAAATCATGGTGTGGATTAATGCTTTAGTGGCGTTAAGTGCGCTGGGCGTGGTATTTGCCGGACCTTATCATCTGGGCTTTTTAATTGGTTTTTCGGCGCTCTATATGGGCATGGTGGCGGCTATTTATCCGGTGGCAGTGGCCATTACCAATGACCGCATGGAGGCTCAACATATAGTAGCGGCCAGCACGACTTTACTGCTGAGCTATGGCCTAGGCAGCACCTTGGGGCCGTTGTTTAGCTCCAGTATGATGTCGTGGTTTGGTGCGCAAGGTTTGTATTATGGCTGTGGTGCTATCGCGCTTGTGTTGGGCTCTTACACTTGGGTGTGGCGTTTGAAGTCCAGAGTGGTGGAAGTGGAAGATCAGGCGCAATATATTCCGAGCTCCGCAGAAACCGTGGGTGTGATCAGCGAACTGGATCCGCGAAACGAAGAGTTTGTGGATGTGCCAGAAGAAGAGATTTATCCGCACTTAGAAGCAGAAGAAATTGCCCAAGCGCAAGCCTGTCAAATGGAGCTAGATTTGCCGGAGCCAGAGCTCGATGTAGGTGAAGAAGAGTCAATACTGGTGCCTCACTAGCCACACTACTAAAAACTTTTTACTAGTTACTAATACCGCATTCTTAATAGCCCTTTGATCAGCCACTGCTTAAAGGGCGGCTTTGCGTGCAGGGCTGGCAAGAGAGCTGTGATTAGCTATGCTTAATGGGTGTTGCGCTGTCATCGCAGTGTCAACTTTGAGTGCTAGGCTGCAGATTAAGCGTTGAGATTAACTCGCCGACACTCACGACAGATAATCACGACAACTCAATAGTAAGAGGGCTACATAATGGACTATGTTGCACAAAAAAATACTGCTGTTGCTACCACAACGCCCTGCATATGGAATGCAGACGATTGTTATCCCGCCAGTTTGTTGTACTGGCTACAACAACAAGCCGACCCGTCAAGGGTTATACTTGAGCCTACTGATTTAGCGCTGGAGGGCGCATAAAAGGTGTTATTACTTTAAACCCAGCTGCAAATGCGGCTGGGTTGTTGTTTTTAGCACCCCATCACAGCCACAGCCATTCCCCTTGCTTTGAATCCCCGTTAGACTTGAGCTCTGAATAATGCGCCACGCCAATGTGGGCCGCACTTTTGAGCTCAGCAGGAACCAGATTAGATGATCCGAGTCGCCATTAACGGCTACGGCCGCATAGGTCGCAGTATATTGCGGGCTTTTTATGAACGTGGCCTGCAGCCTTATATGAAAATTGTTGCCATCAATGAGCTGGCTGAGCCAGAAGCCATGGCACACCTGACCCGTTATGACTCCAGTCATGGTCGCTTTGGTGAAGAAGTGACGCTGTTACCCGGTGCGTTCGAGATTGCCGATGATATTATCCATTTATGTCATGAGGCGGATCCGGCGAAACTACCCTGGCGTGAGCTGGGTATAGACTTGGTGCTGGAGTGCACGGGCGTATTGTCGAGCCGAGCGGACGCCGAGCGTCATTTAAGTGCCGGTGCCAAAAAAGTATTATTTTCGCATCCCGGTGATAACGATCTAGATGCCACTATCGTCTATGGTGTTAACCATCAGCAGTTAACAGGCCTTGAGACCATGGTCTCTAATGCCTCTTGTACCACCAACTGCGTGGTGCCGGTTATCGAAACACTGCACCGGGTGTTTAATATTAAATGCGGTAATATCACCACCATTCACTCGGCGATGAACGATCAGCAAGTGATTGATGCTTATCATTCGGATTTACGTCGCACCCGCGCCGCCAGTCAGTCGATTATTCCGGTGGACACCAAGCTTGCCAAAGGCGTGGAGCGCATCTTGCCGCATTTTGCCGGCAAATTTGAAGCCATCTCAGTGCGCGTGCCCACCATTAACGTCACCGCCATGGACTTAAGCGTGCTGGTTGAGCACAAGGCGACGGTGGAGGCGGTAAACCAAGTACTGCGTGAAGCGGCACTGGGTCCATTAAAAGGCATCTTGGGCTACACAGAGGCACCACTGGTGTCGGTAGACTTTAACCACGACCCCCATTCGTCGATTATTGATGGTACGCAAACCCGAGTCAGTGACGCTAACCTGATCAAAATGCTGATGTGGTGTGATAATGAATGGGGCTTTGCCAACCGCATGTTGGATACCAGTTTAGCTTGGCTTAACGCCGTAAAATCTGCTTAAAAACACACTTAACCGCCTTACATTTAACTGAAGATAAGGGACGCCCTAATGTCTGTCATTAACATGAGTGAGCTCGATTTAGCCCATCAACGAGTGCTGATCCGTGCCGATTTAAACGTACCCATTAAAGACGGCGTAGTCAGCTCAGACGCACGTATTTTGGCCTCACTGCCCACCATTAAAGCCGCACTTGAGCAAGGTGCCAAGGTGATGGTGACCTCGCATTTAGGTCGTCCGACAGAAGGCGAATATTCGGCTGAGTTTTCACTGCAGCCGGTGGTCGATTATTTACAAAAAGCCTTGAGCGTGCCGGTGCGCTTGGCCACGGATTATTTAAACGGACTCGAGCTGGCTGAACAAGAGCTGGTGGTATTGGAAAACGTGCGCTTTAACGTGGGCGAGAAAAAAGACGACGAAACGCTATCGCGCCAATATGCAGCTTTATGTGATGTGTTTGTGATGGACGCTTTTGGTACTGCCCACCGCGCCCAAGCGTCCACTCATGGCGTGGCGAAGTTTGCGCCCATCGCCTGTGCCGGCCCTTTATTGTCGGCGGAGCTTAACGCGCTGGCCAAGGCCTTGGATAACCCCGCTCGCCCGTTAGTGGCGGTAGTGGGCGGCTCGAAAGTCTCGACCAAGCTGACTGTGCTAGAATCTCTGTCGACCATTGCCGACCAGTTAGTGGTGGGTGGCGGTATTTCTAATACCTTTGTGGCCGCAGCCGGTCATAATGTGGGCAAGTCGCTCTATGAAAAAGACTTGATCCCCGAAGCCCAGCGTTTGATGGCTAAATGCGCGATTCCGCTGCCCACCGATGTGCGCACCGCCACCGAGTTTTCTGACACCGCAGTGGCGACGGTAAAAGACGTGTCTGAAGTACAAGATAATGAGCTAATCTTTGATCTCGGTGATGAGTCCGCTCACGTGCTGGCCGAGATTTTAAAAAATGCCAAAACCATTATCTGGAATGGCCCAGTCGGCGTGTTTGAGTTTGAAAACTTCCGTGCTGGCACCGAAATCATCGCCAAGGCCATTGCCGAGAGCGACGCTTTTTCCATTGCGGGCGGCGGAGATACCTTAGCGGCCATCGACTTATTCGGCATTAAAGACCAAATTTCCTATATTTCTACCGGTGGCGGTGCTTTTCTTGAGTTTGTAGAAGGCAAAACCTTGCCCGCCGTAGCTATGCTTGAGCAAAGAGCCAAAGGCTGAGCTTAAACAAAAGCTCGAACCTAAACCCCAACACAGATTTATCTCGGGCGCTGCGTCTGTAGCGACCGATTATGCTTTAGAGAGGAGCGAGAAATGTCCCAGAAAATTTTAGATGTGGTTAAGCCAGGCGTGGTGTGTGGTCACGATATGCAAAAAATCTTTGCTATCGCCAAGCAACAAGAATTTGCTCTGCCTGCGGTAAACGTAGTTGGCACCGATTCGGTGAACGCCGTATTAGAAGCTGCCGCCAAGGTAAAAGCGCCGGTAGTGGTGCAGTTTTCTAACGGTGGCGCAGCATTTTTTGCCGGTAAAGGCTTAAAGATGGAAGGGCATCAGGCGGCGATTTTAGGCGCTATCTCAGGTGCGCATCATGTGCATGCTATGGCCGAAGCCTATGGCATTCCGGTGATCTTACACACGGATCACGCGGCAAAAAAACTGCTGCCTTGGATTGATGGCTTGTTGGATGCCGGTGAAAAACACTTTGCCCAAACCGGTAAGCCGTTGTTTAGCTCGCACATGATCGATCTTTCTGAAGAGAGCTTGGCAGAAAACATCGAGATCTGCGGCCAGTACTTAGCGCGCATGAGCAAAATTGGCATGACGCTGGAAATCGAACTGGGTTGCACTGGCGGCGAAGAAGACGGTGTCGACAACACCAGCATGGACAGTTCATTGCTGTATACCCAGCCAGAAGACGTGGCCTATGCCTATGAAAAATTGATCGCTATTAGTGACATGTTCACTATCGCTGCATCGTTTGGCAACGTACATGGCGTGTACAAGCCAGGTAACGTTAAGCTGACGCCAAAGATTTTAGATAATTCACAAAAATATGTGTCTGAAAAATTTGGGTTGCCGGCTAAGTCGCTGGACTTCGTGTTTCACGGCGGCTCAGGCTCATCGGCGGCAGAGATCAAAGAATCGATCGGTTATGGCGTGATCAAGATGAACATCGACACCGACACTCAGTGGGCGACTTGGGTGGGCGTAATGGATTACTACAAGGAGAAGCAGGATTACCTGCAAGGCCAAATTGGTAACCCAGAAGGCGACGATAAGCCAAACAAAAAATATTACGACCCACGCGTGTGGTTACGTGAAGGTCAAAACCAAATGATAGCGCGCTTAGAGCAGGCATTTACCGAGTTAAATGCGATTAACGTACTTTAAGTAAGTACTACTTCTAATTAAATACCGGCCCTGTGCCGGTATTTTTTTTGCCTGCTATTATTAAGCCACAATTTCGCTTTGACGAGCGCGCCTCGATACTTAACAATCAAGAATGGCACTGGTTTTGGGTGTCCATTATTGGATGGCGAAAGTGAGCAGGTGACAACAGCCAATCGGCGCTGAAATTAGACAACTTAGAGTGCAGCTTGCGGGCCAATCATGGTGACTATCGCTGTGGAGTGATGTTCGTGGCCGCATCGATATCGACCGGTTACAGAAACCTAAAATGAATTTGGACCATTAACTATGACACTCTATCGACAGCTTATACTTACCATGTTGTTACTGTTCGTCATGTTATTTCTTACCGTTTACACGGTGCAGTTTAACGCCACTAAAAATTATTTGGCCGCCCAGCAAGAAACCACCGTTATTAATACGGTTACCGCCTTAGGCTTGGCCTTAACACCTTATTTAGAAACCAGTGATGCGGTGGGGGCCGAGTCGGTGATTAACGCCATTTTTGATGGTGGCTTTTATAAGAAAATACAATTAGATCTGTTAGCCGCGGGCACACAAATTAGCCGTGAGCATGACGCACCCGTGCAAGGTATTCCTACTTGGTTTACTCAGCTTCATTTATTCTCCGGCGCTAAGCATGAAGCTACGCTTACCTCAGGCTGGTTACAGCTTGGCCGATTATCGGTTGAAGGACATGCGGGCCAAGCTTATTACCAGCTATGGCAAGTGATGAGTCGCCAAGCCTTTTGGTTTGCGCTGTGCTTTTTGTTGATATCCGCTTTGCTAGTGTGGGCATTGCGTTACTTGTTAGCGCCGCTGTATGACATTGAGCGCCAAGCTGAACAGGTGACCGAGCGTCATATTAATCAGCCTATTCCGTTGCCTAAAACGAGAGAATTAAGGAAACTGGTCTTCGCCATTAACACTATGTCTACTAAGTTGAGTGTCCAGTTTCAACAGCAAGCAGACGAAGCGGAGCGCTTACGCCGTCGTGCATTTTGGGATCCTACTTCTGAGTTGGGTAATCGTGCTTATTTCGTTACTCAAACTCAGTCTTGGTTGAGTGCAAGTAACCGCGGTGCAGTCATGCTAGTGGCCGTCGATATGTTAGCAGAGGTGGATCAAGAACAAGGTTTTGCGGCTCGAGATCAGATGATCAAACAGATCGCCGCGCAATTACGCCAGCTTTGCCAGCGCTATAGTGATCATGTTATCTCCCGCATTTCTGCCCGAGAGTTTGCACTGTTAATACCCGAATATAATAATGAGCATTTATTTTTATTAGGCGAGGAAGTTAATCGTTTAATCAGCGATTTAGTAGTGAAGCCCGCGCCTGCTGCTGTATCTTTGGTCGGCATTGCTGTGATCACCGCACAAGATAATGCCAGCTTATTGCTGACCCGTGCTGATAACGCATTAGGTCAGGCGCGAATGGATAATACTGCCGCTGTGGTCATCGAAAATGGTGGCGCACAAGCAAGCTTAGGCCGTTTGGCGTGGAAGCAATTAATTGAAACTGCGTTACGCGATGATTTATTTGAGTTAAGCAGCCAAGCCGTGTTTGCCGTTAATGGTCATTTACTGCACGAAGAATTATATATTGCTATTCGTACCCCTGAAGCTTGCTATAGCGCCGGGTCTTTCCTTGCCATGGTGGAGCAATTCAAATTAGGACAGCAGTTAGATCTGCATATTATTAACCGTGCACTCCAACACTTAGCAACCAAGCCTGAGCTGCGCTTAGCTGTTAACCTCACTGCATACAGTTGCCGCCAACCTGAGTTTTGGCATAGCTTAAACCAATTATTATCACAGCACACTCAAGTGAGTGAGCGATTACAGTTAGAGCTACCAGAGAGTGTATTTTTATTGCATAAGAGTGCACTGATAGCGCCCCTTAGCTCACTGACCTTGAGCTGGGGCATCGATCATTTTGGTCGACATTTTGACTTACTCACTCAACTGGGCGAGTTAAAGCCCGTCTACGTTAAGCTTGATTATGGCTATAGCGCTCAAGTGACACAGCCCGATTATGATGGGGCTTTTTTAGCTGCCGTGTGTCGTGCCGCCCATAATATGGGCGCGCAAACCATTGCCACTCGCGTCGAAACCGCGCAGCAGCTGGCCATCTTACAAACCCTCTATGTGGATGCTTATCAAGGCTTTGTGAGCCCGCCACGGCCTTTGGTTTAATTATCCTAAATTTTCGAACGGTATGAGCATAATTGACTGAGCTTGTGTCTTTATAATTGATGCTAATAGTTTTAGTCATCGTCTTTGCTATCGGCAGAGCCTGAGTCCGTCACCAGAGCCGTAACGATAAACGTGGAGGATATTTTGCAAGTTGCCGAGAGCTTGTTGCTACCGCTTAATGCGTCTACTATTGACACACTGGGCTTGAATACCGCCGCAGTGGACGATGTGCTTAATTGGCTAGCCGTGTATAGTCACCCTGACTTATGAAATGACTCATACTTTAATTCTGTTAGTTTTACACGCTAAACAATGAGGCCGTATTTATGCGCACCAAAGCCCTGAGCACTCTCTCCTTACTGCCGCTACTCATTAGCAGCAGCGCCTTTGCCATTGCCGTCCCCGATAAAGCGCACTTGATGACGCAAGGGCAATCTGAAATTCGCGTCGCTCCCGATATGGCTACCTTAACGGTGATGGTTACGGCGCTTAAACCCGAAAGCCTTGCTGCCAAAGAAGAAGTGGACACCAAAGTGGCGGCTTTATTCAGTAACTTGGCCAGTTTAGGCGTCACTAAGAAAGACATCGACAGCGGTAATGTGATCACGCGGCCCGATTATCAATACGGCAAAGATCAAGCACCGCCTAAATTACTGGGCTATCAAGCGGAACGCCAAATCAGTGTGCGCTTATATGATCTCGATAAACTGAGTGAAACCCTGAACACCATTTTAGTGCAGGGCGTACAAAATATTCAGCAAGTGAGTTACGACCGCCGCAATGCAAATGAGCTACGCCAACAAGCCCGTATCGCGGCCGTTGCTCACGCGCGCACCATTGCAGAAGAGCTTAGCCTGGCGGCGGATCGTAAATTAGGCGAGGTCTACGCCATTGAGTATCAGCAACCGCACCAATCCGCGTCGCGTCACTATGGCATGATGGATGCGAAAATGGCCTCCAGTGAAGAGCTAGATGCCAGCTATGTACAAAACGAAATAGAGTTTAGCGACCAAGTGCAGATGGTGTTCTTACTCAATTAATCGTCAAGGTAAGTAAAATGCGAGGGGGGATCATAGACATGAGTCCCCCTTTTTTATGCGAAAAGTAGTCGCCAAATATGGCTTAATAAACGTCAGTCAACGAGTGTCCGTAAGTAGTATATTCTTCTCGGCTAACCTTCAAAAAAAATTTATAACATCAAAAAATGTGACTTTGATAACATAAATTCCCTCAGGCCGCTGTTTTTGATACTTTAAGGCATACTCACGCAGCTGTCAGAAAGGAACAGGTCATGGCTATCTACTCTTTAGATAAAGATAAGATTAAAATTTTATTACTTGAAGGCGTACATACAGGCGCTGTTGAGATGTTCAAAAATGCAGGTTACAGCAATATCGACTATTTAAAGACCTCATTGACGGACGAAGAGTTAAAAGAACGCATAAAAGACGCACATTTCGTGGGGTTGCGCTCTCGCACCCAGATCACCGAATCGGTACTGGATGTGGCAGAAAAGCTGGTGGCCATCGGTTGCTTCTGCATCGGTACCAACCAAGTAGACTTAGACGCAGCGGCCATTCGCGGTATTCCGGTATTTAACGCGCCCTTCTCCAACACCCGCAGTGTGGCCGAATTAGTATTGGGCGAAATACTGTTGTTGTTGCGTGGTATTCCTGAGCGTAACGCGAAGGCACACCGTGGCGAATGGCAAAAAACTGCGACTCATGCCTTTGAAGCTCGCGGCAAGCGCCTAGCGATTATCGGTTATGGCCACATTGGTATTCAGCTGAGCATTATTGCTGAAAGCATTGGCATGCAAGTGTCTTATTACGATATTGAAACCAAGCTGTCATTGGGTAATGCCACTCAGGTCTACGACCTAGAACAGCTGCTGAGTCAGGCTGATGTGGTGACCTTGCATGTGCCGGAAACCCCACAAACTCAGAACATGTTTGGTGCCGCCGAGCTAGCCATGATGAAGCCCGGCTCCATCTTGATCAACGCCTCACGGGGTACGGTAGTGGACATAGATGCGCTGGCCAGTGCGCTCACCACTAAGCACCTTGCCGGTGCGGCCATTGATGTGTTCCCGGTTGAGCCTGCGTCTAACGACGAAGAGTTTGTGTCACCGCTGCGTAACTTCGACAACGTGATCTTAACGCCGCACATTGGTGGCTCTACCCAAGAAGCACAGGAAAATATTGGCTACGAAGTAGCAGGCAAACTGATTAAGTACTCAGATAATGGTTCTACTTTATCTGCGGTTAACTTCCCAGAAGTGTCGTTGCCAGAGCACCCAAATACCAGCCGTTTGCTGCACGTACACCACAACAAACCGGGTATTTTGAGCCAGATTGTGCAGGCGTTTTCTGTAGAAAACATCAACATTGCTTCTCAGTATCTGCAAACCACACCGACCATTGGTTATGTGGTGATTGAAGTAGAAACGGCACAAAGTGAGCAGGCACTGATTAAGTTGAACAGCATTGAAGGCACTATTCGCGCCCGTATCGTGCACTAAGATAATTGCTAAGCTTGAGTGAACACAGGTTTAGTGAGTAAGAGCTTGAGTGAGTAACAGTGTGAGTGAGCAAAAAGGGGCCATGTTGGCCCCTTTTTCATCTCTAAAATTATTCATTTGCCGCTAAAAATTAAGCCGCTTAAAAGCTAGGTGGTTGAATATCCATTTCATCCACAAACCGCTCCACGTTCATCTCTGCCTGCTTAACCGCATCAAAACTGGCAATGTGAAATACCGCGTCGCCTTCATTGACTAACGGCATGGTCAAACAGCCGATAACAATGCCGCTCTTAGGTGCAATCACTTCCCGCTCTTCGGCGCTTAAGGGGGCAGTAATAGTACCCAGGCATTGACCTTTACTGACCCGATCGCCCAAACGCGCTTTAAGGTGCAATAAGCCATCTTGCTCGGCCCGGATCCAGTTACTAGACTTGGCAATCATGGTGTTCATCTGTGCTTTTTTTACCGTGGGTTTGAGCATGCCTAAGGTGCGCATCACGTTTAAAATGCCACGAGTGCCCGCTTTAATGGCCACCGGCTCAAAGCGCAGTGCTTCTCCCGCCTCATATAAAATCACCGGAATATCACGGCTCTCGGCCACGGCGCGCAGTGAGCCATCACGAATACTGGCATCCAAAATTACCGGTGCGCCAAAGCTTTCTGCCATGCTGCGGGTAATATCACAGTCTAACTTGGCGCGAATTTGCGGCAGGTTGGCTCTGTGAATGGCACCCGTGTGCAAGTCGATGATGTGCGAGCAATGACTGACGATTTGATCGACAAAAAAATGCGCCACTCTCGAGCCTAATGAGCCTTTTTCACTACCGGGAAAGCAGCGATTTAAATCGCGACGATCCGGTAAGTAGCGAGACTTATTAATAAAGCCAAACACATTCACTACCGGCACGGCGATAAGGGTGCCCTTTAAGCGCGCCGGATTGACACGGCTCAGCACTTGATTGACGATCTCAATGCCGTTGAGCTCATCCCCATGAATGGCAGCACAAATCAGCAGCACGGGACCGGGATGCTTACCGTGAATAATCTCCAGCGGCACCGTTAATGGCGACTGGGTATACAGTTGAGCCAAAGCTAACTGCAGCACCTTGCGCTGGCCTGGTGCGACTTCAATACCCGCTAACGTAAAGGGTGCCGTCATTAGCCACGCTCGCGAGTTTTGGATTTCTTGTGGCTGTGCTTTTCAATGTAATCGATCATCATGTCGGCTACATCTTTGCCGGTGGCCACTTCAATACCTTGCAAACCCGGTGATGAGTTAACTTCCATTACCAAAGGCCCACGCTTAGAGCGCAATAAATCCACACCCGCTACGCTTAAGCCCATGGCCTTGGCGGAAGCAATGGCGGTTTTACGCTCTTCTGGCGTAATACGAATAAGCTCGGCGGCACCGCCGCGGTGCAAGTTAGAGCGAAACTCACCTTCTTTGGCTTGGCGCTTCATGGCGGCAATCACTTTATCGCCGAGCACGAAACAGCGAATATCAGCACCACCGGCTTCTTCAATAAATTCCTGCACCATAATATTGGCTTTTAAGCCCATAAAGGCTTCTAGTACGCTCTCTGCGGCCTTGCGGGTTTCTGCCAATACCACGCCAATGCCTTGCGTACCCTCAAGTAGCTTGATCACGAGCGGCGCGCCACCCACCATATCGATAAGATCCGGCACATCGTCAGGTTTGCAAGCAAAGCCGGTGACGGGCATGCCGACCCCTTGGCCTGACAACAGCTGCAAGGAGCGCAGTTTATCCCGTGAACGGCTGATGGCTGCCGAGTGATTCAGCGAGTAGCAGTTCATCATTTCAAACTGTCGCAATACGGCACTGCCGTAAAAGGTCACACTGGCGCCAATGCGGGGAATGATGGCGTCAAACTGTTCCAGCTCTTTACCGTGGTAGTGAATGGAGGGCTTATTATCATTGATGTTCATATAACACTTGAGGGCATCAATAACGCGCACCTCATGGCCGCGAGCTTCGGCAGCCTCGCGTAAGCGACGGGTAGAATAAAGGGAGGCATTGCGAGACAGAATAGCGATTTTCATGGGTGTGGTGAGGCTCTCTATACGTTGTGAGGTGAACTATGACTGCAGGCCCGGTTAACTATCCTGATTGTTTCTTACTATTTGCACTAATTATTCGCACTATTTACGCTAACAATGCGCTGAGCGCCATCAAGAAAAAACCGGTCTGGGCACAAAAAAAATTGAATAGGTGCTTAACTTATCGGTAATGGCCTACGGTTAAGTTAGTCATAATAACAAATCCCCGCAGGCATTGGGCTTTCATTGTCTGCGGGACTGTGTCTAAATGGTGTCATACAGAGCTAGCTACTAACGCTAGCCGTTTCCATCGCTAGGAGGAAATGATGTCTACTGATCTAACTGCATCCAACAATCCATCTTCTAACTCACGTTATATAGACACGCTGACTGTGGGTCAGCATGCTTATCTTTATTACAGCTTAGCAAAGCTTGACCACGCTAACGCCATTTCTGAGCTACCCAAATCCTTAAAAGTACTGACTGAGAACTTGGTACGCAACTTAGATAGCGACACCGTCACGGCTCAAGATATTGAGGCCATGCATGAGTGGCTAAAAGATGCGCGCTCGACTCGGGAAATTGCCTTTCGCCCGGTGCGGGTGTTAATGCAAGACTTTACCGGCGTGCCGGCGGTGGTGGATTTGGCCGCCATGCGCGATGCGGTGCAACGTTTAGGTGGCAAAGCCGAGCAGGTTAATCCGCTGTCGGCGGTTGACTTGGTGATTGACCACTCGGTCATGGTGGACGCCTTTGCCAGTGATCAGGCTTTTGACACCAACGTCGACATGGAAATGGCGCGTAATGGCGAGCGTTATGCCTTTTTACGCTGGGGCCAGCAAACCTTTGATAACTTCAAAGTGGTGCCACCGGGTACCGGTATTTGCCATCAGGTTAACCTCGAATACTTAGGCCAAACGGTCTGGCAACAGCAAGTCGGCACAGATACGGTCGTGTGCCCAGATACCCTAGTGGGTACCGACTCACACACCACCATGATTAACGCCCTCGGCATACTGGGTTGGGGCGTGGGCGGCATTGAAGCGGAAGCGGCCATGCTGGGCCAGCCGATTTCTATGCTGATCCCAGAAGTAATGGGCTTTAAACTCACCGGCCAATTACGCGAGGGCATTACCGCCACCGACTTAGTCTTAACGGTGGTAAAAATGCTGCGTGATCGTGGCGTGGTGGGTAAATTTGTGGAGTTCTACGGTGATGGTTTAGCCACGCTACCATTGGCGGATAGGGCGACCATCGCCAACATGGCGCCAGAATATGGCGCGACCTGTGGCTTCTTCCCGGTGGATGAAGAAACCCTGCGTTACTTAACGCTGACCGGTCGTAGCGCTGAGCAAGTTGAGCTGGTTGAAGCTTACAGCAAGGCGCAAGGTTTATGGCGCCACGCAGGTGACGAGCCAACATTCAGCGATACAATGAGTCTGGATATGGGCACGGTCACCGCCTGCTTAGCGGGCCCCAAACGTCCGCAAGACAGAGTCGAATTATCGCAAGTGCCGCAGGCGTTTAGTTTAAGCCGCGAGCTTAGGGTTGAGCCCAGCGCAGAGTCAAAGACGCGCTTAGAAAACGAAGGTGGACAAACCGCGGTGGCGGTCGAGCAATCATTAACCAGCGCTCAATTTTGCATGAACGGTAATAACTATCAGCTGGAAGAGGGGGCCGTAGTGATTGCCGCCATTACCTCTTGTACTAACACCTCTAACCCTAGCGTGTTGATGGCAGCCGGTCTGCTAGCTAAAGCGGCGGTAGAAAAAGGCTTAACGCGGGCTCCTTGGGTGAAAACGTCATTAGCCCCTGGCTCCAAGGTGGTCACGGATTATTTAATTGCCGCCGGATTGATGCCCTATTTGGAGCAGCTCGGTTTCTATTTGGTCGGCTACGGTTGTACTACCTGTATTGGTAACTCAGGTCCCTTGCCAGATCCGATTGAAGAGGCCATTAAGAAAAATGATATGACGGTGGCAGCAGTGTTATCGGGCAACCGTAACTTTGAAGGCCGTATTCATCCATTGGTGAAATCCAATTGGTTGGGCTCGCCGCCGTTAGTGGTCGCCTATGCGCTGGCGGGCAGCATGAATGTGGACATCACCACAGAGCCGCTGGGTAAGGACCCGCAAGGTCAGCCGATTTACTTGAAAGATATTTGGCCATCGCAACAAGCCATTGCCGATGCGGTACAGTTAGTGACCAGCGACATGTTCCATAAAGAATATGCGGCGGTTTTTGAGGGCGATGAGCACTGGCGCGCCATTAAAGTGGAGCAAAGCGCTACCTTTAACTGGCAGGCAGATTCCAGCTATATCCAGCATCCGCCGTTTTTCCAAACCATGGAAAAAACGCCTGAGCCTGTGGCCGACATTAAGGGGGCGAGATTACTGGCCATCCTCGGTGACTCTGTGACTACCGACCATATCTCACCGGCAGGCAGCATTAAGGCCGACAGTCCGGCGGGGCACTATCTGCAATCTTTAGGCATTGAAGAAAAAGACTTTAACTCCTACGGCTCACGCCGCGGTAACCACGAAGTCATGATGCGCGGCACCTTTGGCAATATTCGTATTCGTAACCTTATGCTAGAAAATGTGGAAGGCGGCGAAACGCGCCACTACCCCAGCAATGAGCAGTGTTCGATTTATGATGCGGCCATACGCTATCAAGACGAAGGCGTGCCTTTGGTGGTAGTAGCCGGTAAAGAATACGGCACTGGCTCCAGTCGCGATTGGGCAGCAAAAGGAACCTTGTTACTTGGGGTACGGGCTGTAATTGCTGAGTCCTATGAACGCATTCACCGCTCAAACCTGATCGGCATGGGCGTAGTGCCGCTGGAGTTTATCAGCGATACCGCCGAAAGCTTAGGCTTGAAAGGAGATGAGCTGTTAAGCATCAAAGGCTTGAACGACTTAAGCCCCGGCAAAACGCTGACCGTGGTGATTGAGCGCGCAGATGGCAGTAGCCAAGAATCTCAAGTGCGGTGTCGTATCGATACCAGCAATGAGCTGACCTACTACCAGCACGGCGGCATCTTGCACTACGTGATCAGGCATATGCTGGAATAACTAGCGATAAGTTTGAAGCTGTAAGCTAGAAATTAAGCTCAAAACTAAATCAAAAGCACCGAACCTAAAGGCTCGGTGCTTTTTTTGTTCTTTTTAGCTTGGCTCTGTCTTATCCCAGCGTGGCTAAGATCACCTGAGCCGGTGAAAAGTGGGCGTAGGCTAAATCGCCTGGGTGCCAAATTATGGCTTGATGGTTAGCTGTAGTTTGCTCGCTATGGTGCGGCAGTTGGGCACACAAAGCTTCACCTATCTCTAATTGCAGCAGTACCTCATCAAACTCCTCGCCGACTAATACTTCACTAATAATGCCTGCCAATACATTATCGCCTTTAGGGACTTGAAGGGGGTCTTTGGTGAGGCTTACCCATGGTGCCTTAATCAGCGCTAAGACTTCTTTCTTAGCTTCCAATCCTAAACGTGCACAGCTAGCGGCGGTTATGTCGGCGTACAAGGAAGTGTCGCCATCTAGCGTTAAGCAGACTTTACCACTCAGATCACTTAAATCCAGAGCACTGACTTTGGCAAAAAATTGATTGCGGGCACTGGTTTGTAAGGAAAATCGCGCTACTACTGACAACAAACTATCCAGCGAGGTGGTGTCATCTTGTAGCGCATCCACAGCCATGCGTTCTATCTGAGTGAGCAAACTGTAAATTTTTAATAATCGCTCACCATATGGCGTCAGCGCGGCACCACCACCGCCTTTGCCGCCTGTTTCGCTGCTTAGCACCGGATGCTCGGCCAAGATATTCATGTCTTTGATGGCGTCCCATGCGGACTTATAACTGATGCCTGCGGCCTTAGCGCCTTGGCTAATGGAGCCATGGACACGAATTTGCTCGAGTAAGCGGATGCGTCTGGGGTTCACAAACAGTTGTTGCTGGCTGTGCAGGGTCAATGATATTTGCAGATCCATGATGCATCCTTAAAAGTAACTCGCGCTATTGTGGTTAAGCGAAGTTGGCTCGGCAAATAATTCGCTTGGCCATTCTCACTAGCTGTTTTCGTTGTGTTTATAATTACATAACGATAAGGTGTAAGCGATGTGCATTCTTTTATATAACCAGTGGATGGAATAATAGATGAAAAAAGCATCGGGTTTATCGTTATTATTTATAGCGCTCGGCTGTTCAGCATTGTTGTCGGCACCCGTGTCAGCCGCTGAGATTCGCGTGGCCGTGGCCGCTAACTTTACTGATGTAATCAAGCAACTGGGTGAAGAGTTTGGCAAGCAAAGCGGTCATAAAGTGTCTGTATCCTCGGGGGCGACCGGCAAGCTGTATGCGCAGATTAAAAACGGTGCACCTTATGATGTTTTTCTGGCGGCAGATGAAAAGACGCCGACTTTGCTGGATGAAGAAGGGGTGTCCATCGCCGATACCCGTTTCACTTATGCTCTAGGCAGCTTGGTGTTGTGGAGTGCGGATGAGGCCTTATTTGATAAGGGACAGTTTGATAAAGGTCAGACCGATAAAGCTCAGAGCGTGCTAAAAAAGCAAGCATTTAGCCATATATCCATCGCTAATCCCAAGACGGCCCCTTATGGCCGCGCGGCACAGCAAACCTTAGAAAAGCTGGGATTTTGGGATCAACTGCAGCCGAAAATGGTACGTGGTGAGAACATAGGCCAAGCCTACCAGTATGTGTACAGCGAGAACGCGCAGCTGGGCTTTGTGGCCAAGTCACAAGTGTTTAAAGATGATGCTTTCACTGGTGGCTCTTATTGGGAAGTGCCCACAGAGATGTACGACCCTATTGTACAGCAGGCGGTATTATTAAAAGATAATGCTCCGGCTCGTGAGCTGCTCGATTATCTTCGCTCACCAGAAGCGGCGGCGGTGATCCAGTCTTACGGTTACAGCATCAGTCCTTCGGACAGCGTTAAGCCATAAGCGGTAAGCTATCAGCTAAAGATGAATTTCTTGTAAGGGCTAAAGAGTAAGGGAGCGGTCGAACCGATATTTAGTCCGTGTATAGCGTGGCAAAAATATTCTTTAGTTTTTAGCTTTCATATTGGCGTTAAGAAAAAGGAAGAAGGATGTCTCTGTCTCCAGATGACATTACCGCTTTGCTGGTCACCTTGCGCTTGGCCGGCATTACTGTGGTGGTGCTGCTTATTATTGGCATGCCGCTGGCTTGGTGGTTGAGCCAGACCCAAAGTCGTTTTAAGACCGCCATCGAAGCCATGGTGGCTTTGCCGCTGGTATTGCCGCCGGTAGTGCTGGGTTTTTATTTGCTGCTGGCGCTGGGCCCTAATGGCATCTTTGGTAAGGCGTCCATCGCCTTGGGGGGCGGCACGCTGGCGTTTAGTTTTACCGGTCTCGTTATCGGCTCTGCTTTTTACTCGTTGCCGTTTGTGGTGCAGCCATTGCAAGGCGCGTTTACTAGCATTGGCCAGCGACCGTTAGAGGTGGCGGCCACCTTGCGAGCCTCGCCGCTGGACCGCTTTTTTACGGTGGTGGTGCCCTTAGCGCGGAATGGTTTTTTAACCGCCATTGTGTTGGGTTTTGCCCACACCTTGGGGGAGTTTGGCGTGGTATTGATGATAGGCGGCAATCTGCCGGGCGTGACCCAAGTAGTGTCCATCGCCATTTATGACCACGTAGAAACCCTGCAATACGGGCAGGCGCATGTATTGTCGGGCTTATTATTAGTGCTATCGTTTACAATTTTATTGGCGGTGTATGCGCTTAATCGACGTTTTGCGGTGGTGCGTATATGACCATTAAGGCGGCGTTTAAGGTACAGCGGGCGCGCTTTACGCTGGACGTAAATTTTGAATTGCCAGCACAGGGCGTGACCGCCTTATTTGGCCCTTCTGGTTGTGGAAAAACCACGCTGTTACGTGCCATGGCGGGCCTTGAGCGCTGCCCAGGACACTTTTGGCTCGGCGAACAATGTTGGCAAGATCAACAATTATTTGTCCCGACTCACAAACGTCGCTTGGGTTATGTGTTTCAAGAGGCGAGCTTATTTGCCCATTTGTCGGTACAGCGCAATTTAGAATATGGCTGGCGCCGCTTACCCCAGGCACTGCGGCGCGATGATAAAGAGCAAATTATCGACTGGCTGGGCTTAACGCCGTTACTCGCTCAAGGGGCCGCTGAATTATCCGGCGGTCAACGCCAGCGGGTTGCCATTGGCCGCGCTTTATTGAGTAGCCCTGAGTTGTTATTACTGGATGAACCGCTGTCTGCATTGGATGGTAAAGCGAAACGCGAAATACTGCCCTTGTTAGAGCATTTATCGGCTCAAGCAAAGGTGCCGGTATTTTACGTGACCCATGCACCTGAAGAAGTGGAGCGCTTAGCGGATCGGGTGTTATTAATGGATCAAGGCCAAATAAAGCATAACGACAGCTTACAGCAAGCGCTGGCTCGCCCTCACAGCCTGTTATACAAAGATGATGAAGTCGCGGGCATTATTAGTGGGCAATTGCGCCCAAGCCTACCCGATGGCCGCGTGCCTTTTGATTATGGGACAGGTAATGATGAGACCGATGTTGATGAGTTAAGTGATGCAGGGGCGGGGCGGATCTGGCTGACTGGCCATGATGGAGCTGTAATTGGTGCGGGGCGGCTGCGTATTTTAGCCAGTGATGTCAGCGTGGCGTTAGCGCCGGTGACCGGCATTTCTATCGTTAATCAGTTACCCGCTCAAGTGGTGAGCATGATAGACACGGGCCAAGGGCGGATGCTGTTGCGTTTAAGTTTAAGGGGCGGAGAGCAAATACCGGCGCAGCTCTCTGCTTATTCTGTTGCTCAGTTGGATTTAAAAGTGGGCAGCAACTGTTATGCGCTCATCAAAGCGGCGGCGCTGTTAGTGTGAGTGTTGGTGTTACCTATGATATTAGAGCTGCTTTTTTAACGGCTGCTTACTAGGAAGAACATGCAAGCCGATAATAGAGACCAAAGCACAATAGAGTTAAACCTTGAAACAAGGCGATGAAGGAAAGGACCTGTGCATCAGAACCTGCTGCACAGGTTTTCGCGCCTAAAGCACGCGACTACAATCGTGCAATATGTCGTTTTGTTTCGCGATTTTCGTAACAGAGAGTGTACTAAAGAGGATTTTATCTATGGCTTAGCGCGGCACTTAAATTCATCGCCGTGCTATTTACCACTGTTATTGGTGCTTAAGCTGTGTATTTCTTCACACCATCGGGAATACCGATCACTAACACATCGGCGCCGCGCTGAGCGAACAGGCCATTGGTCACCACGCCCACTATGGCGTTGATCTGGGCTTCTAACTCGCGGGGTGTGGTAATGCTTAAATTCTGCACGTCGAGAATGTGGTTGCCGTTGTCGGTTACCACACCTTCACGATACACAGGTGTGCCGCCAAGCTTTGCCAGCTCGCGTGCCACATAAGCACGCGCCATGGGGATCACTTCTACTGGCAGCGGAAACTTACCCATCACTTCTACGGTTTTAGTCTCATCGACGATACACACGAAGCGCTTGGCCACGGCGGCCACGATTTTTTCTCGCGTTAATGCCGCACCGCCGCCTTTGATCATGGCCATGCTGGTATCTATTTCATCGGCACCGTCTACATAGACATCAAATTCGCTGATGTCGTTGAGATCAAATACTTCAATGCCCAGCTCTTGCAGTCGAACCGTTGAGGCTTCTGAGCTAGAAACGGCGCCCTTGATTTGATCTTTGATAGAGCCGAGCGCATCAATAAAGTGGTTTACGGTAGAGCCAGTGCCCACACCCACGATACTGCCAGGCGTCACGTAATCCAGTGCAGCCCAGGCGGCGGCTTTTTTCATTTCATCTTGTGTCATTAAATGGCTTCTTGTTAAATTAAAACCAGCGCCCAGCGTAAGGCCCGCGGCACTCGAGTGAGAAATATGAGGGCGTATGATAGCAAACCCAAGTTGGCTTGCCTCCCGCTTTGCGCCTTAGTTTATGTGGTCACGTTTTCACCAGCGAAAATGCTCGGTCGGCGTCAATAACTCAGGCAAGGGCACATCCCAACTGGCAATGGGCAGGGCGGTCACTTGTTGGCAGTCGTGAGCTAACCCCACAGGCTGGGGGCCTAAGTTGGAAGTCTGACTGAGCGTGCGGTCATAAAAACCGCCACCCATGCCCAAGCGATTACCCTGAGCATCGAAGGCGACCAAGGGTGTATAGATAATATCTAGCTGCTGCTTGGGCACTATTAAGCGAATATCTAGCTGAGGCTCAAGGATACCTAAGACATTAACGTGCATGGGAGTATCGGGCTGATAGCCTAGAAATAACAAATGGCCTGCGCAAAACGGGTGCAGCACTGGCAGACACACCTGGCAACCTTGCGCCCAATACCAGTTAATTAATGGCAAGGGATCCAGCTCACCGTCATTGGCCAGATATAAGGCCACCGCCTTGGCCTGCGCTAAGTGCGGTGCCTTCGCCACTTGGTGTACTAGCTGATGGGCAGCGCAAGTTTGCTCGGCCTGAGTTAACTGGCGTCGAGCGTGGCGTACTGCTTGGCGAATTTGACGTCTTTCACTCACTTATTAACCCCTTATGGCCGCGCAGCGTTTGCTGCGAGCTTGCAACTTAAAGCTTAGGTTTTCCCCAAGGGCCCGTAATGAGCTCAATATAGAGCGCTTCCACCTCAGTGCGTGCCCAAGGAGTGCGCCGCAAGAAGGTGAGGCTAGATTTAATGCTGGGATCACTTTTAAAGCAGTTGATATTGACGCGCCGCGCCAACTCTTGCCAGCCTAAACGTTCAACCAGTTCAGTGACGATGGTTTTAAGCGTGAGGCCGTGCAGGGGGTTATTGAGTTGTTCTGTCATGCGTGAATAACCTGTTAGTAGGATCTTTAAGAAAACGCGTTAATTATAACAGGATTTACAGGGGAGGGAGGCCAGAGCTGACTAAAATTGTAGAAAGTCAGTGGCTAAATTTAGGATCCCCAAGGTGCCGTTGCGGGTGTGAGTCCTTGAACCGAGAGGTTCAAGGCGGAACTCCGGTATCTACCGCAGGCTTCTCGGTCGGGCCGAGCATGCACAATAGTAAACAACACGGCTTTCCTTTTTTGTTAATATCGGCTCAGGGACGTCACCCTACTGACAAACACCCCAGGGAAAGCGAAACTTTTTAGTAATCTAGGAGCAGAATACCAGTATTAAAATCTGATTTCGACCCTAGTGAAACAATTTATTTTACCTTTAATCTTAGCCTCCTTTCTTGTGGTGTTAACCCACTTTGTTGGCCAAGGCTTCTTCGATAGTATGCTGCAGCATCTTAATGCGCTTGTCCATGGCGTCAGCATATTGGTAGTTTTTATCTTTTTCAAGCTCCAGCTCATGGCTGATGTTTAAGGCAAGCATGATGGCGATTTGCTCGTTAGAGCCCGCCTTGCCGCTTTGCTTAAAATTACGAATTCGCTCATTAAGCGTCTCGGCTGCCCGCTGCAATGCAACTTCTTGCCCAGCAGGACAGGCAACCTTATAAGGTCGCCCCAGAATAACAATATCTATTATTGCCGCTGTGGTCATGTAATCCTCAGATGGCTATTTGCAGAAGGCGATGAAATTCTGGCGACTATATAGCGCCACACCAGAAGTTTCAAGTGGTGGCTGGCTTGAGTGGGATCAGAATGCTAGGATCTGGACCAATATTTCCCACTTTTTCACCAATTGAGTAAATGATGAACGACAAAGCCCGACTCAACTACGACGCTTTCACCACTTTATTAGAGCATCACAACATGGTGGTGACCGCCGCCGAAGTCCATGGCGTTGTTTGTGGCTTGATTTGCGGTGGTCTTGCGCAAACCGACATTCGTTGGCAGCAACACTTCAATGGCCTACTCAACGATGACTTTGCACTGCCGAGTGAAGTGCAAAAAGCCGTTAACTTATTATTTTCTCGTGTTGCTGACGAACTGCTTAATCAAACTCATTTTGAGTTACTACTGCCCAGCGATGAAGAGTCACTCGATGAGCGCCTTGACGCTATGATGGAATGGTCTGCGGCTTTCTTAGCCGGTTTTGGTGTCGTGCAGCAAGAACTGAATAAAGCCTCAGATGAATTGCAGGAAATGATCCAAGACATTAGCAGCATTACTCAAGTTTCCAGCGACTTTGACCAAGAAGATGAAGAAAGCGAAACCGCGTTTGTGGTGCTGTACGAACATTTAAAGTTGGGCGCTATCCTCGCATTTGAAGAATTTGGCAACGGCCAGTCTCAAGCGAAGCGACCAACAATCCATTAAGCAATCATTGATTAAGCAAGCATTCGCGCATCAACCATTCACTCATTAACCATAGTCTAGCCTAATGACTCATTATGATGTGGTAATTAACGGCGGCGGTATGGCCGGTGCCGTATTGGCGTTAGGGTTAAGCAAACTTAGCCGAGCCTGCGGCCAGCCACTGCGCATCGCTGTGATTGAGCACGCCAGTCCGAGCCTTGATCAACATTCGGGTTTTGATGCCCGCAGCATTGCGCTGGCCGGTCACAGCCGTGAGCTATTAGAGCAGTTAGGCTTATGGTCGTTACTGGATGATTTGGCCACTCCTATCAATGCTATTCAGGTCACGGATCAAGGTCACCTGGGGCAATTGAATCTTAGCGCCGCCGATTATCGACTGCCTGCTTTAGGTTATGTGGTAGAGCTACACCCGGTGGGCCTGCGCTTATACCAGCAGCTGCAAAATAATCCGCACATCGACTTGTTGTGCCCCGCAAAAGTCCACACCTGGCAGCAGCACACCAGCCTCTTGCAACTGACGCTGCAAGATGGCCGAGAGCTAAGCACTCAGTTATTGGTGGGCGCCGATGGCAGCCACTCCGTGATTGCCGGCCAGCTTAAGCTAGAGCGGCGCCAGTTTGATTACCAACAAAGTGCCATTATTGCCAATGTGCAAACCCAGCTGCCTCATCAAGGTCGCGCGTTTGAGCGTTTTACGGCTCAAGGTCCGCTGGCCTTATTGCCGATGAGTGCTGGGCGCAGTTCACTGGTGTGGTGTGTGTCGCCAGCGCGCGCGCGCGAGCTGATGAGCTTAGACGAGCCGGGTTTTATGTCGGCCCTGCAGCAAGAGTTTGGTTATCGTTTAGGCAAAATTACCCGCAGTGGTCAGCGCAGTTGTTATCCGCTGCATCTTAATGAAGTGCGTCGCCCTTGGCATCACAGAGTAGTGCTGGTCGGCAATGCGGCGCATTTATTACATCCCATTGCTGGGCAGGGTTTTAATCTTGGCTTGCGAGACGTGGCGGCCTTAATTGTCGCCCTGCAACAAGAGGTGTCTCAGGGGGATCGAGTGAGCGACTTAGGGGCGCATGCCGTGCTCAGTGGTTATGGCCAGTCGCGATTAGCGGATCAAGCGGAGCTGGTGGGCATGACCTCGGCGTTGGCGTTATTGTTTTCAAATACGGATCCCTTGTTAGCAACGGGCCGTAATCTGGGGTTGATGACCATCGCAGCCTGCACTTCCTTGAAAAGTAAATTGGCCTGGCGGGCCATGGGCAAGAGGTAACCGCATGCAAGCAACAGATGTGATCATAATTGGCGGTGGCATAGTGGGCTTAACGCAAGCCTTGGCCTTAGAGCACAGCGGCTTAAAGGTGGCGGTCATAGAAAGCCAGCTGCCTGCCGAGCAGTTGCCGGATATTCCAGAAAACCGCGTGAGCGCCATCAATCTGGCCTCACAAACCTTGCTCACTCGTCTGCAAGCGTGGCCCAGTGACACCCGCCGCTTAGGTCCTTATACCGCAATGCAAGTGTGGGAGGCAGACACAGCGGCGCAGATTGAGTTTTCAGCCAGCCTGATGCATCAGCCTCATTTAGGGCACATTGTTGAAAACCGCCTGCTGCAACTGAGCCTACTCGCTCGGGTGCGGCGCAGCCCGCATATTGAGTTTTATGCGGCGCGTGCCAATACGGTATCGGTAAGTGAGCAGGGGGCCTTCGTGTTGCTTGATAATGGAGTGCCCATTACGGGGCGCTTGCTGGTGGGGGCTGATGGCGCGCGCTCTTGGCTGCGCGACCAGTTGCAGCCGGGCATGGTGGAGTGGGACTACGATCACCATGCATTAGTGGCCACCGTACAGACCACTGAACCCCATCAACAAACCGCACGGCAAATCTTTCGTGGTAACGATATTTTGGCGTTTTTACCGCTGGCCGATGCGTACCAATGCTCTATTGTGTGGTCGTGCCCACCCGAGCAGGCTCGCGCGCGCTTAGCCTTATCAGACGCCGACTTTAATCAGGCAGTCGGGCATGCCTTTGATTTTCGCTTAGGCCCTTGCCAAGTACTGGGACCGCGCATGGCCATTCCGCTGAAAGCCCGTTATAGCCAGCAGTTTTGTGGCCCACGTTGGGTATTGATTGGTGATGCGGCGCATACGGTGCACCCCTTAGCGGGGCAAGGTGTGAATTTAGGTTTACAAGATGCGGCCGCCTTGGCCCAAACCTTGGCTGAGTTACAGCAACAAGGTCGTGACATAGGTGCACATAGCGAGCTGAAAGCCTTTGAGCGTTGGCGCAAAGCCGAAGCCGTGACCTTATTGGCGGCGATGGAAGGGCTGAAGCGATTGTTTGGCAATGGCCATCCCTTATTACGGCGCTTGCGCGGGTTAGGGCTTAATCTGACGGACAAGTTGACTCCGCTTAAGCGACAGTTAGCCGCCCATGCGCTGGGCACCGGCGGCTTACAGCCCCAATTGTCTCGCCCAGATGCGGTATTGCCTGAGTCTCCTACAACACAACACCGTTAATGGCTTAACGCGGCTGGCAGTGCGCCACATAACCTATAATTCACATCGGCTGCTACAGCCACCTATTTGTCCTAAAGAATCGAGCCGTTAACTGCACATTAAAAATTATCGTCTATTCTTTTCTCGTCAACAGACCCTAGTAATCAAAGCCAAATCAAGCCGGTGGTTTACCATCGGAGCGGTTTTATCCACTTGGGCTGGCGTATAACCGAATATGATGCTGTTAAAGCGGTGATTAAACAGCAGATGTTCGCTTATTAAGCCGGCCCCAAGAAAAAGGAAGCGCAGTGATGACTCAGCACACAGCTTTGTATCCACAACATCTGGCCGCCGGCGCCAAAATGGTGGATTTTCACGGTTGGGAAATGCCCATTCAGTATGCCTCTCAGCTAGAAGAGCATCATATAGTGCGCACCAGCGCCGGCATGTTTGATGTTTCTCATATGACCATCATTGATATTACTGGCCACGAGGCTAAGCCGTTTTTACAGCGATTGTTAGCCAATGATGTGGCGCGCATTACTGAGCCGGGCCGAGCCATCTACAGTGCCATGTTAAATGAGCAGGGCGGGGTGCTTGACGACTTGATCACCTATTATTTTGCCGATGATTACTATCGCCTGATCGCAAACTCCGCCACTCGCGATAAAGACTTAGCTTGGATTGAGCAACAAGCAGCAAGCTTTGACGTCGCGGTGAAAGCGCGCCCCGAGCTGGCCATGATAGCCGTGCAAGGGCCAACGGCTAAGGCTAAGGCCAGTCAGGTATTTAACGATGAACAAAATGCCGCTATTGTTGGGGCAAAGCCTTTTTATGGCGTACAAAGCGGTGACTTATTTATTGCCACCACTGGCTACACAGGTGAAGAAGGCTATGAAATTATCGTGCAGGATAGCCACGCCGCTGCGCTCTGGGATGCTTTGTTAGCGGTGGGCGTTAAACCTTGCGGCTTAGGTGCGCGAGATACGCTGCGCCTAGAAGCGGGCATGAACTTATATGGCCAAGATATGGATGAGTCAGTCACACCGCTTGAAGCCAACATGGGCTGGACGGTGGCTTGGGAGCCGGTGGAGCGTGAATTTATTGGCCGAGCCGCCATTACGGCGCAAAAAGTCGCCGCCCAGCACCCTAAGTTAGTGGGGCTGATGTTGAAAGAAAAGGGCGTGCTGCGCACCGGTGCTGCCGTGCGCTTTGCAGATGAGACAGGGCAAATGCAAGAGGGCGTTATTACCTCCGGCAGTTTTTCTCCTACACTGGGCCACAGTATTGCCTTGGCGCGAGTCTCAGGGCCCATTGGTCATGAAGCGCAAGTTGAGATGCGTAACAAATGGCAGCCGGTGGCAGTGGTCAAGCCGCCTTTCGTACGGTTTGGTAAAGTGGTTGATACTATTTAGTTAAATTAAGTTTAATTGTTTTAAACTGGTGTACGTTAAAGCTAAGTATTTTAAACCTAAGTGCTTTAAGCCTAAGTACTTTAAGTATAAGTATCTGTATTAAGAGGAAGCAACAGATGAGCAATCTCCCCAGTGAACTGAAATATGCCCCTACCCACGAGTGGGTGCGAGTAGAAGAAAATGGTGAAGTGGTGATCGGAATTTCTGAGCACGCCCAAGATTTATTGGGTGATATGGTGTTTGTTGAGTTACCTGAAGTAGGGCGCAACTTAGACGCCAGTGAAGAGTGCGCCGTGGTAGAGTCGGTAAAGGCCGCTTCCGATATTTATGCGCCGGTCAGTGGGGAAGTGATTGCCATCAATGAAGAGCTGGAAGACAGCCCTGAGCTCATTAACTCAGACCCTTACGGTGACGGTTGGCTGTTTCGCGTGAAGCTCACTGATGAGTCTGACTTAGAAGAGTTACTCAGCGCCGCCGGTTATCAAAGTGCCATCGACGAAGAATAAGCATTAGCCTCCAGTTGTGGGGGCTTTTTTTGGCCCAGTGAATGAGGACCTATAGTGAGTGTGGGTTTATCCTGAGCGTAGGGTCGAATTCATTCGACCGTTTGGTGCTTGATAACCAGAACCACACATTACTTGGCCGTATCTCGTCCGTGGTATAGCCAATCAGTTGAAATAAGTGTCTGAGCTCCTAGTCTTGGTTAAACAGTCAAGAGGAAGGTAACGCTATGCAGCCGTCTTTGTTTGAACTTGAACAGCACAATGCTTTTATTCGCCGCCATATCGGACCCAACGAGCGGGATATTGCCGCTATGCTCGCTGTGGTTGGCGCTGCGTCGCTCGATGATTTAATCACCCAAACGCTGCCTAGCAATATCATCAATCAGCAGCCGTTAGGCATTGGCGATAGCCGCACCGAGGTGGAGGCGTTGGCGTATTTAAAATCCTTGGCTCAGCAAAACCGAGTCTATAAAAGCTACATTGGCATGGGCTATCACGACACGCATGTGCCACTGGTTATCCAACGTAATGTGCTGGAAAACCCCGGTTGGTATACGGCTTATACGCCGTATCAGCCGGAGATTGCCCAAGGGCGACTAGCAGCGTTACTTAATTTTCAGCAATTAACTCAAGACCTCACGGGCTTAGACTTAGCCAGTGCCTCTTTGCTAGATGAAGCCACGGCCGCCGCCGAAGCTATGGCCTTAGCGAAGCGGGTCAGCAAAAACAAAACCTCGAATCTGTTCTTTATCGCTGCGGATGTGCATCCGCAAACCATAGATGTGGTGCAAGAGCGCGCCGCTCATTATGGCTTTGAGATCTTAGTGGCACCCATTGAGGCGGTATTGGAGCAGTCGGTGTTTGGTGCTCTTTTTCAGTATCCTACTACTAGTGGCGAGATCCAAAACCTCAGTCCGTTTATCAGCCATGTGCAAGCAAAGCAGGGCATTGCGTGTGTGGCGGCAGATATCCTATCGCTGGTGTTGCTTACGCCACCCGGTGAGTTAGGGGCCGATGTGGTGCTCGGTAATGCCCAACGCTTTGGGGTGCCCATGGGCTACGGCGGGCCCCATGCGGCTTTTTTTGCTACTCGCGATCAGTACAAGCGTTCGTTACCGGGGCGCATTATTGGCGTGTCCAAAGACAGTCGAGGTAAACCGGCGCTGCGCATGGCGATGCAAACCCGTGAGCAACATATTCGCCGCGAAAAGGCCAATTCTAATATTTGTACCGCTCAAGTGTTGCTGGCCAATATGTCGAGTTTTTATGCGGTCTATCATGGGCCAAAAGGCCTAAGGCGCATTGCCGAGCGCGTACATCGATTGACCTGTATTTTAGCGCTGGGCTTAACGCAGCAGGGGCTCACCCTGAAACACGATACGTGGTTTGATACGCTGACCATATTAACGACGAAGGCTGAAAAAGACGCCATCATAGGGCGGGCCGAGGCCGCTGGCGTGAACTTGCGCACCGACTTAGATGCCTCTCTTGGGGTGTCGCTGTCAGAAACGACGACGCGCGAAGAGGTGCTGGCGCTATTTACGATCTTTTTAGGGGAAGGGCACGAGCTTGATATCACCGAACTAGATAGCCAAATATCGAGCAGCCCAAGCTCTGCTATCCCTGCTGAGCTGCAGCGCACTAGCGCCATTTTAAGTCACCCGGTGTTTAATCGTTATCACTCGGAAACTGAGATGTTGCGCTATATCCACGAGCTGGAAATGAAAGACATGGCGCTCAACACCAGCATGATAGCGCTCGGCTCCTGCACCATGAAGCTCAATGCCACCGCAGAAATGGTGCCCATTGGATGGCCTGAGCTTAATCAGTTACATCCGTTTGCGCCCTTAAATCAAACCCAAGGGTATCAGCAGATCTTGAGTGAGCTCAGTGAGTGGCTAGCAAACATCACCGGTTACGATGCGGTGTGCCTGCAACCCAACTCAGGCGCGCAAGGGGAATATGCAGGTCTGTTAGCGATTAAGAAATACCATGCGTCTCAGGGCGAGGCAGAGCGCGATATTTGCTTGATCCCAAGCTCGGCGCACGGCACTAACCCCGCGTCCGCGCAAATGGCCAACATGAAAGTAATAGTGGTGGCCTGTGATAAACAAGGCAACGTGGACTTGAGCGATCTCAAAGCCAAGGTTAAGGAGGCGGGTGAGCAGTTATCTTGCATCATGATCACCTATCCCTCGACGCACGGCGTATACGAAGAAAACATTCGTGAAATATGTGCGCTTATTCATCAGCATGGCGGCCAAGTGTATATGGATGGCGCCAATATGAACGCGCAAGTGGGCCTGACTTCACCGGGTTTTATTGGTGCCGATGTCTCGCACCTTAATCTGCACAAAACCTTTGCCATTCCCCATGGTGGCGGTGGTCCTGGTATGGGGCCGATTGGCGTTAAGGCGCATTTAGCCCCCTTTGTTGCTGGCCATGCGGTGATAAAAACCGCGGCTGTGAGCCGTGATAATGGCGCCGTGTCCGCAGCACCCTTTGGCTCGGCCAGCATCTTGACTATTAGCTGGATGTACATGGCCTTGCTCGGTGATGAGGGCCTAAAGCGCGCCTCACAATTGGCCATTCTGAACGCCAACTACTTAATGACCTGCTTAGCCGAGGATTATTCCATTCTCTATGCGGGGCGTAATAATAGAGTGGCCCACGAGTGCATAGTGGATGTGCGGCCCTTAAAAGCCAGCAGTGGGATCAGTGAGTTGGATATTGCCAAGCGCTTAAACGACTTTGGCTTTCATGCGCCGACCATGAGCTTTCCGGTGGCGGGCACCCTAATGATAGAGCCGACCGAGTCAGAGTCTAAAACCGAGATTGACCGCTTTATTGCTGCCATGAAGCACATTCGCCAAGAAATTCGCCACGTCGAAACGGGGCACTGGACCTTGGCTGACAATCCCTTAGTGCATGCGCCGCATACCCAAGACGATGTGCTGGTTGCTGACTGGCAGCACGCTTATAGTCGCGAGCAAGCCGCTTTTCCTACTCCAGAAGTACGGCGAGCCAAGTTTTGGCCAAGCGTTAATCGTATCGATGATGTGTATGGGGATCGCAATTTATTCTGCAGCTGCTTACCGTTAGACGCCTATCAATAATCAGCTTAGGTAAGCGCAAAGCTCACCTTAAATATTCCCACGCTCGCGTGGGATTTGGTTTACTGCTAAATCTGTGGCACCCACTTTGGGCGAGTTGTGGCGTCGAAATACCGCAATAAGCTTGGTGTCGATAGCCTTTTGTGCTGCAATACCAGAAATTTATGAGTCCTTTCGCATTTAATATCGAGTGCTAATTATTTCTGAGGATAATTTAGTGAAAAAATCTGTCTTTTTGGGCTGTGCTGCTGTACTTGCTGTTTCTGCTCCTGTGGCCGCGGATGTGTTTGGCGCAAAAGTGGGCGTGGACTATGTGTATTCCGATCTAGACGTGAATGGCTTTTCTGCCAATGAGCATCAAGATAACTACCATGCTTACGCGGCGTTTGAGCACTTTATTCCCTTGATCCCTAATGCATTAGTGGAGTATTCCACTCATGGCTCTAGCACCGTTGGTTTCGATCAATTCTCTGCCACTGCTTATTATGAGTTACTGGATAATAGCTTGCTGTCATTGGATGTGGGCGCCGGTTATAGCCGTTACTCAGATATCCAAGTGGGTGGCAGTGTTAGCAGTCAAGGTAGTCCGCACGCGTATGTGGCAACAGAAGTGATGCTGCCAGTGACAAACTTCTCGGTGTTTGCTGACGCTAAAGTATTTGGCTGGGAAGATGTGAGCGGTGAAGAAGCCCGCGTTGGCGTGCGCTGGGCGATTGAATTACCCATAGAGCTAGGTGTGCGCGTCGGTTACACCATGACCAATGTGACTTTCGATAATGCGTTGGCTAACAATGATTTAAAGTTTGAGTCTGACGGTTGGATGTTAGGTGTAGACGCTCGCTTCTAAGATTAACGAATGTGTTAAAAAGGCTAACTCAAGTTAGCCTTTTTTCATTATACGGCTAGAATAATCATCGTGATGACAGAAATAGTCTTAGCGAAATAATAATTTCATTACCAAGCTGGCAAATATTGCCGTTAGTGGATAAGGTAAATGAGCGACACTTTTTATTAAAACTGATTTTTACTCTTCACCATCAGGAGGCCCTATGAGCCAGAGATATGAAACAGAAAGAGCGGTATTAATGGATGACGTCAAGCAAGTGCTAAAAGATGCTGAAGTGTTATATAAGGCTGCAGTAGACGATGGCACTCAAGAGGGCAAGATTTTAAAAGAAAAATTAAAAGCTCAGCTAACCAAAGCTCAAGAGCAATATGCACAGCTTGAAAGCACAGTGGTTGAAAAAACCCGTGAAGCCGCCTCTAGTACCAATGATTGGGTGCATGAAAAACCCTACCATGCGATGGGCGTGGCCGCAGTCGCCGGATTGTTGTTCGGTGCATTCCTAAGCCGTTGTGGTCGTTAACAATAGCTCACTATTAAGCTTATGTCAGGCCATCTATTAGGCTTGATTGTCTAGCTTGATTGTTAAAATAAGTAAAACAGCTTCACTTGCCCTTGAGTAACCCTAGCCGGGGTGTTCGAGGGCAAGCCATGCATAGGGCGGTATATTGATGAGCGGCCAAATCAATTCGTTAAAGGAGCTAGTACAGACTGCGACCGAACTCTTATTTGTGCGCTTCAAATTAGCTCGTATTGAGTTTGTGGCGCAAAAAGAGCGCATGGTGCGGTTAGGTATACTGGCGTTGGGTGCCATTATGCTGTTTTTTATGGCTTATATTAGTTTGTTATTTGGGCTAAATGTGGTGTTAAGCCCACAACAAAAAGTTTGGGTGTTCTTTGGCTTAGCGGCACTATTATTTATTATTATGCTGAGCATATTTTGGAGCATAGCGCATAATCTGGCGCACCAAAGACGGTTTTTCGCCGACACGCTGCAAGACCTACAAGAAGATGTAGCCTACGTACAAGGCAAAAAGACCATGACCGATTGGTCTTTAAAGGAGTAAGCCATGCATCCTTCTTTGCAAGAAGAACAAAAATTACTGCAACTCAAAGCCGAGGCCTTGCGCTTAAAGTTATTGAGTAACCAAATGCGTCGCCAACAAGAGCCATCGGGGCATGATATTTGGGGTATCGTCAGTAGTTTACCCAAGGCTGGGCTGCTGTGGCGCTTAGCCAATATGCCCCATAAAGTACGCAATAAGTTTATCTTGGGCGCGGGACTATTAGCGCTGCTTTATTTGCGCTTCTAAATAAAATAGCGCCGAGTGCTCGGCGCCCAGCTAAAAATAGCGACTTTCTTTTCTCTGTTCCCCCTTTTTTGTTATCAGCTGCGATAATCGCCAATGTCGGGGCGTCGGCTTGGGCCATGCAGGGCAACATCCACCGGATGAAAAGCTTTGATGGCCTCAAAACAAAAATCCCCGACGGCTCTGTGTAACGCTTGTGGATCGTGGTTGGTAATAATGATCACGCTTTTCCCTAAGTTACGACGTCGACGCAATAGATGCCCTAAAAAGCTCGACTGACTTTCTGCTAGCCGAGCCCGGTTGGCCGCCACTTCATCGAGGATTAATAGATCCACCTCTTCGAGAGCACGTCGATAGAGATTACGACTTTCTTGATCTTCAATCACGCCAAAAAACAAACGGTCTACCACCGATGCCCATTGCTGAAAAATAACCGACTTTTGATGCTGATAAATAAGGTCGTGAGCAATGGAGCCTGCCAATGTTGATTTTCCGGTGCCAAAATCGCCGTAAATTAAAATGGCGGCACCGCCTTTTTCTTGCCAATGATCGAAGGCATTAATGAAGTGATGGGCCATATCAATGTGATGGCCTAACACGGGGTCTTCGCGGTCCATGTTAGCAAACACCCATTCCGGATTAAGATCCGCCTGGGCTAATAAGCGCTCGGTGCGCTTTTGCTTGGCTTGTGCTTGTGCTTGTTGCACATCTTTATTGGCCTGCTGCTCATACTGACGCTTCAATTCTAAGTAATCATAACTGGGCAAGGTACCGCCGGCGCGCAATTGTTGTAAGCGGTTTAATACCTGCTTGGCCTCGCCGGGTTTAGCCGTGGGCGATAAATCTTTTTGCGGCCTAGGGCGACGGCGGCGACGCGCAATATCATTCAGGTCGGCGGCAATTTCTTCAGCTGTTTTCTTCATCAGACTCGCAGTCTCCCTGGTTCGTGGCTTTTAGGCGTTGGGCCTCGGCCATCATTTGTTGAGCCCGCTTGCTGGGGCCGGTTTCAATTTTTGCTGGCAGCTGCTGGTAGCCGCTGTCGACTGAGGGAGCGGGCGCGCGTTTAATGCTGCGTTGATTCTTAAGTTTACGCACTAATTTCAGCATCCACTGATGCTGGTTCTCAAATACTTCCGGTCGGCCTAACCAATAAGCAATAAACTCGCCCAGCTCGATCTCGTCAATCGTGCTATCCAGTAAACCACATAAGCGAGCCAAACCGGAAAACTGTTGATCAGGCCGCCAGTCGGGATGCATGGCAAACTGGCGTGATGGCAAAGGTGCTAAGCCCTGCAAGTGCTTAAGCGGCAATGAGAATACGGCGCCATGAAAATGCTGTGGGTGCGGATTATGATGCAAGCTAAGTAAGCCCACTGCCACTAACTCTTCCACTAGCCCGCTAAGCGTCGCTGGCGTCACCCGATAATGGTATTCACCTTGGCCTTGCACGGTTAATGCCTTGCCGAGCAAAGGATAGTCCAGTGGCTGCGTCTTATCGCCCAGCGCCTGATGCTGTAGATAGAGCTGATATAAGCTGCGAGCAGGGTGCGAGAGCGACGGGGAGGTGAGTGCTTGGTATTCTGCCGGTGTCATTGTGCCACTTTTACCAAATAAAGATGTACCAAATGAAAAATGGATAAGCAATAAAAAGCGTGCTTAAAAAAGAGACCTACTGAAAAAGGTCTAAAGCAAGACTAACAAAAAACAGCTTAACAAAAAGCCTGCGCAAAGTTGCTGAACAAAATCTGCTGCAGCACTCAAAAATAAACTAGGCTCAGAGTATAACCCATAACCTGAGTGCTAAAGCTGATGTTTCATGGCTCACCGCTTCTTTTAGTGATCGAGGACGACACCGTATTTCGCCAGTTAATGGTTGCTTACCTTGAGCTATGGGGAGCAAGAGTGCTGGAGGCAGATACTGCCATTGAGGGCTTAAATCAAGCCATTGCTTATCGGCCAGACGTAGTAATAACAGACTTATTGTTGGAGAAAGAATCAGGCATTCCACTTATCGGTCAGTTAAAACGCCAACTGCCGAGTCTGCCTATTATCGCCATCTCCAGCCAAAAAAAACTGTCGGTGGTAGCACAGGCGTTACGGGCGGGAGCAGAAGATTACCTTATCAAACCGATACGCCATTGGCGTGCTGTAGAAGCAGCCATTATTGGCTGTCTTGAGCCTGACTTACCCCTGTTATGCCAAGAGCTAAATGAGCATGTTAGCTACTTTAGTCAGCATGACATAGCCGCGAGTCGCTTATGTCAATCATGGCAGCAGTTACCTGAGCGCAATGTAGGAAAGTGGCTATTAAGCTATCGTCAAAGCTCACCTTGGTTGCTCACCGATTACATTGAATTAGAGCAAGATATGCTGTTATTACTGGCGGAATTTAATCCGCTAGATAAAAACAGCCCAGTACTCATGACCCTGTTGGCGCTGGTGTTGCATGAACCGCTGCGCCAATACCAAAATAGCCCCTGCGCCTTGCTCAATAACCCAGCCAAAACTTTGGAATATATTAACCAGCTGTTGTTAAATGCAGGCTTGGCCTGTCAGGTTAATCTGGCGTTATTTCGGCTGCAAGCTAAGGGATGTGAGGTGCAGCTCGCCAATGGCGGCATGCAAGGCAATGAATGGCTAAGACTGTGTAATGTCGGCACATTAGGGATAAAAAACGTGACAGCGAGCCCACTGAGTTACCCTTGTGGGCTGCCTTTTGCACTGCGCGTGCAGGGCGGATTTGGCGGTGAAATACAGGTCACCGCCCGCCATAACTGCGCCAATTAAGTGAGCGGCTTAAAATTTAAGCTGTTTTAAGTAGCGGCTTAAGTCTTTGCCAAGCTCGGGGTGGCGTAAACCATACTCGATGTTGGCCATCATTAGCCCCAGTTTATTACCACAGTCATGACTTTTTCCTGTGATGTGATGCGCATCCACTGCCTCTTGCTCCATCAGCATGGCAATGGAGTCGGTCAGTTGAATTTCATCACCTTTACCCAGCGGCGTTTTACTGAGTAGCGGCCAAATATTGGCGGACAACACATAACGGCCGACGACGGCTAAATTTGAGGGCGCTTCTTCGCGAGCAGGCTTTTCGACCATGGCTTCAATGGCCGCAGACTCACCTTGAGCCAATTTGCTGTCGCCAATATCCACAATACCAAACTGATCCACGTGCTGCTCTGCCACCGGCTCCACCAAAATCTGGCTATGACCCGTGTCACTAAAAGCTTGGATCATGGCGGCCAGGTTATCTTTGGCTAAATCGCAACTGGCATCATCGATCAATACATCGGGCAGCAAAACGGCAAAAGGCGCATCGCCCACTAGCGGTCGTGCGCACAAAATAGCATGGCCTAAGCCTTTTGCTTCGCCCTGGCGTACTTGCATAATGGTCACATCGGGCGGGCAAATGCGTTTTACTTCTTCTAGTAGCTGGCGTTTTACGCGCTTTTCAAGCGTGGCTTCTAATTCAAAACTGGTATCAAAATGGTTTTCAATGGAGTTTTTACTGGCATGGGTAACGAGGATAATTTCTTTAATGCCCGCACGTACCGCTTCATTAACCACATATTGGATCAAAGGTTTGTCTACTACCGGTAGCATTTCTTTAGGAATAGCCTTGGTGGCCGGCAACATACGAGTGCCAAGGCCTGCCACTGGGATCACCGCTTTGCGGATCGCCGTTGGTAACGCAGCTTTAACCGGATTGTGTATATAAGAAGTGTGCTCAGACTGACTGGAAGGCATAGACATCATCTAATAAAATAAGGGTTGTGTATCATAACCAATCACAGCCCTCTCCACCATATAAGAGAGGGCTAAGACAATGAGCGGGTAGCTTTTACTGCACCTTGTCTTTTTATCGACATAAGTCTCCTAATGATAAAATTGACTTATTCCGTTAGTAAGTGACGGTTCTTTTCTATGGTAGCGGCACCTATGCCACTGACTTTCGTTAAGTCATCCACTGAGCCAAAAGGACCGTGTTGTTCTCGGTAGGCGACGATTGCCGTGGCCTTAGCTGTGCCTATGCCGCTGAGTAGGGTGAGCTGCTCGGCACTGGCGGTGTTGATGTTAATGCTCGTTACCACGGCACTGGGTGCCGATTCGCTTGGCTGGTCTTGAGCGAGGGCGGGGCTGGATAGGGTCAAGAGTCCCGTTAACATACTTGCCATCAGTATTTTATTCATCTTCATGTTCATCACTCCTTGATGAAAGTCAGTTAGATGTCGTCCTTTGGACATCTTAAAGCCTTGCTCATAAACTCACATTTGGCCAATAAATAAACATAAAGAGTGATGAGCAATAAAAAAGGCAAGCGTGAAAAAATAAATAACCGGCCTAAGCCGGTTATTTTTTAATATTAATGATGAAATAATATTTTATTATGGCAGCACTTTTTTGAACGGCTTGACGATAACGGAGGCATACACGCCTGCTGCCACGTAAGGGTCTGCATCAGCCCATGCTTGTGCGGCGTCCAGTGAGCTAAACTCGGCAATCACTGTGCTACCAGTAAAGCCCGCTTCTGCTGGGTCTTCCGCATCTATGGCAGGGTTAGGGCCGGCTACCAGTAAGCGACCTTCGGCGGCCAACGCCTGTAAGCGACCTAAATGAGCAGGGCGAGCACTTTGGCGAAGGGACAGACTATTGGGATTGTCTTGGGCAAAAATCACATACCACATGAAGAGTCCTTATTGCATGAGTTGCTTGAGTTGCATAAAAAATAAAAAAGGCTGCATGCAGCCTGATTAATGGAGTGAATATTAAGTTTGTGGTTTATTTTCCAGCGCTTGCTGCTTACGATACAAATAAATGGCGGTGGCAAAGGTAAATAATAAGGTCATGCCTAACAGGCCAAAGACCTTAAAATTGACCCACACCTCTTGTGACATATTAAAGGCGACGTACACGTTGAGGGCGCCACAGGCGGCAAAAAATAGCGCCCAAGCGATGTTAGCCTTATCCCAGATGATATCGGGTAAGATCATTTCCTTACCGAGCATTTGTTTGATCAGGTTTTTCTGAAAACCGTAACGGCTCACCAAGAGACCGACGGCAAACAGCGCATTCACAGCCGTGACTTTCCATTTTATAAAATCGTCACTCTGGAAAAAGATGGTCAGGCCACCAAAAAATAACACCAGTACCAAGGTGATCAAGTGCATTTTCTCTAACTTTTTGTTCTTGATCCAAAACACCAGCATTTGAATACAGGTGGCGGCCATCAGGGCGCCGGTTGCCGCATAGATATCGACGGTTTTGTAGACCACAAAAAAGATGATCAGAGGCAGAAATTCAGCGAACTGTTTCATGAGGCATTAATCCAAACAACAAATATGCTGACAGTTTACCTACAGCCGGCTCGGCTGGCAAAACATTGCGCATCAGCAGCTAGGGCAGGGCACCAATGCGCGGGGCGTTTGCTAAGCAAAAGCTTAGCGCCGACAGAGTCGCGGCTTGGATTTTTGTTTATCCAGTAGGCTCTTTAATAATAGCGCGCTCAGCACTATGGCTCCGCCCCATAAGCCTTGTGCACTGGGTGCCTCGCTCAAAAACAGCCAGACCAAGAGGGTACCGAAGACCGTTTCTAGCAACAGTAACAAGCTGACTTCTGCTGAGGGTAAATATTGCGGGCCTTGCTGAATAAGGGTAAAGCCGATGGGCAGTAATACCAAGCACAATAGCACCAACCATCCGAGGTTTGCCGCATCGGGCAGGGCTAGGGTGCCGCTCCAGCCGAATGCCAGGGCCGCCGTAATTATGCCACTCAGGGCGAGCATGGGGCTCATGTCGATGTGGGGCTGGCTGTGCGCCAGGGTGAAGTTGCCGGCTAATCCTAGGGCTGCCAGCAAGGCAAAGGCACTGCCCAACCAGGAGCCTGATCCCAGGTCGTCCAGAACTATCAAGCTAATGCCGGCCATGCAGCCGCCAATGGCAAGCCAGGTGCGCAGGGGAAGACGCTCCTGCAAAAAAAAGCGACTCAGCAGGGCGGCTATGAGGGGAGCTGTGGCCAAAATAACCAGCACATTAGCGGCTTTGGTAAAGTGGTTACCCAGTATAAAACCTATGGTGCTCAGGCTGAACAGCAGGGCACAGCCGATTCCGGCACGGCCACAGGTCAAATAAGCCCGCCACCATTGGCTTTTATAGCGCAGCAGCACTATCAGCAAGAAGCCGATTATGTTGAGCAGACCTCGCCACAGCACCACTTGTTCGGCCGGCAGGCTGATCAGGCGCAATATTAAGGCATCGGGGGCAATCACCAGCACGCCTAACGCGGTGAGCAGCAGTCCTTTTTGATGGTTATCCATAACACTTGAAGTGGGGGAAGGATGAACATGATGCTAGTACATTAGCGCCAAAATCCAAGACGTGCAGGGCAAAGGCTGCGCTGAACGCCCAGCGCCAAGTTAAATAAAGGTCCGTGTTTATTTTTCGCCGTCATCCTGACGCGCGTCAGGATCTCGGTTTTTAACGTGCAGAGTAAAGGTTAAGAGTGAAGGAAAAGCACTGAATTTACCGGTTCGGTGTTGTCCGTCCTCTTCACTCTTTACCCCTCACCCCTCACGCTAATACAGCTTGACTGCTGTCTCTGATCACTAGCTCGGGGGTGAGGGTGAGTACCCGCCTTGGGCTGGTTGGGTTTTTAATGCGGGTGAGCAGGGTGTCTACAGCCAAGGCGCCCATGCCGGCTTTGGGTTGCTCGACGCTAGTCAGCGCTGGCACTAGATAATGCGCCAGTTCGATGTTGTCGTAACCGACAATTGACATCTGCTCAGGCACCGTCACTTTCGCATCAGCCAAGGCGCGCAACGCCCCCATGGCCATCATATCGTTGGCAATAAATACTGCCGTTGGCCGCTCGGGCAACGCCAGCAAGGCGTTCATGGCGCTGTTGCCACCGGCCAGCTCAAAATCACCTTCACTGATCCACTCATTGCGCACCGTTAACCCAGCTTGGTTCATAGCAGTTTTAAAGCCTGCCAGTCGCTCGTCTGCCGCTCGTGTGCCCAGCGGGCCGGTAATGCAGCCAATATGACGATGCCCAAGGCTAATTAAATGCTCGGTGGCCAGTTGACCGCCAAGTTGCCCGCCATCCTGAATAATATCGGCAACGATATCTTGTGGCCCCCAGTCGGCCAGCACCAGTGGGATATTGGGGTAGCGCTCAAAAATACCGGCACCCAGCTCCAGCTGGGTGCACATTAAAATAATACCGTCGACGCGCTTTTGCAGCAGCATTTCCATGTTGCTGTTTAACCGCGCCTTATCGTCTAGGGTATTGCACAAGGCAAGGCTGTAACCCAGCTCGAAACAGCGTTGTTCTACCCCTTGTACCACTTCGGCAAAAAAGGGGTTGGCGCTACTGGTGACCAGCATGCCTAAGGTGCGGGTTTCGTTGACTTTTAGGCTGCGCGCTAACGCTGAGGGCGCGTAATGTAGATCTTTGATGACCCGCTCCACCCGCAGGGTGATCTCTGGGCTCACAAAGCGGGTTTTATTTAGCACATGGCTGACCGTTGAGGTAGATACCTGAGCCTCACGGGCGACATCTTTAATTGTGGCCAATTAATAGAGCTCCGGCATTTAGTTAGCGTCCAGCAGGGCCTGAATCTCGGCCAGATATGGAATCGAGGTTTGGGCGCCATGGCGGGTTACCGACAAGGCCGCCGCGGCTTGCGCAAATCGTACCGCCGTCATTAATGGCTGACCTTGTTGCAGGGCCGCCAGCAGGGCACCGTTAAAGGTATCGCCCGCCGCAGTGGTATCAACGGCGTTCACCTTGAAGCCCGGTATTAACTGGCCAGCCTGACCACGCACGCTCAGCCAGACGCCTCTTGCCCCCAGCGTAATAATAACGGTGGCGATGCCCTTGGCGTGCAGTGCGGCTGCCGCCTGTGCCGCGCCAGCGTCATCATTCACCGCCAGGCCAGTTAGCCGCTCGGCTTCGGTTTCGTTCGGGGTAATCATATCCACCAACGACAGCAAGGCATCGGGCAGGGCTTGTGCCGGTGCCGGGTTGAGCACCACAGTTGCGCCCTGAGCCTTGGCCTGAGCGGCGGCGGCGATATTGGTATCGAGCGGGATTTCCAGCTGCAGCAACAGCTGCTCGCAGGCGAGACCGGCATGATGGCGTTGCAACTGCTCGGGGGTTAACCGGCCGTTGGCGCCAGCGGCCAGAGAGATGGTATTTTCACCCTCGGCATTCACCTGAATAAGGGCCACGCCGGTATTCACACCGCTTATCGATTCTATGGCCTCGGTATTTATGCCGTCGGCGGCAAAGCCCTCGACTAGGCTTTTGGCCAGGGAATCGTCACCCACGCAGGCAATAAAGCGGGTGTGGGCACCGGCGCGCACTGCCGCTACCGCCTGATTGGCACCCTTGCCGCCGGGCACAATTTGATAATCACTGCCGGTCAGGGTTTCGCCCGGGCGCGGAAACTGCGCCAAGCTAATAACGTGATCGATATTAATACTGCCAACTACGGTTAATGTCATGGTGTAGGCCTTACTTGCTGATCACTTGCAGTGGCACGGGAATATGCTGTTCGACAGTTTCGCCTTTGAGGATCCGGTCGGCGGTTGCTACTGCGATGGCACCAATTTGGTTGGGCTGCTGGGCAATGGTGGCCGACAAGCGTCCGCCCTGTACTGCCTTGATGCCGTCTTCGGTGCCGTCAAAGCCAACAATCAGCACGTCTTTTCTATTGGCAGCCTGCAGGGCACGTAAGGCACCCAGTGCCATTTCGTCGTTTTGGGCAAATACCGCCTGTACGCCCGGGTTACCGGCCAGCAGGTTTTCCATTACATTCAGGCCTTTGGTGCGGTCAAAATCCGCCGGCTGGCTGGCCAGCAGTTCAAAGTTGTGCTTGGCAATTGCCTGTTTAAAGCCTTCGCCGCGCTCGCGGGCCGCACTGGTGCCGGCAATACCTTCGAGCTGGATCACCTTGGCATTGGCACCCACTTGCTCGGCAATAAAATCACCGGCCATCAGACCACCGGCCACGTTGTCGGAGGCAATGTGGGACGTCACATCACCACGGCTGGCGGCACGGTCTAGGGTGAGTACTGGCAGCTTGGCGCGGTTGGCCAGACGAATGGCATTGGCGACGGCATCCGAGTCGGTGGGGTTGATCAGCAATACCTTGGCACCGCGCACGCTTAAGTCTTCGACGTTCGACAGCTCTTTGGAGGGATCATTTTGTGAGTCCAGCACGATCAGGTTGTAACCAAGCTCGGCCGCTTTTTGTTCGGCCCCTTCTTTCATGGAGACAAAGAACGGATTGTTCAGGGTAGAAATAACCAGCGCCAGAGTATCCTTGGCATAAACGCCGCTACTCATAGTGGCACCGAGCAGAGCAACAGAAAGCAGGGTGGTCATTTTTTTCATGATGCGAATTCCTTAATGATAACGGCCTGAAGTCAGCCTGAGTGTTACTTGTGTTTGTTGTCGACCAGCACGGCCAGCAAAATAACGGTCGCCTTGGCAATCATCTGGTAATAAGACGACACGTCCAGCAGGTTAAGAGCATTATTCAAAAAACCGATAATCAAGGCGCCAATCAAGGTTCCCATAATGGCCCCTTTACCACCGGCTAGGCTGGTGCCGCCTAATACCACGGCGGCAATGGCGTCCAGCTCATAGGTAGTGCCCGCGGTGGGTTGGGCCGAAGACAAGCGGCTGGTCACGATAATGGCGGCCAGTGCCGAGAGCATGCCACAAATGGCATACACGCCCATTTTTACCCGGGCTACGTTAATACCCGACAAGCGAGCGGCAGCTTCGTTGCCCCCTACCGCATAAATATAGCGGCCAAACCGGGTATGGTTAAGCAGATACCAGGCACCCAGAAAGGTCATGGCCATTAACCACACCGGCACCGGTATGCCAAACACATAGCCGGTACCAAACCAGGCAAAAATATCACCGGCATCGGTAAAGCCGGTAGAAATGGGCCGGCCTTCGGTATACACCATGGTGACACCGCGCAGCAGCGTCATGGTCACCAGAGTGGCAATAAACGCCTGTACCCGGCCTTTGGCCACTATCAGGCCACTGAAACCGCCTAGGGCAAAACCCGCCAGCAATACCACCGGCAGGGTGATGAAAATAGACAGCTCCATCGACACCATGCTGGCGGCAAAGGCGCCGCACAGGGCCAATACCGACCCCACACTCAAGTCGATGCCGGCGGTCAGGATCACCAGGGTCATGCCCACGGCAATAATGGCGTTAACCGAGGTCTGGCGCAAAATATTGAGCAGGTTGTCCACGGTAAAAAAGTTAGGGTTCAGGGCCGACACCACGGCAATCAGCACCAGCAGGGCAATCAGCGATTTTTGGGCAATCAGCCACTCTTTGCTGAACCAGTGGCGGTTATTGGTGGTAGTCATCATGCTTGTTCCTTTTGGTGGGTTTTACCGACGGCCGCGGCCAGCAGTTGTTCTTGGGTTGCGGTGACGGCGTTAAATTCACCATTAATACGCCCTTCGTGCATCACCATAATTCGATCACTCATGCCCAATACTTCTGGCATATCGGATGACACTAAAATAATGGCCATGCCTTCTTCTTTAAAACGGTTGATCAGCTGATAAATTTCTTTTTTAGCGCCCACATCCACACCGCGGGTGGGTTCGTCCAAGATCAGTACCTTGGGTCGGGTCATCAGCCCCTTGGCAATGGCCACTTTTTGCTGGTTGCCACCGGACAAGTTACCGATCAGCTGCTCGCGACCGGGCGTACGGATCTTGAACAGGTTAATAAAGTCGTCCACCGCACTGCGTTCGGCATCGTGATCCAGCTGGGGGCCTCGGCTGTACTCGGCCAACGCCGACAGGCTCATGTTAATTTTGACCGATAACCCCAAGATCAAGCCATCGCCTTTACGGTCTTCCGAAATATAGGCAATACCGGCAGCCAGGCCTTGTTGGGGATGATTGGCGGCATAAGGTTTGCCCGACAACCACACTTGGCCTTGGGTACGACGCTCAGCGCCATAGAGTGCTTTAACTAGCTCGGTACGCCCCGCGCCCATCAGGCCGGAAAATCCGAGTATCTCACCCTGATGCAAACTAAAGCTCACATCACTAATGCCCGGCGCACTTAAATTCTCGACCTTAAGTACTTCCGGACCCTGAGGCACTGTAATTCTCGGATATTGCTCGTCTAATTTGCGCCCGACCATCAGTTCAATAAGCCGTTCTTCATCAATATCGCTCACCGCGGCTTCGGCAATCCATTTGCCATCGCGTAATACGGTCACGCGGTCGCAAATATCGAAAATTTCCTGCAATCGGTGAGAGATATACACAATAGCGCAACCGTCGGCCCGCAGCTCTTCAATCACGCGGAACAAGGCTTTGGTTTCGGTGTCGGTCAGGGCATCGGTCGGTTCATCCATCACGATAACATCGGCCTTGAACGACAACGCCTTGGCAATTTCCACCATTTGCTGGGCACCAATGCTCAAATCGCCCAACCGGGTGCTGGGAGACTGGCGAATCTGCAAACGGTCGAGCAATACCTGAGCATCGGCATACAGCCGAGTCCAGTTGATTTTGCCAAACGCATTCACCGGCTCTCGGCCGAGAAAAATATTTTCGGCTATGGTCAGCTCATCCAGCAGGTTCAGCTCTTGATGAATAATGCCAATGCCTTCCTGTTGCGAGTCACGGGGGCCTTTAAAACGACAAGGCTGGCCACGATAGACAATGCTGCCCGCGTCCGGCTGATAAATACCGGTGAGCACCTTCATCATGGTGGACTTGCCGGCGCCATTTTCGCCCATCAAGGCCATCACCTGGCCGGGATAAACATTCAGCCCAGCCTGATCAAGGGCTTTTACGCCCGGAAACGCCTTGTCGATGCCAGTTAACGATAATATGGGAGTATTGTCGTGGGGCACAGTTTGAGACAGTGCTGATATTATTTTGTTGGCCATAACCACCTCAAAAAGGCACGCCGCAGCGCAATATCAGGTTGGCGTAAGGCGTACATTCACCGGTGCGCACTACGGCCTTGGCCCGAGTGGTATCTTGTTTGAACTGCTCATGGCTAATGTAGCTCACTGCTATCTCTTTGCCCTGAGCAATGGCTGCCTCGGCAATGCGAGCCAGCAGCTGCTGATGCAGCTTGGGGCTGACGGTGATGATTTCTTGTGCCAATACCACAGATTCCAGCTGTAACTCGGTTAACAGCGCCGCCAACACGGCCTCTACGCTGGGTAAACCTGGGCTCACGGCCAAGTCGATACACTCAGGGCCGGCGGGAATGGGCAATCCTGCATCGGCCAGTACGATTTGGTCAGTATGGCCGACGCTGGCCACTAACGCTGATAAATGCCGATTCAGTAAGCTGGTTTTTTTCACAAAATTTGCCTTTTTGGGCCCGCTCACCGTTTTGAGTATGCTCAAAGCTAGCGAGCGAAACGGTTGCGCAATCGATTCGATGGCGGATTGTAGACAAAAAAACCATTTTTTGTATATTTGTAATGATAAAAATGAGAGCTGGATCAAAAAAGCCAGACGAACAGTTGGTATATGTAAAAAAATGAGCATAAGCCAAAGCTAGCAGCACAGAGTCAGGGTTAGAGTAAAGGGAAGATGAACAGCAAGAGAAGCCAGCGCGACTTAATGTTAAAATAGCGCATTATATTTATTCTGCCATTTGGCTCAGTACAGGTACTTATGTTGTACATCCCTTCCCTAGACTCTGAATTTGCTGCCTTGCTGGCGCCGATACACGCTTTTTTACGCTGCGAAACGCCAGATGCTTGGCTCGAACAAGCAAAGCTGCCCGAAAACTTAAGCCTCATTTTACGGGACCATTTACTCTGTGAGTTAAAAGCCGCTCAAAGTGCCATGTTTTTACTAAAGCGTTATGCGTTAACAGAGCAGGGCGTTAAAGACATTTCAAAGATGATTGAACCTTATGAACAGTTCGCTTATACCCGAGTAGGGAGTTTAGAAAGCCTCAAAGGTATGAATGTCTTATCTAAGACCATTGAGGCTCGTCCTGACTGTGCTTATGGGCAAGATATGATTGATAAAATGGTGCTGTTGATCAGAGAAGAGTTACACCACTTTTACCAAGTGTTAGAAATTATTGAAGAAAACCAAATCAAGTATGATCCCATACCTGCTTCACGCTATGCCAAGATGATGCTAAAAAAAGTCCGTACCTTTGAGCCAGAAGCGCTGGTAGATAAGCTGATTGTTTGTGCCTTTATTGAAGCGCGTTCTTGTGAACGGTTCGCCAAGCTTGCCCCACATCTCCCGCCTAAAATCGGCAAATTCTATGTGTCACTACTGCGTTCCGAAGCTCGTCATTATCAAGATTATTTGGCGTTGGCTGAACAGATAACTGGCGAAGATATATCCGATAGAGTGGCGCTTTTTCGAGAAGTTGAAGCAGAGCTTATCCAAGCACCGGATGCGGATTTTAAGTTTCACAGCGGTTGCCCTAGGCCCTTCGGGCAGCAATAAAGGGGGCGGAGTCATTTTAACTTAATGACTCCGACGGAACCCTGACGCTCGCCAGAGTGACGGCTTAAAACATAGCAGTACGCTTTAAGCCGTACGCGGTACGTCAAAGAAGAAGGGTATTTGTCTTTAACGTATGGCGTACAGCGTAAGACGTATAGCTGGTTTCACTTCTCTTTTGGCCGCCAGCGATATTCATTGTGGTAATTTTGTAACAGACGTAAGCCTTGCTCGCTTTGCGGATTGCTCAATACCTTTTTCGTGGGGCCTGCTTCTACTACGTGGCCGTCATGCAATAAAATCAGGTGGTCGCTGATGTGGCGTACCACGCCTAAGTCGTTGGCGACCAGTACGTAAGATAAGCCTAAGCGTGTTTGCAAGCTGAGTAACAAATTGATGATTTGTGAGCGTACCGAGATATCCAAATTAGAAATGGCTTCATCGGCCACGATAATATTGGGCGATAAAATCAGCGCGCGCGCCAAGGCGACCCGCTGTTTTTGGCCAGTGGAGATCATTTGCGGGTAAAAATGATAATGATCCGGCAATAAACCCACCATACGTAAAGTGTCTAATACCAACTCATGACGTTGCGCCGCATCTAAATTGGTATTGAGGCTAAGCGGCATCTCCAGGATCTTACCGATATTACTGCGTGGGTTAAGCGAGGTATTGGGGTCTTGAAATATCATGCGCAGTAGCTGGCAGCGCTTTTTATCATCACCGGGTTCAATCTTCTCACCATCAATATAAATATTGCCTTGGGTGGGCGGCATCACGCCCGCCAGCACCTTGGCCAGCGTACTTTTACCTGAGCCGGAATCTCCCATAATGGCCAAGGTTTGGCCGCGGTCTAAGGTAAACGACAAGGGATGAAAGGCGGTTTTTCTGACTTTGCGAAAAAAACGACTATGAGTGACAAAACTACGGCTAAGGTTATCCACCTTAAGTAAGGGCACTTGGCTGCCGGTGGTGGGTTTGGGCTGCACTTGATCCATCCAGTTTTGGCTGATGGGCGCGCGTTCCAGCGGGCTTAGACGATCGACATTTTGGCTCATTTAGACTTAGGCTCCGGCATATTTAGCGGAAAGTGGCAGTAATAACTTTGCCCTTTGTACTTAGCCAAGGGCGGCGTTTGCACGCATTTTTTTTGCGCGTTGGGGCAACGAGGGCCCAGTCGACAACCAATGGGTAAGCTTTGCAGCGGCGGTATGGCACCCGGCAAGGTATTTAACCGAGACTTATGGGGCAAACTGCCGTCTAAATCCGGCATCATATGTAATAAAGCGGCCGTGTAAGGGTGGTGGGGCTGGGTGAGTATTTGCTCACGACTGCCAGACTCCACCGCTTGGCCGCAATACATAACGGTAATGTTGTTGGTTAACTGAGCAAAGGTGGTGAGATCGTTACTGATCAATAAAATCGTGGTGCCCGACAGCTTATTCACTCGCTCTAACAACCGTAAAATCTGCGCCTGATTGGATGCCTCTAGGGCGTTAGTCGGTTCATCTGCCACTAATAATTTGGGTTGATTGGCGATGGCCATGGCAATCATGACTTTTTGGCATTCCCCTTCTGAAAGCTCAAAAGGATAGGCGTTGATCACCGCTCTTGAGTCGCGAATGCCCACTCGGTGCAGCAGTGACAAGGCCTCTTTATGGCGCCAATTCCAATGTTTCCAGTGCCAGCGCTGCCACCAAAGACGGCCTTTCCCCGCTTTGCGGGCGGGCATGGCTTCTTTTAGCTGAGCGCCCACTTTTTCTGACGGATCTAAACAACTGGATGGCTCTTGAAACACCATGGCGATATCGCGGCCCATGATGCGTCGGCGCTCGGCCGGCGACAGGCTTAATAAGTCGATATTATCAAAGTGCATGCGGTCGGCTGTAACATGCCAAGTATCTTTGGCGATACCGACTATGGTTTCTGCCACCAAGCTTTTACCCGAGCCTGACTCACCGACCAGCCCACGTATTTCTCCCTCGGTCAGCGTTAAATTAAATTTATCCACCGCCTTTACCCAGCCTTGAGGGGTTTCAATTTCGATGGTGAGATTTCGAATATCAAGCAGCGGCATCAGTCCATTACCTCATTTATTGCCTGGCGTAGGCCTTCACCGACCATATTGACCACTAATACCGACAGTAAAATAGCTAGGCCCGGTAAGGCGACCGTCCAAGGGGCCAAGTAAACCAGCTCCATGGCATCGGCGAGCATGGTGCCCCATTCGGGTTTAGGCGGTTGTGCGCCCAAGCCTAAAAAGCCGACGGCGGTAATGTCTAAAATCGCCACCGATAAGCCGCGTGTGGTCTGGCTAACAATGGTGTCGCTTAAGTTGGGTAGCACCCCATAGCGCAACATGTGCCAGCGGGTGCCGCCATCTAAGCGCAGCGCGGTCAGGTATTCTTTTTGCATCTCTTGAGACACGGAATTATAGATAGCGCGGGTAAATTGTGGCGTGAGCGCCAGCGTAATGGCGATCAACGTATTCAGCAGGCTAGGGCCTAAAATGGCGACAAAGATAATCGCCAGTAATAAAGAGGGAATCGATAATAAGGTGTCGAGTAAATGGTTGAGAATGCTGGCTTGATAGCCTTTGCTCATGCCGGCCACTATGCCCATGCCGCCGCCCACCAAGAGTGCCACCAACACGGCCAACACACCATTACCAAAGGTGAGGCGCGTGCCAAAAATCAGCCTAGATACCAGATCCCGACCTAAATCATCGGTGCCCAAAAAAAAGTCGATATTGCCATCGGCGGCCCAAGAGGGAGGCATCAATAACGCATCGTTAAATTGCGCCGTGGCCGCATACGGGGCCAGCCAAGGGGCAAGCAGGGTCAGTAAAGACAAGAGCCCTAAGCCCCATAAGCCAATCATGGCCAGCATATTTCTTCTAAATACACCCCAGGTTTGTTCCAGCGGCGAGCGCACATGCACTTCCGGATAAATATTACCTTTGGCTGGCATAGATAGCCCTCCTTCTGGCGGGGTAAATCAAGGTGGAGAGCACTTCAACGGCGGCGCTGGCGACTATGGTAAAAGTCGCGATAGCCAAGGTGCCGGCCTTGATCGCCGCATAATCTTGCAAGGCGATACTGGTTATTAACCAGCGGCCTAAGCCTGGCCAGTCAAAGACAATTTCCGTCATGATAGCCGAGGTCAGCACGGTACCAAACTGCAGCCCAAGCGTGGGAATGGCCATGGGGAAGGCATTGCGCAGGCCGTGGCGCAAAATCACGTGATTTTCGCTTACGCCTTTAGTTAGCGCGGCACGAATGTAATTTTGCTTAAGCACCTCGAGCAAGGCGCTGCGAATTTGGCGGATCACTTCTGTGGTCGGCACTATTGCCAGCACTAAAGCGGGTAACACCAAGTGGCGCAGCGCATCAAAAAAGGCCGGCCAACGATAAGGTGTGTCCGCTAATAAGGTATCTATGGTCATAATGCCGGTCACTTGTTCAATTTCATACAATAAGCTCAGCTGCCCAGATACCGGCAGCCAGCCTAAGTTCAGTGAGAAAAACATCACCAGCAATAAGCCTAACCAAAACACCGGCACCGAATAACCGATTAAGGTGCCGGTTAAAATCGAGGTGTCTTGCCAACGATTTAAGTGCAGCGCCGCCCAAGTACCGGCCGGCACCCCCACCAGTAAAGAGATAATAAACGCGGCCAAGCATAACTCTAAGGTGGCAGGGAAATACTGCCCCAAGGTGCCCAGTACCGGCAAACCAGACACGCTTGATACGCCAAAGTCACCCGTCAGTAGCTGTTGCAGGAATAGGCTATAGCCTTCTATAAAGCTCTGGGTAGGCTGGCTTAATAACTGAAATTCCAGACTAAAAGCGATCAACGTCAGCATCAAGAGGGTACTGATCAGCAGGCCGAGCCGACGCAACAAATAAAGCAGCATGCTTACTCCTTTTCTGCCAGCTGAAAGTTAATGCCGCCATAAGGCAATAACTGCAGCCCAGCGATAGAATACCGATAAGCCAAGTGGCGCCGACTGTGTACTAAGGGGATCAGTGCTACGTCTAGCTCCGCCAAATATTGTGCCGCTTGATAATAGGCGTGGCGGCGCAGCTGATCAGGCTCGGTTAAGGCGAGATTTAATTCCACTTCAAAAGCGGGATTACACCAGCGGCTGGCATTGGTGCCCGCGCCAATGGCCCGACAGCTTAGCAAGTTGCGCAATATATTGTCTGGGCTGGGAATGTCGGCGGACCAGCCGGTGAGCACCGCATCTTGCTGGCCGGCTAACAGAGAGTTGCGCAACACTTGCTCATCCAAGGCGCGCAAGGTGAGTTTAATGCCCAGCGGCGCTAATTGTTGTTGCAACAGTTGGCCGGTTTTCAGGCCATCTGGATTGTAAGCCCGTGCGCCGGCGGGCATTAACAGCGTCATCTTAAAGCCCCCACTTAAGCCTGCTTGCGCCAATAGGTTTTTTGCCTCGGTCAGTTGTTGCTCACGCTCTGAGTCTGTGAAGGGCGCGGGCTGAGCACGGCCAGCGCCGCTTTTCGTCGGCATTAGGGGTGAGCTTGTCGCTGGGCTTATAGTTGGATTTATAGCTGGGTTGATGTCCGAGCTAATAAATGAGCTAGGGTGCGCCAATATCGCCTGTTGCCAGAAGGTGGCGGGTAATAATGACTCCGCCAAGCTGGCCCGGCCAAAGTACACCGCTTGCAAGATGTCGTTTTTATTTAACGCCAAGCGGATGGCGTTGCGTACTCTGTGATCATTAAAAGGCGGCTTTTGAGTATTAAGCGCCAATACCGCCACATTGCTGCCAGCAGCGGCACTGAGCGCTATGTCGGGATGCTTTTGTATGACCTCAAGCTGGCTGGCGGCGGGGTTGGCCATGGCATCACATTCACCGGATAACATCTTGGCTAATCGCTTAGAAGACTTAGGCGTGATATCAAGCACCAAGTGCTGCAAACCATCCCCAGTTTGCCAGTAATTAGGGTGGCGGTGATAGCGAATAAACTCATCGGGTCGATAAAGATTTAATAAGAAAGGCCCAGTGCCTACCGGCTGTTGATCCAGTAATTGTGGCGTGCCTGCGGCCAGTAATTGCGCGCCGTACTCGGCGGATAAAATCACCGCATAATCACTGGCTAAATAATGTAAAAAATCTGCATTGGCATGATTAAGAACAAACTCTACTTCGTGCTCATTGACGATGTGCACTTGCTTGACCAGCTGCGCCCAGCTAATGGCGCTAAAAAAGGGATAACGGCCGCCACTCACCAGATGATAAGGGTGCTGCTTATCGGCTAAGCGCGTAAAGCTAAACACCACATCTTGGGCATTAAAGGGCCGGCTGGGGCTAAACCAAGGGGTGTGATGAAAGGCGACGTCGGGCTGTAAACGAAAACGGTAGCGCAAGCCATCGTCACTGCGCTGCCAATCGGTGGCTAATGCGGGTCTGGGTTGTTGGCTGAGTGGGTCTAAGGTCAGCAGTCGGTCATAGAGCTGGTGGGCGGTGGCATCTAAGGTTTCGGTAGAAATAACCAATTGCGGATTAAAGCTTGAGGGGCTGCTTGGCGTGCAATACAAGAGACTGTTTTGCGCCAATTGTGGATCCTTTTCATTGCACCCGGCTATTAGCAAGGCGGGCAGCAGTGCCCAGAGCCATAAACGCATGCGTAATCCTTGTTTGGTTGCTACTCGCTGTGAGGAAGCTTACCGGCGTGTTTGCGCAGCAAACCCCGTAACTGATGATAACTTAAACCCAATAATTGCGCGGCTTGGCGTTGATGGTACTGGCTTTGGCGTAAGGCCGCGCTCAGCCAGTCTACCTCTTGTTGCGCCAAGTGGGCTTTTAAGTCCAGTGGTAACACTAAGCTGGGGCTATTTTTAGACTCGGCGTTAGTGCTGCTTGTCGCCGCGCCATCACTCGGTCGCCAAGGAGAAGCAAACGGATCCAGATACAAGGCGTCCAGCTCAACCTCTGCTTGTGCGTGGCGGTACAAACTGCGCTCAATCACGTTTTTTAGCTCTCGCACATTGCCAGGCCAAGTAAAGTCCAGCAGTTGTTGGCGCACGCTTGCGCTAAAGCCGGCAAACAGCGGCCAACCCAGTTCCATGCAAAAATTAACGGCAAAATGCTCAGCCAAATGAATGATATCTTGGCCCCGAGCGCGCAAGGGCGGCAATGTAATCACATCGAAGGCCAATCTATCAAGCAAATCGGCTCTAAAGTCACCTTTTTCTGCCAAGGCGGGCAGGTCTTGATTGCTGGCGCACACCAAACGCACGTCTACGCGCACCGCTTGGCTGCCGCCCACGCGCTCAAACTCACCGTATTCAATCACCCGTAGCAGCTTTTCTTGCACGCGCGGGCTGGTGCTGGCCAGCTCATCTAAAAACAGCGTGCCACCATTGGCACGTTCAAAACGGCCTAAATGGCGCTTTTGCGCGCCGGTAAAGGCGCCCACTTCATGGCCAAACAGCTCGCTCTCGAGCAGGGTCTCGGCCAAGGTCGCGCAGTTGAGTGACACAAAAGCCTGCTGCCAGCGCGCCGATAAATAATGCAGCCGATGCGCGATCAGCTCTTTGCCAGTGCCACGTTCACCCACCACTAGCACCGGCTTAGTTAACTGCGCGAGGGAGTAAGTTTGCTCTAACACCCCGAGCAGGGCATTAGATTGGCCAATTAATTCGGTATTCATAGGCACTCGCACTGGCGAATTTGTATAAATACTAGTTAATTACGCCATTTTCGTAAATGGCTTCGAATAGTAAGAATAAAATAACTATTCATATCAATACGTTATATTTTCTTCATTGTTGGCATGTAACTTGTATTAATTATTCTGGTATTAGTGATACATGAGTAAAGAAAGCAGAGGTTTTGCTTAAAATTTGGTAACCCAAGCCCAGATAAGGGCATTACCCGTAGTGAGGAGCAACAGCATGAGTATTTTTTCCCGATTGGCCGATATTGTTAACGCTAATCTGAATTCCATTCTCGATAAGGCAGAAGATCCGGCAAAAATGGTGCGCTTGATCATTCAAGAGATGGAAGATGAGCTGGTGCGCGAGCGCTCTAACTTAGCGCGCTTTTTAGCAGAGAAGAAAGATCTATTTCGCCAAGTGGAGCGTCATCAGGAGCGAGTGCTGGAATGGCAAACTAAGGCTGAGTTAGCGTTAAGTCGCGATCGTGAAGATTTAGCGCGCGCCGCTTTGCTAGAGAAAAGTAAACAACAAGACTTGCTCAATGCCCTGCAGCGCGAGCAGCAGGTTATCGCCGAGAGCATCGATAAGTTGGCTGAAGCCATCAGTGCCCTTGAAGCAAAGTTGGTGGATGCCCGCTCTCGCCAGCAAGCCATGCAATTGCGCGAGCGCAGTGCCCAAAGTCGTATCAAGGTACAAGATCGCGTGCGCCACAGTGAAAATGCCTCGGCGGTGGATAAGTTTGACCGCATGGAGCGAAAAATCGACGAGTTAGAAGCCAAAGCCGATATTTACAGTCAAGCGAAAGGTTTAGAGCAGTCCTTTGCCGAGCTTGAAGTGGATGATGCGATTAGCCGCGAGCTGGAAAAATTAAAAGCCAAAATGAAGCCCACTCCAGCGGGTGCTGCGCCCCAAGCCAATCTGAATAAGGAGCAGTAATGTCTGAACTTGCCTGGGCCTTAGTGGGCCCGTTAAAAATATTTTTACTGTTGGTGGTGCCCATTTGGTTAGTGCTGCATTATCGCGCTAAACGTCGACTGGACGACGGCCTAGGTGACAGTGCTCGCTTGCGCTTAGAGCAAACCCTCAGCCAAACGGAGCAACTCACTGAGCGGGTTGCTACCTTAGAGCGATTATTAGATCAGGAGGTCCCCGGATGGCGTCAACCTTAGTCAATTTTTACCGTGATAAAGCTAACGGCAAGCTGGGCGGCGTCTGTGCTGGCATAGCCCGCAAAGTCGGCGTTGAACCTTGGCTGGTGCGAGTGTTAGCTGTGACCTGCTTAATATTCACCAGCTTTTTGACGCTGATATTCTACATTGCCGCTTGGTTATTACTGGACGATAAACCCACGGTGGCCGAAGCTGAGTCTAGCCACATCAAAACTGCCGGCTGGCAGTCGGGCTTGTCACCGAATGAAGGACTGACTCGCTTAGAAGAGCGATTAAAAAACATCAACACTCGGGTGGCAACCATGGAGCGCTTACTGACCTCAGAAGAGTTTAGGGTGCGCCGAGAGTTTAACGAGCTGGATAAGCATTAATGGATAAACGCGATTCATGGTTTAGGCTAGATTAACGGGTATTAGCGCAGGGGTGAGCGTGTTTAGGTTTACACACCCTTGTTTAGGTTTACACACTATTAAGGTATGCCGACTTTTGTCGTGACAAGAGCTGAGCAAAGCTGCGAGTCGGCATGGGCCGTGCTTTAATCGATACAGCGCACTTATGATGACTCAAACCCAATATAAGGATAAGCCAATGAAAATCGATAAGTTAGTCAGCCAATTTTTAGGCAAGGGCCAAAGCTTAGGTAACGTTAGTGAGCTGGTAAAAGGTGCCGGTTTTGGCAAAGGTGCGGCGACGGGCGGTATTTTGGGATTATTAATGGGCAGCAAGGGCGGCCGTAGTATGGCCGGTGGCTCGTTGAAATACGCAGGCTTGGCCGCCGCCGGTGCCATGGCGTGGAAGGCCTACCAGAGCTGGCAGCAAAATCAGAGCCCAGCTCAGGCTCAGCCTGCCACGGCCGCAGACTTACAAGCGCGAGATGCGCACTTTGCAGCGGATCCAGCGGGAGCAAACGACGAATCGTTTCAGCTGGCATTAATGCGCGCCATGATAGCGGCCGCCAAGGCAGACGGGCACATAGATGCGGCTGAGCAGGCGCATATTTTTGCACAAGTGGAAGAGATGGTGTTATCTGCGCCAGAGAAAGCCTTGGTGTTTGATATGCTGTCAGCCAACTCGTCGCTGGCTGATATTGCAGCCTCAGCAAAGGGCACAGAGCAAGCAGCAGAGTTGTATCTGGCATCACGATTGGTGATAGATCCGGATCAAGCAGTAGAGCGGGCATATCTAGAGGCATTGGCGCACAAGTTAAATTTACCCACAGAGTTAGTGGCGCATCTTGAGCAACAGGCATTACAAGGAGTGGAGTAGTAGCAGTAAAGCAAGGGGAGAAAAAGATTAGAACAAAGAGTAGAACAAAATATGGGGTGACCGACGGGGCTCGAACCCGCGACAACCGGAATCACAATCCGGGACTCTACCAACTGAGCTACGATCACCATTGATGGCGCGCCCTGCAGAAATAACTTGCGAATGACTATTTAGAAAAATGATATCTATCAATCACTTGTAACAAGCACCTCAACAGAGGAACTGCGGATTGTACATAGCTTTGTAGCTACCTGCAACAGGTATCAGCTAGTCTGTGTTCTAGCTAGACATTTTGCTTATTCAAGCTGTATCTCGTAACACTAGGAATAGGGGGAACTTAGTGTGTTTAGCGTAAACCTGAATTTTCCCAAAAATCGGATCACCTTTCTTTGGTGTTCCACGCAATTCAACTCTAAAAATATCGTGTAGTGCTGGCGCTGTGTGTGAATAGATTGGGTGATGAGTGCCGTTAACTTCAATCCGTGCAAGCACAGACGCCTAATGTTGGTAAATAGTAGGCTGCGGCTAGCTCAAGGCTGAGCGTTGTGGGGTACGGTTATATAAAGCGGCACCTAAATGCTAAATATCCATGCATAGTGAATGGTTATTACTAGGGCGTGCGTAAGGGTAGGCATTAGAGCTTTCTAGCGGCTAGTGCAGTATAGCTATTTCTTTAGGGTGGGAAGCTGCGTTATATGGTGCTACTGGCGAATGTAGGGGGGGTGGCTATATTAGCGCTTGTAGGGTGTTTGGGCTGCGTAGCTATTGGTTAGGCGTAAGAGTTGCTTGTAGGGCTGCTGGCGCGCACTTACGGCTGCTTGTGGGTTGTAGCTGCGAGCCAAAGACAAGAAAACCCCAGTTAAGGGGCTTTGTAGGTAATTATTTTCTTACACGGTTGATAGTGGGGTTGTTGCAAGACAATTCTTTCGGATTGGCTACTCATACTATAAACACAAAAGCGAGTTTGCCCTTCTAACCATTCAGATCGGAGAAGCATTGTCGTAGCCATTGCTGGAGCAGAAGCAACCAACAACAGCAGGTAAATTAGTCTCATACCTCTGCTACCTCTTTCATCTTCTTAGATACTGTGGCAATAGTTGCCCGTGAGCATCCAGCGTGTTCCATTATTTTTGTGTAGCTAAAGCCAGCCTCTAGCAGCTCTCTTATCTTAGCGTGAAGCTCTGTGTTAACTGGGCGGCCTTTGAAGCTATCTTTATTGTTCTTAATCCCTTGTGCTTGTCTGCGTCTACGGTCGGCATAATCTTTATTGCTTATGGCTGCCAACATATCCAGCATCATAGAGTTGAGTGCTTCCAGCATACGGCTGGTGAACTCGTCGCCTGATTTAATGAGCTGGTGACTGGTTGGAAGGTCTAGGGCAACGATACGGATACCCTTGCTATCAATGATAGCTCTTAGCTCCTGCCAGTCGTTAGCGTTTAGACGAGATAGGCGGTCTACTTGCTCAACTAATAAAACGTCCCCTCTCTGCGCTATGTCTAATAGGCGGAACAGCTCAGGGCGTTGGAGACTTGCACCTGATTCATTTTCAACAAACCATGCAGCTACTTCTGTCCCTTGTTCTTTTGTGAACTCCATAAGCTCTTGTTTAGCTCGTCCTGCGTCCTGCTCTTTGGTCGAAGCTCTTAGGTAAGCGTAAATACGGCTCATATAATTCCCCTTAGTTGATTGGTCTGTTTTGAGTGGTTTAAATATAGCAGTCTGCTAAGGGTAGTTCAATAATAATTTTTAGGCAGTAGAGGGGAGGTGGTTGCTGGTTTCTTTTGGTTATACTCGAAACATACCACCTAATTTGTGGCATATGGGCTTGTCTGTAACGGGGCAACCCCAATGAAGGGGCTTTGATGAATAGGTTGTTCTAGGTTTAGCGCTGGCGCTAACGGTGAGCGGGGCTGTGTGGGGTTGTACGGCTACCCACTTACACAGGTAGCCGTAATAGTTCTATCTACTCCGTACTTCAATTGTGCCAGCTTCATTTGGGGGGAAGTAGCACTTAGCTGCATAAGGAATTTTAACGCCATAGGCATTAAGAGCATCAAAATCTACGCTGATAACTACGTTGTGAGTAGTTGGAGCCTTATAAGATGAGGTTCTTTTTACTTTGTGGCTTATGGTTCGTTCTTCAATCATATCCCAGCAAGCCATGATTGCATCGCGCTTATCCCATGAGCTTTCCTTTTGTGTACGGGCTGGGGTTTTATTCTTTATTTCAAACTCATCTAAATAAATACGGCTTTCATTTTTACAATCAACCCAGAATTTTAAGTGGTTGATGGTACTTCTGCTATCGCTTAACGCAGACATTAAAACGTAGTCACACTTTCCACTATCCACTGCCATTTCTGCCGCTTTCCGTCTAAAATTATCCATTTCAGACAGGCGTGATCTGTATTTCACACTATAGGTTGGGAAGTTCTCGGCTGTAAAAGGGGGTATGGCTGTGGAGCTTATCTTTCTGGCGTAAGGGTCGTCACCTAAGTCTTGCCCTTTATCTACAAACTGACTGGACACCCAACCCCTGTATGAATGCCCTAAATGCTCAGGATCTGTAACTCTAACCCAAGACCAATCGCCCTTGGTGCATTCTTCATAGACAGTCAAGGTGTCATTTATAGAGACGTAAGCGGTGTTCCTAGTGTTCTCACTTGCCTTTTTATTTACTACTCTTTCAAAGTTAACCCCTGCACCCGTCCTTACATTTATGGAGCTACCCAATATATTATGGCTTTTTCCCGTTATCGTCGTTGTAGCGTCACAAGCTGCAGGCGGGGGTGGTTGAGGCTTTGGCTTCGTATCTGTGTAGTTCTCTTGGAAATGAAAATATGTATAAACTACGACAACTATCAAAGTGATAATTTTCCACATGGTTTTTCTCTATCTTTTTATTTGTGTAAAGCAATAATGTAAGCTTTATATTACACATAAAATATGTTATTTGTTTGTTGCGTAAATTGTTGATGTTGTTAATGATAGTTGGCATTGCTACCAGTTAAATGGTTTGCGGATAAGGGTGATTACCGTGCCGCCTCCACCATCTAATCAACCTACGAGCTAATAAGCCTTGGGCTACTCATTCGGGCTTTTTGTGTTTCATTTTCTTATTGTGGTTTGTTTGCCTCTAATGGGCTGCTACTGTAGCTCTATGGGAACGGCTAAGGCTTGCTATGCTCTCCTTGCTCTACTCTGCAACAATGCCTCTCATAAGATTCTAAGAAGCGTAAAAGAGCTACCAACCACCTCCTATATTACCCCTAGTGCTAAGAAAACAGTTTAAGAAGATATAAACGTAAACCCCCATATGAAAAGAGCTGTTCGCTTGACTGTTCCCACTAATCCAAATAAGCCTTAATCCCCCTGCAACCCTTGCCAGCACAGGATACCAACCCTTTCATAAGAAAAATAGAGTAGATGTTAATAATGTAATTGGTGTGTTAAATTCAAGTTAATAACCTTAGTTTAAGTATGGGGTTAGTATACTTATAGAGGGGTATTTCTGAGGGGAGTTTAAGAGGCTTTCTAGGAAGGTGTAAAAGGTACTCAGAAGGTTGAGCTATAGGGGCTATTGCAATCACCTACAACATAAGAAAAGGAGTGATAAGCAAAGCAACTCCAAGCTGTTAAAGCTCTTATAAGGGCTTATCTGCAAGCACTGCTATAAGGTCTATGATCTGACATTTGCAGAGGTTCCTTATAAGTATTTGATAGTTTGGGATTTTTGTTTTATCCCTTCTTGTTGTTTTATAAATACCGTTAAAGCAAAGCGACACAAAACATGTAAAGACCCTATACATAAAATGTGTCGTTATCCTTAATATGCAGCCGTTTGTGTCGGTTGTAAGCCCTGTTTATCCATCCACTTGGTGCAGTCTTTTAAAGTGACAGGGGTTTGATTGCGAGCACACCGACTTTTCCAACTTCTGAAAGCATTGGAAAGGTTTTCTGGAATCCCTAAGCCCTTTGGCGTGAGCTTAACCCCAGAGATAGCACGATCATAACTATCTTTTTCAGCCTCTAGCTTCTTCCCATCAATGGCATAAGTCATAACCAACTCACCACCTTTAAAGTGACCATCAAGTAGGTAGCGAGCTGCCCGCTCATCTGGAACTACAACAACATAAGTGGTGTTTGGGTTGCTGTGATTGCGTATAGCCCCACGGGTGCTGGCTTGGAAGACTGGTTCTAGGTAACGCTGGGTAATGTATGCCTGTTTGAGCTTTTCTTTATCTATCTCGTACAAGTTCGCAAGGTTTTCTATTTCCTGTAGCTCTGAGTTGTTAGGGTTGGTTTGATAGATAGACACTATGGCTTCATACGAGATTAAATCATTGCGCCCGTGTGGGTTGTAAGCCATACGATCCCGTTCACCCCAACTTCCGCTAGCTTGATAAGAGTTTAGCGTGTAGGTGAACCCATCTTTGTTGTAATCAGCTACTACCTGCTCGGCATTCGCTCTCATGGCATGGTAAACGGTGAGCCCATCTTTGTCGTAATTACCATTACTGCCGATACGTAACACTCGATCACTATCAATACACTTATTCTTGGTGTAGTTGATACCAGTTAGTAAAGGAACCACCTTGATCCGCTCAGGGTTGGCATAGGCTGAGTAGTTCGGCTTTATGTCAGAACATGGGGTAAATACAGCTCCCTGTGCTTTCATTAGCAACGGAGTGGCCAACCCTTCAATCTGAGCCGCTAACATATAAATCTTATCTGCGTATTGTAGGTGGCTAACCCAGTTAAAAGCTACACTCCAGCGGAACCCATTATTTTTATCGCGTGTTATAGTCGAGCCAGATTCTAAACTGACAAGCATAGACTCGATTTTATCTGAGCGTGTCTGCTCTTCTCGTATAGCCTCTATCTCAGCCAACCCATGATCTGGGTGCGCTGTATACTTACTATCATCTAGATTGCTGTCTGTTGTACGCCTTAAAATGTCATCAATGTCTTTCGTGTTGTTCCAAGTCCCTCCGTCTAACTGGATAGCGGCTGGAATTTCGTCTATTATAACTGTATATCCGTCTAGTAAGCTGGGGGCTATTCTCATAAACCCCTGATGGCAACATAAAACAACGTCTATGCCAGCTTTCAATTTTTTCTCAATTGTTGCAGTAACTGGCAGAGTGCGTCCACTATCATCAGTAATGGCAATAGCTTTGCTACGCTGAATATCATTATAAGTCTGTCTAGCCAGTTCTTGGCCAATGCATACGACAATAAATTTATTTTCCATTGAGTTGTTAATGTGCTGGATGATGGCGTATGTTTTACCACCTGCTGGGATTGCTTGGATGGTTAGTATTTCAGTCATTGTTTTCAGTGTTCCTCTTCTTATTTGTTCATTAGTTGCTCATTCATCATTTGGTACAGGCAGCTTAATATAAATGCCTGACGGCTCATAGCTCCACGCTGCTTATCTATCCAATGTAACAAGGGGAGGGGGATTCTTAATTCAGTCATGTGTCGACTCCTAATTTTATTATTTTTCTTTTGTTATGTTACTGAAGGTTTGCCATGATGGAAGTGTAAATAATCAATAGCGCTATAAAATCAGTCATTTTCTCTCTCTTTTGTTGAAATCTAGTTGGCTTTTGTTTGTAAGTTGGCGAACTGTACTTAATGTGATTTAGTTGCATGTGAAGTTTACTTAACTGGTTTTTTATGTTATTAGTGCCAATGATAAGGTGTCGTTTTTTATTTGAGTTGTTCATCTTATTCCTTTTTTAATAAAGTTTACGGTAGTGTCGTTGTTAAGCCTTTATTCTAAGTAATCACGCATAACTTATGTGGAAGTCATTACCCACTCCCTTGAATAGCGTTGATACTTCATTCACTAACTTGTCTTTCTTCCAAGAGGTAAAGCTTCGCCAGTGATATTTAGCTTGCTTCCACAATATCTCGATCAAGTTCAATTCCGGGCTGTATGGGGGGAGATAAAGCAGTACAAACTGATGATCATACAGCCACTTATCTCGCATCGAGGGGGCGATAAAATGATGGATTGACGCATTGTCCACGACCACAATCGTCAATTTATCCTGGCAGGAAGATTGCGCCAACTTATCTAAAAAGGGTACCACGTGTTGCCGTTTCACTGAGTGTTCAAAAAGTTCAAAATGCAGCTTACCGGTAGCATAGTTCAGTGCGCCAATCACATTCACACGCTTACGGCTTGCACTGGCATCAGCGAGATGAGTGACACCGAGTGGTGCCCAGGCCCGCTGTACATTCGGTACGCAGGAGAAGCCACTTTCATCGCAGTAAAGAAGTTCTATTTTGTCTGCTTTGGCCCTTCCTTGGAGTCTTGCCAAGCGGCCTTTTGCTTCCTGGAAGGCTGCTTCGTCTCTTTTTTTTCGAGGCTGAGCCGGGTTCGTTTGAAAGATAGCTTTCTGGCTCTTAGTCCAACCGAAAGGCGGTCCAAACTGAATGAAGGGGCATCAGGATATTGGTCGCGAACGCGGACAGCTATCTTAGCCAGCGTCAGTGGCTCAGAGCGGGCAATATCTGCAGCCATATCCAACATTTCAGCTGTCAACTTGGGCGGTCGGCCGCCTTTATGCCCAGTCAAAATGCCGACCAATCCCGTAGTTCTCCAGCCTTTTGTCCAGTTGTAGATCGGTTGATCGCTTATCCGAAACATCTGGGCAATCTGGACAACCGTAGAGCCATCATTCAGCGCGAGCAGTGCGAGAGCCCTTCGTCTGAAATCTGGGAAAGGATGGTGTTTTGACATCTCTTTCAGAGTGATAGTTTCTTCGGCTGTTAGTGGTTGTCCTAATAAGTGTCGCTTCATATCTGGGCCCACAAAATGGCATCTATAATGACAGTGTAGATCCACATGAGTTACGCGGCATTACTTATGTGCTGCTGGTGCGTTCAGCTATAGGTGTGAGTAAAGCAGTTATAAGCGGCACCTTTCTCGATAATCTCTTGGCTATAGCGTTGTAATTTCTCAGTTTTTGCTCGTCCGTATCAGCAGGAAAAAGTTTTTCAACTAACGCCCACAAACTCGGTTGACGCTTAGTGGTTTGCATAAATTAAACTCCTCTTTTTAAATTTCTATTTAGGATTGAGGTTGCCAGTGGGGTTAGTTTTTCGGTGGAGACAGCTTCTGTTTGACCGCCTGACTCCGTAAATGTAAACTCGATTTTATTCATTTAATATATTCCTTTTTAGTTAATTTTAAGCATGCAAAAAACCACCAAACTATTGAAAGCTGGTGTGTATTACAGTGTTGGAATTAGTGAGGAGTAGGGTTAACTAGCGCCTCTAATTTAGTGATTTGTATCTCGTCTTGGTGTACGAAGTACAATTCACGGATTAGCGAAGCGGCCCGATTATTAAGCGTTCCTGTTGTGGGAATTTCAAAGTGTTCTAATAGTGTGTCTAAAGTGAAGACAGTCTTGCGACTGATGTTACAGCGGAGATTGTTTGTAAAAGTTTTTTGTACTGCATTCATAATTATAAATCCCAAGATTACGGATGATAGAGTGCAACCCTGATATTCAAGGCTGTAGCATATTATCCACTTGGAATTGTGTGACGGCGGATGGTCACTAATGCACTTGCTAGAGTGGGTTTAAAATAAGGCCCACCTACATTTATTATACCAAATTACACTGCGCTAGTCAAAGTATATTTCACTTTAGTGGCCTTTATATTTGGCAGTGCTAACAGTGGTGGGGCTCTAAGAAGTTAAATATATTTAACAATAATTAAACGTGTCATGGCTTGGTACGTCACTAAGTGATGATATAAAATAAAGGTGTTAATAGTCTTAGTAATCCCCTAATTTTAATAGCAGATCGCGTCATGTTAGCCGCACAATCTAAATATGCACTAACCCCCGGAATCAGCTGAGACCGCATTGTGCCTAGGGATAGGACATTTTCTAGGTTACGCAGTACCACAGTAGAGTTTTGTCATTTTTTACCACTATTGCTCTCAAACTAAGGTGTGGCGCGGTTCATATGAGGGGATTGGTAAGGATAGCCCTCTAGTTTTTATTTTATTATGCAGTTTTTAGCAATAATGTTCATCATAAGCCCATCTATACGGCATACGACAGTTAACCTATTACCTGTATCTAACCTGCCAAGTTGATAGCTCATGGAGTCATCGAAAAAAGCTTGTATCTCTGGGATCTGAAACTGTTGTCCTGTGCCGAGAGTGACGTACAAGTTATTCATGATGTCTTTCTTGATGCTGCTGATAATCCCTGTTAGCTGTATTACTTCGCCTTTGTACCTGTTGTCAGCACCAATTTCATTATTTTCATAAGCTGATAGTATATCCCCAATCCTCACATGCATTATTTCTTCTTGAGTTATAGTGTTGGTTGAAGAGATAGTTGATACATCATTATTATCTTCTTCAAATAAAGCAAAAAATAAAGTAAGAGCAAGCCAAGCGAAAGAGATTACTTTTGATTTTTTAGTATGACCGTCACGTAAAGTAAACCAAGCAAAGACAATTGGTAGAAGAACGATACCGACACCTAATAAAACGCTAACGGATCTTGTTTTTTTTGGAGCTTCAAAACTTGGCCTACCGCAATGTGGGCAAGATTCAGCCAAGTTTGATATGTCTTTGTTACAGTCGGGGCATGTGATGATTGCCATAATTTTTCCTTTGTTACTCAATTTATTAGTGTGAATTGGTAGTTTTAAAGATAGATATGCTAACAAATAATATCGCATAGTTACTGTGCAAGTTTTTAGTAATATGGCTCAATATTATGAAAAAGATCAGTATGTACCCATACGAATTATTCCTAATTACTTATACAACCGAGCCGCCAGTTTAGGTTGTTACTCTTTTTCAATAGGCCATTTGGAAAACGAGAAAATCCATATAAAGATAACATTGAAAATTGGTATTAACATAATTAGTGACCACCAGCCTGAGTACCCAGCTTTTTTAGCTATCGGGCTAAATGTTGGTATCGCTATTAAAATGGATAGTAACATTATAAGAAGTTGCCAAACGCTGATTCCTAACATATTTAATTTTCCTCAACTGAATATGTATTCCACTTAGTGATGCTAAGTATCAATGCACAAATTAAAATACCTATCCAAGGTATCATAACAGTGAGGCTAGTCGCTGGGTTTAGACCTGCTTTTTTGTATATCAGCCAAGCTGGGGGTAATAGGCAGATGGCTTGTAATATTGATTGTGTTATAAGGTCTATCATTAATGTGCTCTCTTTGTTGTTTAGACGGAGGTTGACCTTTTTCGTGCGGGTGCATCTTGCATTCTATCAAGGGACGAGTAGAACTATTGTTTTCAGTAAGTTAATTTTGTTGTACCATATTGTCTCTATCATCTTATTATTTTAGCATTATTTCCCGAAAGTGATCGAAATACATAGCGATGCGACCATGAAGTAACTCACACTCACCAATGAGAGCCCAGTGATATTCATTTCCTTTGTGTATTTTTCTTTCACTAATAATTTTATCTTCTATTTTTCCCATTTCTTTTAGAAATTCTTTGTTGATTGGCTGCTCTGCGATATCAAGTGCATAAGGTTTGGTGAAGGTTTTTTCATAGTTCTCAAAGTAGTTCCTTCTTTTTTCATCAGTATAACTATTACTTAAGTCCTTTAATATTGGTCTCATTGTATTGATGTATTCGTTGCTGCTATTTCCCCATGCTAAGTATCTTTGAGAGTAGCCGCACATCAGTAGAGATTCAACAAGATTTAGAGTCCATGTTTGCATATCTTCCTTAGATGGATCCTCGGCGGCCATTACAGGGGTTGTAGTGAATAATGCTAGAGTTAATGCAATGCTAATTATTTTCATTATTACTCCCTAAAATAAGATCGAAGGCTCTCGCGATAGAGGCAGAAAATGGCTTTAAAGAGCTTACCACTAAGCCAAAGAATGCCAAATCCTAATATTAAGCCAAACCAAGCGGCTCCGCCTCCTTCATTCGTAAGTGTTGAAAAATCTGCCCCAACAAATTTGATACAGCAAGATGATACAGCAAGATGATACAGCAAGATGATACAGCAAGATAAGTAGTAATATCCCGATAATGAAGGTACAGAAATTACTGGCAGCCTTCTCGATTTCCCCCATAATAGTTGTGCTTTCTATTTTCTATTTTCTATTTTCTATTTTCTATTTTCTATTTTCTATTTTTATCCCTAGATACCAGTGATAGCAGAAAGATGAGGGAAAAGAAACCGATTGAGTCTGGCTTTTAGACGGTGGTTAAGCTTTTTCCTGCTCATGCTGATGCATCCTGTCCAGTACAGAGCGTAAAAACTTCAAGCTTCTCCCCTTGCCGTAGTGGTGGATCATGCCTTCACGGCTCCAGCCCATCAAACTGACAACCTCCATTTCGGTTGCTCCTGACTCAATCAGCCGAGTGTTCAAGCTGTGTCTGAAGCTGTGGCTAGTGCCTTGATCTACGATACCAGATAAAAATTTATTTACAGCCGCAGAGCAACTATCACCTTTAAATTTGTGATCTTTGAAGTAGCGGGTAAAGCGTGTACTTGTCCTGGCTGTGCTGCTGCCGTCACTATCTTGGCAAACTCAAGGCTCATGCCAGTGAGGGGGATCAATCGTTCGCTGTTATCGTTCTTCAGCCCTCGTTGTTCATGGGGTTTGATAACAAGATGAGGAATCGGTGTATCGAGCTTGATGTCTTCCAGCTTCAAACCACCTATCTCGGCGTTTCTACAGCCCGTGTCGTAAAGTAGGCCAACAATCTGAGCCGTGATAAGCCCTGACTTCTTCCTGATGGTCTCCTTGAGCTTCTGAAGCTCTACAGCCTCGAACGTGTGGCGCTTCTCTGCATCCTTCTTGATGTTATCAAAGGGAACACCAGCAAAGGGGTTGGGAATGCCTGAGTCGTGTAGCTGTAGGGTTAACTTAACTTGCCTGCTAATAAAGCCAACAGCTTTCTTGATGGTGGCGGTCTTGAGCTGATGGTCTGTCTTCAGGCTCTCTACAACTCTAAGAACATCCCTCTTTTTTATGTGGGATAAGATAGGGGGAAGCTCTGAGAAATATCCAAAGCATCGGGCTATCTCAGTCGTTTTCTTCTTGTTACCCAGATACGACTTCAGGGCGTTGGTTTTGATTTCATCCAACGTAATGGGCTGTTCTTCTGCTGGCGCTGGTACAAGTTCGGCAGGCAGTGGGCTTGCTGGTGGGATGGTGAACACAGGGGGAGGGGTGATGTTATGGCGTAATAGCTCAAATTCGTTGTTGTGCTGTAAGGCCAGTTCTTGGGCTTTCTGTGATGCTGCGTTTAGATCTTTGGTTTTAAGGGAGTAAACAAGTTCACGCTTACCGTTGTAGTGGTGGCGTAATGGGGAGGGGATGGCACGGCGATAGTAGTATAAGCCGCTGGTGTTGCGTTGTTGCAGATAGGATACGGATACGGAGAAAGCTCCAATCCTGAATGTAATTTTTTGCATGGTTAGATCCTTGGAGAATCAACCACAAGTTACAGCGGGGCTTGTAACCTTTTATGTAACCTAGCTTTTATGTTGGTTGGGGTTAAATCCGGGAAATAACAGCGTTTTCAAGCTGTTAGACTCTACCAACTGAGCTACGATCACCATAGATGGCGCGCCCTGCAGGATTCGAACCTGCGGCCACCCGCTTAGAAGGCGGGTGCTCTATCCGACTGAGCTAAGGGCGCACTGCGCTACATTTTTCCATAACGCTATGATAAATAACGTCAAGGTGTAACGGGGCAGCATAATACCCATTTGCTCGCCTGTGGTCAACGGCTTTATCGCGCTCACGCGCGCCGGGGCGCTTAATTGACGTTGTGGGTGCAAAATAGCGACCCACCATCCGCGAAAGCTGTTGCGGCTTGCTTACCAAAGCCAATAAAAAATGCGACAATCGGCGCAGGTTTTTAAAGGTGAGAATCAACGCAGATGTCAGCTAAAATAATCGATGGAAAAGCGATTGCACAGGCAGTACGTAGTCAGGTAGCAGAACGTGTGGCAGAACGCACGCGCGCCGGAAAACGTGCACCAGGCCTGGCGGTCATATTGGTCGGCGCCAACCCGGCCTCACAGGTCTACGTGGGCAGTAAACGTCGCGCTTGTGAAGAAGTGGGATTTATTTCTAAATCTTATGATTTGCCAAAAGACACCACAGAGCAGCATTTACTGGCTTTGATTGATGAGCTGAATAATGACGCCACCATAGACGGTATTTTAGTACAATTACCGCTGCCTAATCACATTGATAGCACACCGGTTATTGAGCGTATTCATCCTCATAAAGACGTTGATGGCTTTCACCCTTATAACATAGGTCGCTTGGCACAACGTATTCCGGCCCTGCGCCCCTGTACGCCCAAGGGCATAATGACGCTGATTGAGCGCAGCCACATTAAAACCCACGGGTTAAATGCGGTAGTGGTGGGAGCTTCTAATATAGTGGGCCGCCCCATGACCCTAGAGCTGTTATTAGCCGGTTGCACTACGACTACGTGCCATCGTTTTACTGAAGATTTAAAAACCAAGGTTGGCGAAGCGGATTTATTAGTGGTCGCAGTGGGTAAGCCTGAGTTTATTCTTGGTAGCTGGATTAAGCCCGGTGCCGTGGTGATAGATGTGGGCATTAATCGCTTAGACGACGGTCGTTTAGTGGGCGATGTGGAATATGAGGCCGCCGCCGAACGCGCCGCTTATATTACTCCAGTTCCAGGTGGCGTAGGCCCCATGACGGTGGCCTCATTAATAGAAAACACCTTGATTGCCTGTGAGCGCTATCACGATCAATAACAGGATTGCCCATAAACACAAAGACGCCTTGTCATTTAGGCTCTATCCTCTATAAATACTTGTTTTTTATAAGACTTATTTTATAAGGACCAGTCATGCAGTGGCCCAGCAAGGACGTGCTTTACACGGTTATCTTTGGTACCGAAACTCCGGCGGGCCGCCGTTTTGATCTGGCGCTTATCGTCGTTATTCTGCTGTCGATAGCGGTGCTGCTGCTGGACTCGATGAGTTCGGTGCGCACCCATATTGGCGGTACCCTGTATGTTCTGGAATGGACCTTTACCCTGTTATTTACCGTGGAATACGGGGTTCGGGTTTATTGCGCCCATAATCGACTGGCCTACATGCGCAGTTTTTACGGCGTTATTGACGTATTAGCCGTTATGCCAACCTATCTGGCGATGTTTATTCCCGGTGCCAACTTGTTGCTGATGGTGCGATTACTTCGCGTATTGCGGATTTTTCGTATTCTAAAGCTGTTTCGCTATGCCCATGAAGCCAATGTACTGTTGCGCTCGCTGAATCAAAGCCGACGCAAGATCATGGTTTTTTTCAGCAGCCTTTTTATATTGGTGACGCTATTTGGCTCTTTATTGTATGTGGTGGAAGGGCCGGAAAACGGCTTTACCAGTATTCCCATCAGCATTTATTGGGCCATAGTGACCATTACCACGGTAGGTTTTGGTGACATTACGCCACAAACGCCGCTGGGGCGGGGCATTGCTGCCATTACCATGTTGATGGGCTATGCCATTATTGCGGTGCCAACCGGTATTCTCAGTGCCGAGCTGGGGCGAGAAATGCGCCGAGAGTACGATATGCGCCATTGTCCGCAATGTGACAAGACTGGTCATGACCAGGATGCCAAATACTGCAAATATTGTGGCGGGGGCATGGAGCCAAAACCTGCGCCGACACCGGTGCAAGAACAAGAACAAGAACAAAAATAAGGGAGCCCAGGCTCCCTTATTATTATGCTAACAACACTAATTAATTGTTGTCATCAGCTTTTAATTCTTCTAATTTTTGATCAGCAGCATCGGCCGCATCTTCAATGGCATCACCGGCTTTTTCTACTTGCTCGGCTGCACCATCTTTAAGATTTTTAGCGCCTTCTTTAAGGTCTTGTGCGGCTTGGTCTAACTGCTCACCGGCTTTTTCCATGGTGCCAGCTTCTTGATTTTGCTCTTGCAACTGCTCAACAGTGGCGTCTATTTTTTCACCTGCTTGTTCTGCAGGGCCTTTGTTGTCACAGGCAGCCAGACCAAAAGCGGTAACAGAAGTTAATAGCAAAATATTAAGTAGAGACTTTTTCATGTTGTGCTCCTAGTAGAATTTTAGTGTGACCTGAGTCACTTTATTGTTTTAACCCCTCATTAATAGCGTAAAACTCGATACAACAACAGCGTTTTAAAAAATTTAAATACGGTGTTTTTTATAAAAATTTATGCATATCAACCACTAAGCGCAAGCTGCGAACGAGGTTGTCGTAATAAAGCGCTAAAAGTAACCGTTCAATCGGTCAGACTCTGTCTTAAGCTGCATAAAAAACTAATGTTGGATAAAAACCTAAGGCATCGCGGGATGGTTAATTTTTTATTAGCTGCATTTACTAACAGAGACTGCGCGGGCAGTCGCTGATGAAGTTTATGTATCTATCTAATAACCGCCCTGCATAACGCGGACTACCGCTTAGGCTTTGCTGAGTATTATGGCTCAACGAGCGCCTCTTCTAATATTTCGTTCAATCGCTCTTCTGCTTCTTCCGAGGCGACTTGGTTAGCATGCTCGAGTGCTGCTTTTTGCTCTTCAATCACAGCAGGCTCTGGCGCTTGATCGTTTGTGGCGAGGATTTCTGGTTGAACGGGCTCATCACCTACTGTTGCCGCGGGCTCGTTTGCCAACGACTCTTCGGTGACTTGATCTATCTTATCGCCAATATCGGCAGAGGGCCCTGAAGGCTCACAGGCGGTGAGGCCGAGTAAGGCCGTGAGTATCAAGCTGGTGGTGAAAATGCGCATAGCAGAACTCCTGGTGAGTGAAGTTATTGATAAGTTTATCAGTAAAATTGTTAGTGATGGCCTGTGGGTGTGGGCAACCCATACTAATCAAAAAGTAAGGCGCCAATTATGGCGCCCTGAATTGTTTTTACAATGTTGAGCGCAGTCACTGCGCTTATTTTCGACGCCAACGGGTACCGGCTGCGCCATCTTCTAGCACTATACCCATGCTGGTGAGGCTGTCGCGGGCCGCATCTGCCGCCGCCCAGTCTTTGTTGGTGCGTGCATCTAATCTGGCTTGGATCAAACGTTCTATTTCAGCAACGTCATCATCAGCACCCGCAGTGCCACGCAAGAAGGATTCGGGATCTTGGTCCAGTAAACCCAGCACACCGCCTAGCTTTCGTAGCTGGGCGCCAAGGCCGGCGGCGGCTGCATCGTCTTTGCCTTTTAAGCGGTTAATCTCGCGCGCTAAATCAAACAGCGCCGAGTAGGCCTCGGGCGTATTAAAGTCATCATTCATGGCGGAGTTAAAGCGCGTCACAAATTCCTCGCCGCCGCTCGGGACGACCTTGGGTAGGTCACGCAGCGCCGTATAAAAGCGTTCTAAAGCACTGTGGGCTTTGTTCAAGTTGTCATCTGAATAGTTCAGTTGGCTGCGATAGTGGCCGGACAACAAGAAGTAGCGCACGGTTTCGCCGTCGTAATGCTTGAGCACATCGCGAATGGTAAAAAAGTTGCCGAGTGATTTAGACATCTTTTCTTGGTCGACCATCACCATGCCTGAGTGCATCCAGGTATTTACATAAGGCGTGTGATTGGCGCAGCAGCTTTGGGCGATTTCGTTTTCATGATGCGGAAACTGCAAATCCGAGCCGCCGCCGTGAATATCGAAGTGCTGACCTAAATGCTTGCCGTTCATGGCCGAGCACTCTATGTGCCAACCTGGGCGGCCTAAGCCCCATGGCGATTCCCAGCTCGGCTCACCGGGCTTAGACTGCTTCCATAATACGAAGTCGAGCGGGTTACGCTTAGTGTGCTCTACCTCAACCCGCGCACCGGCTTGCAGTTGCTCGAGATTTTGGCCGGAGAGTTTGCCGTAATCTGCAAAGCTATTGACCGCAAACAAGACATCGCCGCTGTCGGCCACATAGGCGTGCTCGTCCGCCAACAACTGCTGTACCATGCTAATAATTTCTGGGATATGCTGGGTGGCCTTTGGCTCTATATCTGGGCGAGCCAGTTTTAAAGAGTCAAAGTCTTGATGCATGTCAGCGGTGAGGCGCTCCGTTAAGGCGTCACAGCTTTCACCATTTTCGGCGGCACGCTTAATGATTTTATCGTCAATGTCGGTGATATTGCGTACATAGGTCAGATCATAACCGAGGTAGCGCAAATAACGAGTCACCACATCGAAGGCGACAAAAGTGCGGCCATGGCCAATGTGACATAAGTCATAAATGGTGACACCACAGACATACATGCCGACCTTGCCGGGAATTAAAGGGATAAATTCTTCTTTTTGTCGGGTCAGAGTATTGTAGATTTTCAGCATGATTCCACATCTTGGTGAGGGTATTAGGGATAAAAGCACCACTATTGAACCTTTAATGGCTAACAGGTGCAAGTCTTGCGCGTGTTGGGGGTTCGCTATCGGGCCTGTATGCGCTAAAATCGAGCATTGACACTCTTTCATCTGATATTGGAATCTGATTATGGTCACACTACATACTACCCATGGCGACATCAGCCTGAACTTGTTTGCCGACAAAGCCCCTGAAACCGTAGCAAACTTCTTACAATATTGCCGCGATGGTCATTATGACGGCGTGCTGTTCCACCGTGTTATTGACGGCTTTATGATCCAAGGCGGCGGTTTTGACGCCGATTTTAAAGAAAAGCCCACCCGTGCCTCGGTTAAAAACGAAGCCGATAATGGCTTATCTAACAAGATAGGCACGGTTGCGATGGCGCGTACTTCTGAGCCGCATTCGGCTTCCGCGCAGTTTTTTATTAACGTGGGCGACAATGACTTCTTAAACTTCAAATCCGCCACTAACCAAGGCTACGGTTACTGCGTGTTTGCTGAAGTGGTTGAAGGCATGGACGTGGTCAATGCCATTAAAGGCGTGGCCACCGGTAATCGCGGTCATGTGCATCAAGACGTACCAGTAGAAGATGTACTGATCACTGGTGTGACCGTTAGCGAGTAAGCCGTACGCTTTACAGGATTGGTTGAAATTCAATCAATATCCGCAGCGCACCCACAATGGCAGCTTAGGCTGCCATTTTTTAGCCTCATTATCTTAACTCTTAACCTGTAACTCTTAACAGTGGCGCTTAATTTCAACCCGTCGCCAAGCGTTAAGTTAATGGGCGTTAGCCATTTTTATTAAGAAGAGCCATTAGTGAAACACACCACGCTTTTTATTGCTGACTTGCACTTGAGCGCCGATCGCCCAGACATGACGGCGGCGTTTTTACGCTTTATGGGCGAGGACGCGAAAGACGCGGATGCCTTGTATGTGCTGGGTGACCTATTTGAGTTTTCCATCGGCGATGATGAAGTCAGTGCGCTTAATGGCGAAGTGGCGGCGGCCTTTTTGGCTTGTAGCCAGCAGGGCACACCGGTGTATTTTATTCACGGCAATCGTGACTTTATGGTGGGGCGACGCTTTGCCCGCGCCGCTGGCATGAGTTTATTGCCCGAGCACAAAGTCATCGACCTATACGGTGAGCCAACGCTGGTGATGCACGGCGATACCTTGTGTATCGATGATGCGGGCTATCAGCGTTATCGTCGCGTGACTCGCTGGGGGTGGTTGCAATGGCTGTTTTTACGCTTGCCGCTTAAGTTTCGCATGGGCATTGCTGATGGTATTCGCAGCAAAAGTGCCGCCGCCAAAGAAGGCAAGGTAATGCAGGTGATGGATGTGAACCAAAGCGAAGTGGAACGACAAATGCAGCGCTATAAGGTACGCACCCTGATCCACGGCCACACCCACAGACCGGCTATTCATAGCTTGTCGGTTAACAATGAGCCAGCCCGGCGTATCGTGCTCGGCGATTGGTACACTCAAGGCAGTGTCTTGGTAGTAAGTGCGCAGGGTGTTGAGCTACAAAATCGCGCCTTACCCGAGGTTTAAGTCTTACATGATGTTTAAGGAGCCCAGATGCGGATATTAGTGGTGGAAGATAATCCGGATATTCTGGTGAATATCGTGGATTACCTGACCTTAAAAGGTGCGGTGGTGGATGCACTCTATAACGGGCAAGCTGCACTGCAGCAGACTCGCCGCCACGAATACGACTTGCTGGTGCTGGACTTATCCTTACCCGGATTAGATGGTTTAGCCTTGTGTGCTCAGCTACGCGCCGAGCAAAATCCGTTGCCCATAGTGATGCTCACCGCCCGTGATACCTTGCAAGATAAGCTCAGCGGTTTTGAAGTAGGGGCTGATGATTATTTGGTGAAGCCCTTTGCCTTGCCCGAGTTATGGTCACGTATTCAAGCGGTGCTGAAACGCTCTCAAAAACAACAGGCTCGGATACTCAAGGTTTGCGATGTCACATTGGATCTGGATTTGCGCCAAGCTTGCCGTGCGCAACAGCTGCTGAATCTCAATCCCAAATGTCTGAAACTGCTTGAGATCTTAATGCGCTACGCACCCAATGTGGTGAGTCGTGACACCTTAATCGATCAATTATGGTCCGACGACCCACCGGACAGCGATGGCCTTAAGGCGCACATTTATTTACTGCGCAATCAACTGGATAAACCTTTTAGCGAGGCCTTGCTGCAGACGGTGCACGGGCAGGGCTATCGGCTGGCTGTCAATAAGCAGGCCAATAATGATCAAATAGGGAAATAGACCCATGCGCCTGACCATTAGAACTCGGCTGCAACTGGCACTTAACTTAGTGATAGTGGTCATTAGTCTGCTGGCGGCGGCGGGCATGATAATGCTGGTGTACTGGTTTGAAAACACCCTGTTTTATAATCATTTGCAAAGTGATCTCACGGATCATATGCACAATCAGCAAACGGTGAGCCAGCCTTTGGTGCTGCCCATGACCGACACCACCTACTACAAGTTGCCCAAAAACGATCAACACTTATTGCCGGATGCCTTTCGTGGCTATCCAGCCGGTGGCCATGAAGTTTTGCTCGGCAACAAAGCCTATAACTTATTTGTGCGCCACGAAGCGGGCTGGGTCCATGTATTGGTCCAAGATCAGAGCGAGTTTGAACGCTATGAACAGTTGATGTTTACCGGCATTGGGCTAAGCGTGCTGTTGATATGGGGCTTAGGTTTCCTCTTTTCTCGGCGTTTAAGCCAACAAATACTTAAACCCGTGGCTACCTTGGCCCAAGAGGTGGCACATTTGCCGGAGCAGCCCGGCAGCCAGCTAACCCATCATTATCCCAACGATGAAACTGGTCAGTTAGCGCGCACCTTTGATCGTTATGTGCTGCGCGTGAATGAGTTACTGCTCAGAGAGCAGCAGTTTTCAGCTAATGCCAGTCATGAGCTACGTACCTGCATGATGGTGATCCGCGGCGCCTTGGATATGCTGGCGGTCAGTGAGCCTACGCCGTTGGTGGCGCGCCAACTGCAGCGTATCGACGGCGCGCTTGGCCAAATGCAGCAGCAAACTGAGCTGTTTTTACAGTTGTCGCGCACACCCGACTCCTTGGCGGGAAATAACGAACTCAGTCCCTTGGCCGAGCTGGCTAAAGCCCAATTGGCCCATTGGCAGCCGTTGGCGGACAGCCGAGGGCTGAAACTGAGCTTAGCTGTGATTGGGCAAGTGCCAGCCTTGCCGGCCAGCATGATGGTGGCGGTGTTGAATAACCTGTTGCGCAATGCCATACAGCACACGGCAACGGGCGGCATTAAGGTCGAGGTCACGGCGAATTATTTGCGGGTGTCTGATACCGGCAGCGGCATCAGCGCCGAGCTACAAGCTAAGGTGCATGAGCGAGGCGTGAGTGTGGCCAACCCCGAAGGATTTGGTTTGGGATTGGCCATAGTAGAGCGTATTTGTCAGCACCAAGGCTGGCGGCTGCAGATATCGACGCCGCCCGCCGCCGACTCTGCTATTCCGTCAACTCTCGCTACTCAGGCGACTAACGGTACTCAGCCAGCTCACTCTACAGAGACAACTAACGGTACTCAGGTGACTATTTATTTTGTCGCGGCCGAGGTTAATAACACGGACTTATGTGACGCCAACTGCTGACGACAGCTGCTAAATATATCAAGCTGGGGTCGGTAAATCGCAGTTGATACATCCAGTAAACCCAGCATGGAGTCGAACAGGTTGTCGTGGGAATATTCATTTTCCTTAGCCTGTGTGGCTAAACAGCCTTCATCCAGTTGTTTATCGGCCGCAAAACCTTCAGAAAACCAGGTTAACATGGGCACCTGGGTTTGCTCTTTGGGGGCCAGCGCATAGGGCATACCGTGCAGATATAAGCCAGACTCACCTAACGACTCGCCGTGATCCGACACATACAGTAAACCGGTATCTAAGTCGTCACGCTCTTGTAACTGCTTAATCACCTGGCTGATAATGTAATCGGTATAATAGATAGTATTGTCATAGGTATTATTGAGCTGGCGTGCATCACAGTTTTGAATATCGCTGCGCTGACAATCCGGCTGAAAATGGGCAAATTCCTGAGGGTATCGCTTGTAATAGGTGGGGCCATGGCTGCCCACCATATGCAGCACTATCAGGTTGCTCTCTGCTTGATTAGAGGCAGCGGTAATACTTTTTAGCTGCTCGCTTAAGCCTTCTAGCAGTACTTGATCTTGGCAATAATCCCCATCACACACCGGATTGGTGGCATTGGGTTCAAACGCTATGGTCTCGGTCCGCGCACAGGCCCCTTTACAGCCGCCGTCATTTTCTAACCACACCGTCTTAATACCGGCGCGCGCCACTATGTCCATTAAATTGTCTTGGTTGGCAGCTTGAGTATCGGAAAAGTCTGTTCGAGATTGGTGTGAAAACATGCAAGGCACAGAGACCGCAGTAGCGGTGCCACAAGAAGTTACATCCTGAAAATACGTGACGCTTGGCATGTTAGTGTTGGCGTTACTGTTAGCGGCACTTTTAGTATCAGAGCGGGCGTTAGTTAAGGCTTGAGTAAAGGCATTAGTGCCACGCTCATAGCCACCGAGTTGAAAGTTGGCAGCGCGTGCGGTTTCTCCCACCATCATCACCATCACCTGTTTGCGGCCCGTTTTAGCCTGCGTGAGTAATGTGGCGTCTTCGCCCAAGGTTTGATAGGGCTCTGGCGTAGTAAAGTAGCTATCGTCCAAATACTTATACAGGCTGTGGGCAAAGTGGGTGGGAATGATCATCTTGTTGAGGTAATGGTTATTGCGCCCCACAGAGGCGTAGTCTTTGTAGTAAAAGACGGCAATCAGCAGTATCACCAATACAGATAACACCACAGACAACAGCTTCATGACGAGCTCGCGCCACACAGTACTGCGGCGGATGGTCATTTTCAGCAGCAAAATAGCAGGCAGCAGACCGGTGAAGACAAACCACAGCAGGGCGCTAGCATTGAGGTAAGATTTGGCCTCGCCGGCATTGGTTTCCAACACGTTCACTATCATGTCGCGATCGACTATGGTGCCGTAATGGAACATCACATAGTTGAGTAATGCCGACAGTATAATAAAAGGTATCAGCACCCATTTTTCTAAGCGAAAGGGGGTGAGCAAGCTAAAGATGATGGTAAAGCAAGCAATGAAAAACACCGGTATGGTAAGCATAAAGCCGAGCTTGAAGTCACTTAAACTTTCCAGAATACCGACTAATTTGGCCAGTAAAGCCAGATTCAGCACCACAAAGAAATAACAAGCTGCCAAAAACACCAAGCGCGTTGGCGTCAGTGAAAAACCGGTGTTCGCGGTTGGGGTATTTGGTCTCGGCGTTGTTGCAGGCTCAGCTAATGAGTCCATGTTAAGCTCCCAGTCAGAGATAGAGAAATGACGATAATGTTGGCCAAGGGTAGGCTGGGGCAGGTCAAAAAAAGGTAAAAACATTCAAATCCAAAATTTTTTTTAATTTAGGGTTACTCAGAAAATTTAGTCGTTCTTTTTGCACTATATCCGTTCCGCCACGCCTTAACTTTACCTGATTACGTATGACCCTCAGCCATGATGTGCGCTGTTTTGGTTTGTTCTTTTCTCGTATCCATACCCTGCTGCGATATCAATACAAGCAGGGTGCAGCAAGGCTATTTCTTTGCGGTAGAGGCCGCTTTAGCTGGCCGGTTTTACGCAGTAAAACAAGAACCTACAAACCACATCAATGTTAAACGAGGTGTGTTTTGTAGGTGCCTTTGTCAACGCCGTGCGGTTTGAAGATCTTGGTGGCGCTCCGCGCCACCGGCCAGCTACTCTTTACCTAAGACAAGGGCCTCTACGGTGCAACGTTTTGAAATTTGGCGTGGTTGTGGGTCTCGAACGTATGGCCAGCAGGATATTCGACATGCCTCTCTGTAACCTATTGAATTCATTGATGCTTAATTTACTGAAACATAGCTGAGCTTTGTGGGTAATCAGGTAACTTTATGCCTTAGCGCTATACTCGGTACTCTGTGCCTTTACTCAAGCTTCAGTGACGAAGTGAGAGCAGTGAGGAGTTAACGTCACGCTTTTGACCCTTTTTTCACCTAGTAAACGTAATAATCCCAAACTCTGATATTGCCATGGAAGACATCATCATGATCCGCATTAAACATACCTTGGGGCCTGCTTGGCCTTTTATCTGTTTTATACTGCTCAATTTACTGCTGCTGAGCTTGAGTCGTTTAGGTCTTGCTGCTTGGCAGTTTGAGCGGGTGACGGATACCGGAGGTTGGGGGCATCTCTTGTTGCAGGGATTGCGCATCGACGCATCGACTATGGGCTGGCTGTTTGGTGTGCCCATGGTCTTTACCATGTTACTGGCCGATGGAAATGCGCTGGGCCGAGCTTGGCTGGTACTAATGCGACTTTGGCTGGTGGCCGGCAGTGTGTTGCTGCTCTTTATGGAGCTGTCGACACCGGATTTTATCGCCACCTATGATCTGCGCCCCAACCGTTTGTTTGTGGAATATCTGATGTATCCCAAGGAAGTGTTCGCCATGTTACTGGGCGGACATCTGCTGGCCTTACTAGTGGTGAGTCTGACCTTGCCGCTGGCGGTTTGGAGCTTGTGGCGTTTTTCGGCTCGGGTGTGCCGAAACTTGAGTTATCCGCGTTTTTACTGGCGGCCGATACTGGCGGTGCTGGTGCTGGCCGTCGGCTTTATGGCTGCCCGCTCTACGCTGGGCCACAGAGGCTTGAATCCGGCCATGGTGGCTTTTTCCACCGATCCATTGGTGAACTCGCTGGTGTTGAACTCCGCCTATTCGGTCGGATTTTCACTACGCCAGCTAAGCAAGGAAGAAAATGCCGCCGCCTTGTATGGCCACATGGCAGAAGACGAGCTGTTGGCCACGCTGCGCCAAGCCAGCGGCCGCCCTGACAGCGACTTTGTCTCGGCCGCCTTGCCGAGCTTGACTTACAACCAGGCCACTTACCGCGGCAAGCCTAAGAATCTGGTCATTATTCTGGAAGAAAGTTTGGGCGCGCGTTTTGTGGGGTCGCTGGGCGGCTTGCCGCTGACGCCTAATCTGGATCGGCTTTCACAACAGGGTTGGATGTTTGACCAGCTGTATGCCACCGGCACCCGTTCGGTACGAGGTATAGAGGCGGTTATCACGGGTTTTACTCCCACGCCGGCCCGCGCGGTGGTGAAACTGGATAAGAGCCAGACCGGATTTTTCACTATTGCTCAGCTATTACGCCAGCATAAGTACAGCACCAGTTTTATTTATGGTGGTGAGGGTCATTTCGATAACATGGCCAGCTTCTTTCTGGGCAACGGTTTCGAGACCATCATCGATCAGCGCGATTATTCCCAGCCGGAGTTTGTCGGCTCCTGGGGGGTAAGCGACGAGGATCTATTTAACCGAGCGCATCAGGAATTCGAGCGCTTGTCTGAGCGCGAGCAGCCGTTTTTCAGTCTGGTATTTAGTTCCAGCAATCACGATCCGTTCGAGTTCCCCGATAATCGCATCGAACTCTATGAACAGCCGAAACAGACGCGCAATAATGCGGCTAAGTATGCGGACTATGCGCTGGGCCGTTTCTTCGATCAGGCGCAGCAGGCGGATTACTGGCAAGATACGCTGTTTTTGGTGGTGGCCGATCACGACTCTCGGGTGTATGGGCCTGAGTTAGTGCCGGTGAAAAATTTTCGGGTTCCGGGGCTTATTTTGGGGAAGGGCATAGCCCCGCAGCGAGATACGCGGCTGGTTAGCCAGATTGACTTGGCACCGACGCTGTTATCCTTGATGGGCATTGACAGCGAGAACCCCATGTTGGGCCGAGATTTGACCCAACAGCCTGCCGATGCACCCGGTCAGGTGATGATGCAGTTCGACAAGAACTTTGCCCTGCTGAGCGAAGATAAGCTGGTGGTGCTGCAGCCAGAAAAAGATCCGCTGAGTTTTAGCTATTCGTTTGAGACGCAAAAAATGAGCCCTGCGCCACTCGATGTGGCGCTACTGCAAACCGCCAAGGCGTACGCCTTGTGGGGCAGTTTGGCGTATAATCGCGGGCTATATCGCTTGCCTGATCCGACTGTCGCCCTAGATAATTCGGTGGCCGCAAATGTTGAATAAGCAGTGAATCAGCGATTGAATCAACTATGGAATAACGCCATCTATTCAGAGCCGTAGGGCCGAAAACATTGATAATTAACACCACAACATGAAGCAAACCAACGGAATTTATTTTATGAAACCAGGAAAAACAGGGCTGGCGCGTATTGTGGCTGCATTCGGCTATTCATTACGGGGCCTAAAGGCGGCCTATCGGCACGAGGCGGCTTTTCGTCAAGAATGTTGGTTAGTGGCGGTGTTGTTGCCCATCGCCCTTATCTGGAACGTAGGGTTGCTGGCAAAAGCGCTGCTAATTGGCAGTCTGTTGCTGATATTGATTATCGAATTGTTAAATTCAGCCATTGAGGCGGTGGTGGATCGTATTGGACCTGAATATCACGAACTATCGGGCCGAGCCAAAGACATAGGGTCGGCAACCGTACTGCTGGCGCTACTAGTGGCTGCGATAACGTGGGGGCTGGTGTGGCTCGACACCCTCGGGTAACATCATAATTGCTTTGCTGCATCAACACGGCGTAAACACTGAGTTAACGACTCATTAACAATGCTAATGATGCTATTTAAAGTATTCATTTCTATTATGACAAGGACGTCTCTAGTATCGGGGTATGTGCTTAGTCCGGTTACTCATTAAGCGGCACAATAACCCTTAGTTACTGTCATATAGGAAGGAATCCTTACCATGCAAATGCCAAGAACTCTGAACATTCCCAACGGTGAAAAAGTCCAGGGTATGTTTTCCAAGCAAGAAATGGCTTCACGCCAAGATAAACTGCGCGGCTACATGGCCAGCAATGACGTAGACGCTGTGCTGTTTACTTCTTACCACAACATTAACTATTTCAGTGACTTTGTGTACTGCCGCTTTGGCCGTGACTACGGTTTGGCCGTGACCCAACACATTCATACCACCATTACTGCCAACATTGATGGTGGTCAGCCATACCGTCGTAATGCATTGGGCGACAACCTGGTGTATACCGACTGGCAGCAAGACAGCTTCTTTTATGCGGTCAAGTCACTGATTGGCGGCGCGCGTCGCATCGGTGTTGAATTCGACCACATTAACCTGCAAAACCTGGATAAACTAAAAGTAGCCTTCCCAGAAGCTGAATTTGTCGATATCGGCGTGCCCACCATGAAAATGCGCATGATCAAGTCGGCAGAAGAAATTGCCGTGATCAAGCAGGGTGCTCGCGTAGCCGATGTTGGCGGCGCCGCTATCCGTGACGCCATTGGTGTTGGTGTGCCAGAGTATGAAGTTGCACTGGCCGGTACTCAGGCCATGATCCGCGAAATTGCTAAAACCTTCCCCCATGGCGAGCTGATGGATACTTGGGTATGGTTCCAGTCTGGTATCAACACCGACGGTGCTCACAACCCGGTAACCAGCCGCAAGATTGAAGCTGGCGACATCCTGAGCATGAACACCTTCCCGATGATCGGTGGTTACTACACGGCGCTGGAACGTACCCTGTTCAGCGAGCATGTATCCGACCGTCACCTGGAACTGTGGGAGCTGAACTGTAAAGTACACCGCCGCGGTATTGAGCTGATTAAAGCCGGTACTCGCTGCTGTGACATCGCCCTCGAGCTGAACGAAATTTTCGCCGAGCAGGATGCACTGCAGTACCGCACCTTCGGTTACGGTCACTCTTTCGGTACCCTGAGCCACTACTACGGCCGCGAAGCCGGACTGGAACTGCGCGAAGATATCGAAACAGTACTGGAGCCGGGCATGGTAGTGTCTATGGAGCCGATGATCATGCTGCCAGAAGGCATGCCGGGTGCCGGTGGTTATCGTGAGCACGACATTCTCGTGATTAGCGAAACCGGCGTTGAGAACATCACTCACTTCCCATTCGGTCCGGAACACAACATCATTAAAGGCTAAAACAGAGCTCAGCCCATCCTCTTGCAGAGGATGGGCTTTTTTGCCATATAGCCTATATCAGGGGAAATATTTCAACTTTATAAAGAGAAAAAAGAGCCTGATCATAGAGCCAATTACTTATATGACATGTTCCAGTCGTTAATTTTTATCGCAGGTAACTTTCTAGTAGCGGCACCAGGTATTAGCTCCGATTTTTACACTCGGTGTAATCCACAGGTCATGGTGGGAAGGGACTGTTACTCATGTATATATCAAACCTGTCGATTAGCGAAGATGGATTGTTTTCTCTATTAAGAGCTCATTGCAAGATACATCCAAATTTACATAAGGATAGCGATGCGTTCTCAAGACAATAGAAGCTAATGGATAGCTATAATAATAGAGAGGTAAGATACAGTGAAAAATGAAAATGTAGTGCCTAAGAAGCCTACGAATCACAAGGAGCCTCTTGTCGTTCCTCGATTCACAGGTTCTGATTTACCCCCCCTCGGTAGATTGCTCATTCAGTTCACCCCACCAGCCGCTATCATCGCACTTATTATCATGGTGTTGACGAATCCAGATGGCGTGGCCGCTGTTATTTTTGACATGCGAACCTATGTAACAGGTGGTTATACCTGGTTATTTATACTTTACTCCCTATTCTCTGTTGCTGTGTGCGCTTGGCTGGTGTTCAGCAAGATTGGCAAACAGGTGCGATTGGGTGGTCCTAATGCGAAAAAAGAGTACAACAACTTTGCCTGGTACTCGATGCTGTTTGCCTGCGGTCAGGGCATCGGACTGATATTTTGGTCTGTTGCTCAACCGATTATGCTGCGCAATGAAAGCCCGGTGATTAACGCACTGGAAGGTGATGTTGCTGGAGGAGGAATTGTTTGGGCTTACTTCCACTGGGGGTTTACCGCTTGGGCTATGTATTGCGTAGTAGCAGTCTGCTTGGCCTATTCGCATCATAATCTGGGTAAAACGCTGACCTTCCGAGAAGCGACCGTAGACATTTTACCTAAATGGTCTCAGGCTGGCGCCGGTGTAGTCGTTGAGCTGCTGGCGATAATGGCCACGATTCTTGGCTTGTCAACGTCGTTTGCCTTTGCGGCCATGCAGTTCTCTTCCGGACTTGGCTCTTTTACCGGCGTGGTTTCTAGTTCCACCATCTGGCTGTTGGTCATTGTGGGCTTGGGGACGGCAACGGCTATCTCAGCCTTCTTCGGCATCAGCAAGGGCATGCGTCTGATCAGTGAAACGAATTCAATTTTAAGCATAGTACTTGTAATCGCTGTCTTAATATTTGGACCTACCTTGTTCATCGTTTCTAACATGACTCAGACCTTTGGCTCTTACTTTACCAACTTTATACCAATGAGCTTTTGGACCGATGCCCCTAGCACCGCTACACCAATGGAATCTTGGCAGGAGAGCTGGAATGGTTGGTGGACCGTGTTTATCTGGTGCTGGGTTATTGCCTTCTCACCTTTCGTTGCAGGTTTTATCGCCCGCATATCTCGTGGCCGTACACTGCGTGAATTCGTGATCGGCGTGACCGTGGTGCCTTCTTTGATAGTTATGGTGTGGATTGGTGTACTTGGATCCGCGGCAATTTACTATGACGATCAAACAGGAAATGGTATCTCGGCAGCGGTGGGTGAAAACGTATCCAGCGGTCTGTTTGTTATGCTGGAGTCGGTACCGCTTGTGGGTAGCCTGTTGCTGGTTGTGGCAACTATCTTGGTGGCAACCTACTATGTAACATCCTTGGACGCTGGCACCTATGCGCTTGCAGAGTTTGTATCTGCACCAAAACAGGCGGGTCCGTGGTTTAGAGTAGTGCTGGTTGCCAGTATTGCTGCTGTTGCAACTGTGCTGCTGACCGTAGGGGGAAGTGGCGTCGTAGATACCGTGCAAACCGGAACCATCATAGGTGCGTTCCCGTTCTCTATTGTTATATTGCTGATGATTGCAAATACAATAAAACGGTTACTGAACCGGGACCGGTCAACCAAAGAGTTGGAAAAGGCGGTAAATAATCCTGACCCAAGTGTAGAGCTCAAAGTTGATGCTAGTGGTGAAGCTCAGGTTATTACTAATGGTCACTCAGTGGTGCCTGAAAGAAGTTAGTACTGTAACGATTAATATTCATAGCTGAATTTTTCTCTACTTCGTGCTATGAGGGTAATTATATAAATAACTGGCCTGGCAGAAAACATCTGCCAGGCCAGTTTTAAAGGTTAAGGGAACGACTTAAAACATGTCGCTACCATCTTTAAATTTAAATAGGTGAGAAATAATGGTCAACTTAGAATTGATGGATTGGAAAACGTATGCTGCCCAAGTCAAGGATGGCGAAGCCGTTATCATGTTGCCGATAGGTGCTATTGAGCAACACGGTCCTCACATGTCGATGAACCCGGATGTCTTGATCCCCAAAGCCATCTCCGAAGGCGTAGCCAAGAAGGGGGGATCTATTCTGGTTGCCCCTCCTATTTCTTATGGCTATAAGTCACAAGTCAAATCAGGGGGAGGAAACTTTTTCCCTGGAACTACATGTATCAATGGCAAGACACTGATTGATATAGTAAAAGATGTAATTGTTGCTTATGCCAAGCATGGCAACAGAAAATTTGTGTTGGTCAATGGCCACTTCGAAAACTCGATGTTTCTGGTCGAAGGAATAGAGTTGGCACTCGAACACTTGAGACATGGTGGCATCGAAGCCCAGGTTATACTGCTGTCATATTGGGACTACGTGACTCAAGAAACAATTGAGACCGTATTTCCAGAAGGCTTTACCGGCTGGGATGTCGAACATGGCGGAGTGCTTGAAACCTCATTGATGTTATATTTGCACCCTGAGTGTGTGAATATGGACAAGGTTATTCATCACGAACCGGCAACCTTTCCTCCATATGATATATTCCCATCCGATGAGAGTTGGGTTCCTAGTACAGGTACTTTATCATCAGCAAAAAATGCCACTCGGGAATATGGTGAAATACTATACAATGTTTGTGTTGATGGTATTTATCAGTCTGTTAATGAAAGATTTAGTTAGTTAATAAAATATTTCATTAATTAAAGGCAAGCCAAGTTCATGGCTTGCCTTTTTTCTAGCGACAACTCCAGAACTGGCTCCCCCAGGTTGATACATCAAAATCCGCTGTTTGAACATGCCCAGGACCCATACCTGATGGCATCTAGGTGCTCTTTTTCATAACCAGAACGGCGCTTTACGTTATGGTTTTACCGTCACTTTACACTTAGCCTTAACACCTCATTAACAATACTGATGATGTTATTTAAAGTATTCATTTCTGTTATGGTGAGGACGGCTTTAGTATCGGGGTATGCGCTTAGTCCGGTGTTTTATTAAGCGGTACAATAACCCTTAGTTACTGTCATATAGGAAGGATCTCTTACCATGCAAATGCCAAGAACTCTGAACATTCCCAACGGTGAAAAAGTCCAGGGTATGTTTTCCAAGCAAGAAATGGCTTCACGTCAGACTAAACTGCGCGGCTACATGGCCAGCAACGACGTAGACGCTGTGCTGTTTACTTCTTATCACAACATTAACTATTTCAGTGACTTTGTGTACTGCCGCTTTGGCCGTGACTACGGTTTGGCCGTGACCCAACACATTCATACCACCATTACTGCCAACATTGATGGTGGTCAGCCATACCGTCGTAATGCATTGGGTGACAACCTGGTGTATACCGACTGGCAGCAAGACAGCTTCTTTTATGCGGTCAAGTCGCTGATTGGCGGCGCGCGTCGCATCGGTGTTGAATTCGACCACCTCAACTTGCAAAATTTAGATAAACTAAAAGTAGCCTTCCCAGAAGCTGAATTTGTCGATATCGGCGTGCCCACCATGAAAATGCGCATGATCAAGTCGGCGGAAGAAATCGCCGTGATCAAGCACGGTGCCCGCGTGGCCGATGTAGGCGGCGCCGCTATTCGTGACGCTATTGGTGTGGGTGTGCCAGAATACGAAGTCGCATTGGCCGGTACTCAAGCCATGGTGCGTGAAATTGCTAAAACCTTCCCTCATGGCGAGCTAATGGACACTTGGGTGTGGTTTCAGTCGGGTATTAATACCGACGGTGCTCACAACCCAGTTACTAGCCGTAAAATTGAAGCCGGTGACATTCTCAGCATGAACACCTTCCCCATGATTGGTGGTTACTACACGGCGTTAGAACGTACTCTGTTCAGCGAGCATGTGTCCGACCGTCATTTGGAGTTGTGGGAGCTGAACTGTAAGGTACACCGCCGTGGCATCGAGTTGATTCAAGCCGGTACTCGCTGCTGCGATATCGCTCACGAGCTGAACGAAATCTTCGCCGAGCAGGATGCGCTGCAATACCGCACCTTCGGTTACGGTCACTCTTTCGGTACCCTGAGCCACTACTACGGCCGCGAAGCTGGACTGGAACTGCGTGAAGATATCGAAACAGTACTGGAGCCGGGCATGGTAGTGTCTATGGAGCCGATGATCATGCTGCCAGAAGGCATGCCGGGTGCCGGTGGTTATCGTGAGCACGACATTCTCGTGATTAGCGAAACCGGCGTTGAAAATATCACAGGTTTCCCATTCGGGCCTGAACACAATATCATCAAGGGTTAATGCACAGAGGCTCGCCAGTTTGGCGAGCCTCTTTTATTTATGAAGATAAACCATCACTTATTATGATGGGATTGGCTTAGTTGTCATATGTTTACAATTATTGGTAATAACAGAGACTCGTTATTGCCAAGCTACTTCTGGTGAGGCCGGTTACTACCGGTGGAATCAGGGATTGTGCAACCAACGTGAATACACGTCGCTCAAAGAGGTAGAAATTATGTTGTCTCACTCATGGACCATGGGTAGTTTTGTTTATTTAAATGCCGCTATTTTGGTATGGGTCGTACTGGCCTATGGCTATCGACAGTTCATCCACAAGCCGCGTCATGAAGACTAAGTATCAGGCTTGTTACTCGAATTAATCAGAGTTAAAGGGAATGTATGATGGATAATTATGACTTGTTAAACTGGAGCCTACTGCTGGGGTCCTTTGGCATCTTGATCTTGATCGGCTACCTGTCGAGCCGCGCGATCAAAGACAGTGACGCCTCCGGCTTTTTGGTGGCAGGGCGCAGTTTAGGCCCATTTGTGGGTGCTGGTACTATAGTCGCCACCGGTTTTAGTGGCTGGGGCTTTATGGGCTCCCCGGGTGTTGCTTACGAGTTTGGCTCGATAGAAGTGCTAGGTAACTTCTTTTTTGCGCCGGCCATGGTGATTGCCGTGCTGTATTTTGCTCACTTTCTGCGTAAACGCGCCGAAGAACTGGGTAGCTGTACCATACCCGAGTATGTATCTCAGGTGCACGGCGGTGGCTCAGGCATTGAGCGTTGGGTCAAGGGCGTTGCCGCGGCTATTACCATAGTGCTGCTGCTGGTGTTCCTGACCAGTCAAATTAAGGCCGTGGGTCTGTTGGGAGCCTCTTGGTTGGGCATCAGCCTGACGGAAAGTGCACTGTTGATGATTGGCGTGATTATACTCTACACCATGCTGGGTGGCTTGGCTGCTGTGGCTTGGACCGATACCTTGATGGTAGTGGGTATGTGCATTGGTGCCGTGGTGATGATGGTACAGATTTTTACCGATGTGAATCTGACCGAGTTTATCGAACGGCTAAATGCGGTTGATCCCGAGCTGCTCAATCCGACGACTGCGGCGCCTTATGGCGAGAGCAAGAGCTCTGTGTTCTTGGTATTACCTTATGCCTTCCTGTTTACTGCTGTGTTGCCTTATATGGCGGTACGCTTCCTGGCATTCAAACCGTCGGTGAAGATGCATCATGTGGCAATTTGGGTAGCTCCGTTGGGCATCTTGTTGAGCTTGGTGCCGATTATTGGTCTGTATGTGCGTATCGCTCATCCGCCACTGGCCGACTCGGATCAGGCGATGCCGGTATATTTGGCTACTTTCTTGCATCCAGCACTAGCAGGGGTCATTACCTTGTTTATTCTGTTTGCCATGAAGTCAACGGCTAACTCGCTATTGCATACAGTATCGAGTGCGGCTTCTCACGACATGCGCACCGCTCTGTTTCCTAATAGCACCGCGAGTAACCAGCGTATCTTATGGATCAACCGTAGCTGGGTGGCTATTCTTGGCTTAGTCGGATTTGTGATGATGCTGTTTGCACCGCCCTTTATGTTGTCTTGGTTGGGCATTCTCGGTTCGGGTACCTTGCTGGCAGTGATGATTGGTCCGGTGTTTATTTCTACTTTCTGGCAAGGCAATGCCTACGGCGCCTTGGCCGCCATGTTCACCGGTCTGTTCACCAGCGGTAGTTTCCTGCTGTTCACCGATGTGGGCTGGGTAGAAGGACCGCTATACGGTTGTGCCGCTTCCAGTGTGGTGTATATAACCGTCAGTATGATGACGAAAAAAGTAAGCTCTGCCGCTATGGCTCGTAGTTACTAACCTAGTTATTAACTGATTATAATTGTGAGAAGTCAAAGCCCAGCTTAGCTGGGCTTTTTTTATGGGTAGCGTAAAGGTCAACACTGAGCCGTTTGCTATCTAATATTATAGAGCGTGGAGGCCTTGCTTTAAGTAGTCGAGCAGCATGTGTGAGGCGGAAGTTAGCTTATTTGGCTCGTAACAGAAGCCGATAGACAGATTACCGAGGGATGGGCAGGGCGCAAAGGTAACTGAGGCTTCCAGCCCTTCAGGTACCGTACTTTTGGACAAAGCGCTAATACCCAAGCCCGCCTTGACGGCGGCATGAATTCCTAACAGGCTGGAGGTACTGTAAACGATGCGCCAGGGCAGGTTGGCTTGGTTAAGGGCGTTGACAATGGTCTTACGATATAGGCAGCCCTTGGGATAGAGGATTAGCGGCAGGGGCTCGCCGGGTTCTAGCATCAGGTTATTACCGCGTATCCATACCAAGGGCTCTGTGATGTAATCTGTCAGGCGCGGCTGGAGCTGGCCATTTTCTTCTATTGCCATAACCAGATCGTATTCGCCCTTGCCGTAATCCTGCAATAGATTGGCGCTGATGTCGCTGCTTACGTCCAGAGTCACGTTGGGGTAGGCTTGAGCAAAACGACCTATGGCTGTGGCCAGAAAGGAGACTTCAAAATCGTTGGGGATCCCTAACCGCACCGAGCCGCTAACCTTGGGTGCACTCAATCGCGAGACTATGGCATCGTTTAAATCCAGCATCTTCTGCGCATAGCCCAGTAGCAGCTGGCCTTCCTCGGTTAACTGTATACCGCTGGAGCGATGAAACAGCCGGATATCGAGCAGCTCTTCTAACCGCTTCACTTGCAGGCTTATCGCCGGTTGCGAGCGCCCCAAGCGTTCACCCGCAGGGGTAAATCCCCCCAGCTGATTGATAGTGACAAAGGTACGTAACAAGTCCGTGGGAAGATTCTTCATCCTGAAGTGCCATCATTTTAGAGATTAATGTTTGTATTATTAGCATTAATTTCATAAATGGGGAAGGGAGCAGTAACAGTTAAACGCAACGGTACACGTTAACCTGTCTTTAGGTGGTAACTCAGCACTTAGAGACAACTGGGTAGCCACTCCGACACGCTAAGCCGCATCCCTGCGACGCTCAGCACATGACTTGTGCCATCACTATCAACAAAAAAAGTGTGACTAAGAGGTAGAGTTACACTTGATGCAGTTCGGTATAAAACGACTTACTGCTCCTTAAAACAGCCAGACGCGGTAGCCTTCGTCTTCTAACCCTAGAATATCAATTTGACCATAGCTGCATTCTGGTCCTTTGAGCATGGGCACCACTTGGCCGGTGCTTTGCTCATGACCAAAGGCAATCACGCAGGTTTCACAGGCACCTTGGATCACGCCTAAGTCTTGCAGCTTGCTAAATAACGGGTGCAGCTGATGTTCGGGGTTGGTCAGCAAACCCGGCCAAGCGGCACCTTCTGCTGCAAAATACAGATCACTGGTATTGCCGCGCTCATAAGCTTGTAGTGCATGGGTGAGCGCATGAAAGACGCGGCCTTGCTCTTGTTCACCCGCATAAACCATAAAGGCGTGCTTGTTCTTCATCAGTGGCTCCTAGGTCTATATGGTGCCTGTTATTCAGGCGTGCTATCGGTGGACTTTTTACGTTTCAGTGGCGCCATACCATCAGATGAGCCCAAGCCGGTGCCAGGTTCTAAGCGGTCGCTGCGATCTTTAAAGGCTTTTTCTGGCTTTTTCTTTTTCGGTGGCTGGTAGGCATTAGGTCCACCTTTGCCTTGGTAACCATTGCCACGAACTGCGGCTTTACCTTTAGGCTTATCTACAACTGGGCGCAAACCTTTGAATTTGCCCACTAACCCTTCAAAGGTCATAAAGCTAATATCTTGCTGCAAGAAGTGCTCGACACGCTTAAAAGCGTCCCAATCGTTGGGCCCCACCAAAGACATGGCCACACCTTTAGCACCCGCTCGACCCGTACGGCCAATGCGGTGTACATATTCTTCGGCCTGCTTTGGCATATCGAAGTTCACCACCAAAGATACCTGCAACAGATCCAAGCCGCGCGACGCCACGTCTGTGGTGATCAGCACCTTAAACTGGCCACGGCTAAAGCTGTCCATAATGCGGTTACGCTCAGCCTGACTCATGTCGCCACTGAGGGCCGCGGTGGACAAGCCTTGCTCTTTGAGCAGGGTTGCCAAACGCTCGGTATCGGGCCGAGTGGCGGTAAAAATAATGGCTTGCTGATAAGGTTGCGAGCTTAAGATATGCTGCAACAGCGCTTGCTTGTGATCGAGGTGATCACACAGATAAAAGCGCTTTTCGATGTCCACATGCTCGGCGTTGGCCGCGCCTACCGCAATGCGTTTGGGCGCTTTTAGCAGCTTATGCGCCATCTCATTCACTTGTGCGTGATCCAGCGTGGCCGAGAACATCAAGGTTTGACGGCGGCGATGATCGGCGGCGTCATTAATTTGGTTCAGCTCTTTAGCAAAGCCTAAGTCCAACATGCGATCCGCTTCATCCATGATCAGCAACTCAAGGCCGTTGAGCATTAAGGAGCGGGCATTCAAATGGTTGGCTAAGCGCCCAGGCGTGGCCACGATCAACTGTGGTTGTCTGCGCAGTAGTTTGATTTGGTCGTTGAAGTTTTCACCGCCCAATAACAGGGCGATGTTATATGAGGTACCACTGGTCAGTGAGCGCAGCTGTTCGTACACTTGCTTGGCCAACTCACGGGTAGGCGCCAAAATCAGTGCTCTGGGATCGCGTTTACCGAGCGCTTTGGTCTTCATTAACCGGTGCAAAGACGGCAATAAGAAGGCGAGCGTTTTGCCAGAACCGGTTTTAGAAGATGCGATCAGATCAAAACCGCTGAGGATAACGGGAATGGCCTTGTCTTGGATCTCGGTAGGCGTGTGTAGCCCTTGATGATCCAATGCGGATAAAAGACGGGTATCCAAACCAAGATCTTTAAACGGTTCTGTGTGTTGCGCCAAGTTGCTGCTCCAGGGTGAAAGATAAAAAGTTAACGATAAAAAGCATCATAAAATGGCTGCTATTATATAAGAATTTTGCGCACAAGTATTGCTTAGCGCGGTGGCAGGAAGAAACCGTGAGGATTTTACCAAAATAGCAGGTAACTGTTTGGTGTCTAGATGAAGGGACGAAGCCGCTCAACGTGTGCAGTAGTTGATTAAGTCTACCTTAACTGGCTGTCTTTACTGGCGCGGCGGTTAATACTGCTAAAATCTTGGCCTTGTTTCTCTTGGTCTGCTTGGCAGTTGATGCATAAGCGCACGCCAGGCACGGCTTGTCGGCGTGCTTCAGGGATAGGCGCATCACATTCTTCGCAGTGGCTGAGGCTGTCACCTACTTTGAGCTGACTACGCGCCTCTTTTACTGCGTCTGCCACACTGGCATCAATTTGTTCTTGCACGGCGCCATCTTTTGCCCAACCTACTGCCATGGTTTGCTCCTTAAATCATCAAGCTGTTCTTATGGTAGATGACTATTTTTAGACGAATATTTAGCAACGAGAATAACCCCTTGTTTGTGGCGCATAATTAGCTGCAGACCCGAACTTTAATGCTATTTCCCCAGTAATTCCCCCAATGGACGTAAGTTGGTCACGTGATCACACAGTGACTTGATGACCATCAGTAAGGGCGTGGCAATAATGAGCCCCACCGGGCCCCAAATCCAACCCCAAAATAATAGGCCCACAAAAATCGCCACCGGATTTAAACTCGATAAATGGCTGGTTAACCAAGGAGTGAGCAAGTTACCTTGAATGCTGGTTATTGCCAAAGAAGTGCCTGCCACAATAAAGGCCATGTCTAAGGTGCCAAATTGCAAAAAAGCGGCAATGGCGGTGCCAATAAAAATGAGTAAAGGCCCCAGATAAGGAATACCACTGGCCACGCCAGCCATGAGTCCCCAGAGGCCGGCTTGCTCTACGCCCAGTAGCCAAAATGCCAACCCAGTTACACCGCCCACGAATACCGAGCTTAATAACATCACAAATAAAAATCGGCGCACCTGATGGTGAAAGTCTTCCATGATATGGGCGGCTTTGCGCATTCGCTCAAACGAAGGGCCTGAGATACGGATCACCTTGCGCCGATACATCTTACCAACCGCTAATAAAAAATAAACCAGCAACAGAGCAGAGAAAGTTTGGGAAATCACCACCACAGCCGCCGAGGCATTGCCCATAATAAAAGCTTGCACGTTAAAAGGTTTGTCGACGATACGCACCGAGGTCACGCCAGGGGTGCGGACTTTTTTCTCGCTGGTGCTATCTTCAATTTTTTTGGCCGCTTCTTGGGCCTTCTCTATGATGCTGGCTTCTTTAACGGGGGAGCGAGCGGCAGTTTTTTGCAGCTTACTGATCGCGATTGGGATTTTATCGAGCATGGCCACGGCTTCGCGTTGCAGCGGAATACTGGCGCTGATGATGAGCGTTAGCACTAGACCCACCACCACTGCGGCACTGAGCGGACGCGGAATTTTTAACTTATCAAAGGGAGAGAGCAGCGGGTCCAGTGCATAGCTAATAAACACCGCCACGATTAAGGGCAAGAGGACGGCTTGTGCCCAGTCGATAAAAAAGATGCCGGCTAAGGTGGCTAAAATAATGAGTGAGGCGTTGCTCGCATTAAAGGCATCGATCAGCGGTGGCTGGTTGCTATCAGTTTTTCTACGGTTAAATGAGGCATGTTGATGCTCTGTCATTAAATGTTACATCCAATGTATGAATTTAAACAGTGTAAGCTTCTTTTGGTTATTGTGCTCAGTACGCAGGGCTAACGCATGCTCGTTTTTTGAGCACGTTAGACTTATTTTCAATAGCCTATCGTTCATTAATTAATAATATATTAAACACTCAAAACAAAAAGCTCCAAATGAAATAGCTTGTTGTTTTGTTTAATACTGCTCCATCGACCTGTACGTTTTTCATACTTTGATGCGTCGCCCCTGGCTCAGTACGCCAACCGATAACCACAGCCTTGACCCTATCCGAAATATAGGTTGTTCACAAAGCCACGGCCGCGATTGAGTTATCTCATACGGCTCCAAACTGTGGTTTTTGTATAGTTGGATGATAAATACCATGAATAAAAAAGGGCCCCGCTAGGCCCTAGATGTTTATGTTATCAGTTAGTTATTACCTGGTCGGCATGTGATTATTTAGCCGTGGCAGGTTTAGCAAGCATGGCCTCTTCGGCGTGATATTGGGCGGCTTCTTCTGGGCTGAGTTTGGGTGAGAACCAGCCTAGGTGCGCGTAGGCTATGCCGATCAGCGGCGACAGCCAGCAGGCGAAGGCCAGCGGAATATACAGCAGGTTCTCGGTCTGTCCTTCGGCAATGCCCAAACCTAAGGCGGTGATCACCACGGCACCACCGGCGTTCCACGGAATAAGCGGTGATATCAAAGTACCGCCTTCCTCAACGGCCCGCGACAGGTTCAGCGCCGAATAGCCTTTGGCACGGTAGGCGGGAGCAAACATGCGCCCAGGCAGCGCAATAGACAGGTAGGGGTCGCCGCCAATCACGTTGGTCATGGCCGAGGTGGCGATAGCGGAAGTCTGGATGGCGCCAAAGCTTTTAGCGCGAGTCAGAATTTTTTCCATTATCACTCCTAGGCAGCCGGTACGCTCCAGTACGCCGCCGAAGGCCAAGGCCACCAGCATCAGGGTGATCACCCAAGTCATGCTCTGTATGCCACCGCGGTTGAGCAGGGCATCGATTTCACTCACGCCGGTATCAATCTGATAACCGCTGAACATAAAGTTAAAAGCCTGCTGCAGGCCTACGTCCTGGGTCAACATGGCGGTGGCCAAGCCCAACATGGCGCCGGCAAATAAAGTCGGCAGGGCAGGCATTTTTTTCAGGGCCAGCAACACGGTCACGCCTAAGGGCAGCAGCAAAGGCCACGACAGATTGAAGTGCTGATCCAGACCACTGATGATGTTCTCGATACGACCGAAGTCCACGGCTTGATCGCCAATCATGCTGAAGCCGGCGAACAAGTAAATGACCAAGGAAATCAACATGGCCGGAACGGTGGTGGGCAGCATGTTGCGAATATGGTCGAACAAATCCACGCCAGTCACCGCCGGGGCGAGGTTGGTGGTGTCTGACAGCGGCGACATTTTGTCACCGAAGAAGGCGCCCGATACCACGGCGCCGGCAGTCCAGTACATGGGAATATCGAAACCGTTGCCGATGCCCATTAGTGCTAGGCCTACAGTGCCGGTGGTGCCCCACGAGGTGCCTAGCGACACCGATACCACGGCGCAGATCAGCACGCTGGCAGCCAGAAATAGTTCGGGGGAGATCAGACTCAAACCCAACTTGATCAGATAAGGCACGGTACCGCTGGCAATCCAGATGCCGACAATCATGCCCACGATAATCAGAATGCCTACCGACTGCAGACCTAAACGCACTACGTGCATGATACCGTCTTCCATCTCGGGCCAGCGGTAGCCACGCAGCCAGCCGATAAGGGCGGTGATAGCCACGCCGATGGCGAGCGGAATATGGGGGGTGAAGTTGCCGAAATAAAACAGCTGCACGCCTAGCACGACAAAGGTCAGTACGATAGGCAGGCAGGCCAGCCAGAAGCTGGGTTTACGGGGGGGTACTGTGACCATGGTTCTCTCCTTGAGCCTGTGAGGCGGGTCGGTTTGTGCAACCGACCTGTGACATATCCCGAGGGACACAGTCAGACTAAGGTAGGCATGTATAAAAGTTATGGTGCAAATGTAAAAAATTGTAACAAAATTGTATCAGTGGTCGCGACCAAGGCGAGCGATGAGCGAGGAAAGGTCTTTTTGTGTCTCTATTATCGTCTGGTCCAGCTCGATGGCGAGGTTGTGTGTCACCAGGTTCTGCTCTTCCGCCACCTGCTCCAGTCGTTCCAGCACCCCAGCCAACGGGGTCTGATCCAGCATGCGGGCAGTACCGGCCAGCCGGTGTGCCAGCTGGCCCAGTTCCAGGTGATCTTCATCCGCCAGCGCCTGTTCAAGGGCCGCTTGGCCTGCGGGTAACTCGTCGGCGAAGCGACTGAGCATGGCTTGCAGCCGAGGTCGGCCCAGCACTCGCAGGTGTTCTTGCAGCAGGGGCTGTTCCAACTCAGTCGTTATGCGGATGCCCAAAGCCTGCCCCAATGCTAGGGTGAGCCTTGGCCATTGCACCGGCTTGGCCACCACTGCCTTGAGCCCAGCGGCCAGATAACGGCGAATGTCGTCGGGGGCCACGCTGGCGGTGAGGGCAATCACCGAGGTGTCTCGGTTCAACCCCTGAGTTTGGTGGCGAATGCTGCGACTGGTTTCCAGGCCATCGATGCCTGGCAGATGCATGTCCATTAGAATAAGGTCAAAGGCCTGATGCCGAGCCATCTCGAGTGCCTGTTCGCCGCTTTCTGCCTGACTCACTAGGTGACCGTGCTGCTCCAGCATGGCTGCAAGAATAGCCCGGTTGATGGACACATCTTCCACTAGCAGCAGGCTGAGGCTGGGCAGGGCGGTCAGCTCGGTTTCTTGCTCCGGGGCAGGGGTATCGACACGCGTCAGCGGTAAAAAAAAGCCAAAGCGGCTGCCCTGGCCGGGGGTGCTGTGCAGGGTCATGCTGCCGCCCATGGCTTCGATCAGCCGTTTAGAGATGGCCAGCCCCAATCCGGTGCCGCCATAGCGGCGAGCTATGCTTTCGTCCGCCTGAGTAAAGCGTTGAAAAATGCGGTCCTGTTGCTCGGGGGCAATGCCGATGCCGTTATCTGCTACGTTGAACTGCCAGCCGCCGTCCACCGCTCGGGCATCGAGCGTCACTTGGCCGCCGGTATCGGTGAACTTGGTGGCGTTAGACAATAGGTTGATCAGCACTTGGCGCAGCCGTCCGGCGTGGCCCGAGAGCCAAAGCTCGGCGCTGGACGCGTCCAGTTGCAATTGGATCTGCTTGGCTTCGGCGTAGCCCTGCATCATGGCAACACTGTTCTCTAGCAGCTCGTTTAGGGCGAAGGGAGCCGGCTCTTCTGGCAGCGGGCCTTGCTCTAGCGCCGCATAATCGAGCACGTCGTTAAGCAGCATCAATAGATGCTCGGCCGAGTGCTGCAGTACGTCGAGCATGTCTTGCTCTGGGCTGTCTTTTAGCGCGGGTCTGAGCAGGGTAAGGGTGCCCAGAATACCGCTCATGGGGGTTCGCAATTCGTGGGTCATGTTGGCGATAAAGCGGCTTTTTGCCATGTCGGCTGCCTCGGCCGACTCCTTGGCTTGGCGCAGGTGGTGGGTACGTCTGTCGACTAGGGCCTCTAGTCGGTCTTTATCGTGTTGCAATTCGCTCTGACGGCGCTCGACTGAGCGGCGCATGGTGTTGATGGCGCCTACTAGGGTGTCCAGTTCGTCGGGCAGCTGGCCGGGTGAGCGAGCGAGGGCTAGCAGCGGGCTGCCCGGCTGGCCTTCGCCAATCTGCGCGACATGACGGGCCATGCGTTCTAGATGTCGGGTGACGCGGCGCTGAAATACCAGCATCAGGCAGAGGGCGATAGCCAATATGGTCAGGGTTTGGCCCAGCAGTATGGCCTGGGCACGATCAATCAGCTGCTGGTTAATACTCTGCTGGCTGAAGGCAACCTCGAGCCGGCCTACTTGCTGGGGCCCCAGCGCCGAGCTGGGATAGATTAAATTGAAGCCATGCTCATGCACGGACTCACCGCTGTCGCTGTGGGCCAGCAGCAGCGGTTTGCTAAGGGCGTCACCGGTTACGGTCAGTCGAGCCATGTGCGGCATGTCGAGCATGCTCGCCAGCTGCAAGCGGGCTTGGGGCAGGTTCAGATCCCACAAGCTCTGGGTCAGGCTATCGAGATAGCTTTGCTCGATGAGAGTAAGACGGTCGTCCAGATCCTGCTTTATCTGGCGATGGTCAAGCCAGAGCTGTAGGGCGGTGGACAGCAGCGAAAGGGTCAGGCTGACGCCCAGCACCAGCCAAAACAAGCGAAAACTCAGCGGATGCCGGCGCCGGTAACGGGGCAGCAGGGTTAACAGGGAATTCATTCAAGGGGCGTCCAGGTAATGGCGTTCAAAAAAGAAGGTAATGCGTTGAATATAATGATCGTCGGCCAGCACTTGTAGCCGTGCCGATAAGGCCGGCAATAGTGGCTCTAGGCGCGAGCCTTTGGGTAAGGCCAGATGATAATATTCCAAGGTGAGCAGTTCTGGCAGGGGAAATATTTGGCCGGTCAGTCCGAGCTTTTGTGTCTGTAGTTTGCCAGTGGACAGACCGATGGGCATGTAGTCGATGCGACCCAGTGCTAGCTTACGAAAATTCTGCTCGCCGGTAGATACCCGCTCAACATGAAGTCGCCGAGCGGAGGCTTGGTCGAAATCGTCCCCGAAGCTGTCGCCAAATAGCAGGCCCCAGGTCTTGCCGTCCAGATTCCAAGGTGACACGCTACCATTGCCGAAATGGGTAAAGATCCCTACGGGATCCGCGACGATGGGCGTGTCGCTGAACAGAAAATACTGCTCACGCTGACGAGTTTTGTAAGCGGCGACAATTAAATCCACTTTGCCCTGGCGTGCCGCCAGCTGACAGCGCTCCCAGTTGCCGAATACCTGCATGTTTACCGTATAGCCGTGCTCGGCCAGCAGCTTACGAACCAGATGGGGAGCAATGCCGACTAGCTCGCCATCTTGTTCCCAAGACAGTGGTGGATACATGGGGTGGCCGCAGGCTGTAAGAGTCTTGCTTGGACTTGGAGCAGAAGTCGGCGTTTGAGCGTAAGACGACAGCGACGGCAGCAGGGCCAGCAGTAGCGTGAATATCAGTGGCACGGCACCGACCTGGGGGTAAAGACGTAACCGGCACCATGTACGGTAAGGATAATTCTAGGATTGGCCGGGTCGTCTTGCAGCTTACGTCGCAGCCGGCCCACCAGCACGTCTATGGTTCTATCGTTGGGGGCCCACTCGCGGTTTTTTATCTTATCCAACAGCTGATCCCGCGACAAGGTCTGCCCCGAGTGACGTAAAAAAGCCCCTAATAGCTGGTATTCGCCGTGGGTCAGCGGGGTTTGCTGGTCGTGTTTATCGAGCAGTACCCGACGGTCCAAGTCGATGCGCCAGTCGTCAAACTGATGAATATTGGTCGTGTGCACGGCGTTGCTTGTAGCGGCGGTGGCTCTTACTCTGCGGACCAGATTCTTGGCTCGGGCCAGCAGTTCGCGGGGGTTAAAGGGTTTGCACACATAGTCGTCGGCGCCGCACTCTAGTCCGACAATGCGTTCTATCTCGTCCTGACGGCCGGTCACCAGAATAATGCCCACCTCGGAATTGGCGCGTAACTCGCGGGTCAGGGTCAGGCCATCCTTGCCCGGCAGTCGAATGTCCAACAGCACGAGATCAATGTCTTGTTCTCTCAGTATCTGCTCGGCTTCTTCTGCACTGCGGGCTGCAAACACCTGATGCTGCTCTACCCTAAAGTACTCTACCAGACACTCTCGCGTGGTATCGTCGTCTTCCACAATCAAGATGCGGATATCCATATCGTTTGTTCTCGTTTTTCTTGGGGATTGTGCATATTAGTGTCCGCAGACCAACGTTTAGCGGCGGCGATGTATAGCTGTCAATATGACCATACCTGTCCCCTTTAATTGCGCTTTAGACGGGCCTGACTTGGGGGAACGCCAAAAAATTCTTTGAAACAGTGGCTAAAGTGGGTTGAGCTGACGAAGCCACAGGCCACAGCGATATCAGAAATACTGGCGCTACTTTGCAGTAGCAGGCGACGGGCGTGGGTAATGCGTAGCTCCAGATAGTAACGGGACGGGGTGGTCTCGAGGTGGCTCTGAAACAGGCGCTCGATACGCCGGCGCGACAGGCTCACGTAGTCCGCCAGCTCTTCGATACCAAGCGGCTCTTCGATATTGCAGCTCATCAGTCGTAGCAGGGTACGCAATGAGTCGGGCAAGGTTGGGTCGTTTTCGGCCTGAAAGGGTGAGGAGTGGCCGTCGTCGGTCATGCGATCGCTGCTGAGAATTTCGCGAATGGCGCGCACAATAACCGGGCCGTGTAACCGCTCTATTAATGCCAGCATCATTTCCAGCGCACTGTTGGGGCCAGCACAGGTCAGTATGCGCGCTTCCACCACCATGGTTTGCGGCGACACCTGTACCTGAGAGAAGCCTTCCCGCACGAAGGCATGGTTGTCTGGATGCAAGGCACAGTGCAGCCCGTCGAGCACTCCGGCGTGAGCCAAAGGCACGGCGCCGTTCCACAGGCCACCCAGTACCTTCTTTCGCTTAGCCGCCGCCTTCAGCAGTAGACTCAGCGGCGTGTATTCGCTCAGGCTGCAGCGAAAGCCGCCGCACACAATCAACACATCCAATGTACCTTCGCCTTCCAGCATCACTTCGCCCAGAATGCGATTGGCCGAAATGTCGATACCCAAATCACTTTGTACCTGTGTGCTTTGCAAACCAAAGGTGGTAAAGCTGAACAGCTGCGCGGCCTGCACTAGGTTGGCGGTAACCAGCGCATCCACGGCGGCGGTAAAGGCCATCATCGAAAAATGCGGTTGCAGTACAAAACCCACGCTGATGGGCTTGGTATTAGTTTCGCGCGTTGGCAAAAAGGCACTGTTGGTGTCACGCAGACGATGACTAAAATGGCGATTTACATTGCGGTTAGGCATATATGGATGTTTACCCAAGTAAAAGGGACCGTTACTTATATAGAGCATGGTGAAGGTGTTAAATCTTACCTTGCTCGATCTGGCTTTGCATCTTAATCCTATCCAGTCAACTTGGTTATTACTGAGTTGTATTGAATTTAGACTGCAAATGTTACTTTAATGTGAACCTTTGTCGCGGGTAGGTAGCTTTAGGCCGCACCCAGTCAGCCCTTGGCTTAAAATAGTCAGTAGTATCTGGTTCATGCAAGGCACTTAAATTAATAAACAGTTAACAAGTAGCGCCAAGCCATCAGGGATATTCACGTTTCGGGCGTCACCCGAGTCGATCAAGGAGGTTATAAGATGTTTAACACCCGCACCCGTATTCAAGACATGGACCCTACATTGTGGGCGGCCATGGAAGAAGAAGCCGTTCGCCAAGAACAACACATTGAGCTGATCGCTTCAGAAAACTACACCAGCCCGGCCGTAATGCAAGCGCAAGGCTCGGTACTGACTAACAAGTATGCAGAAGGTTATCCTGGCAAGCGCTATTACGGCGGTTGTGAAGCGGTAGACAAGGTAGAGCAGTTAGCCATCGATCGCGCCAAAGAACTATTCGGCGCCGATTTTGCCAACGTACAGCCTCATTCTGGCTCTCAAGCCAATGCCGCCGTTTATATGGCGTTGTGTAACCCAGGCGATACCGTGCTGGGCATGAGCTTGGCCGACGGTGGCCACTTGACTCATGGCGCTAAGGTTAGCTTTTCTGGCAAAATGTATAATCCCGTGCAGTACGGCTTAGACGAAGCTACCGGCGAGGTGGACTACGACCAAGTTGAGCAGCTAGCACTTGAGCATAAGCCGAAGATGATAGTGGCCGGTTTCTCTGCTTACTCCAAAGTAATGGACTGGGCGCGCTTCCGTGCCATTGCCGACAAAGTAGGCGCTTATCTGTTTGTTGACATGGCTCACGTGGCCGGTTTGGTAGCGGCGGGTCAATACCCAAACCCAGTGCCTCATGCACATGTGGTAACCACTACAACTCACAAAACATTACGTGGCCCTCGTGGCGGCTTGATCTTGACTAAAGGCCAGCCAGATCTCGAGAGGAAGCTTAACGCTGCTGTGTTCCCTGGCAGCCAGGGTGGCCCACAAATGCACGCCATTGCGGGCAAGGCCGTGGCTTTTGCCGAAGCACTAACACCTGAATTTGTCGATTATCAAAAAGCGGTAGTAGCTAATGCGCGCGCTATGGTGCAGGTCTTTCAAGACCGTGGTTTCGATGTGGTATCGAACGGAACAGATAATCACCTGTTTTTGCTCGACTTGTCGGCCAAAGGCATTACCGGTAAAGACGCCGATCAGGTGCTGGGCACTGCCAATATTACGGTAAATAAGAATGCGGTACCTAACGATCCTCAGTCCCCCTTTGTGACTTCGGGTTTGCGTTTGGGTACCCCTGCAGTAACGACTCGTGGTTTCCAGGAAGAGCATTGCCGCAAGCTAGCGGGCTGGATCTGCGACATTTTAGAACATATGGACGATCCGGCAGTGATTGTTGCGGTGAAGGACCAGGTTGCCAGCCTGTGCAATAGCTTCCCAGTATATCGCTAAATTTTTGAATACAGGCAGGGTGCGCAAAGCGTGCCGCCGACAGCATTAACACGGACAGGTGATAACTATGCAGAAATATTCCGGATTCGGGCTCCTTAAGCACGCTTTGACGCACCATGAAAATTGGCAGCGGGTATGGCACAACCCCAAGCCCAAGGCTGGGGGTTACGATGTGATTATCGTTGGCGGTGGCGGCCATGGGCTGGCCACGGCTTATTACCTGGCAAAAGTACATGGCATCACCAATGTAGCTGTCATCGAAAAAGGTTATCTGGGCGGTGGTAACACGGCGCGTAATACCACTATCGTACGTTCCAACTACTTGTGGGACGAGTCGGCTCAGCTGTATGAGCACTCCATGAAACTGTGGGAAGGCCTGGCGCAGGAATTGAACTACAACCTGATGTTCAGTCAGCGCGGCGTGCTCAACTTGGGCCACACCATGCAGGACATGCGCGACATTGAGCGCCGAGTAAACGCCAACCGCCTGAACGGCATTGATGGCGAAGTACTCAGTACCAAGCAGGTGCAAGATTTAGTGCCCATTCTGGATTGCTCCAAGAATTCCCGCTATCCAGTGCTGGGTGCCTCTTGGCAGCCGCGCGGTGGTACCGCCCGTCACGACGCCGTGGCCTGGGGCTATGCCCGTGCCGCCGATGCTTTGGGTGTACACCTGATCCAGCAGACCGAAGTGACCGGCATCCGCCGCGAAAACGGTGCCGTGACCGGTGTAGAAACCACGCAAGGCTTTATTGCTGCGCCCAAGGTAGCGTGTGTTACTGCCGGTAACTCGGGCGTAATGGCTAAGATGGTAGGCATGCAGTTGCCGCTAGAATCTCATCCATTGCAGGCCATGGTGTCCGAGCCGGTCAAACCGATACTGGATACGGTAGTGATGTCTAACCATGTGCATGGTTATATCTCTCAGTCTGATAAGGGTGACCTAGTTATTGGCGCCGGTATCGATAGTTACTTGGGTTACGGCCAGCGCGGTTCCTTCCCGACAGTGGAAGAAACGATGGCAGCGATTGTGGAACTGTTCCCGATTTTCAGCCGAGTGCGACTCAACCGTACTTGGGGCGGAATTGTTGACACCTGTCCTGATGCCTGTCCGATTATTTCCAAGACGCACATCAAGGGCCTGTATTTCAACTGCGGCTGGGGCACTGGTGGCTTTAAGGCCATCCCAGGCTCGGGCCACGTATTTGCTCACACTGTCGCCAAGGATGAGCCGCATCCTCTGGCCAAGGCATTCCACGTAGACCGCTTTACCAGCGGCCACTTAATCGATGAGCACGGCGCGGCCGGCGTAGCCCACTGAGGAGATAGAAATGTTAAATATTCACTGTCCGCATTGCGGCGAGCTTCGCGAAGAAGAAGAGTTTAACTATGGCGGCGAGGCACACATTGCCCGCCCGGCCGACCCCAGCGCGATCAGCGATGCAGAATGGGCTAAGTATTTATTTATGCGTAAAAACCCGCGTGGCCTACACCATGAAATGTGGTATCACGCCTCAGGTTGTCGCAAGTTCTTTAACGCAACGCGCCACACAGTGACCTACGAAATTCAGGAAACTTACAAAGTGGGCGAACAGCCCCAGAAAGGAGACCAGTCATGAGTCAGCCGCATCGTCTTCAGGGCAAAGGTCGAGTAGACCACGGTAAAACGCTTAGCTTTATTTTTAACGGCAAGCGTTATCAGGGACTGTCAGGCGACACCATCGCCTCGGCTTTGCTGGCTAACGGCGTCGACGTGGTCGGTCGCTCTTTCAAATATTCACGTCCGCGTGGCATTATGGCCGCCGGTGCCGAAGAGCCGAACTGCATCTTGCAGGTAGGTTGCTCAGAAGCCACCATGATCCCCAATATTCGGGGTACTCAGGCCGAGTTGTACGATGGCCTGACGGCCACCAGCACCAATGGCTGGCCAAACGTAGACAAAGATATCATGGGCGTAATGGGTAAGCTCGGCGGCAGCATGATGCCCCCCGGTTTCTACTACAAGACCTTTATGTATCCTCAGTCCATGTGGCCGAAATACGAACATCTGATCCGTAAAGCTGCCGGTCTGGGCCGCGTGCCTAAAGCCAATGACCCGGATACCTACGACAAGCTGAACCACCATTGCGATCTGTTGGTGGCCGGTGGTGGCGCCGCAGGTTTGGCGGCCGCGTTAGCGGCGGGCCGACGTGGTGCACGAGTGATTCTGGTTGATGAACAAAACGAGTTTGGCGGTCATTTACTGCACAGTACTCAACCCATCAACGGCCAAGCGCCGCAGTTATGGGTGCAGGCAGTCGTAAAAGAACTGCAGGCGCTGCCTGATGTTACCTTGCTGCCTCGCAGCACGGTGGCTGGCTACTACGATCATAACTTTTTAACTGTGCTAGAACGCCGTACCGATCACTTGGGTGAGCGTGTTTCTGATAAAACTCGCCAGCGTTTACACCGTATTCGCGCCAAGCAAGTGCTACTGGCCACCGGTGCACACGAACGTCCATTGGTTTATGGCAACAACGACTTGCCCGGTACCTATGTAGCCAGTGCGCTGTCTACCTACGTTAACCGCTATGGCGTGACCCCAGGTCAGCGCTTGGTGCTGATGACGTGTAACGATTACGGCTATCAAGCTGCTATCGATTGGTTGGATGCAGGCCGCGAAGTTGTGGCAGTGATCGACAGTCGTCCTCAACCGAGCGGCATGCGCTATTTGGCACTCAAAGCTCGCGGCGTGAAGATTTATACCGGTCACGGCTTAATTGAAGCTGTTGGCAAAAAGCGAGTAACTGCGGCTAAAGTGGCAAAACTATCTAGCGATGCCAGCCAAGTTACCGGTAAAGCCGAGACCTTAGCTTGCGACATTATCGCTACTTCAGGTGGTTGGAGCCCGGTAGTACACTTGTCGGCTCACACCGGTTCGCGCCCCGTCTGGAACGACGACATTATTGGCTTTGTGCCTGGCGAAACCGTGCAAAAGCAGTTACTGGCCGGTGGTGTACAAGGTAGCTATCAGTTATCGACTGTATTGGCCGAAGGTCTGGCCGCGGGCAAAGCTGCCGCCGAGGCAACTGGCTATGGCGAGATTTCTGCCGATGTAGTAGATGCCGATATCGTTACCGAAGATCCAAAAGAAGATGCGGCGCAAGCGCTGTTTATGGTGCCTCACACATTGAAGAGCAGTCGCTCGCCCAAGCAATTTGTGGATTACCAAAACGACGTAACGGCAGCGGGTATTGAGCTGGCCGTGCGCGAGGGCTTTGAGTCCATCGAGCACATCAAGCGCTATACCGCCATGGGTTTTGGTACCGATCAGGGCAAGTTGGGTAATATCAACGGCATGGCCATTGCGGCCCGCGCCATGAATAAGAGCATTGCTGAAACGGGTACCACGGTATTCCGTCCTAACTACACGCCGGTGACCTTTGCCGCCTTTGCTGGACGTAATGCGCACCACCTGTTTGACCCGGCTCGTTTTACTGCCATGCACGACTGGCATGTAAAGCAAGGCGCTGAGTTTGAAGATGTAGGACAGTGGAAGCGCCCTTGGTTTTTCCCAAAATCTGGCGAAGACATGCACCAAGCGGTTAACCGCGAGTGTGTAGCTGTACGTCAGAGCGTGGGCATTTTGGATGCCTCTACGCTGGGCAAAATTGATATTCAAGGTACCGGTGCCCGTGAATTTTTAGCGCGCATTTACACTAACGCCTGGGCTAAGTTAACCCCCGGTAACTGCCGCTACGGCTTAATGTGTAAAGAAGACGGTATGGTGTTTGACGATGGGGTAACTGCCTGCATCAACGATAACCATTTTGTGATGACTACTACCACCGGCGGCGCCGCAGGCGTACTGCAGTGGCTGGAATTATGGCACCAGACCGAGTGGCCAGAGCTGGAAGTGTATTTCTCTTCCGTAACCGATCACTGGTCAACCATGACGGTGACTGGCCCTAATAGCCGCAAGGTACTGGAAAAAATCTGTACTGATGTCGACCTGTCGGGCGAGAACTTCCCCTTCATGGGCTGGCGTGATGCCACCATTGCTGGGGTGCGCGGACGTATCTTCCGTATCTCGTTTACTGGTGAGCTGAGCTTTGAGATTAACGTGCAAGCCAACTACGGTTTGACCGTGTGGGAAGCCGTGATGGAAGCGGGTGCCGAGTTTAATATTACGCCTTACGGCACCGAAACCATGCACGTACTGCGGGCAGAGAAGGGCTTTATTATCGTCGGTCAAGACACCGATGGCTCGGTAACTCCGTTCGACTTAGGCATGGACTGGTGTGTAGGTAAAACCAAGCCGTTCCCCTTTATTGGTCAGCGTTCTTGGACCCGTGAAGACACGGTACGTACCGACCGCAAACAGCTGGTTGGACTCAAGTGTAAAGAAGCGGCCACGGTTATTCCTGAGGGCGCACAAATTGTACTGGAGCCTAACCATCCAGTGCCGGTACCCATGGTGGGCCATGTGTCATCCAGCTATTACAGCGCCAACCTAGGCCACAATATTGCCATGGGTGTGGTTAAAGGCGGATTAAGCCGCATGGGTGAAACGGTTTACTGCCCGCTGGCCGATGGTCGCGTGTTGGAAGTCGAAATCACCAGCCCTGTATTTTATGATCCAAAAGGAGAGCGTCAGCATGTCTAACATCACTGCAATTATGGCTGAAGCCGACACGGCAGTACGAGTGGAATCTCCGCTTTATCACGCTAACCTGCCGGCGCTTGCCAAAAAAAATCAGCAAGGTGAAGTGGTGCTACGCGAAAAGGCGCTGCTGGGTCATCTGGTATTACGTGGTAATGCAAGCAACGAGTTGTTTGCCAAGACTGTGTCTAAGGTCTTGGGAGTGGCTTTGCCGACCACGGCCTGTGGCTCGACAGAAAACAATCAGGTGTTGGTGCAATGGCTAGCACCGGACGAGTGGTTAATTATTACCGAAAGCGGCAAAGAAGAGCAGGTGCAAGCTCAGTTGCGCGAGCAATTATGCGGTCATTACTCTTTGGTTGATGTGAGCGGTGGTCAGACGGTATTAGCGATATCTGGCCCTAAAGCCGAGATGGTACTTCGCAAGTCGTGCCATTACGATGTGCACCCCTCCAGCTTGCCTACCGGCAAGTGTGTGGGCACCACCTTTGCCAAGACCACTGTGCTGTTGCGCCGCACCGGCGCCGACAGTTTCGAGATGGTAGTGCGTCGCAGCTTCTCCGACTATGTCTGGATGTGGTTGCAAGATGCCAGTCGCGAATACGGCCTGGTCATTGAAAAGTAACTAAGCCTTGCTCATCTGCGCTGCGGCGCAGGTGAGCACATAAATATTACGCGCCGGGTGTTGTAACCCAACGCCCGGTACATTTCAGCAGGAGGCTGACTCATGGCAGAACACGATACCCTGATCTTGACCGCTAGTTGCACCAGTCGGCTGGGGTCGGTAGACGCCGTTACCGGTTATTTGCGTGAACAGGGCTGCTATGTGGCCGACATGCAAACCTTTGATGATGCCCGCGCCGGTCATTTTTTTATTCGCACTGAATTTAGAAAACCCGAGCAGGGAGAATTTGATGAAGCCAGCTTTCGTGATGGCTTTGCCCTGCGCGCAGCTGACTTTGCCATGGACTGGGAACTAAGCGAGCGCAAGCGCAAGCCTAACGTAGTGATCATGGTGTCTAAGTTTGATCACTGTCTTAACGACTTGCTATATCGCTATCGTACCGGCCAGCTAGCGATCGAAATACCGGCCATTATCTCCAATCACCCGGATCTACAGCGGTTGGCAGACTGGCACCATATTCCTTTTTATCATCTGCCCGTTAACGCCGACACTAAGGCCGAGCAAGAAGAACAAATTTGGAAAATAGTGCAGGAATCACAAGCTGATTTGGTGGTGCTGGCGCGTTACATGCAAGTGCTTAGCCCCGAGCTGTGTAATCGCTTGGCGGGGTGGGCCATTAATATCCATCACTCGTTGCTGCCGGGCTTTAAGGGCGCACAGCCTTATCATCAGGCATATGCTAAAGGCGTAAAGTTGGTCGGGGCTACCGCCCACTACATTAATAACGAGTTGGATGAGGGCCCCATTATTACTCAGGGCATTCAGACGGTAGATCACAGTCATTATCCGGAAGATTTGGTTGCCAAGGGTAAGGACATCGAGTGTTTAACCTTGGCTAAAGCCATTCAGTATCACATCGAAAAACGGGTGTTTATGTACCAGAGCAAGACGGTAGTACTGGGCAGTTAATACTCGTTCGATGTATTCCCGACAGGGGGTGGCAGCAAGCGCTGTGCCCGCTGTCTATTAAACAAGCTTGCTTGGCAGGTTTGTGAATGTAATAAAGAGTCATGACAAGGAGACATCATGTCTAACAATATCAAGTTATTGCGCGAAGCTCAGCCTGAGGTGTTATTGGACGCTACTCAGTGGGAGAAGTTATCTGGCGACCCGCATACGGTTAACCTGAACGCTTATAAGTCAGAAGATGGCACTAAGCTGATGGGTACTTGGATGTGTACACCAGGTAAGTGGGCAGTAAACTATGATAAGTGGGAATATTGCGACTTCCGTGAAGGCTATTGCATTCTGACGCCCGAAGGCGGCGAGCCTATTCACCTGAAAGCTGGCGATATTTTCGTAATTGAAGTTGGCTTTAAAGGCACATGGGAAGTAGTAGAAACCGTACGTAAGTACTTCGTTTTTGCCTAATTGTCGTTGCTTAAGTTAGGCAACAGCCTGACGTAAAGAATGACCTCGGCCTGCGCATTGCGCAGGCCGATTTTGTTTCTGATACTGTTTCAATCAACAAGCCGTGTGCAATACGTAAATACTCTGTTGGGTGTCAAAATTTTGCTCCTACAAGAGACAAAGCGCCGTCCGGTTCGTTGGGCGGCTTTATTCGACCGAACAAAGAACATTGTGCCTGCCGAACACAGATATTTTTCAGACTCTTAAGCGATTAGACGAGTCATGTTAAAGCGGCGACACACCTTCAACTTCCATCACCGAGCTGGCATCCGCGCGTTCGATAATTTTAACTAATGCCGATTGGATCACTTCGTCTTCTCGCACATCTGCTTGGCTGACAAAGCGTTGTTCTTGCTCAGCCGCGCCCTGTTCTTGAGTAAAGCGGATTGCCACCTCAGTCGCACAATCGCTACTGGCACCAAAATACTCCAGAGTAATTTGTGGGTAGCCTTTAAACCCTTTTTTAACCTGTTTGGCGATGCGTTTTTTTGCTTTGTCTATGTGCATGTCGGGTCCTTTATTGTTTAGAAAGTTTAAGCTTGAAGAGCGGAGCTTAAGTATTTAACCATTGGACGCTAAGCACAGGACTAAGGCAAGACCTTAACCTACGCGAGCCTAAGAGCAGATTCATACCAATTTGAAAAACTAGCGAGTTATGATCTTCCTTTTTCTGGAGCACCGTTATGCTTGGGTTGAGGAGTGTAGTTATTCTGTTGGACATCAAGATTTCGCGTTAGCTTTACGTCGCTTTTCGCTCCGTTGTTATGCGCCCTTATTCCGTCTTTGCGAGCGTAGCGCGGCAATCCATGCTACAACGGCGCGGTACATAACCAGGGGTTGCCGCGTCGTTGCACCCCTCGCATAAGTAATCACGCATAACTTATGTGGAAGTCATTACCCACTCCCTTGAATAGCGTTGATACTTCATTCACTAACTTGTCTTTCTTCCAAGAGGTAAAGCTTCGCCAGTGATATTTAGCTTGCTTCCACAATATCTCGATCAAGTTCAATTCCGGGCTGTATGGGGGGAGATAAAGCAGTACAAACTGATGATCATACAGCCACTTATCTCGCATCGAGGGGGCGATAAAATGATGGATTGACGCATTGTCCACGACCACAATCGTCAATTTATCCTGGCAGGAAGATTGCGCCAACTTATCTAAAAAGGGTACCACGTGTTGCCGTTTCACTGAGTGTTCAAAAAGTTCAAAATGCAGCTTACCGGTAGCATAGTTCAGTGCGCCAATCACATTCACACGCTTACGGCTTGCACTGGCATCAGCGAGATGAGTGACACCGAGTGGTGCCCAGGCCCGCTGTACATTCGGTACGCAGGAGAAGCCACTTTCATCGCAGTAAAGAAGTTCTATTTTGTCTGCTTTGGCCCTTCCTTGGAGTCTTGCCAAGCGGCCTTTTGCTTCCTGGAAGGCTGCTTCGTCTCTTTTTTTTCGAGGCTGAGCCGGGTTCGTTTGAAAGATAGCTTTCTGGCTCTTAGTCCAACCGAAAGGCGGTCCAAACTGAATGAAGGGGCATCAGGATATTGGTCGCGAACGCGGACAGCTATCTTAGCCAGCGTCAGTGGCTCAGAGCGGGCAATATCTGCAGCCATATCCAACATTTCAGCTGTCAACTTGGGCGGTCGGCCGCCTTTATGCCCAGTCAAAATGCCGACCAATCCCGTAGTTCTCCAGCCTTTTGTCCAGTTGTAGATCGGTTGATCGCTTATCCGAAACATCTGGGCAATCTGGACAACCGTAGAGCCATCATTCAGCGCGAGCAGTGCGAGAGCCCTTCGTCTGAAATCTGGGAAAGGATGGTGTTTTGACATCTCTTTCAGAGTGATAGTTTCTTCGGCTGTTAGTGGTTGTCCTAATAAGTGTCGCTTCATATCTGGGCCCACAAAATGGCATCTATAATGACAGTGTAGATCCACATGAGTTACGCGGCATTACTTAGGACGACCAAGGTTTGGCTCTGGCCTGTTGTAGGATTGACTTATTTTAGGTAAGAGTAATACCATTCTAAGTAAGTATGTGACCTGTTCACATTAAGCCAAAAATCACCGCGCCGAGCCGAAAGCTAAAGACCAAAGACTATTTTTTGCCACTGAATCCACTGAATCCACGGAACTTACGGACGCAGTTCACGTGCGGCAAGTGACTAAGAGCCTCGATGGGAAGGGCGCATCCTATTCAAGCTAGGGTGCTTGGCTCTTACTACTTAGCGTCACTTTCAGATTTGATCACTATTTTTCCGTGCCCCCTCGTTACAAAGAAGCGTGGCGAAAAGGCCTTGAGCAGTGAGTTTTCCAGATTAGTATAATCGACCAAAACACTTGAAAGCATAAAAACGGCGCCTCTGTGGGCGCCGGTAGTCTGTGGGTATGACAAAAACAGGATTATTTTTTATCGAGGGCTTTTTCAGTTTCCTCTGAGTGCCAAATGTTGTTACTGACTTCGACTTCATTCACTACTTGAGTGTCATCATCACGTTCAAGATTAACTTCAAAGCTGTGATCGCCTTTGACGATTTCAAACTCTACATCATCGTCGTCGACATCATTAATAGAGGTAATTTGATAACCCCTGTCTTCGAGTATCTTTTTATAGTCGTCAAACTTTTTCCCCACTGGCATGGCTGCCGCCAGCGCCTCTTTTTCTTGTGCCCAAGTGTCAGCGAATTGTGCATCGCTGTAACGGCCCGGATGTTCTTTATCGAAGGTCACATCGCTGGCATCGTAATCCGCATCTTTTAAAGCGCGCTTGGTTGAGTCTGCCCGCCAGATGTTATTGGTAACCTCTAGATCTTTTAGCTTGCCGTCGGAGACTTCAGACTTCACTTCAAACGTATGATCGCCTTTAACCACTTCATATTCCACGCCGCTGTCAGACTCTTGGTTAATGGCAGTGAGGCGGTAACCGGCTTTTTGTAATCGGCTGCGTAACTGTTCGACCGTCTCTGAGCCGATTAAATCTTTTTCCAGCGCAACCCTTTGCAGATCGTAGTTTTCTAGCCCCATACGATCTTGCCAGACATGTTCTTTAGGATCGGTATCTGCCGCTACGCTGATATTAGCGTAAGACATGGTCAGTGCGGTGATGATGGCGGAGAGTAAAAGTGGTCACGGTTTTCATGGTGTCTGCTCCTTAAGGTACACAAAACAACACAAAATTGGAGGTCTACCGAATGTGTAAGGTACTGCCGCAGTCTTTACTGACATTAGTGCTCATGTATAAAGTACCCATGTATAAAGTGTCCATATATGACATATCGATATAACAGTGTGCATGTATAAGTTCTGCGCATTTTAAGTGCGCGGCGAACGGTTTAAGAGTGAACCAAGAATAAGGTTATCGCCAATAAACACCTGAAATTTTTTCAAGTCAGCTTAGCGGATAAACGGGAGGAAGATCTTGCATGAAGTGACAGGGCGCCTTCACCGAACGTCTCAATCCCCACTGCCCTTAGGCTTTAGCGAAAGCATATGATCTGTGCCGCAAATTGCAAAATATTCAGTCTTTTTTGCTGGGAATTGGGTTAGGATGCTCGCTGTGCTCACGCATTATAGGTGCGTTGCCCGGCAAAGCGCCGACTTAAGTAGCCATAACTTATTGTATTTTAAGCTAATGATTAGGTGAAGTAATGAGCGATGCGGGATTTAGAACAGTTAAAGCCTCACAGGTGATCCTTAAAGAGTTGATGGTGCCGTCTTATGCCAACTTTGGTGGCAAGGTACACGGAGGCGTAATTTTGAGCCTAATGGATAAAATTGCCTATACCTGTGCTGCTTCCCATTGCAAAGGCTATAGTGTGACGGCCTCAGTGGACTCGGTTGACTTTATGAACCCAGTAGAAGTTGGCGACTTACTGACGTTGTACGCCTCCGTCAACTACGTAGGCAGCAGCTCGATGGAAGTGGGCATTAAAGTCGAATCAGAAAACTTTCGTGAAGGCACAGTAAAGCATACCAATACCTCCTATTTCACTATGGTTGCCTTGAGTGAAGAAACCCGTAAGCCGGTTAAGGTTGCCGGGTTGTTATTGGAAGATGAGGATGAAATTCGCCGTTTTGTGATGGGTAAGTTACGTAAAAAATTACGTCGCGCCCATCAGCAAGAGATTGACGATATTGGCGAGGCACTCAAGATTGGCCAAGCCATGGTCGAGCTGGAAGGTGAGAACTGCCACTTAAGCCAGCTGGCCATTCAAGGTAAAGTTGGGCAGTAACAAGGTGCTTAAGCCCGCTGCCGGCCATTCATTTGCCCCACACTGGCCAGCGTTAGTGAGCGGTGAGCAAGGTGGTGATTATGCCTGTGTGGCAGGACTTGATGCGCTTGAAGACCAGCGGCTATGGCCGGGTTGTCGGCTAGTTGACAGCCAAGGATGGGTCTATCTTCTGTCGCAGGCAAACGACGGCGCCCTGTACTGGCACCGTCAACCCGAGTTAGTATCTTTGCTCGAGCTTAATCATGAGCTAAAACGTTATGCTGCCAATTTAGGCGTATGTTGCACAGTCAAGCTGGCCATACGCACCTTGGCCGATGCTTTCGCCCTAGTGGTGTGGCTGGAACAGCAGTAAGTTACATCTTCGCCAAGTAACGGGCGAAGATGTTGGCCGAGTGAGAGATAAACCTATGAAAGTTAACTTGCGCAAGCTTGGCTGGCTGTTATTGCCACTGACGTTAGTGCTGCAATCTTGTGGTAGCGCACCGCCGCCGCCCGTGAGTGGTCCTGTGGTGGTGAGTGCTCAGCAGGGCAAGGCGTCTTATTACGGGACCCGCCATCACGGTCGTAAAACCGCCAGTGGCGAGCGTTTTAATAAAAATGCCTTAACCGCCGCCCACCGCACCTTGCCATTTGGCAGCTTAGTCCGGGTGACCAACCTCAATAATCACAAGTCCATAGTGGTGCGTATTAACGACCGCGGCCCTTATGCCAAGGGGCGTATTATTGACTTATCCGAGCAAGCGGCACGCGAGCTTAATATGATCCGCGCCGGTGTGGCGCAGGTTAGAGTTGAGCAGCTGAAATAGTCAGCTGAGTTAGCTGGCGATAAACCACGGGGCGGGGCCAGTCTGCGGCACTTTTGGGTAGGTCCCGCTTATTGGCCAGCTGAATGGCGGCATTAATCCACCCCGCATGGCCCACCGCCAATCGTGGCGTGCTGGGTGATGCGTTATCTTGCTGTGTTAGCCATGATGCAACTCTGGCGAACAACTACTGTAGATTTTCTCCGCCGCTCGGCGCATAAAAACTAAAGTTGTCACACCAAGCGTCTATGTCTTGTTTGGCAATGTGCTGCCAAGGTTTGCCGTCCCAGTCACCAAAATTAAGCTCCGCCAGTGCCGGCGCTACCTCACAGCGAAAACCCCGCTTGGCTAATATGCGCCCCACACCCAAAGAGCGTTGTAAGGGACTGACCCAGAGCACTTTAGGCAATCTATGACGGCGGGCAAAGCGCTGGATCTGATTAGCCAAGCGGCGCAATTTACGTTGATCCACGCCCATATCGGTTTGCCCCAAATACACCCCTACCGCATGCAGCGGCTTAGGATGGCGCCAAATATACAACTCCATCACAGCTCCTGCTTTGTTTTAACTCTTACTCATAATATTTTTCAGATTTGATCTCTATTTTTCCGTGTATTCCGTGGCAAAAATAGCGTTGGATTTGGTGTTATGTTGGCATTTCAAGGTAAGACTCATATGCTATCAGACTATGCCATCAATCGGGATCTTGCCGGTCCACCTTTTTAATAAACAGGATATTAACCAACATGGACTCACTTTCACAATTAGCTTTGGGCGCCGCCATCGGGGTTGCCGTGATGGGCAAACGGACTGGGGTGGGGCGATCGGCATTGGTGGGCGCCTTTTTTGGTACCCTACCAGATTTAGATGTCTTGATTGATTATGGTGACCCAGTCAGCAATATGACCTTTCACCGCGGATTTAGCCACGCGTTGTTTTACCTGAGCCTAGCGTCACCAGCGCTGGCCTGGTTACTGTGCCGCTTGCTCGGCCAGCAAAGGCACTGGCGCAGTTGGACACTGACCATCTGGCTGGTGCTGATTACCCATGCACTGCTGGATAACATGACGGTGTATGGCACCCAGTTGGCGCTGCCTGTTACCGATTACCCCTTTGCCATCGGCAGTATCTTTATTATCGACCCGCTGTATACCCTGCCGTTATTCATCGGGCTGGCGATGGCGCTGTGGCGACGGCAACAGCGCGGGCTAAACGCCAACCGCTGGGGTCTATATTTGAGTACCCTGTATTTGTGCTGGAGCTTAGTGGCGCAGTGGCAGGTGACGCAAACCGCCGATCGCTGGCTGGCGGAGCAGGGCGTTAAGGTTGAGCAACGGCTGGTAACCCCCACCGCATTCAATACCCTGTTATGGCGGGTGTTGGTGATCACGCCACAGGGGTACAGTGAGGGCTTTATTTCATTGTTTGACCGAGAGCCTCCGGTGTTTAGCGAACACGACCGAGGCAACAACTTGTATCTGGCGTGGCAACAGCATCCTGCGGTAGCGCGCTTGGCTTGGTTTAGCAAAGGCTACTTTAAGATGAGCGAACAGCAAGGGCAGCTGATGATCACCGACTTGCGCATGGGCCAAGAGCCCGGTTATGTGTTCAACTTTGTGGTGGCAGAGCAAGGGCCAACCCTAGAGTGGCAGCCCTTGCCTCAGCCGCAACAAATTAGTGCACGCTTGCCGCTAAAGCCGGCGCTGCATTGGCTGTGGCGTCGGGCTCAAGGAGAGCCTTTGCCGTCGTTGCCAAGTTGGTTGGCAGACAGCCAGTTTGACTACTCGGCTGCAGATAAGGTCTTAAAATAGGTTCCATGCCTTTTAATACCTGCACTGGTAAAGCGGAGGTAAAGGTAAACTTGTCTGATTGCTGACCCGGTACATACGCGGTCAGGGTACCAAAATGGTGTTCGCCCAAATAAAACACAAAAGTGGCGGTGCGGTTACGGGCTTGAGAGGTGAGCACTTGGCCATAACGACTCACGGTTTGAATACGATTATCACCGGTGCCGGTTTTACCCCCTAAGGTGAGCGGGTTGCCATCGCTGGAGGTAAAACTGCCTTGCAAGCGGCGCGCTGTTCCGCCTTCTACCACTTGCGACAGTGCATTTTTTAATACTCCGGCCACGTCTTTATGCATCACGCGTTTCGCTTGCTGTAATTGCGGTGCCAGCTGGGTTTCATAAGGCGTATTGGCGGCAAAGTGCAGTTGGTCCATGCGCACTGTCGGCAGGCGTATGCCATCGTTTAAAATAATGCCCACCAGCTCCGCCAGTGCTACAGGTTTGTCGCCAGAGCTACCAATGGCGGTGGCCAGCGAGGGCACTAAGCTATCAAACGGAAAGCCCAGTTGCTGCCAACGTTGGTGAATATCGCTAAAGGCTTCAATCTCCAGCATGGTGCGAATGCGGGTGTCGCGCGCACTGCGGTGACGCGTTTTAAATAACCAAGCGTACACCTCTTGGCGCTGCTCAATACTGGCATCGGCGGCATCACTAAAGCGCGTCTCAGGGTGCTGCTGCAGATAACTTAATAACCACAGCTCTAACGGGTGCACACGAGCAATGTAGCCTTGATCTGCAAGGTTATAAGCACCGGGCCCATAGCTGTCGTATAGCTGTTGTAGCCTTTTTTCATTGAGCGCCGCACCTGGTAAACGCTGTTTGATAAAGGCATCAAATTCAGCTCGGCTGGCGTTCGGCAATAAATAACGGTGCACCGCCGCTAAGCGAGTGGCAGTGGGGCGCAGGCCATCAAAGAAATGATTTAACTGCTCATCGGTGGTTTTGTTTTGGTATTTACGCCAAAAGCGCAGTAAAAATACTCGACCTTCGCGGTCGGCAAAGCGGCTTAAATACTCTTGGCGTTCAGGATTTTTATCATCACTTAGCAATTGCGCGCGATTTTCATTTTGATAAATGCTGTAGCGCACAATATCGCGCATTACCCGAATAAAGGGCAGGTTAATAGACTCGCGCAATGCCTCAATCATGGTCGGGTTACGGCTATTATCTTGGCGGCGAAAGTTGTTGAAGGTATGCAAGCCGCCGCCGGTAAAAAATCGCTCGCCGGTACTGGCGGAATAGCGCCGCGCTAGGGCTGCGTCCAGCATGGGCTGCAAGGCTCGGTCTGAGTTGCGCAACAAATACTGAATCGCCCACTGGCTCAAATAATCTTGGGCAGCGGGTTTAAGCTCGCGCAATTTTTCTGGAGAAAAGCCTGCATATTGCTGATGTAACTCGGCAATAATCTCCAGATAGGTGGCCATCACCCTGAGTTTAGCGGTAGAGCCCAGCTCCAACTTGCTGCCTTCGTTAATATCAAAGGGCTGCAAGGTGTTATCGGTTTGCACTCGCACATAAAAACCCTGCTGGCCACGCTCAAACAGCGTAAAGCTGTAGCGCACCTCGGCAGTTTTTTCCGGTGATAACAAGCGCTCGCCGTATAAACCGATGGCGCGGGCCACATCAGGATCCGCCAGTTGTTGTAAGTAATCGGTCACTTTTTGCTGTAACTCGGCATTGAGCGTGGTGCTGGCCGATAAGTCTAAGCGGTCCAGTTCATAAAATGACATGCCCAGTAAGTTAGCTAAGCGGCCGCGGGTCACTAATAGGGTTTTGCTGTTTTCTACATATTGGGTAACAGGATGCGTACTGAAATTACGAAACTCCAGCCGTTGAGCCAAGGCCGCATCGCGCAAGGCTAGGCTTATCATGTCTGCCTGCGCTTGTATGCGCAGATAACTGTCGGTTAACTGGTGTAGATCCTCGCGCCCTGCATGTAAGTAATAAGAGGGGCGGCGTTGGGCAATCATTAATGCGATCACTTGGCGCAGCGCCAAGCCTTGCTCGGCAAGCTGCTCGGTGGGCGCTGCGTTTGCATCTAATAAGCGGTTTACTTCATCCAGCTCGGCGCCAAACCATAACCAAAGACCATCGCCGATGCCGTTAATTTCACCGTGGCCGGGGGCGGCGGCCAATGGCACCGAGTTTAAATAGGCAAGGGCAATATTTTGGCGTGCCGCTAAGGTCTCGGGGCCATTTTGATAGGCGCGCACACTGGCGGAAATCATCTGGCGCAGTTTTTCACTGGCCGATTGGGTTCTCCCGCCAGGGGAGTGGCGAAATTTTTCTATTTGCGTGGCCAAGGTACTGCCGCCGGCCGAGTCATCTTGCAGATCGAGCGCACGGCCTAATTGGGACAATGCAGCCTTAGTAAAGCGCGGCCAATCGACGGCGGGGTTAATGGCCGGAAAGTCCGAGCTTAACAAGTCGCGGTTTTCAATAAACAACAGCGTGTTCACCACCAAGGGAGCAATGCTGGCAAAGTCCCTGTAATGGCGCTGTGGATAAAGGTAGTCATAGATAGGCTCGCGGCGACAATCGCCGACAAATAGCCCCGTCTGGGTTTTCTCTAAGTAAGGAGGAAACAGGCCATGACTGGTATATTGTTGCAGCGCGGGTGAAAACTGCACCTGCTGAGTAATCATAAACTGTTGGCTTTTAAGGCGCGCCAGTAAATCCGGCAAGCGAGCGTAGCCTAAGCGTTGATCGAAAGGCCCATGTTTGGGAAAACTGATCGCTTCACTGGATCCTGGCTCCAATGAATAGCTTAAGCTGTTGGCGTAGCGCGGGATCTCGCGGGCCTGCAACCAAGAGGTACGCATCTCATAGGCCAGCAGCCCGCCTGCCGTCGTGATAATTGCAAGCACGAGTAGCCAAATAAATAGTCGCCAAAACCGTCGCCGAGTCACAGTAGGAGCTGGCTCAGTGTTGTGCCGTGTGGCTTGTTCAACGTTTGGTACTGTTCCCATCAATGACCCCTTAGCGCCACCAAGTATTAGGGCTTCTTACTAGTAAAAGCTTAGCTGTGTGCTCGGCTTAAGTACTGATAACGAAGAATTATTTTTATTTTTTTTGACCTGAGTTTGATCGGGGGCAGTTTACTACCGCCTATGTAATAAAGCATTACAATGCGTGTATTATCGCAAACGAGTAATAAATGTGTGTTAAGGCGCGGTATCAGCGGCTTACCGAGTGTTGAGACTTCGGTATTGAAGGCGTTAGGGCAAAAGGCCAACGTGATGCCTAAAATAGAGCGTTTGGTGCATAAGAGTGCGCCTGAAACATTAAAAAGAGTTTTCATCTAAGGTCATTCGGTTAGCATGATCTTCGCTAAGCGGATATGGGCAGGGCCGCATTTTTTGAGCACACTTTTAGTACAACATAAGTAGTGCAACCAATGGTGCAGCCAAGGCCCGCTTGAAAAAGGATCGTAAGTGCTAAGAAATTTACTGGCGGCGATGATGATGTGCAGTATCAGTGGCCCGCTGTTAGCGGCTCAGGCGATATTTGCCGGTGGTAGTTTTTGGGTGATGGAAGCCCTGTTTGCCGAGCGAGTGGGCATTAAGCAAGTCGACGTTGGCTGGATACAGTCCAGTCACCAACACACTCGCCGCCAAGTGGTGCGGGTGGAATACGATGCCAAGCTTATCGGTTACGGCGACTTGCTGACCTTATATTGGGCCGCCGTTGATGCAAAAGATGGCCAAGGACAATATTGCGATCGAGGTGCTGAATTTAGCCCCGCCCTCTATGTGCAAACGCCACTGCAGCAGCGCTGGGCTCAGCAAAGTCGGGCCCAGCAAGCTTTGATGCTAGACGGCTCCAAGTTAGAAGGTTCGACGCTAGACACATCTAAGCTAGACACATCTAAGTTAGGCAGCCCCAAGTTAGACCGTAAGCTGGCGGTGCGCATTTTACCGGTGGGCGACTTTATGCCCGCAGAGGCGCGCCATCAGCATTACTATCGTCAACACCCTTGGTTGTATGCTAACTATCGGCGCCGTTGTGGGTATCCTGCGGGTGAAAAGCTGACAGTGCCGGCCCGCGCAAGCGTCCCGTTTGCCACCACAGCATTATCTGCTCAGCAATAGCGGCGGCATCGTTTAGGTCCAGCAAGGGCACGGGCGCGATTAGTGTTAGATCGTCGGTGGCAAGGGCTAAAATATGCTTATCTTGCTGACAGAGCAGCGGTTTTTGGCATGCGGGTCTGTGTACTTCTATCTTGTTAATGGCCGCGTGCCGAAAGCCCTCGACCAATACTAAGTCGAGTTGGTCTAAGCGCAGGCGAGCAAGAGATTCATATAAGTCAGGCTCTTGCGCAATTGGGTTTTCAAAGGTGACAATACTACGCTTAGGTCCGGCTAATAAGCATTGTTGGGCACCCGCATGGCGCAGCTCAAAGCTGTCTTTGCCAGGCAGGTCTTGCTCCACGTCATGATGAGTGTGCTTAATAAGCCCAATGCGCAGCCCTCGTTGGCTAAGCGAATGCACCAGTTGTCGCAGTAAGGTGGTTTTACCGCTGCCGCTAAAACCGGCAAAACCCAATAGAGCATAAGAACAATGAGATCTAGTCATAACAACACGCCTGAGATGGTTGCAATTGTCGACTAGTGTGCCACGGTAACGAACTTTAGGGTGAATCTCTGTGGCCAGAGCAAGATCAGAATGAGATCAATACAAGAATAGTCGCGCTAGCTCTTGGTTAAGTGCCGATTCAGGTTATATTAAGCGCGTCAAACTAACTAATTTACAAACATAACAGGGCTGTTGATGAATAAAAGTTTATGGGGGCTGCTAGCGGTGCTCTTGCTGAGCATGAGTGCCAACGCACAAGAAGTTAGCTTTCGCCTAAAAGGTCTCAAAGGCGAGCTAAAAGATAACACCCGTATTTACTTAGATCAGCTCCCCCCCATAGAAGCGGAGCAGCTGCCGCGTTTTCGTAAAGATATTCAACAAGCGGTCATTACTAGCCTACAAGCGCTGGGCTATTACGAGCCTGACATTGAAATTACTGCCGATAAAAATAAGCCGGAGCGGGTGTTAGTACGAGTTAAGCCCGGTGAGCCGGTGCGCATCCGCACGCTGAATATTGCGCTCAACGGCGAGGCCAGCACAGATCCGCAATTTGAGCTGCTGCTCAGCCAGTTAGCGCTGCAAGAAAACCAAGTTTTTCAGCATGATGTCTATGAAAAAACCAAGGCCAGTTTATTAAGCCTAGGCCTATCTCGTGGCTATTTTGATGCCCAATATTCGCTGCATCAGGTCTTGGTCCACCCCGAAGACAAGGCCGCCGACGTTAACTTATTGTTTGACTCAGGTCCGCGTTATCGCTTTGGTGAGCTGGTGTTGGACTCAGATAGGCCAGTGGCCCGCATCTTAGATCCCTTAATAGACATCAAGCCCGGTGATCCCTATTTAGCCAGCAAGCTCTCCGGCTTGAGCCGTTCCTTATCGACCACCGGTTATTTTCGCCGCGTAGAAATTCAGCCCAACGTGGCCGAGGCCGATGAAGAGCATCGCATTCCTTTGTATGTGACACTGCGCGCGAAGGCGAATAACGAAGTGGAAGTGGGCGTTGGTTTTTCTACCGATGAAGGCCCCCGATTTTCGAGCAGCTGGGATAAACCTTGGATTAATAGCTTAGGTCACAGCTTACAAACCAATCTCAAAATATCTGAGCCCAAACAAGACATTACCGTGGTCTATAAAATTCCGCGTGGCAACCCGCTCAATCATTATTACACGGTGCAAGGTGGCTATCAGATGCTCGACCAAGACGACACCCAGAGTGATCGAGTGGTCGCGTCGGTGCACCGTTTCGATAAAGACCCGGATGGCTGGACACGAGATGTATTTTTTCGTTCAGAATTTGAGTCTTATACCCAAGGTAAGCAAGAAGATGAAAGCTTCTTGCTTATTCCGGGCGTATCTTACAGCCGTACCCGAGTAAAGGGCGGTCTAGATGCTTACTGGGGAGATTCGCAAGTCGGGATACTTGAGCTATCTGAACCCTGGTGGGGCTCAGATACCCGCTTTGTACGGCTGTTTGGCCGGACCAAATGGCTGCGCACCGTAACAGAAGGGCAACGTGTGATTGCTCGCGCCGAGCAGGGCGCGGTATGGGTGGACGACATCAGTGATTTACCTCCGTCACTGCGCTTTTTTACCGGTGGTGATATGACGGTGCGCGGCTTTAGCTATCAGTCGATCACGCCCGTGGATGAAAACGGCGATCGCTTAGGGGCAAAATATGCCACAGCGCTGAGTCTGGAATACGATTACAAAATTGCCGAAAAATGGCGCTTGGCCACCTTCGTCGATACGGGTACCGCCACCAACGATTATCGCGAAGACTGGAAAGTGGGCTCCGGTGTGGGCGTGCGCTGGCAAACACCAGTAGGACCGGTACGCATCGATTTGGCCTTTGGTGTCTCCGAAGAGGAAGTGCCGATGCGAATTCACTTTACCTTGGGGCCTGAGCTATGACTTTTGCACGAGTGTTAAGCGGTGTGGTCGTTGGCCTGTGTCTGCTGTTAATGGTGCTGTTTAGCCTGTTATTTACCCAAGTGGGCAACCAATGGTTATGGGGAATAGCCAAACAACAAGTGGCCGGCCTTGATGGCACCTTGGCCTCTGGGCAACTGGGCGAAGGCTGGCATTTTACCGAGTTAAGCTATGAGCAAGACTCACTGGCCTTCTCGGCACGAGATATCCACTTTGGCTGGCAGTTGGGTAAGTTATTAGACCGCCGCTTGTGGTTACAAGAGCTGGTGGCTGAAGACTTAGAAATTACTATTAAGTATTTCCCTGACAGCACCGATGAACCCAAAGAGCCGCTGGCTGACATCACGCCGCCGCTGCGTATCGATCTCGATAAAGTTCGTGCCGACCGCGTGACCATTAATCTGCCCGGGCAAACCATAGCGTGGCAAAGTGTCGAAGTGGGCGTGCACTGGGACAAAGAAGGCATGGTGATCACCGGACCTAATATGAACGGCCTGGTCATCACGCTGGATGCAGAAGATGCCACTAAACAGGCCGGCAATACGCTGGACGAGCAGCCAGAGTCCGAAAAACAAGCGCAGGCGCAAAAACAAGCCAAGGCCGCCGGTAAAGTGGCTTCCCCTGAGCCCTTATTCGTATTGCCAGAAATTGTGCTGCCGTTTCCCATTAAGTTACAAGAATTTAGCTTAACGGACAGCAAGCTGATTCAAAACGGCGAAATTCAAGCATTGCATGCCCTGCAGCTGGAGCTAGAAGGGCGAGGCAGTGAAATAAAGATTATTACCGCCAGCCTCGACCATGAACTGGCCACCGTGCAATTAGGCGGCCATGTCACTCTAACTGGTGATTATCCGCTGGATTTAGCGCTCAGCTCAACAGTGAAAAAGCCGCTGCTTGATGGGCAATTAGCGGGGCAAACGGTAGCCGCCACCTTGACCGACAATCTGGCCAAGCTCAAAGGGAAATTGGTGTTAGGCGGTGTGCTTAACGCGCAAGCAAGCTTAAGCGCCGAGCCCCTTAATCCGCAATTGCCCTTTGATCTGGCGCTGAATTGGCAACAATTAGGTTGGCCGTTTAATGATCCCGAATGGCGATTAGAGCAAGGTAAACTACGCCTAAAAGGTCGCCTGGAAGATTATACATTAACACTCAGCAGCGAAGCGCACGGGCCCGACTTGCCGCCGGTGGGCATTAAACTCAGCGCCAACGGCGACCTTAAGGGTGCCAAGCTTAAGCCATTGACGCTGATGCTGCCTAAAGGTGAAGTGCAAGTAGACGGCAAAGTCAGTTGGAGCGACGGCATTAATTGGCAAGGCATATTGGCGCTCAGCGACGTAGACCCTGGCGTCTTTGTGGAAGGTATGGACGGCAAGCTTAACGGTAAGTTAGATACTCGCTTTGTGTTACAAGGAGAAAAATGGACCCTGAATGCCGAGCCGGACATTAAGGGTTTTTTGCGTGATTACCCGCTGTCACTAAAAGGTCAAGTGAGCCTTAACCAAGCACTGCAAGGCAGCATTAAACAATTACAGCTGACTAATGCGGATAATAAGCTCACCGTGAACGGCGACATTACCGACCGCTGGCAGTTAGATGGTGTATTGTCGGCGCCTAATTTAGCCGTGTATGCACCGGGATTATACGGTGACTTAGCCGGTGATATTAAGGTGCGCGGCGCACTTAAATCCCCTGAGTTAAATGCGGAGCTAACAGGCAAGACCGCCGGCTTTAACGACAACGAAGCCAAAGATATTCGTCTGCAAGCCAATGCCAGCCTAGGTGATAAAGCCAAGGGGCAGCAGATGAAGGGCGATCTGCGCTTAACCATAGACCGCATTCGCTCCGGCGAGATGCGCATCGATAAGCTGCAACTGATTGGTTCGGGTAACGAGGCGGCGCACCGTTTGAGCCTTAACTTTAAGGGCGACCCGTTAGCGGCGGATTTGAACCTGACCGGCAGTTTAGGTAAAGACGGCTGGCGCGGGCGCTTAACCAAAGGCGAGCTAAACACGCCGCTCGATAAGTGGGCACTACAACAAGATTGGCTGCTGGCTTATCAAGGCGACACTTTTAACGCGCAGCCTCATTGCTGGCGCTCGGGCAAGGCATCTGTGTGTTTTGATGCCATTCGTGCCAGCGCGGCAAAAGGCCAAGCAGGCTTGCAGATCCGTGACTTAGACTTAGCGCGCTTAAAGCCATTTTTCCCCAATGATTTTTCATGGGAGGCGACGCTGGGTGGCACAGTGGCGTTGCAATGGAATGGCAAGCTGCCAAAAATAAACGCCAATATCAGCACCACGCCCGGCACTTTTGTCAGTAATGGTACCCGCCTTGCGTATCAAACCCTGTCACTGACCAGTGAAATGTCCAATAACCAACTGCGTAGTACGCTGGATTTTCGCTCCACTAAGTTGGGCGAGATGGGCGTGCAAGCCAATGTGGCGGACTTAAATGGCAAGCGGGCGTTGAGCGGTAACTTAAAAATCGAACAGTTAAAGCTCGATTGGTTAGCACCGCTGCTACCCGAAGTGGCGCGCCTGCAAGGTACGCTGGCGGGCCAAGGCCGATTTGAAGGTACGCTGGCTGCCCCCTTGTTGTTTGGTAACATTAGCTTAACCGGTGGTGAAATCGACACTTACTCCGATATGGTTAAAGTGCGCGACTTTACCACCCGCCTCGATATTAGAGGTACCAATGCCACTATTAACGGCCAGCTTAAAGTCGGGGACGGGCCCTTATATATCTCCGGCGAGCTAGATTGGCGCCAGTTGCCGGTGAGCGGTGAAATTCGTCTTCGAGGCCACGATTTAGAAGCCGGTTATCCGGGCATGGGCCGAGTGCGTGTTAGTCCTGATATGACCATCACTTTAGGTGAAGTCGCCAAGGTGCGAGGGCGCATCTTGATCCCTTGGGCACGCATCGAGGTGAAAGAGTTGCCAGACAGTGCCGTGTCTTTGTCGTCAGACGTGATCATAGTGGACTCCTCTGGAATTATTCCGGAAACGGCACCCAGCTTGCCCATCGATATTCGTATTCAGGTGCAACTGCTAGAAGACGTGCGTTTAGCAGCCTTTGGCCTAAAAACCCGACTTGAGGGCAAACTCAATATTGTGCAAAGGCCCAACCGAGCTATGCGCGCTACGGGGGAAATCCGCTTAGTTGACGGTAAATTTAAAGCCTACGGCCAGAATCTATTGATCCGCGAAGGCAGTATCTTATTCAATGGCCCCTTAGATGTGCCTAACCTGAAAGTGGAGGCTGTCCGTAATCCTTCGACTTTGTCCGATAGCAGCATTACGGTGGGGGTGCGGGTTACGGGTACCGCCCAACAACCAGAATTATTGGTGTTCTCTGAACCGGGTATGCCCCAAGCCGAGCAATTGTCGTATTTGCTACGCGGGCGCGGGTTAGATGGCAGTGGCGACACTGACGGTAACGCCTTGGTGCAATCTATGCTGCTGGGTGCCGGTGTGGGCAAAGTGGGCGGGGTAGTGACCAATATCGGCGAGTCGTTGGGCTTAAAAGATGTGATGCTAGACACAGGTGGCAGTGGCGATGATACGGAGGTGAACATTACTGCCTATGTGTTGCCTGGCTTACAAATTAGCTATGGCGTAGGCGTGTTCTCCTCGATTGGCGAGCTTAGGCTGCGTTATGAACTGTTGCCCCGTTTGTACCTGCAAGCAGCCAGCGGCTTAAACCAAGCCATAGACCTGTTTTATCGCTTCGAGTTTTAGGCGCTGAAGCGGTAAGGGGTAAATAGTGAGGGGTGAGGTGAATGAAGGAGTGATGTGCCTTATCTTTCTCCTCACGCCTCACCATTCACAATAAGTGCTGTGGCAGATTCTGGCTTTGGACGCACACTTGGCTCATGCTTTTTGCCGCCAGCTTGGGTAAAGTAAGAAACTGTGAATTTGCACACTGCCGAGTAAACGCCCGAATATGATGTCTTTGCCTTTATTGCAACAGGAACGGCTCGCCCGCGCTATGCTGGTGTGCATGGCGTTTTTCTCCCTGTTTGCGATGCATCTGTATCTGCCACACCTGTTTGGTATCGGCCTGCAATTGCCTTTTAACCAAATGGGCTGGTTGTGTATGGGCGTGATGACCACGCTCGGGCTGTGGCATTGGCAGCGCCGCCGCCTACTGACCAGCCGCTTTTGGTTAGGCATGTTGGCGGCCAGTACGCTGCTCTGGGTTCCTTTCTTTTATCTGCATAACAATACCGTGGCCGGCCATGCTTTACCCCGCATGCTGGCGCTGTGCGGCGGCTTACTGTTTTATTTAGCCTTGCAGCAATGCCGCTTTAGCGAGCGGGGCCGACGCTATTTACTTTATTGTTTACTGGCGGCGGTGAGTGTCGAGATTTTATTGGGCTTAGCGCAATTTTTTGTGTTGCAGCCGGATAATAGTTTTGGTTACAACACCGCAGTGCGCTCGCCCTACGGTATTTTTCAGCATCGTAATGTGATGGCCAGTTTCGTGGCCACCGGCATGATCTTAGCCCTGTATTTATGGTTGCATGAAGCCAAGTCGCCTTGGCGCGGGTTTGTGCTTAAATCTGTGTGGTTTGCGGCGGTATTAGGTGCGGGCGGCGTGCTGATCGTGTTATTACAATCCCGTGCTGGCCAGTTGGGCTTATTGCTGGGCGTTTTATTGTTACAACCCCTGTTATGGCAAACGTTGATCAAAACCCGTTCTAAGCGATTATTGCTTAGCCTGTTGTTGATCCCCATTGGCGTGGGGCTGGGTATCTATGGGCTGGATGCTTTTGAGATGAGTAAACGCAGCTTTAGCATTTATACGGATGCGGACGGTCGCTTCGATATTTATGCCCATGGGTTGCGCATGTGGTTGGACAAGCCTTGGTTTGGCTTTGGGTACGGCAGTTTTGAGTCGGCTTTCTATAGTACTTATGCCACTTGGCGCGAACTCACGCCGGGTGCTGAGCCACTCTTTACCGAGATGGGCCACCCACATAATGAGTTTTTATTGTGGGCCATAGAAGGCGGTATTTTACCGCTGCTGGGCTTGGTGGTGATGAGCGGCTTAGTGCTGCAGTTATTGTATCGCTTGCCCATAGCCCAAAGTTTGGCGTGGGTGGGCGTGTTAACGCCTATTTTTATTCACAGTCAAACCGAGTTTCCATTTTATCATTCTCAGCCTCATTGGCTGATGGTGTTGGTATTAATCTATGTAATTGATGCCCAATACGGTCAGCGGCGCTTACTGCCTCAGCCACCTAGCTGGAGCCGTTGGCCAATTCGCGCTTGGGGCATAGGCTTAGTGGTGTTTATGGCCACCGGCTTGGTGGCGGGCCAACAGCTAACCCGCTATGCAGAAAATGATCAACATTCTCAAGCCGAGCTTAAGCATGTGGTTAATCCACTGATCTGGTATGACAGAACCGCGTTTTATCGCCATCATTGGCAGCTCACTCAGGCCTTGTTAAGCAAAGATCAAACCGAGTTATTAGATTATGCAGATTGGGCGCGCCGCTTTGTGCTGCACACCCCCCGCGCCGGCGTTTATTACAATGCCTATTTAGCGCTGGGTGCCGCAGGCCAAGAAGATGCAGCCCAGCTTTGGTTAGGGGAAGCGCGGCGTTTATACCCGAATGTGCAGTTACTGCGCACGGTCAGTATTCAGCATGCACGGGATCATTTAGCAGTTATTCAACCGACCATGACGGCCGCTGAGCTCAACGATGCTATTCCGCTATACGACCATCTGCGCCCAGCCATAGGCGGCGCTTATTAAGGCCATGGTTAGCCTTGAGTCTTGAACGTTGAATATTTTTTGTAATTGGCTAATGCGAAGCGTCCAGCAATCAGACTGCATAGTCCGATCGCTGGGCGCAATATTATTTACCCTTGGCTATCAATTAGCAGTAGCCGCTGCTGGGCTAAGGGCACAGAGCTAAGCGTTTCTACTTGCACAGCGTCTTGTTGCCAATCAATGCGCTGGCCGGTGCTGGCATATAAGTGTTCATTTACGCTGTCGGGTGTGGCGTCTGGCGCTAGCTCAGCTCGCTTACCGCCGGGCAGGTAAATGGCACCATTATTAAAGTCGACGGCAAAGGCGATAACGCCCGGGAGAATAAAGAACAACAAGCCCACGCCATTGGCGATGGCCACTACAGGGTCGATACTGCCGCCTTGTTGGCCTTTGCGCTCGGGGTAAAATACGGTGCCGCAGCCGACTAATTGCGAGCTCAACACGCCTGCGAGCAACAAGGCGAGGGATTTTTGCTTGAATTTGCTCATCTAGATTCCTTATTAAGATTGCGGGCAATCAGTGTACGCAATTGCGTCCGGGATGGGAGTCATATTCTCACTATTATGACAGCCCTTGGCGTTAGGCAAGGTTTTGGTTAGCGATGCACAGCAATTTAGGCCCAGTGCACAGTTTTGCACTTTTAAAGGCCTAACCGAGCTTGGTTTTATTAATCAAAGACTTATTGCTGAGGCATCATTTCTTTGTCCGGTAACAAGGCTATAATGGCCAGTCTGACTGTGGCTAGGGCTCTGATTCTAACTAAGAGTAGGGCGCGGTCTGGCACTCATTTAAGGAGCTTTTTCATGGTAGAAGAAACCATTTTCAGTAAAATTATCCGTAAAGAAATTCCCGCTGACATTCTGTATCAAGATGACTTAGTGACGGCGTTTGCTGATATCGCGCCTCAGGCTCCCACGCATGTACTGATCATTCCTAATGTGTTGATCCCCACGGTTAACGATGTCACCGCCGAGCATGAGCAGGCCTTAGGCCGCTTATTTACCGTGGCGCGCAAGTTGGCCAGTGAGGCGGGCATTGATGAAAGCGGTTATCGATTAATCATGAACTGCAACCGCGACAGTGGCCAAGAGGTCTACCATATTCATATGCATTTGCTGGGTGGTCGTTGTTTGGGACCGCTGCTGGCGAAGTAGCTCTCGCTAAAAAACTAGGTTAAAAGCGTAGGTTAAAAAACTAAGTTAACAAAAATAAGTTAGCCAAAATAAGACCTCTCCCTCTGTGAGCCAATTAAGGAAGCTTATGAATCCGTTTCGCTTAACAATAATGCTGGCCAGCTCGCTCGCCTTAGCTGCCTGTACTATGCCCAATCCGTATTCTTCGCAGCCTGCGCCGGTTAAACCCAGCCGGCCCACGCCTACTACGCCCACCAAACCCACTCAGCCGCTGCCACCGCCCGTGGTAAAGCCGCCAGTGATTGAGATGCCCTCGGCACCGCCGAGCCCCATCCCTGAAATGCGCAGTGAAGACTTAAGCTATTTAGTCGACGGTCTGGCCAATAAGTTAAAAGGCAGCTCAGCCATTAACGAAGTACAAGGCCCGGTATTGCTCGATAACATCAGTAATCAAGCGGGTGGCCCGATTGATACTAATGGCTTAACGGCTCGCTTAAAAAGCAATTTAAGCGGTAAGTTTAACTTCGCCGATGGCGCCAAGGTGAGTAGCCTGCGCGAACAGTTGGCCTATCAAGGTGGCCGCGCCGACATTGCTTCGCTGGTGCGCTTAGGTAAGCAAAGTGGGGCGGATTATTTGCTGTCTACCACTTTAAGTCGCAATGGCGCTAACTTGGCGTTAAAAGGGCAGCTGATGGAGCTGGCCAGTGGCGAGGTACTCTGGTCTGACAGTGTGAGTGGACGCTAATTTACTGGCGGAGTTGCTGCCTGCTCAGTTTCAGGGGCAGCTTACGCCGTTAGCTGGCGGGCTTACCAATCACAGTTGGCGGTTAGATGCCCCTCAACAAAGCTATTGGCTGCGTATGGGCAATACGCACAGTGAAAGCTTGGGAATTAATCGTGGCCAAGAATTAGTGGCGCACCAAGCGGCGGCAGATGCGGACTTGGCGCCGCTTATTCATTATGCCAAGCCTGAGTTGGGGATCTTGCTATTAGACTGGTTGCCAGAGTCTGACTGGGAGCTGTTAGTGGGCGAGTCACATCAAGACTGCGCTCCTAATTTAGCGCTCTTGATGGGTAAAGTGGCGCAATTACACCAGCTAACGCCAGTGCTTAATGCCTTGAGCTTAAATGAGCAGGCAGAGCATTATTTACGCCAGTTAAGTCCGCTTTCTGCTGAGCACCAGCATTATGCGCGCTGTTTTGAGCAGGCAAACCTTAATCTCGACTACTCACCGGTGTTTTGTCATCACGATCTTAATGCGGCCAATGTGCTGGGCGCGCGACCGTGGTTAATTGATTGGGAATACGCCGCTTTTGGGGATGCCGCTTTTGAACTGGCGGTGATCGCCGACAGTTTTAAGCTGAGCGAGCAGGGTGTACGACAATTGTTAGCGGATTACAATGCCGCCGGCGGTGAGGTAAGTTACGCGCGTTTTCAGGCGCGCCGGCCTTGGGTACAATGGCTGACTCTGCTGTGGGCTGCACTGCAATATCAATACACAGGGCAGTCAGATTATCGCCTGCTACAAGAGCAAGCCACCCGCCAGTTAGCGCATGATTTAGCAGATTTTCAGGCTCGCTAATACTGACTTTCACATTCATATATTATCCACATATTTAGCGCACTTAACCGAGCGCACCATGGAGTTTCGATGGGCCCCTTTATTCTTGATTTGCACAGTTATGAGCTGGACGGTGAAGAGCGTGAGCTCTTGGCACACCCGACGGTAGGTGGCGTGATATTTTTTAGTCGTAATTACCATGACAAAGCGCAACTGGCGGCCTTAGTTAAATCGATTCGTGCCGTAAGCCCCGGCTTATTACTGACAGTGGATCATGAAGGTGGGCGCGTGCAGCGCTTTCGCAACCAATTCTTCCCCTTGCCGGCTCCCGGCTTATTAGCGCAGCACAACGGCAAAGACCGATTATCCCTGCTAGAAGATGCAGGCTGGTTGATGGCGGCTGAATTATTGGCGCTGGATATCGACGTAAGTTTTGCACCTGTACTGGATTTAGAGCGTGGCTCTGAGGTTATCGGCGATCGCAGCTTTGGCCAAGATCCCGAGCAGGTTATTGAGCATACGGGTGCCTATATTAAAGGTATGCACAATGCCGGCATGGCCGCCGTGGCCAAGCACTTTCCTGGGCACGGCAGTGTGCGGGCCGACTCCCACAAAGAAAGCCCGGTGGATGAACGGGACTTTCATGCCATAGCCGAGCTGGATATGGCGCCGTTTAAGACTTTAATTAGCCAAGACTTAGTGCAAGGCATAATGCCGGCCCATGTAATTTATGCGGCGGTGGACGCCAACCCGGCGGGTTTTTCTGAGTTTTGGCTTAAGCAAGTGTTACGCCAGCAGCTCGGCTTTAAAGGTTTAATCTTTAGTGATGATTTAACCATGGAAGGGGCGGCAGTGGTGGGCGGTTATGCACAACGTGCGCACAGTGCGCTACAGGCTGGTTGCGACTTATTGCTGGCTTGTAATCACCGAAAAGGCGCCATTGAGATTATCGAAGCTTTGCCCCATGATCTGAACTGCGACTTTTCTGCGTTACGCGGGTCTATGGCTAAAGGTGGCGATATAATGCGCAGTGCACAATGGCGCGCGGCCAGTGAGCGGATGCAACGCTTTCTTGATCGCTAGTCAGTACTATTAGCCAGTACTATTAGTTAGCATTATTAGCCAGCACGATTAGCTGCGAACGGGTGGCAAGCAGAGTACAAAAAAACGCCCGATAAACGCTAAAAAATAATGATCCCGAATGTATTTTATGCAAAGATAAAGTTGTGATCTAGATCACAACTTTTTGCCTTTCCTGTTAGAGTAAGCCCCTCAACAGAATCTACAGTTATAACCATATCCGTTCAGCTGGCAGCCAGTTAGCGCTACTAGCACAACCCCGAGTGCGCTTATAACCCTAGGTTTTACTATCTTGTTTAAGGACCAGATAAATGACGAAGATTATCGTAGTGGGCGGCGGTGCCGGTGGGCTGGAATTAGTGACTAAGTTAGGTCGCAAATTAGGGCGTAAAGGTAAAGCCGAGGTGATATTAGTAGACAGAAACCGCACCCACTTATGGAAGCCTCTACTACACGAAGTGGCCGCTGGCGCCATGGACGCGGGCATAGATGGCCTTAGCTATCGCTCCCACGCCCATAACCACGGTTTTAGCTTTCACCTAGGCTCACTGAGCAACCTAGATCGCGAGCAAAAAACCATTACTCTGGCGGCCATGCTGGATGAAAGCGGCAAGCCGATGTTGTCGGAGCGTACCTTAGAATACGATATCTTAGTGCTGGCGATAGGCTCAGTATCTAACGACTTTGGTACCAAGGGCGTGAGTGAGCATTGTATTTTTCTCGACCGTCCGCAACAGGCTGAGCATTTTCATGACGAGCTGATGAACCGCTTTATGCAGTATGTAGAGGGTGAGTTAGGCAGCGATAAAGTGGAGATCGCCATCGTCGGCGCCGGTGCTACTGGAGTTGAGTTATCCGCCGAGTTATATAACGCGGTCGAACACTTAAGCGCGTACGGTTTTGATCACCTAGATCCGGACTGCCTACGCTTAACCCTAGTGGAAGCAGGCCCGCGCATACTGCCGGCACTGCCAGATCGTCTCGCGGGCATGGCACAAAAAGAATTGCGTGAGCTAGGTGTAGACGTGCGCACCAATACCATGGTGGTGGAAGCCACAGATAAGGGGCTGATCACCAAAGATGGCGAGCTTATCCCCGCCACTCTTATGGTGTGGGCGGCGGGTATTAAAGCTCCCGATTTCTTAAAAGACATTGGTGGTCTTGAAAACAATCGCAACAACCAGCTCATCGTAAACGGCACGCTGCAAACTACGCGTGATGACAGCATTTTCGTGATTGGTGATTGCGCCTATTGCATGCAAGAAGACGGTAAAGCGGTACCGCCGCGTGCCCAGTCTGCTCACCAAATGGCGAGCATGACGCATCGTAATATTTTGGCGTTATTAAATAATAAGCCCCTGAAAACCTATATCTATAAAGATTATGGTTCTTTGGTCAATCTCAGCCGCTACACCACGGTAGGCTCCTTAATGGGCAGCCTAATGCGCGGTACCATGATGGTCGAAGGCCTGTTTGCGCGGGTCGTATATATGTCTTTATACCGTATGCACCAAGTGGCGCTACACGGCTATATTCGCACCGGCCTGATGATGTTCGTAGGGCGAATTAACCGCTTACTGCGCCCGAAATTGAAATTGCATTAACAGCTAGCACCCAGCACCCAGCTAAATAAAACCCCCGAACCTGATGGTCCGGGGGTTTTATTGTTTGTACACGGTGTTTGTCGTGAGCCGTCTTCCTGACGCAGGTCAGGATCTCGATTTAGTCTTAGTCTTAGTCTTAGTCTTAGTCTTAGTCTTAGTCTTAGTCTTAGTCTTAGTCTTAGTCTTAGTCTTAGTCTTAGTTCTTCGGCTCGGCATCACTTAGCCCAAGCCACTTAGCTCACTAACTGCGGTGCGCTCACTAGCGCAGGTTCGCTACCTTAGTGGCCATTTTCACATACGCCACTTCACTCTTATAAAAACGATCACCCTCTACTTGCATACCAAATCGTTGATAAAAACCGATGGCGGATTCTCGTGCATCACACCAAAAGTAACTGAGCTTGGCTTGTTTAAGGTAAGCAAAAATAGCGCTTAACACTTGAGTGCCTACGCCTTGGCCTTGAAACTGGGGCAAGGTGGCGTATTTGCGCAGTCGTGCCTGCTCGCCCTCAATAAATACTGAGGCGACACACACCAAGGTATCGTCAATAAAGCCACCAAAGTGTTGGCCTGCAGCGTCGTTTTCTACCTGTGAGAAAGCCGGCGGTCTATCGGGCCACAGCACCAGGTGGCGCACAGGTATGGTTTGTTGCCAGTCAATTTGGCGAATAGTTAAGTTGGGTTGTAGCCTAGGCTGCATTGCTTGGATCCTTTACTCACAGTTTTTATACCTTAAAAATGCCTTCTTCTTGAAAGCGGTTCATAATACGTTGTTGTATTTTAGGTGCTAATTCTAAGCCAAATTGCTGGCCCGCCTGCACGGCTTCTTCTGAGATAGTCGGCAGTACTTTCAGCATTTTTTTACCCAGCACAGTGTTATTGAAGTCGATCATTTGCTGCAGCTCCTCTAACGTAAAATTTTTACTGTAAATGGGATGCATCATTTTATGGAATTGGCCATTAATGACTAACTCTTCGTTGATCAGTGCTAGGCTTTCTTCTTCGATAATGGCGAATGCTTTGGGATTAATGCTGGGCTGAGACTGTTGTAACATATGACTCATCTGCTGGGAAAAGGCACTGGAAAACTGATTGCCCATCTCAATGGCGGATTGACCGGTCTGCTCGAGCAAAGTGTCTATTAATTTTATTTTTGTGGCCGAGATATTATCGGCCGCAAAAACTTGCACCGACCACATACAGACTAAAACGCTCACTAACAGTGATTTTTTTCATAAAAGATCCTTCTTTGAGATGAAGTTTTTCGGTGATGCTTAAATTTATGCAGATCTTGATATTGTAGGCAATAAATTAGGTGAAGATAAGTAATTAATATATGTTAAATTTATAATGGTAATTAATTGTTATATTTAAAATCACTATTAATAAATAAACAAGTATTCAGGAAGTAAGCATTCGGGTAGCAAGTATTAACATATAGCTCTCACTATTAATTTTATGATGGCACATTGAGCGATTATTAGTTTGAATAAACAACCCGCGAGCCGTTAAGCCCGCGAATTGTTTCTGCCTCAGTTACTAACTAATGACTTAAATGGGGTAGCGGGCAATCGCGGCTAAGTCGTGGCCGCCTGGAATATCCGCTTTCCGTACCGCCATTACCTTAGCGCCGGTGCGCAGTGCTCGGCAGCTAATTTCATCGACCACGCCATAATTGATGGTATCGCCTTCACCGGCAAAGCTCACCGCACCGGTTTCTTCATCTATATAACCCTGCACCACACCGTCAATATCCACCAATAAACGCTCTATGCCGCCAAAGGTAGCCAGGCGCGCCGCATCTGAAATATCGTTGGTGGTACGCTTTTGGCCGGTGCGCTCGGTAAATAAACGCTGAAAATCGTCAATCAAGCTTTGATAATGAGCGTCTAGCACGGGCCGTGCCGCCGTGGCTAACTCAGCTGGGCTTAAATGATCTGGGTTGCCAACAATACTGGAAGGTAACACCTGTAAGCGAGTCAGTGAGCGAAATATGCCATCGAGTGGTTGCGTGGCAGCCAACACTAACGGATGGTGAGAATGCAGGGTAAAGGGCCGTAATGCGGCATTAATTTTGCGCACATAGTTTGCCAAGTAAGCATGATGGGCTTGTCCGCTGGGTTTGTGGTCTTTACCGCTAGAGTCTTTATCGGCCACGTGATTGGTGGCGTCCGCCGCATTATCAGGCAGGTTGGGCACCACTACCTCTTTGGCCGGTAAATCTGGAGACACTTGAATTAAACGCACCGCATTTTCTGACAGCGCCAGAATATAAGCCGTATGCGAAAACGTCACCGCTCGCAGTAATGGTTTAAGGTGAAATCGGTCCGACACTTCCACAATACTCTGTAGCTTGTTGGCCAAGCGATAGGTGCGCAGTGACTCAGGCGTGGCCAAAATGGCGAGGCTGTTTGCTTGGTAATCCCAAAACCCTTTATCGGCTAACAAGCCATCAAACTGTTGCTGCAACTGCTGAATACGGCGCTTTTCAATGCCAGCGACCTCCAGTTGTTTGATGGCTTTCTTGATCAAGTTATTAAGCGTGACCCGAGTTTGTTCGGTTTCACGGCTAATAGGAGTGGTGGCTAAGTAGATAGAGATGCTCGCATCTGAGCGTAGTAGATTAAGGTTGCCGACTTCTTCGACACTGGGCATGTCTAAGTAATACATCAAAAAACCTCCAGCAGGTGACTGAGATTTAACCATAGCATAATGAAGGCATAACAAAACCCCATTGCCAAATAGGCGATGGCCGCAAAAATAGCTCCTACTAGTAAGGCGCTGCCTATGGTTGAGCGTGGCCGATTTAGGCGTCTTTAGCCGACTCCGACGCTAGCCGCATAAACTGGCTAAACAGTGGCTCAACCAGATGCATAGAAGAGTTGAGCCTGTGGTCACCGGGAATTAAATGCAGGCTGCAGTTATGCTGTTCGGCAAAGCGAATGGAATGTGCAGCAGGGATAATATCGTCAGACCAACCGTGCACCACGGCCACAGGTGCATACTGGCGTTGAGAATTAGGCTGAGCGTTAGGTTGATACTGCTGAACTTGGTAGCCGGGTATATACAAAGCAGGGGCCAGTAAAAATACCCCTGCAACCGTTACCGGCTCGCTTGCCTGCTTTGCACTTGTTGGCTTTTCACTTGCCAGCTTTTGAGCCGTAACAAGTGCCACATAACCGCCCATGCTGGAGCCGACCAGTAGCACCTTGCCGGTCTCTTTTTGTAAGAGCGACACCAACAGCTCAACGCGCTGATCTGGGTCGTCCATGCCACTGTAATCAACACTTTCAACGGCATAACCCTGTGCTGTAGCAAGTTCTGCTAGCCTCGCTATCTTACTGCCCCAAGGGCCACTTTCTTTACCGTGCGCAAAGTATACTTTCATATTGAACCCCTTTTATAGTGCCCATCTTTATGCAACCGCTGACCAGTAGTTTCAGCGAGTGGCGGTTATTTATTCGCACTCGTTTCAAACTGCACGGATTCTTTGTGTAAGTTACGGATCACCACAGTGCCCGCCAGCTTATCGTGCCAACCTTGCTTGCGCTTATCTATGCCTATCCAAATAAAGCCTAGGCCAAAGGGCACGGTTGAGATGATGTAGGCGAAGTACCGGCCTATGGCTTGGCCGGTACTCATTTTATTGCCCGTTAGCGCATCTACAATTTCTAGTTTGGTGGCCATTTTACCCGGCGTAGCTCGGTACTTTAACCAAAACCAGATGGTGCCCACAAAAGGTAATATATAACTAAACAGCAGATCCCAAATTCCATGAATATTTTTATCTTCAATAAAAAAGGCATCGCCATAGATGAAGAATAAAGGCACCACCGTAATAATAATTAGCACCACCATATCAATCAGTGATGCACCACAGCGGATCCAAAAACCTGCGTATTCTTTGTTTTCCATGTTTAATGTCTTCCTTATTAGGCAATGGTTTTTGATATCTAGCGCTTAAGCTTTTTTAATATGCCATTAAGCTCATACGAAGCCAACTCATGCGCTGGCATTATAAGCGAGCCGAGTCCTGATATTAAAGTGCGGTTACGCGTATTTCTCTACTGGCGATGCACAGCGATGAGCGTCATTAAGCTGCAACATCTCTGCGCAGTTGGCTTGTAGGCACGGGTAGCGCGAATTGATTGATCTAGATCAATGTTACCTCTGAAATGCCTATTGGTGTGTATTCAGCCTTGGTTATTAAAACTACAATGGCATTTGGGCTAATAAAGGCTTGGATTCCAACGCTTTTTATTGTGTTAAAAGGATCACATTCGACAAGGTAACGGGTATGTCAGATGCTCAGGTTAATCTCTCCAGACGGCAACTTTTTACTCGTCGACACATCATAGATACGCCCTCGCTACCTTGGGTAAAAGCCGCGCAATTTACCGATTTATGTACCCAATGCGGTGAATGTGTAAAGCACTGTCCCACGCAGATTATTCGCGCCTCCGATGGCGGTTTTCCGCGGGTGGATTTTCAGCTAGGCGAATGTACCTTTTGTTATCAGTGTGCCGACGTCTGTCCTGAGCCGTTATTTTTGCCTAAAACAGAACCTGCTTGGCAAGCCAAGGCGGTGATTACAGCAAGCTGCTTGGCCACGCAAAACGTAGATTGTCGAAGCTGCGGTGACAGTTGTGAGCCGTTCGCCATTAGTTTTAAGTTGGCAGTGGGCAGGGTGGCACAACCGCAAATAGACCTAAATAGTTGTACTGGTTGTGGAGCCTGCGTGTCAATTTGCCCAACCTCGGCCATCACCATTAACCAACCCCAATTAGGGAGCGCAAATGTCACTTAATGAAGTGCATATTTCCAGTTTAGTGGTGCACGCTGTGCCCCAACATTTGAGCGTGGTCAAGCAACAAATTGAAGCTTTTGACGGCGCAGAAATTTATGGAGAAAGTGCTGTCGGTAAATTGGTGGTAGTGATTGAAACCCAAAACCAGGGCTACATTACCGACACTATTGATGCCATCAACCAGCTTGAGCACGTATTAAACGTCGCCTTAGTTTTTCATCAAATCGAGAGTGAACTCGATGATGAAATCAGTACCACAGAATCGTAACACTGGATTCTCAGCAAGGATGAATGATGAAAATGACAAGACGTGCATTTGTGAAAGCAAATGCAGCCGCTTCAGCAGCGGCCGTAGCTGGGATCAGCTTACCTCTAGCTGCCACTAATTTAATCGTCAGCTCCGATGAAACCGCCATTAAATGGGACAAAGCCCCTTGTCGCTTTTGTGGTACCGGTTGCTCGGTGTTGGTCGGCACCCAAAAGGGCCGAGTGGTCGCCACTCAAGGTGACCCAGAAGCGCCGGTGAACAAAGGCTTAAACTGCATTAAAGGCTATTTTCTGTCGAAAATTATGTATGGCAAAGACCGCTTAACCACGCCTTTGCTGCGTATGAAAAATGGCCAATATGATAAAGACGGCGACTTTGCACCCGTCTCATGGGATCAAGCCTTTGATGTGATGGCCGAGAAATTCAAAAAAGCCCTCAAAGAAAAAGGCCCTACCAGTGTCGGTATGTTTGGCTCTGGCCAGTGGACGGTAATGGAAGGCTACGCCGCCTCTAAATTAATGAAAGCGGGTTTCCGTTCCAATAACTTAGATCCCAACGCGCGTCACTGCATGGCCTCTGCCGTAGTGGGCTTTATGCGCACCTTTGGCATCGATGAGCCCATGGGCTGTTATGACGACTTTGAACACGCGGACTCTTTCGTGCTGTGGGGCTCGAATATGGCCGAAATGCACCCGGTACTGTGGACGCGCATTACCGACCGCCGTTTAAGTTACTCCCACGTTAAAGTGAACGTGCTCTCTACTTATTACCATCGCAGCTTTGAATTAGCTGATCGGGGCATGATTTTCCACCCGCAATCGGACTTGGCGATAGCCAACTTTATTGCCAACTACATCATTGAAAACGATGCGGTGAATTGGGACTTCGTGACTAAGCACACGCATTTTAAACAAGCCGCCACCGACATCGGTTATGGCCTGCGCGATGACGACCCCTTACAAGTTAGCGCGCAAAACCCCAACTCTGGCGATATGTCAGATATTTCCTTTGAAGAATATAAAGCCTCGGTCGCGCCCTACACGGTAGAAAAAGCCCATGAAATGTCCGGTGTGCTGCCGGAAGACTTGATTGCGCTGGCTCAGCAATACGCGGATCCCAACACCAAGGTGATGTCGCTGTGGACCATGGGCATGAACCAACATACTCGTGGCGTGTGGATGCAAAGCTTGGTGTACAACCTGCATTTGCTGACCGGCAAAATCTCTGAGCCGGGCAACAGCCCGTTCTCGTTAACTGGCCAGCCTTCTGCCTGTGGCACGGCGCGAGAAGTGGGTACTTTCTCCCACCGCTTACCGGCCGACTTATTGGTGGCAAATCCTGAGCACCGCAAAATTGCCGAGCGAATTTGGCAATTACCCGCCGGCACTATTCCGGCCAAGCCGGGCTTTCATGCGGTCGAGCAAGACCGCATGCTCAATGACGGCAAACTGAATGCCTACTGGGTGATGTGTAATAACAACATGCAAGCGGGCCCGAACATCAATAATGAGCGCATGCCGGGTTACCGTAATCCAGATAACTTTATCGTTTGTTCTGACCCGTATCCGACTGTGACCGCACAAGCCTCGGATCTGATTTTGCCTACCGCCATGTGGGTAGAAAAAGAGGGCGCGTACGGTAACGCCGAGCGCCGTACCCAAGTGTGGTATCAGCAGGTGTCGCCAGTAGAAGGTGCTAAGTCTGATTTATGGCAAATCATGGAATTTGCTAAACGCTTTAATATTGAAGAAGTGTGGGACGAAGCACTGCTGAGCCAAATGCCGGAGCTGCGTGGCAAGACCATGTATGACGTGTTATTTGCCAACGGCAAGGTGGATAAATTCCCACTGTCTGAAGCCCAAGAACTGAACGATGATGCTCAAGCCTTTGGCAATTACGTACAAAAAGGCCTGTTTGAAGAATACGCCGAATTTGGTCGGGGCCATGGCCATGATTTAGCGCCTTATGACGTTTATCACCAAGTGCGCGGTTTACGTTGGCCGGTGGTGGATGGCAAAGAAACCTTATGGCGCTTCAACCCAGAATATGACCCTTACGCCAAGCGCGAAGGCCGTGATTTTTACGGCCACCCAGACGGTAAGGCGCTGATTATTTCAGCGCCCTATGAAGCACCACCGGAAGTGCCCGGTGAGGAATACGACTTGTGGCTCTGTACCGGCCGTGTGCTTGAGCACTGGCACACCGGCACCATGACCCGCCGCGTGCCCGAGCTCTATAAAGCCGTACCCGATGCGCATTGCTTCATTCACCCTGACGATGCCGAGTCTCGTAATTTACGCCGTGGAGATGAGGTTTTAATTGAGTCGCCGCGCGGCGAAGTGCGCGCACGGGTTGAAACGCGGGGTCGTAACCGTCCGCCAAAAGGCTTGGTATTCGTGCCGTTTTTTGATGCGCGTATTCTAGTCAACAAGTTGATTTTGGATGCGACAGATCCGTTGTCTAAACAGACCGATTACAAAAAATGCCCAGTGAAGATAACCAAAGTTTCCAGCATATAAGAGTCGCGAGCCTGTCAGTGCTTACTCAGGTAACAGGGCAGTTAGGATTAAGGTCACTCATAAATGAGCCATGAGTGACCGCAAAAAATGGAGAGGTTATGAAAAAAATCATCATGGCATGGCTTGCCGCCAGTGCGCTGCTTGGTGCCGTCACACTGGGTACAGTGCAAATTGCACAGGCAGAAGAAACCGCCAATATGCCAAGTTACAGCAACCCAGGTGGTATTGGCGGTGTGGCATCGTTACGGGGATTAAGTGAAATAGAAACCACGCGCCCAGCGGACGAGTTTAAGCGTTTCCCTAAAGATCATCATGTAGAGACCAGCTATGTGTATCAACCGCCCTTGATCCCACACACCATTCGCAACTATGAAGTGTCGTTAAACGCCAACAAGTGTTTGTCGTGCCACAGTTGGAAAAACGCCAAAGAGATGGGCGCCACTAAAATCAGCGTAACGCATTATGTGAATCGCCAAGAACAAGTGTTGTCCGATGTGTCGCCGCGCCGGTACTTTTGTTTGCAGTGTCATGTGCCGCAAGCGGACGCCCAACCTTTGGTTGATAGCACCTTTCTGAGCGTTGATTCACTGCGTTAATAACACGCACTCAAAGAGTAGAGCGATGAAACTATTAAAGAGATTTTGGCGGCGTTTATCTACGCCCAGTAAAGCTGCAGCAGGCGTTATCTTACTGATGGGCTTTATCGGTGGCTTATTGTTTTGGGGTGCCTTTAACACCGGCATGGAAGCCACCAATACGGAGCAGTTTTGCTCCAGCTGTCACGCGCCCATCGTTAAAGAGATCCGTGAAACTATTCACTACTCTAACCGTTCTGGCGTGCGGGCCATTTGCTCAGATTGCCATGTACCTCATGGCTGGACCGATAAAATCGTGCGCAAAGTGCAAGCTTCCAAAGAGTTAGCCTTTCACTTTATAGGCACCATAGACACGGACGAAAAGTTTAAGGAACGCCGCGGTCACTTGGCCCATCGTGAGTGGCAGCGCATGAAAGACAACAACTCACAAGAATGCCGTAACTGTCATCAGTTCGACTATATGGACTTCTCCGAGCAAGGCCCCCGCGCCGTGCGCCAACACTCAACCGCACTGGCCGCAGGCGACAAAACCTGTGTGGATTGCCATAAAGGTATCGCCCACAAACTGCCGGACATGAGAGACGTAGTTGGTTGGTAATAGTTGGTTGGCAATTAAGAAGCGCCTGAACAAGAGGAGCAACGAATGAGCACATTAGAATACGTTATTTGGCATATTTTAGGTTACGCCGCCATGCCGTTCATTATCTTAGGTGGCTTTATGGCTGTGGCTATCGTGTGCATCAGTATTTTAGCCATGACCAAAGACAAGCAACTTGATTAACAGCAAGAGCGGGCAGGGCAACCTTCCCGCTTTTATATTTTTGTAGGTAAACGCTTGCTCTCGCATTTCGCCGCAGGTAACGGTTTAAACTATCGACACAGACACCAACCCCCTTTTTCGCCACGGAATACACGGAAGAACACGGAAAAATAGAGATCAGATCTGAAAGGGATCTTTAATGGTACCTGATTACCAACAAAGCTCAGCCATGTTGCAGTGAACTAATCACCAATAAATTCAAAAAGTTACATGGAGCGACTCATATTTTCGGTAAGAATATGGGGCTCAGTTTGGTATTTTGACCTTGTAGGGGCCCGTCTCTTCGGCGAAGAGGACTTCGGCCCGGTTTGGTGTTTTGGTCTAAATCTAAACCTCAGTAACAGCCAGCAAAGCTGGCCAGCCGAATAAATTGGCTGCTACAAAGAACAAACCAAAACAACGCGCATCATGGCTGAAGTTCATACGTAATCAGGTAATGGTCAGGGCTAAAACAAAGCTTTAAGCCGTCAGCTGTACGCTATAAGTTAAATATAAGCCCTCGATTCTGTGACCTTTGTAGGCTGCCGCTTTAGCTGGCAGTCCCACTTCAGCAGGATTTTAAAACATTTTTCGTAACGGATGAATGCGGAACCCAAGCAAAAGTGATAGGCGAAATAAAGACTTAATATGCGGGCGGGTTTGGGTGTTTAGCTTGGTGCTCGGCGCTATCTGGCATGATCACTTAATATTCCCCATCGTTGCTAAGCTTGTGTCAGCGGAATACTTCTCTAAGTTGAGGACGAAATGATGACCACTCATATCGAAATTAAACACCATGGGGCCGTGCTCGGTGTCACCGGCTCTTGTCATGAGTTACGAGTAGGGGAATCTTCAATACTGATTGATTGCGGCTTGTTTCAGGGTACCGATTTTCGTGAAGACTTGGATATTGATTTTGAAATTGAGCACATTCGCGCCCTCGTGGTCACCCACGTGCACGTGGATCACGTAGGGCGTATTCCTTATTTGTTGATAGCCGGCTTTAAAGGCCCCATTTTTTGCACCGAGCCCTCGGCCGAGCTGTTGCCCGCCATGCTGGAAGATGCGCTTAAGTTTAATGAGAAGTACAGCAAGCAGCAGGGTAAGCAAATATTAAAGCAAATGGAGCGCCAGCTGCGCCCGCTCCCTTATGAGCAGTGGCAGTCGCTGCTTGGCACCGATATTAAGTTTAGGTTTCAACACGCAGGGCACATTCTAGGCTCGGCCTATGTGGAGTGTGAAGCAGGCGGCGAGCGGGTCATCTTTAGCGGTGATCTAGGTGCGCCAAACTCGCCGCTGCTCATTGAAACCACGCCGCCAACACAGTGCGATGTATTGGTGCTAGAAAGCACCTATGGCGATAAAGATCATGAAAGCCGTGTTGATCGGCGCTTGCGCTTAAAATCCTTAGTGGAGCAGGCCTTTATGGATGGCGGTTTGGTGTTAATCCCCGCCTTTAGTTTGGGCCGTACCCAAGATTTACTGTATGAGCTAGAAGGCATTATTCACGACTTTGGCCAAGACCATGCCGCCCCTAATGTGCCTTGGAACAAGCTAGAAATTATCCTCGACTCGCCGCTGGGAGCCAAGATTACCGAGCTGTATCGCAGTTTAAAATCGTACTGGAATCAAGAAGCTCAAGACTTACTAAAACAAGGCCGTCACCCACTGACCTTTGATCAGTTAACGATTATCGACAGTCATGAAGATCACTTGATCTGCCTTGAAAGCCTCGTTAAATCCGACAAACCGGCCATCGTGATTGCCGGCTCCGGCATGTGCGCCGGTGGGCGCGTGGTGAATTATTTAAAAGAGCTATTAGCCGATCCACACAACGACGTTATCTTTGTTGGCTTTCAGGCCGAAGACACGCCTGGGCGCGTTATCGTCCAAAACGGCCCGCGCTTTGGTGAGGACGATCCTACTGACGAACCAGACGAATATGCGTGGGTAGAGTTAGACGGTGAGCGCTATGAAATTAACGCCCAAATTCACAAACTCAACGGCTACTCGGCCCACGGCGGACAAACCGATTTAATCAACTTCGCCCTGGCGCTAGATCCACCCCCAAGGGAGATCCGCTTAGTGCACGGCGAAACTGCGGCCAAGCTGGTTTTACAAGCCAAGCTGCAAGCACTGCTGCCCAGCGTGGATGTGGTGATACCGCTAATGGAAGACGCAGGCTAAAATAGCGTCTCTAACCTAATAAAAAAAGCCCCTCTCACGCATGCGTGGGAGGGGCTTTTTATTTTACTTAGCTTACGGCGTTATACAGCGCGAGCTGCTGTGGTGTCCGCGTTATGCTCTTGAATCGCCGGATTATTACCTGTATCTGCTGATGAGAATGACTCTGGAGTATGACCCTCAGCACGGCGACCATCAAGACGTTCAAGCAAGGCTGCGTTAGCACAGTTACCCATCACGTTGAGCGCGGTACGCAAACCATCAGTGAAGCGATCTACACCTGCGACAACCGCAACCCCTTCCAGCGGTAAACCGGCAGCACCCAGTACCGTGGTCATGGCTACCAGTCCGGCTCCGGGCACACCTGCGGTAGAGAAACTGACTAACAAGCCGGTGGTAAATACGGTGAGTACCAGCGAGGTGGTAATGTCGATGTTGAACAGCTGGGCGACGAACAGCGCATTAAAGCCTTGCAGTACGGCGGCACCATCACGCTTAAGGGCAGTACCGAAAGGCAAGGCAAAATTGGCCAGCGATTCGTTCATGCCGTAGCTGCGCGCATTGCCAAGCGCTAGCGGCAAAGTGGCGCCTGAGCTTGCGGTGCCCAGAGCAAACCCTAAGCTCTGGCCAAAATGTTTAACGAAGCTTAACGGGCGAGCACCGGTAATGGCCAGCAATACCAGATAGAACAGGGCCATCAAGGCCAAAGCCAGCGTTAGGCCAATAACATACATGCCAAGACGCAGCAGTAAATCCAGTCCTTGGGTCGCGATCACCGAGGTAATTAACGCAAACACGCCAAGCGGGGCAATCTTGAGCACTAATTCCAGCACCTTGAGGGTGACGTTATAGCCACTTTCAATAACGCGGCGCAGTGGGTCACTCTCTGCTGGCAAGGCGCGCATGGCGGTGCCGATTAACGCGGCGGCGAGAATAACCTGCAATAGGCTACCACCGCCCAGAGCGGTAAATGGATTATCTGGCACTAGCCCTACCAACCATTGACTAAGGCTATCCGCTTGGCGGCCGGTGGCGGTTTGACTCACTAAACCCTCTGTACCGCTGCCCGGACTCAACCATTGGGCCACCAGCATGCCCAGCGCCAGTGCGATGGCACTGGTCAACACATAGCCGATCAGCAGGCGACCAGCGCGACGGCCCACTTCGGTCCCGCCTTCACGGCTGGTCAAGCTTAGGATCAGGGCACTGAACACCATGGGCACGACCACGAACTGCAATAAGCGCAGAAAGATGTTGCCCAGCGGCTTCAGCAAGTTGGCATCCAGCCAGACGATAGCACCTGCAGGCAGTGATCCCGCTCCGGTATTGAGGGCGAGGCCGGTAACAATGCCCAGCACAAGAGCAAGTAAGATCTGACGAGTTGCGGACATGTAGACTCCGGATATCGGCGGTGGCGGCAGCCAAGCCAAGTGAAATGATGTGGAATTTTGGCATTATTGTTTTATAAGTTAGCTATATCAATAGCTTGATTGATACCGATATGGAATAAGGTAGGTCATTTGAGTTACACCAGATGCGAGCGTGTTAAGCGCGCCCGCTTTTGTAAGGAAATTGAGCAGGGAAGAGTATTCAGCAGCAAGCTATGCAAGCCCCATGTAAAGCGAGTGCGAAAACATGGGGGCTGTTAGATTAAATAGGGGCTGTGAGCCACAGTTCTGGATACGGGTATCACATTTAGATTAAGGGCTTTCCCCTGACTCAGCATGGTTCAATACCTGTGCCAACTACTTAGTGGGCATCAGGGTAATTTCGCGTATATCGCATCTTGGATTGGCAGAAATGGCATACATCACAGCGTCCGCCACATCGCTTGGGTCTAGCTTGTCCGGTTTGGCTTCGTCAAAAAAGGGCGTGTTGACCATGCCGGGGCAGATAGTGGTGCAACGACCATTCCACTCCGCCATTTCAGCCGCTAAATTTTGGCCAAATCCGTAAGCAAACCATTTGGTGGCCCCATACACGGAGCCTTTCAGGGTTTTCTTGCCGGCAACAGAGCTGGTAATAATAAAGTGGCCTTGGGTTTCTTTTAATGCGGGTAGGCTGGCTTTAGCAGTAAACAGTAACGCATTGATATTCACATCCAGCATGGTTTTCCACTCACTTGGCTCACCGTTTTCGATACCAGGAGTGTTAACACCCGTGCCCGCATTGGCGAACACCACGTCAATTCTGCCAAATTTTTCTTTAGCCTTTTCAACCACCTTGGTAATTTCATCCAGCTTTGATACGTCTGCCGTCACTGCTAACACCTTATCTTCACCCCAACGCTTCACTATTTTTTTGAGTTTATCTGTGCTTCTCGCCGTGATCACGACCTTGTGCCCCGCTTCAATGACCTTATCTACGGTCGCCGCCCCTATGCCGCTAGAAGCGCCGGTGATCAGTACTACTTTTTCATTTTTCATGGTGTTTATCCTTAATATAAGCGATGTTTAGCTCGTTAACGTGAGCGCTATAAGCCTGTCATTCTTTTCTCACTACAGGGTAGTAGAGTGATCTAATATCAACAGCAGAGCCTTTTCCTGCATCATGATCTCACCTGATTACCCACAAAGCTCAGCCATGTTTCAGTGAACTCAGCACCAATGAATTCAATAGGTTACAGAGAGGCATGTCGAATATCCTGCTGGCCATACGTTCAAGACCCACAACCACGCCAAATTTCAAAACGTTGCACCGTAGAGGCCGCTTTAGCTGGCCGGTGGCGCGGAGCGCCACCAAGATCTTCAAACCGCACGGCGTTGACAAAGGCACCTACAAAACACACCTCGTTTAACATTGATGTGGTTTGTAGGTTCTTGTTTTACTGCGTAAAACCGGCCAGCTAAAGCGGCCTCTACCGCAAAGCAATAGCCTTGCTGCACCCTGCTTGTATTGATGTCGCAGCAGGGTATGGATACGAGAAAAGAACAAACCGAAACAGGGTGCATTATGGCTGAGGTTCATACGTAATCAGGTGATCTCAAGCTGACACAACAAACCGGAGTAATGATGAAAACTAAAATTATGGTCGCGCTTACCACTGTCGCTTTTGCACTCACGGCTCATGCCGCCCAAGACCCTGTACCTGAGATTATTTTTGTACCCGATAATGCTCAAGTGGTGGAAGCCGAAAACAAATGGTTTGGTGGCTTTGAACTGGAAGCCAACATATCAGGCAGCACACTGCTTGATATCAGTGAACAGGTGAAAGCTTTTTACACCGATAAGGGCTTTGAACTGAGCCAGGAACAAGCCGATGACGACGACATTGAGCTGCTGTTCGTTAAAGAGCAAGAGAGTGTTGAAGTCGATATCGAGTTAGAGCATAACGACATTATCGAATACAGCGTCGATTACGAAACTAAATAACGGCGGCTTAGCCGTCGATAATGCAACGGCGGTAGCAACGACGAGAGTGTAGGGCGGCAAGAAAAAGGGTTAGCTTCAGCTAACCCTTTTTTGTGTTTAAATTTTATCTGTTAGCCATAAGCTTAGTGTTAGTTAAGCTGGCGCGAGTTAGACCGGATAGCGGGCGATTACCGCTAAATCGTGGCCGCCTGGAATATCCTGTTTGCGTACCGCCATTACCTTGGCACCGGTGCGCAAAGCACGACAGGTGATTTCATCGACCACACCATAATTCATGGCATCGCTTTCGCTATCAAACATCACTTCGCCGGTTTCATCGTCAACAAAGCCATCGACCACGCCGTCAATATCAACCAACAGTCGCTCGATCCCGCCGAAGGTGGCAAGTCGCGCCGCACTGGAAATATCCGTGGTGGTACGGCTTTGGTTGGTGCGTTCTTCAAACAAGCGCTGGAAGTCGACAATAATACTGGCGTAATGGGCGTCAAGTATTGGGCGGGCCGCCGTTGCCAGATTGGCTTCGTTTAAGTGTTCAGGATTACCGGCAATCATGTCTGGTAATACGGCGGTCGAACTTAGCGAGCGGAACAAAGACGCTAACGGTTGGGTGGAAGCCAGCAGCAGCGGGTTATTGCTGTGCATCAGTATCGGCCTAAGTGCTGCATTAATTTTACGCACATAGTTGGTTAAGTACGCTTTGTGTCCTTGCCCCGCAGAGCGGTGGCCGCTGCCTTTAAAGTCTTTGTCGACCAGCTTATTAGTGGCATCTGCCGCATTCATGGGCATATTAGGCACGTCAATAACGCGGGGTGGCGAGTTAGGAGAGATCTCGATCAGTCGTACGGCATTTTCTGAAAGCGCTAAAATATGCGCCGCGTGGCTAAAGGTAATCGCACGCAGTAGCGGTTTTAGATGGAAGCGATCGGACACTTCAACAATATCGGTCAGCTTGTTCGCCAAGCGGAAGGTGCGCAATGATTCCGGTGTGGCCAAAATCGCCAAACTGTTGGCCTGATGCTCCCAAAATTCCTGATCCGCTAACAAGTCATCAAACTGATCTTGTAATGCTTGGATATGTTGTCGTTTATCGAAGCCGGTTTTTTCAAGTTGGCTAATGGCCTTCTTGAATAAGCTATTAAGGTGAGTACGAGTCTGCTTGCTCTCTCGGCCAAGTGGCGAGGTTGGCAAGTAGATAGAGATGCAGGCATCGGAGCGCATCAGGTTGAGATCACCGATTTCATCGGTACTAGGCATGTCCACGTAATACATTCAAAGCCCCTTGTAAGTCCAAGTTCTCGATTACCGAACATAGCACATGGAACAGCGAAATAAGCGCCTTCGCAGAGCATAATCGCCACCGATCACCAGACTGAGAACCAGATCGCTTTATCGGAATTATTGCGACTAAATTTCGGGTTACTCAGTGAACTTACCGTGGTTTTGCATTGTCCTATACGAGCTGTCCAACAAGCCTTCTAAGTTGGTCATCAGGTTGGCTATTATTGAGAAGGCACCTGTTTATTGAATTATCTGTTTACTAAACTACGTGTTTGTAGAGCTACCTATTTATAAAATGCGAGGGAACAGATCATGAGCATAAAAAAAACGGCATCAGCACACTGGGAAGGCGATCTTAAAAAAGGCAAAGGCACTATCTCGACCCAGAGCGGCGCTTTGAAAGAAAATCCTTACGGTTTCAATACGCGTTTTGAAGACCAGCCCGGCACCAATCCGGAAGAGTTGATTGGCGCAGCCCACGCCGGCTGCTTCTCAATGGCATTTTCTATGCTATTAGGCCAAGAAAACTTCACCCCAGACAGCATCGACACCAAAGCCACGGTAACCCTAGAAGAACAAAGCGACGGTTTTGCGGTAACTGCCGTACATCTAGCAATGACCGCCCGCATTCCCGGTATCGATCAAGCCAAGTTCGACGAGATAGCCGGTAAAGCCAAAGTCGGCTGCCCCATCTCCAAGCTACTTAATGCCAAGATCACGCTAGACGCCAAGCTGCAGAGCTAACATGAAAAAGGGTGCCTCAATGAGGTACCCTTTTTGTTTGTTTCTAGCATGAGTGGCTTGTTAGTTTTATATCAATGGCGGATGAAGGTCTACTCCGCCCCTATGCTGCTGTGTTGCCTATAGGTGACGTTAACCAGCCATTTAGTGACCAAAAAGCAGGGCAAGCTTCGGAAGCGAGCCAGATGATTTATATATCATCACCGCAGCAGTAATTAACATGGATGTCTTGTTAGCGCTATATCTCCTAGAGCGTATAACGCTAAGCTAAGCGGCGCAGCTGGCTGCGTCCAATGCTTGAGCGCCTTGTTAGGCTATTTTGAAAAGAAATACTCTTTTTTGTTATTATAATTCACATGACTCTTCAACATTTTCTTGTTGTTATTCGTCGTAGGATCATTTTTAACATCAGAATTTGAAAGAATGGCATTAATAGACGACTCCGCATATTTCTTACCATTATCTTGAATAATTTTTTCTTCTATAATCCAACTCTTGAGTTCTTCAGCTGTAAATGGTTCAACTAAGATTCCTGTTTTAGTTGCATTCATAATTTGTCCAATTAATGTCATCGGAGGTTTTAACATCGTCTAATTTCCTTTTTTACATTTAAGTATCAATATTACAGATATATAGCCTAACACTAATGTAGGGCGCCCACTGTTTGAACGTATCAAGCAGACTAACTTTTAAGCCAAAAATAGCGAAGTTATTGGGTCGCATTGCCCGCCTTGTTAGACAGACTGATAACACTAAATAAAACTATCAAATAGCACTTATTACCTTGCTAGTCATCTGAATAGTTATTATCTATTATACTTGTAAAGTCAGAATAAAATTGCTGAGAAAGATATTTATATCCATCATGATTATGCTCATAACAGTAATCAACATTGTTAATTTTAGTTATAAATACAGGACCATTACCACCGTCAGCAGCTATAACATCGTGCCATCCATAATGAACGATACTAATAATTCTAGAATCAGGATGTTCTAACTCTCTACGTGCATGGACTTCACTTTGGGCAGGCATCATATATTGGTATTGCTCATCTAAATTTCTTAGTTTTGCTAAGTAAAAACGTGCTTTTTTTGCCATGATATTACCCTCGATTGTTTACTGCCTAACGCCAACATAAGCGTCAATAAAATAGTTGGTTAAATGTTGAACGAAGTGAAAAAACCAACTATTTAATGTTGTTGTTATGTGCTTATTAATAAAGTAAGTTTTCATATTTTTGTGGTAATAAAGCAAACTCGCCCCAACCTAACCTCTCAAGACAAAGACCTGCTCCACTTTCAGTGATAGTGCCGTACATTAGAATAACTCTCCCCTTAGATTCATCACTAATTCCTTTTTCTTGTTGGTCTTCATCCGTCTGCTTAAAATAGAAGTCAGCATGGTTTCTGTGCTTATAAACCAACTTAGTCATTCTTATATTTTGTGGCGTTTTTCCTGCGTTGGACGATTTAATTATTTTTCCATAATATAATCTAGGTTTGTCATCCACTTCTGAGACTGTTGAGATATCTGTAATTAAGTCAATTAGCTGAACTGCATACTGACCTCGTGGCATGAAAAAATATCTATGGATATTATCATCAAATTTAGTAACTAGCCCGCGAACCGTTTTGAACTTGCTAGGGAGTTTAAAAGACTCTCCACGATGCCGGCCAATAGGAACATCCGCCTCTGGACCGTCTAGTTCCTCAACTGGAGTTTGATCATATTCTTTTGCGTCTTTTTTTGGGGGAATTGGCTTAGTTTTTATGAAACCTTCAACGATTACTAATTCTTCATTTTGTATGGCTTTTTTAGCTTCTTCCTCTGTTAAATATTTTTTACCTTCTGCTCTTTTCGTTCTTAAACCACAATCTGTTTTAATTCCTCTAGAGTGTCCGAAGTATGCTTTTCTCCCATTATCAGATACATCTTTATCTTTCGGTGAACGATATAAGTTAGCGCAACATTCGGGACAAAACAATTGGCCTCTCATCGTAGCCTCATATTCACTCACTAGAACTTTTTTCGCATTTTTTCTTAAAGTATCTTTGTCACCATTTACAAAAGACCAATCATCTAGGTTTAATGCATATTTTATTCTATTATCCATTGGAACTCCTTTGATATAACAAAACACATAACGCCTCATTAAGAGGCAAAAAATTGTTAGCCAAAATCAGTGAGGTACGAGCACGGCCAACTGTTTTTTGTCCTTTTGAATGACTTGTTAGCTGGTTACCCATTGAACACCAAAGATAAGAGCTCCATACTTGTCATAAATAAGATACAACATAGATAAAGTCATAATTAAGCACATTCCTGACATTATATAATCGAACTTAGAGTTATTCTCATTATTTAAAAGCCGCTTAGTGGTACGGGCGAAAAGATAGCCGCACATAAGTAATTGAAAAATAAGTACAATAGGGAGGAATAATTTAACTCTATCATCTATTTTTAATACTACATCATCCCAATCAACAACTTGAAAACCATCTTTATAACCTTTTATGCGTCCATTAATAAAGAATTCACTATCTTGATTCCCACTAAATAGAACATTAATCAAACCACCATCTCCGGACTCTATTGCTTCATCCCCAACTATATTTATATATAAACAATTTTTTTCTCCATTTACATCTAGAGAAAATTGTAAGTTTTCTCTAGATGTTTCTATGAATCTTGCTTGTAAAATACGCGTATTTTCATTGGGGCATAACCGCAACCTATCTGTTTCTGAGAACATAGATTTATCAAGGTAATTACCACCTGCGTTCCACATCAATATATCTGTAGAATACAGATTATCTATTTTATTTCTTTTCCAAAGGAGAGTTAAATCACCTGTTTTATCTGTAACTTCAGCCAATAATCTTGATGTCTGTACCGCATATTTAGGTTCAACTTCAGCTTTGGCTGCAAAGTAAAGAACCACGGCCACACTTATGCCTATAATTATTCCAGTCAATGGATGCTTAATTATTTTATTGAACAACTTTCATACTCCAGCGTTTTTTACCAGCTAACGCCCGCTTAAGCGGAAAAATATAGCTGGCTAAAATGTTGAACGGAGTGAAAACAGCCAGCTGTATTTTTTCCGTTTGAAGCGCTTGTTAGCTGACATTACACAATTTTTTGACTCTACTCATATACAATTCCATATCATGTTCTTTGATACCTTTATATGTAGCGAGTCCATAAATAAATTTAGTAAATGAGCTACCTTTGACTTTAGAGTGATCTATTTCACTTTCTGAATTAAGGCAGTATTCAATTAAGCTATCTTCATACCCAAAGAGTTTTGAAGGTATTGTAGGTACGATATCCGCTTGGTTATAAATATGGTACGGACTTGCAAAGTGCTCCATTGCATGGAAATTCCCGTACCTTGGCATTCCAAATACGTAACAAGAGATAGTTCTAAGGTGATAGTTAATTCTGTTATGGCTAAAATACCGATCTCTGTAAGGATCTTCATTCCAAATACCATGTAATATAGCAGCTAATGCTCCACCAAGAGAATGAACCGTAACGTATATTTTATTTCCTTCCCCATAACGTGTTGTGATTTCTGAAAATATTTCACGAATACAACTTATAGTAGCTTTGTGAAAGCCTTTGTGAAAAAATATGTCTCTATCTTTATACGGGTGTGGGCGAGATTTCATAGCATTTATATTAACAAGCCAATCATAAAGTTGCTGAGTTCCTCGCATCGATACAAATATAACCTCTTTGACCTTTACAATGATAGCGATCGCATATGGTCTTTCTACAATGAAAAAATCACCAAAATCAGAGTTGTTTAATCTTTGGGTTAAATTAGTCACCCTTCCATTTTTTATAATTTGTTTATATTCCTCACAGGGAATCAAATTAGCTCTATTTGCATTCTTTAATTCGTACTCTGGAATGTGTAGGTAAGCAACTTTTGAAAATATCGAAGAAACGTAAGCCTTATTCCAATCAAAAGACCCATCCTCCCAATTATTGACACTATTAATAACCTTCCAAGCTTCTGTAATTCTATCGGTGACTTCCATACCCTTCCTTGTCAGCTAACGCCCGCAGCACGCGTGGCTATGTAGTGGAGGCGAAGCCGCAACGGAAAAAGCCATCGCTGTGACTGCGCTTGTTATATTTACAGTTCTATCATATCTGCAATCTGGTAGCCCAAATTACTGACTTCGAAGACTTCTCCTTTATGCCCTCGCTCAATCAGTAAATCTTTATATGTTAGCTCTTCAAGGGCAGCTTCCCATTTTGCAATCTCTCTTCGATCGCTTGATGGGATAAAGTTTTTACCGTTAGTTTGTATATCTGTTCCACCGCTGTGACGTACATGCAATATATTTCCATGAGGATCTAGGCTTGCTTCTTTAAGCAGAGCTCTGGCTTCTTGACTTAACTCTGGCAATTGAATTGAAGACTCTACAGGAGGTGCGATACTCTCCGAATTTATATCTTTAAATAGCGGGTGTTCGTTTAACTTAAGTTGTAAATGACGATAGAATTTTTCTTTGAAGTCAGTATGACTATCGTAACTTTCGTAAAGACCACGACTTTGACAGGATTTTTTAAACTCTTTCAATTCTTCGACCTGCTTTAGGTCTACTGTATCCATCGCAACAGGCTGACTAGAAAAATAGAGCATGGCCGGCTTGCCAGTTGATATATGCTTTTCGATTTCTTCGACAGTTCCGCTTACGTATTTAGCTGTAGGAGTCCCAATACGAGTCCAAAACACACCTACTAAAAAATCACACCTATCTAAAACTTGCTTATTGATGATTTCTTGGGCGCTTCCACCCATTTCGGGTGAGGAGTGCGACTCCCATCCAATTGGCATTAATACGATATTTCTTGCCTCGGAATGCACTGCGTTCCATTCATAAATGACGTCACGAATAATTGTTCGTTCTGAAGCCACGTCTCCGGGAGACGCAATCATTACGTTAAAAACTTTTGATATGTAACTCATGCAGAAAAACTCTCCGTATAAATATAACGCCGCCAACACAGGCGAGCGTCAGCGAGTCCAGCCAGCTTGCTGGCGTTTGTGATTGGCCTTGTTATGAGTTTCAAGCAAACAACTAACATGGGAGGCCTGTTAAGCTGAGGGTGTTAATATGGGTGGCTGGTTAGTCTGCTCTATTTGCTGCGACCGACGTATACAGCCAAAGACATAATTACCAAGACTAAAGTAGTTAAAATTTGAGTGAACACATAAACTTCACTACCAATACAATTTAGAGCTGTTCCTACATTTGTAAATGTGCCGACAGATAAGGAATCATAAACTGAATTTAACCATGCATATGGTCTTGACGGATCTAAAGTAAAATATAAGGAAGCCGACAAAATATAAATTTCAACGTAGCTAACAGTAGCAAGGCGAATTCGATCATATTTTGTTAGAAAAGTATTCCTCTCTGACATTTTATTTTTTGGTTTAGACACTACATCTTTATAGAAAGCAATTGAAATTTCACTACACCTAGAGAAAAAACGCACAGAAGAAAACCAAAATAGAAAATCTAAAATGAGTTCAAGATAAAAAAATATTCCAATTAACAAATACCAAACACCTGAAATTATAATATTATACTTATTCCACACTTTAATAAATATTGTTTGATAATAATTTCTCTTGAACAATTCAAAATCATGACCACTTAACGATTTAAATATCGATGCAGTACAATAATCAGGTGAATATAAACGACTTTTATTTTTCCATACTTCTTTTAACAATGACTTAAAAGAAAATTTAACGTAACAACGTAAGTGAAAAAGTTTAGCTAAAAACAAAACTAGAAAATAAACAAAAAAGGCAGCTAAAAAAGAACTAATACTTGAGGTATAAATATAAAAAAAAGAGTAAATACTTTCCAAAAGATCACAAATCACTAATTAAATACTCCGAGATTACGTTTGAGCTATAACAGCTTAATATTGCGCATGCACGTTTTTGTGCATCGTATTTTTCATCGTTACCTCTGATAAGAGGCTGTTTTATTGTGATATTTTTAATATTGTTGTCCCTTATCACGACGTTCTAAACGCGCATGCTCGAATTGTCCGTTGCTGATGCTTATTTTCTTCACCTGCCTGAATTTTAACACTCTGATTATTATCGATTTTATTTTATCCTTCGGATCAATCCGAGCATGACAGTTGTACATTTTGAGCATGCCTATGTTTAACAGAGTGCTGTTTATAGGGCAGGCTACCGCCGACTCATGAAGAGCGAGACTCTTTTAATCGAGAATATTTGAGGCCAGATCATCAACATTACTGTAACTGAACTCATACGAAGCTGCCGCATTATAGACAAAGTGAGACGCAATTTGAAAGAGAAGCTGCAGCTTATACTCGGGAGTAGGACTTACTCCCACAGGCCACGCCGCAATTGACGGGGAGGGCAAAGGGATCTGCGTAGCCGACCATCACATTACAGGGACGTAATGTGCTGAGCGCCACAGGGACTGTGCTTGAGCGAGTCGGCGTAGTAGCCCCTTTGCACGCTAGCTAACATCTGATCGGAAGCAATGGTTTTAGTCGATTATTGCTCAAACTAAAATTACCTGCGCGTAAGCGAATGCTTCTTAGATTTTCATCCATCAATGAACTCCGTTTTCCGCTATAATGCCGCTTCATTTTTTTAGCCTAGCCAACGCTACCTCGTCGTTTTCGACTGAAGGGCGGCCTTGAGCTATTGGCTTGCTCAGTGTTTTTTGAGCTTCAGCATTAGATTTTAAGTGAGATTTCAACATGATCGGATTTGACTACGGTACTTCAAACTGCGCGGTTGGCGTGATGGAAAACGGCGCGCCGCAGCTGTTGGCGCTGGGCGAGCATGGCCGTTACATTTCGTCCACCTTGTATGCACCGAGTCGAGATGTGATTGTTAACTGGTTACATAAGAACTTGAGTGCGTCTGAGCAGCCAGCGTTTCAGCAGCAGCGCACGCGTCAGCTGCAAAAAGGGCAGGGCGCATTACGCGAGCTGGTGCTAGACGGCTACCCCACTGAATTGTCGTTTGGCCAACAAGCGCTAAAAGATTACCTGCAAGAGCCGGACGAAGGCTATTACATCAAATCCCCTAAATCATTCTTAGGTGCCACCGGTTTGCTGCCACAACAAGCTGAACTGTTTGAAGACATAGTCGCGGCCATGATGAGCAATATTAAAACACTCACCGAGGCCAGGCTGGGCAGAAACGTTAGCCAAACCGTGATTGGTCGGCCGATTAACTTTCAGGGTTTACGCGGTGAAGAGAGCAATCGCCAGGCCATTGAAATATTAACCAATGCCGCCAAGCGGGTTGGCTTTAAAGACGTAGAGTTTCAATTTGAACCGGTGGCTGCCGGCTTTGAATATGAAGCCAGCCTAAGCACAGAGACCAAAGTGTTAGTGGTCGATATTGGCGGCGGTACTACCGACTGCTCAATGCTACTGATGGGCCCTAAACAAGCGGCCTCGCAAGACAGAACTGCCGACTTACTCAGCCACAGCGGCGAGCGAGTGGGAGGTAATGATTTTGATATCGCCTTTGCCCTAAAAGGCATAATGCCGAGCTTTGGCTTAGACAGCATGTTGAAAATCGGTAAGCCCATTCCTACCAACAGCTTTTGGCAGGCAATGTCGATTAATAACATTCATAACCAAACCGAATTTTACAGCGCCGCCAATGCGCGCTTTTTAGAGCAGCTAGTGCGTGATGCCGAACAGCCTGAATTACTAAAGCGCTTATTAACCGTGCAGAAAAACAAGCTCAGCTATCGGGTAGTGAACGCCGCCGAGCAAAGCAAAATCGGCTTAACGGACAGCACAGAGCAGTTGGTGAATTTATCCGATATCGATAAAGGCTTGAGCTTAAATCTGGATCGAGAAGGTTTTGCTAAAGCCTGCAACCGTGAACTGAGTGCCATCACCGCGTTAATGACCGATGCCATTGCCCAAGCAGGCTGTGAGCCAGACGTAGTGTTTGTGACCGGTGGTACCGCTAAATCACCAGTATTGAATGAGTTTTTAAAGCAGCAGTTTCAGAATACGCCCATTGTCATCGGCGACCACTTCGGCAGCGTAACCGCAGGCTTAACCCGCTGGGCAAACAAGATTTATTCGTAAGTCAGGTGAGAAGTGAGACGTAAGAAGCAGGCGAAAGGGGAAGGTGGTTGAGAAAAACCCGAACCTGTTTTGCAAGAGAATGCACGGCAGGATACAGAAATTGAGTTGCTTGCCGTTTGCCTCTGGCATCAAGCACAGCACACTCGGACGCAGGTGGTGCTGTATTGGCCTGCTTAAAGTCAGTAGGCCTTTCACCAATTTAAACCTGTAACGCTTAGTATCCTCTCACCCAAAAAGGTTTTCTTTTGATACTAATCGCAAAGAATGCTGCGCCTAAAACTGCAACCATTAGCCCCCACAATAAAGCGTCGGATTCAGAGAGTTTAATGCCTATTACCATCGAAATAAGTCCTCCAATAATAAACAGCAGTGCACCGCCGCCATCAGGACGTTCTTCGTAGGATCCACAACTTGCACATATCTCAGCTCCAGCTAGCAGTTCATATTTACAAAATGGGCATGTCTCATCCATGATTTTATTCCTGTGAAAAACTCAATAATAAGGGGTGAAACTTAAGGAAACTCACATTTTTTAGATAAAGCTAGGGCGTGTTGACGTTTCACGCTAAGTCATTGAAATAAAATAAATTTAATAAAAACGGCTTTTTGTGATTTTCCTTTTAAATCAATCTGTTATAGCGAAGCGGGAACAGGCCCTAATGTTGATTATGCGTATTAACACTTATGCTATTTATTGTGTGCTTATTTTACATAGTGCTTAAATGAGCTAGCCCTCATTGTCCGCGTTCCTGCTGGCGGACGGGTCTTTCTTGTCTAAGTTCTTAAGATAGCAGCATAGATACTCAGGTGTACGCGAGCGTGGGTTTTTTTAACTGCAATATTTAGGGAAATAGGATAGTACAAAAAAACAATGTCATAAAAATTATCTAAAATAACGGCGGTAACTGTGTTTAAAGCGGACGAGGCATTAAATCTTTAGCGACACATTAATTTATGCTTGTTTTGTATCACAACCCTAGCTAAAAGTTCAATCGAGTCCGTTCATTATAGGCAAAATCAGGCGCGATTTAAAAGGCTGAATTAGCATCTATCATCAATGACGAAATTATCTTCGATACTTGCTTACAGTATCAGCTAAAACTTGTGATTATACAGTAGGGCTTATGGGGTAAGCGGTAGTCAGCCCGATGTTTGCTTTACATTAAGAGCGAGATCCTGATTTTCATCAGGACGACGGCATAAGGGCGAGATGCTGATTGGCATCAGGACGACGGCTTAAGAGAGATCTTGATGAGGGTTAGGAAGACGACATCAACAGAGTCTATTGCCGTCTCACCGTCAATTAATTCATATTTAACGCTAGGGCGGATGGGTAGCCGCGCTCATGCGCTAGCTTAATGGCCAGTGCTTCTACTTGCGTGGCGCTGTGTTGGCTGGTGATGGCCAGTTGCGGCGAGAGGCGTGGATTTTGTAACTCATTACTCATCACTAAACCTTCAACACTTTGCTCTAGGCAGTCCCACTTCAACCAACCTAAATCTGCTAATTTAGCCACTATGCGATCCGCGGCCGTGAGCGCCGATGAGGCTTTGACGATTTCTACTCGCGCATAGTGCGCACCTTCAAAGGACACATCGGCGGCGCGCAGCGAGGGGTCTGAGCCTGGAATTTGCTGGGCACCGAATAGCGGCTTGCCGCCCACGGTGGCGCTGGCGAATGCAGGCAGGATGCGGGCCATGTGATCGATAGCACCTTGGGTGCGAGCGGTCACATCCTCGCTCTGCCAACCTTGATCAATTTGCGTTTGATAGGATTTGGGCAATTGTGGCTGGGCACTTAAGGCGTTACTGGCCACTAAGCCGTTTTTAAACAGCGTTATGCTGTCGGTCATGCCGTGCAATTGAAATACGCCATTGGGGTAGGGCGTTAATTGCGCCATGCCTTTGGGCGTGCCGCGCTCGCCGTGAAAGATCACCTCTGGCCAAATGCCCTCGGTTTGCCAATGGGCCACATAAGCGGCCTTGTATTCCACCAAGCGCTGGCGACGGTAACCCGCCATATCATCAACAAGGCCGGTACGAAAGCCGCAGGCGTTAACTAAGAAATCCACTTTGTGCTGTTGGTTTGAGCCAGTACCGGCATGATTTTCTGTATTAATCAGCCAGCCATCGGGCAATTGCACAAGATCCGTGGCGCGCGTATTCAGCAGCAGCTGGCAATGGGGTGAATCTTGTAGCGCCAGCGTGGCGGTGGCCGCCATGCGAAACAGGCTCCAGCCGTATTCTTGCACCAAAATCAGCGGAAACTTTAAAGTGTCGGGATTAAGATTGTGCGCCAATGGGATCAACCAATCATCGTGGCTTTGGGCTTTTTTAGGCAGGGGCCGTTCGGCCAGTGCCACAAACTGCTCGCGGGTGTAACAGCGATAATAATCATCTGGCTCACCCAATACCTTGTTCGCCGGATCCATGGCCACTAAGCGCTGATATTCTTTGGCCACTTGCTTGAGTCGCGGTAAGAGCGCATTGGCATCGCCTGCATCTGAAGTCGGAATAGCAATCACAGTCGGGCGGCGATTAATGCTGTGCGGATAGGCACGCACCGAGTCGATGGATTGGCGTAGTAAGGTTAAGCACTGAATATCGCTAATTTCGCGATACAGGTTGCCGCCCGCATGCAGGTGACAAATGGGCGGGCCATTGAGCAGGCCATTGCTGGCTTCAATTAACAGGGTATTAATGCCTAAATCCGCGAGGCGCAGTGCTACCGTAGCACCGGCCACGCCACCCCCTAGAATACCGACGGTAAGGGGGCGTTGAATGGCGGCATGACAAGGGTGTGTATTCATTTATTCTCAAAAGCGTTATGTGAAACGTAAAGTGTGAAGCGTAAAGAGCTGCGGTTAAATCTAACACCTAAATATAAAAAGCTCTTTCGCCACGGAATCCACGGAACCCACGGAAAAATTAAGATGAGATAAATACGAAGGGCTCTTGGGGTAGACCTTATACATAAGAAGCCCTTTCGCTTTTGACCTGTCTTTACGTCCGTGTTTTTCCGTGTATTCCGTGGCAAAAATGGGTTTAGAGTTAGTGTGCTATTGTCCTCTTCACTCTTACCCCTTCACTCTTTACGAAGTCTGATGCTTGCTTAGCTCAGTTAACAAGTCGTTGATTAGCGCGAGTCTTGCGGCGGCGTCGTGGCTGGGTATGGCGAAGCGTAGCTTGGTTGGCCCTTCCATTTTGTAGAGGCGCGGTTGGCTTTGCAAGAGGCCGACCAAGAACATGGGATCGATGGGCGCGTCTTGGGCGAATGTTATGTTGCCGCCATTGGCGCTGGCGTCGATCTTATCTATGCCTAATGGATTGGCTTTTAGCTTAAGGCTGGCCAGTGCCACCAAGTTTTTGGTGGGCTCGGGCAATAGGCCAAAGCGGTCAATCAGCTCTACTTGTAACTCACGCAGCTGCACATCATCTTCGGCGGTGGCAATGCGTTTATACATGGATAAGCGCATGTTCACATCGGGAATATAATCGTCTGGTAAGAGTGCCGGTACCCGCAGTTCAATCTCGGTTTGGGTGCGCAGCAATTGATCCAGTGCCGGCTCTTTGCCGGATTGCAGGGCCTTGACCGCTTGCTCAAGCATTTCCATATACAGGCTAAAGCCGATGGTGGTGATCTGACCACTTTGTTCAGCACCCAGCAGCTCGCCGGCACCGCGAATTTCAAGGTCATGAGTGGCCAGTGCAAAACCGGCACCTAAGTCCTCTAGTGCTGAAATGGCCTCAAGGCGCTTTTTGGCATCCGTGGTCATGCGCTTAGGATCTGGCGTCATCAAATAGGCATAGGCCTGATGATGAGAACGCCCCACACGGCCACGCAACTGGTGCAATTGCGCCAAACCGAGTTTATCTGCGCGGTCCATGATAATGGTGTTGGCGGTGGGCACGTCGATGCCGGTTTCAATAATGGTGGAGCACAATAATACGTTGTAGCGCTGATGATAAAAGTCGGTCATCACCCGCTCTAGCTCGCGCTCGCGCATTTGGCCGTGGGCCACGGCAATGCGTGCTTCTGGCACAAGAGTGGCCAGTGTTTCGGCGGTATTATCGATGGTTTGCACGTCGTTGTGCAGGTAATACACCTGACCGCCACGTTTGAGCTCACGCAAGATGGCTTCACGGATGGTGGCAGGATCTGACTCACGCACAAAGGTTTTTACCGCTAAGCGCTTGGCCGGGGGCGTGGCGATAATCGACAAGTCACGCATGCCGCCCATGGCCATGTTTAAGGTGCGCGGAATGGGCGTGGCGGTGAGCGTAAGAATGTCCACGTCGGCGCGCAGCGCTTTGATCTGATCTTTTTGGCGCACGCCAAAACGGTGCTCTTCATCCACCACCAATAAACCTAAGTCTTTAAAGCGAATATCTTTGCTTAATAACTTATGAGTCCCGATCACAATATCTAGGGTGCCGTCTTCCATGCCGGCCAAGACTTTTTCTTGCTCTTTGCCGGTTTTAAAGCGGCTGATCATCTCTATGCGCACCGGCCAGTTGGCGAACCTGTCTCTAAAGTTGTCGTAATGCTGTTGCGCCAGCAAGGTAGTGGGCACTAATACTGCCACTTGCTTGCCATCGTGCACCGCCACAAAGGCGGCGCGCATTGCCACTTCGGTTTTACCAAAACCCACATCACCACACACTAAGCGGTCCATGGCTTTGGGCTGAGTCATGTCGGTGAGCACGGCGTTAATGGCCATTAGCTGATCGTCGGTCTCTTCAAACGGGAAGGAGTCCGAAAATTGGCGATAGGCTACTTTGTCGTGAGTCATGGCCTGGCCCGGTTGTGCGGCGCGGCGCGCGTATACATCCAGTAATTCCACCGCTACGTCTCGAACTTTTTCTGCCGCTTTGCGTTTGGCTTTGGCCCAGGTTTCGTTACCCAGCTTATTTAAGGTGGGGTCGTCAGCACCACTGTAGCGGCCTACTAAATGCAGCGCGGTTACCGGCACATACAGCTTGTCGCCGCCGGCGTATTCCAGCGTTAAGTATTCGGACTTTAATCCGCCTGCATCCAGCGTTTGCAGGCCTGTGTAGCGGCCCACGCCGTGATCCAAATGCACCACCGGCTGGCCAATGGATAGCTCGGCCAGATTACGAATGAGCGTATCTGGGCTTAGGCTCTTGGACTTTTCACGGCGGCGGCGCTGAATAACGCGCCCACCCAGTAAGTCGCCTTCGCAAATGAGCGCTATGCTATTTTTCGCGGCTTTGGCACTCAGGATAAAACCCTGCGACAGCGGGCCGACCAATAAGCCGATGGCATCTTTACCCTCGGCAAATTCGCTAAGGCTGTTATAAGGCCAAGGCTTAATGGCGGAGCCTGCAAACAGCTCAATTAAGGCTTCACGTCGACCGGCAGTCTCCACCGAAAATAACACCCGGCCTTTAAAATCTTTGCAAAACGACAGTAACCGACTTAAAGGTTCGCTTTTTTGATGCTCAACTTCTAACTCGGGCAGCGGGCTAATGGGCGCATTGAGCCGGTCGCCTTTTTCTAATACTGGCGTTTGGTTAAGTTGTAATTGCGGCCAGTGATTCAGCTCGGCCAATACCGCATTGGGTTGCAGATACAGCTCATCCGGTGGCAGCAGGGGTCGCATAGTGTCGTAGCGACGCTCTTCATAGCGAGTTTGTACATCTTGCCAAAAGGTCTCGGCGCTTGCAGATAGCTCGCCCACGGTAAGCACTAATAAAGACTCGGGCAGGGAGTCAAACAGGGTTTGAGTGTGCTCAAAAAATAGCGGGAAGTAATGCTCAATACCGGCGGGAAACTGGCTTTGGCTGACTCTGTGATACAAAGATTCAGGCTCGTTGCGCAGCGCAAAGCGCTCGCGATAGTTACCGCGAAAGCGCTCTATGGCCGGTGCATCGGTGGGGAATTCGCGTGCCGGTAACAGGCGCACCGAGCTTACGGTATCGCGAGAGCGCTGGGTGTCTGGGTCAAAGGGTCGCAGGGTATCGATTTCATCATCGAAAAAGTCGATGCGAAAAGGCTCGCGAGAACCCATCGGATATAAGTCGAGCAGGGCACCGCGCGCCGCATATTCGCCGTGGGTCAGCACTTGATCCACAGCCCGATAGCCGGCGCGCTCTAAGCGTGAGCGTAGGCCATGCATATCTAATTTATCGCCGGTTTTTAATAACAGGCTGTTTTGCTCTAACCAGTCCCGCGGCGGGGTGCGCAGCATGAGCGTGGTAATGGGTACGATCAGCACGCCGCGCTTAAGGGTCGGCACGCCGTATAAGGTTTCTAGCCGCTGGGAAATAATATCTTGGTGGGGCGAAAACTGATCGTAGGGCAGAGTTTCCCAGTCTGGGAACAGCTGCACCGGTAATGGCTGCTTTTGACTTTCGTCTTGTTTCAACAAGTGCCGCACTTCTTGCTCTAAACGCAGCGCGGTGGGCGTGTCCGGCACCACCAACAGCACCAGTTGTTGCTCGCGGATCACTTGTTGGGCGATGGCGAGACTTAAGCTGCTGCCAAGCAGTTGCCCAAGGCTGGCTTTAGGTCTGGGCGTGGGGCTAGCTATCTGGATCATTATGTTGTGGGGCCGTCTTTTTGGGCGCGGCGTTCGGCGCGGGCTTTAAGTTGCTTAGCCTGCAATTGCAGGCTGGCACGAATAAGGGCGTCGCGGTCTTGCTCGCGAATGGCAGTAAAGTCACAGCGATAGTGGTGAGGCTCTTGTGCCTCTTCTTGCGCCTTAATCTGACCATAACCGTATACGGCCACCGATAGCTCGGGTAAAAACAGCTTAAAGCGTAAAATGCTGTCGTTTGCCCAAACGGTAGGTGAGATAAAAGTAAAACCGCCGCCGCCTAAGGTTAAGGTATGATGGCGCTCAGCAGGGTCGTCTTCGCTGGCTAATACATAGCTGAGCACTAAATCGATCTTACGTGATTGTGAGTTAATGATCTCGACCAAATCGCCGGCATGTTCGTCTAAGTTGCGCAACATGCGGGCGTTATTGGTATCGATGCGGGTAACTTCACTGATAAGCTTGAATGGCGCCGGAATTTGGGCCTCCAAGGTGTCGACGTCGGGCACGGTTTCGCCATCCGCCAGGGGGCACAAGTTAACTTGTGCTCGATAGTCGATGCTGAAATAAGGGTCTGCCATCATTCGCTGCTCTTGTTGCGCCATTCACATACCTTTATTATTCCGCAACTTGCGGGTTAGGTAAAACTCTTTAAAAAACGGATGATTAGACCATGTTTCAACCCCTGACGTTAATGTTGGGCTTACGCTATGCAGGCGCACGAGGCCAACGTAGCTTCGCGTCCTTCGTATCTGGCTTTTCGACCATCGGTATTTTGCTCGGTGTGGCCGCACTGATTGTGGTGTCGGCGGTGATGAACGGCTTTGAACAACAGCTTAAAGACCGGCTGTTAAGCGTGATCCCCCATGCTGTAGTGACAGATGCTCAAGGTAAATTGGCGGATCCCGCCCAATACCAAACGCTGTTTGCTGACAATAAAACCGTGCTAGCGAGCGCGCCTTTTATTCGCGCCGAAGCCATGGTGCAGGGGCCGCGCCATTTAACGGGCGTGGAGATGTATGGCATAGACCCCGCTAATGGGCAAGACAGCATCTTACAAACCATTGATGCGCGCACCCGTGAATACTTTGAATATTTGCCCTATGGCTTAGTGATGGGGGCGGGCGTGGCCTATTCATTAGGTGTTGAAGCGGGCGATCAGGTGCGCGTAACCGTGACCGAGGGTAGCCGCTTTACGCCGCTGGGTCGCGTGCCCAGCCAGCGCTTGTTTACGGTGGTGGGCACCTTTAGTACCGGCACCGATGTAGACAACCTGCTGATTATCACTCGTTTAGAAGATGCCAACCGTTTATTGCGCTACGCACCCAATCAAGCATCAGGCTTGCGTTTGTGGTTAGACGACCCCTTTGCGTTATCGGCCTTACCAGCGCTGCCCGATGGGCTTGAATATGAAACCTGGCAGCACAGCCGTGGCGAGTTATTTCAAGCGGTAGCCATGGAAAAACGCTTAATGAGCCTAATGCTGGCGCTGATCGTATTGGTGGCAGCCTTTAATATTTTGTCGGCCATGGTGATGGTGGTGACCGATAAAGAAGCGGAAATCGCCATGCTGCAAACGTTAGGTCTTAGTCGCGAGCGCATTATGACGGTGTTTATGATCCAAGGTGGCTTTAGTGGCGTGTTGGGCAGCCTATTGGGCTTTGGCCTAGGCGTGTTGGTGAGCCTCAACCTAGATGCCGTGCTCAATGTGTTGGGCATTAATTTTTACGGTGCCGCGGGGGGCAGCCAGCTACCCGTGCTGTTATTACCGACCCAGCTGATTACCGTTTTGTTTTCTACTTTAATTCTTTGCGTGTTGGCCAGCCTGTATCCGGCGTGGCGAGCATCACGCGTTCATCCTGCCGAGGCGTTGCGTTATGAATAACCCCCTATTAGTGGTTGAAAATTTAACCAAAACTCATTTAGACGGCGCCGAGCCCATCACCATTTTAGATGGCGTGAGCTTGCAGCTAGCCAAAGGCGAAAGCTTGGCGGTGGTCGGCAGCTCGGGCTCGGGCAAGAGTACCTTATTGCATTTGCTGGGCAGTTTAGACGCGCCTACTAGTGGGCGAGTATTGATTGACGGTGATGATCTGCACCAGATGCGCAGCCGTGCTCAAGCGCGGTTTCGTAATCAGCACATGGGCTTTATCTATCAGTTTCATCATCTGTTGGGCGAATTTAGCGCATTAGAAAACGCTGCCATGCCGCTGTTGATTGCCGGCCGACCGGTAAGTGAAGCCAAAGCGGAAGCGGAAAAACTACTGAAGCGCGTGGGTTTAGGCCATCGTCTTGAGCACAGACCCTCCGCGTTATCCGGCGGTGAGCGCCAACGAGTAGCCATAGCCCGCGCCTTGGTGAATAAGCCGCGCTTGGTGTTGGCGGATGAGCCCACCGGTAACTTGGACGCACACAGTGCCTCTGAGGTGTTTGCCTTATTGTCTGAGTTGCAAAGCGAGTTGGGCACCGGTCTGGTGGTAGTGACCCACGATTTAGGCTTGGCGGCACGTTTGGATCGCCAATGTCAGCTGATAGACGGTCGCTTAGTGGATGGCCAGTTAGTGGACGGGCGCTGGGCGAATGAAGGCTTGTTGCGCACTAAAGACCAATTGGTAGTGGCCAAACTGATTTCACAGCAGGAGCAAGCTTAATGTTTCGTCCGTTAAGTGTGTTTTGGGGCTGGCGCTTTAGCCGTGCTAAACGTCGCAATCGCTTTATCTCTTTTATTTCGGTGGCGTCCATTTTGGGCATCGCCATTGGGGTGAGCGCGCTTATCTTAGGCTTGTCGGCCATGAATGGCTTTGAGCGCGAGCTGGAGAATCGCATTTTATCGGTGATCCCCCACGGCCAGTTAGTAACGGCCAAGGAGCCGGTAACCGATTGGCAGCCCATTGCCGAACAACTGGGCAATGCCACTGGCATAGTGGCGGTGTCGCCATTTGTGCCGTTAGAAGGCTTATTAAGCCGCGGCGCCAAGCTTAAAGCGGTGCGCATTCAAGGGGTAGATCCCACGCTTGAAGCGCAAGTTTCCACTTTGGCACCTTATTTAGATGGTGCCAGCTTAACCGTGCTTAAACCCGGTGAGCGCGGCTTGGTGCTAGGTAAAACTATTGTTGATCAATTAGGGCTCAAGGTCGGCGATGCAGTGTCGTTATTGCTGCCAGCTCCCGGTGGTGATGGCTTTGCTTCGCCCAAACGCCATAGTTTTACCCTGCAAGCGGTGCTGAGTTTAGGCGGCCAACTGGACAGCGTGCTGGGTTATACCCATCTACAAGATGCGCAACAGCTGCTGGAGCTGGATGATACGGTGATGGGTTTTCATATCCGGGTAGATGAAGTGTTAGCGGCGGATAAAATCACCATGTATGCGGCCATGGGCCTGCCGGTGGCGTTTTATGTCAGCAGCTGGATGGAAAGCCAAGGTAATATTTATCACGATATTCAGCTGGTGCGCACCCTGATGATAGTGGTGTTGCTGCTGGTAATGGCGGTGGCCAGTTTTAATATCGTCTCGACCTTGGTGATGGCGGTTAACGAGAAGAAGGGCGACATCGCCATCTTAAAAACCATGGGCGCGGGTCCGTGGCAAATTCGCGGCGCCTTTGTGGTGCAAGGCATGCTCAACGGCATCACAGGTGTGCTGCTCGGCGGGCTAGTGGGCTTATTGCTGGCCACGCGGCTATCGGAAATCGTCGGCGGAATTGAGAAAATAACGGGGCACAGATTCTTAAACCCAGATATCTATTTTATCGACTTTATCCCTACCGAGTTTCACTGGGCGGACTTATGGTTGGTAACGGGCTCGGCCTTGACGCTGATTTTTATCGCCACTATTTATCCCGCTTGGCGCGCCGGTAAGTTGCTACCAAGGCAATTGCTGGGAGAAGCCTAAGACACAGCGGCCAGCGTTAAGCTGTCAGCCATCAGAAAGACATAAGAACAAATCAGCACCAAACCAAACCAAAAAGCCCCATTCTCGGAATGGGGCTTTTTTATGGCTAAATGATTTACGCCTGCGGCATAATGCGAGAACAAGTGTTCGCCTACAAAAACACCATCTTACGTTGTACGTGCTGTATTTGGTTTTGACCTTGTAGCTGCCAATTTATTCGGCAGGGTTTTGCTTTTGAATAAAATTATCTTGTTACCAATAAGGCCAAGTCGCGCCGAATACTCATTACATAAAACAGGGGGTCTACAGAAGCAGTATCTTGTCTGATTTTCATCAGGTGGACGTTTGAAAGAAAGTAGTAAACCATAAGTTCAACAACTTAATCATCCTGCTTCGCAGGACCGCCGAATAAATTGGCGGCTACGGGATTCGGAGTTTCTTCTTTAACTTCCAGCTTTCTTAGCGCTTATCTGTGCCTCGCTTGCCAAGCGCGGATGATTTTGCAGCGCCAGTAGAGGCGGGTGAGTAACCAACCGGCCAGTGCGGAGATCACGGCCAGCGTGAAGGCGCCGGTCAGTAGCGGTGGGGCTATGCCCCAAAAATCATGTTCTAACAAATTTGTAAAATCGCGCACCGGTAAGCCCAGCATACGCACACCTAACTGATAAGCGCCGTACATCATGGGCGCTATGGTGAGCGGATTACTGAGCCACACCACGGCGATGGCCAGTGGCAAGTAACCACGCAGTGCCAATGCCAAGCCAATGGCGATAAAAGAGTGCAACGGCAGGGGAAGCCACACGGCGAATAAGCCGGCCGCCATGGCAATGGCCGAAGAATGGCGGTTGTGATGCCAATAGTCGGGTTCCAGCAGCCGTTCGCCAAATAGCCCTAACAGCTTATTGTTACGTAACGTCGCTTGGCTGGGCATTTTGGAGCGTAGCCATTTACCTAACATGACGGGTTCCCTAACACTCTTGGTTTCTTAACATAAGATATTTCCCAACATTATTGGCGAGGCCTTCTGCGTTTCCAGCGTTTAGCGATGTTCCAACGCCACAAACCGTGGATCACCATGTAGCCGATAGCAGCACTCACCACCGCCATCACCAAACAGCCGAGTAAAAATGGCGGCGCCACTGAAGACATGGCACTGCTGAGCCAGGCGAGGCTAAGTTCAAAGTGTTTATAGTGGTGGGGGCGATTGAGTAAAAATGAGCCAAGACGATAAGCAAAGTAAAACATTGGGCCCATGGTCAGCGGATTCGTCAGCCACACCAAAGCCGCAGAGAGCGGTAAGTTGACCCTAAAGAACATGGCCAGCATGGCCGCCACTACCATTTGAAACGGGATGGGCATCCAAGCACAAAACAGCCCCACGGCAAAGGCGCCGGCGGCTGAATGACGATTAAGGTGCCATAAGTTATTGTCGTGTAGCCGACTCCCTAACAACCTTAAATGTTTATTATTTTTAATGGTGCCCGGATCTGGCATCAGGCGTTTTAACAGCTTTTTTGGCATTTATATTAAGTCCGCAATACTTACCTGATGGATAAGCGACTTTTTTCATTTTGCTTAGGCGTATCAAGCATCATTATCTGGCCTTGGCTCCCGAGCTGGGACAATTGGATGCCGCTGGCCTGCTTAAGTCTAATAAGCTGGCGGCGAAGGCCGATGCTGGCTTGTTTATTGCTCGGCTTTGTGTGGGCGCTCTGTTATAGCCATTGGCAATTAAGTTGGCTGCAATATCCCACTTTGTTTGAACGTACGCAAATCATTGCCGCCCAAGTTGAAGCGGTGCAATCACATGGTCGTAAACATAGTAATACAAGTAGTAAATTGATTGTCAGGCTCAGCCACCTCAATGGTCAAGCACTTTCCCCAGAACCGCGCCTGTTGCTAAGCTGGCAAAGCGAGCACCCACCGCCTCAAGTGGGCCAGTCTTTACAGACTATTACTCAGTTGCGTTTGCCCCATGGTTTACATAATCCGGGCACCTTTAACCGCAGTCGTTGGCTGTTAGGACAAGGCATAACGGCGCAGGCCAATGTGAGCAGTTTGCTCAAGATCACACCTACCTTCACCCCTATTACCCTGAATCGTCGAGCGCGCTGGGTGATGGCCTTGCAACAACACACCCAAGGCTTGAAGGCGCAAGCGTGGATTTTGGCGCTCAGTGTCGGCGATAAAAGCGGTTTACAGATGAACGACTGGGCCATGCTCAGAGGCTTAGGCATCAGTCATCTATTTGCCATTTCTGGCTTGCATATAGGATTAGTGGCCGGTTTAGGCTTATTACTGGGGAGAGTACTGGGGAGCTTGACGGGGCACAGACACTACGGTGTGCTGTTAGCGTTGGGCTTGGCCTTGGCTTACGCATGGTTGGCGGGCTTTTCGGTGCCCACTCAGCGGGCGTTGATGATGCTGCTCTTGTGGCTAAGTATTATGGGCTGGGGGCGTTTTTGGGGTGGTCGGCGCATTTTATTACTGACCGCTAGCTTGTTATTAGCAGCCAAGCCATGGCTGGCGCTCAATCACGGGTTTTGGTTGTCGGTGCTGGCGGTGGCCGCCTTACTCTTGCTTGCGGGCTGGCAAAAGCGCGCTAGCCTGTGGCGCTTGCAGTTGGGCTTAACGGTGTTATTGCTGCCCTTGGTGATGTTGCTATTTGGTGGCTTAAGTTGGTTATCGCTGCCTGCGAACTTAGTTTTGATCCCGCTGTTTACCTTAGTGCTGATCCCGTTGTTGCTGCTGGCCTGTTTATTGTTATGGCCGGCACCCATCTTATCTCAAGGCGTGTTTAAGCTATTAGATACGTTGTTTAATGGCTTGATGGCTGGGCTGCACGGCCTTAATGAGTTGGCATCACCTTGGGTATGGCTATCGGCACCGCAATTAGCACTGGGCTTTGGCTTGTTACTGTTGCCGCTGTTGTTGTTACCGAAAGCGCGCAGCCTAAGTTTATTGCCCGCCAGTCTGCTGGCGTTATGGTTGTTACCTCAACCTAAATGGGAAGTACGAGTGCTGGATGTGGGGCAGGGCTTGACGGTATTGGTGAGCCAAGGTACGCGGGCGTTGCTTTATGACACGGGCAATCGCTTTCCTTCGGGCTTTAATATGGCGGATGCGGTGATTTTACCGCTGCTGCGTCATTTAGGGATTAGTCAGCTTGATTATGTGGTGATCAGCCACAACGACCAAGATCACAGTGGTAATCGCGATTATTTAGCCCGCACCTTGCCCATTGGCCAGCGTTGGGGCGCTTGGCCTGCGGGCCAACAGTGTCGGGCTGGCCAAAAAGCACGCTGGGGTGAGCTTAAGTTAAGGGTGTTATGGCCGGTGAACTTAAGCGGCCACAGCAATAATGACTCCTGCGTACTGCACATTACCGATGGTCGGATATCGGTATTATTAACCGGCGATATTGAAGCCAAAGCGGAGCAAGGCTTGTTGGCGACCCAACAAAACGTGCAGGCCGAGCTATTGCTTAGCCCTCATCACGGTAGTAATAGCTCCTCCACCTTGGCGTTTAATCAGGCCGTGAACCCTGATTGGGTGGTGCATACCGCAGGCTTTGGTAATCGGTGGGGTTTTCCCTCAAGTGAGGTGCTGGCGCGCTTTGAGAGTCAAAAAGTGCCGCAAATTACGACCGGAGAAGTAGGCATGGTGCACCTAGTGGCAGAGGGCGAACACTGGCGTTTAGTGCAGCATCAGCGACCCGGTGCTTGGTATGATCGGCTCAATACTTGGTTGCAGCACACTAAACCGTTAGAATAGCCGCTTGTTTTTCAAGGTAGAGACCTTATGTCCCAAGATGCACATATTTCTTCATGGCCGGTGCTTAAGCGATTATTGGGTTATGTAAAGGAGCGCAAACTCGGTTTGTTGATGGCCGTTATTGGCATGGTGGGTTATGCCGCCGTGAATACCGCCTTTATTTCTGCCGTAAAACCGCTGATTGACGATGGCCTCACCGGTCAAGATCCCGCCTTCTTAAAGATGATGCCGTTTTTTATCTTGGGCATGTTTTTTCTCCAAGGTCTGTTTTCTTTTATGTCCAGCTTTTGCATGGCCTGGGTAGGTAACCATGTGGTGCTCTCCTTGCAGCAACAGGTGTTTGGCAAGTTAATGGCCATGCCAGTGGCCTTTTTTGATCGCCACAACAGCGGTAACTTATTATCTAAAGTGACGTATGACGCTTCGCAAGTGTCTTCTGCGGCCAGCTCTACCTTGGTAACTTTAGTGCGTGAGGGCGCCACCGTGATTGGCTTGCTTGCCATGATGTTTTACTACTCTTGGCAGTTGTCACTGGTGTTTTTTATCGTGGGGCCGATAGTCGGCGTGATGATCGCCATTATCAGTCGGCGCTTTCGCCGCTTAAGCCGTGGCATGCAAGATGCCATGGGTAATATCACCAGCAGTACCGAGCAAATGCTCAAAGGCCATAAAGAAGTATTGATGTTTAATGGCCAAAAAGTGGAAGCAGATCGCTTTCATGGGGTCAGTAATGCGGTGCGCCAGCAAAACATGAAGATGGTGGCCACCGATGCCACCGGCACCTCTTTGGTACAATTAATAGCTTCTACCGCCTTGGCAGCCTTGGTCTTTATGGCCAATGTTGATGGTATGCAAGACAACATTACCCCCGGTACTTTTATTGCGGTATTAGGCGCCATGTTAATGCTGATGCGCCCATTAAAGAGCCTGACCCAACTTAACTCCTCTTATCAACGGGGCATCGCCGCCAGCCAAAGCTTGTTTGGTTTGCTTGACGCTGACGGCGAGACAGATACCGGCACGCGCAGCTTAACGCGCGCCACCGGCAATCTGGAATTTTCTGGCGTGAGTTTTACTTATCCCACCAAAGAAGCGCCGGCCCTAAAAGATGTCAGCTTTAGCCTGACCCCCGGCAAAACTATCGCGCTAGTAGGCCGTTCTGGCTCAGGTAAAAGCACCATCGCCGGCTTATTAACGCGTTTTTATGATATTAGTCAGGGCGAAATACTGCTCGATGGCGTGGATCTGCGTGAATACAAGTTAAGCGACTTGCGCCGCCAGTTTGCGCTGGTCTCGCAACAGGTGCATTTATTTAACGACAGCATCGCCAACAACATTGCCTACGCGGCAGAAGGTGAATACAGCCGTGAACAAGTGATAGCCGCGGCCAAAGTGGCCTATGCAGATGAATTTATCACTAAGCTTCCCCAAGGCTACGACACCGTGATTGGTGAAAATGGCGCTAGCTTATCCGGCGGCCAACGCCAGCGTATCGCCATTGCGCGCGCTTTGTTGCGCAATGCGCCGTTACTGATCTTGGACGAAGCCACTTCGGCGCTGGACACCGAATCTGAGCGCCATATTCAGGCGGCCTTGGATGAATTGCGCAAAGACAGAACCGCCATCGTCATCGCCCACCGTTTATCGACCATAGAAAGCGCCGATGAAATCTTGGTGATAGACGAAGGTCGCGTGGTGGAGCGGGGCGCTCATGCGGAGCTGATGGCCCAGCAAGGCGTGTATGCACAGCTAAGAAGTATTCAATATGGCGAGCAATAGCAGCGCCGAGTCTAAAGGTGAAGGACTAAGCAGCGCTTGGTATAAGGGCGCTTGGTGGTTGTGGCTGCTAGCACCCTTAAGTGTGCTGTTTGCGCTGATAAGCTCACTACGCCGTGCCTTATTTAAGCTTGGTCTTAAGCCTGTGTATCGCGCGCCTGTGCCTGTGATTGTGGTCGGCAACTTAAGTGTTGGCGGCAACGGTAAAACACCGGTCGTGGTCTGGCTGGTGCATTGGTTGCGCGCACAAGGGTATAATCCGGGCGTGATCAGTCGCGGTTATGGCGGCAAGAGCGAGCATTATCCGCTGTTGGTGCAAGCCGATACTCCCGCAAGCGCCGCCGGTGATGAGCCGATATTGATTGTTAAGCGCACCGGCTGCCCGTTGGTTGTGAACCCCAAGCGGGGCGATGCGGCAGCCTTATTGGTGAGTTGTGGCGTGGATATTATTATCAGCGACGATGGCCTGCAGCACTATGCTTTGGCCCGCGATATTGAGCTGGTGGTAGTGGACGGCAAGCGTCGTTTTGGCAATGGCCATTTATTACCCATGGGGCCGCTGCGCGAGCGCAAATGGCGCTTAAATCAGGTGGACGCCATTATTAACAACGGTGGTCCGACTCATGAGCATGAATTTTTAATGACGCTGGCGCCAGGCGCGCTAGTGCCAGTTAGCTCAGCTGATCATGCTACACCCAGGCCACCGAATCGGGTGCATGCCTTGGCGGGCATTGGCCATCCACCACGATTTTTTAACATGTTAGAGCAGTTGGGCTTTACACTAGAGCAGTGCGTGGCGCTGGGCGACCACCAAGCCGTGGCCAACAGCCAGCTGCATTCATTACAATCTGCCCCTTTGCTGATCACCGAAAAAGACGCGGTGAAATGGCCAGGGGGGCACGACAATACGTGGTATGTGCCGGTAGATGCGCAGTTGCCGCTGGCTTTTGAACACCTGCTTTTAACTCGACTTAAGGAGCTACACCATGGCGATTGATGCAAAATTGGTGGAAATTATTGCTTGCCCTATCTGCAAAGGAAAACTGCAGTTAGACCGAGCCCACAATGAATTAGTGTGTCGTTTTGATCGCTTGGCTTATCCCATTACCGAAGATATTCCGGTATTGCTGGAAAATAAAGCCCGTAAATTAAGCCTAGATGAGCTGCCCGCATGAGCTTTGTGGTGGTGATTCCGGCTCGATTTAGCTCGACCCGCTTGCCGGGTAAACCGCTGGCCGATATTCATGGCAAACCCATGATCCAATGGGTAGTCGAGCAGGCACAAAAAAGCAGTGCACTAAGAGTGGTGGTGGCCACCGACGATGTACGCATTCTTGATGCGCTGCGTCCCTGCGGCGTTGAGGTGTGCTTAACCAGCCCCCACCATGACTCCGGCACCGAACGCTTAGCCGAAGTGGTCGAGTTATTAGGCTTGAGCGCCGACGATATTGTGGTCAACGTGCAAGGTGACGAGCCCTTGCTGCCGCCCGCACTGGTGGATCAAGTGGCCAATTTATTGGCGGCTAGCCCAGCACCCATGGCTACTTTGGCCACGGCTATCGACTCGCTAGACGAGCTACAAGACCCCAACGTGGTGAAAGTGGTGCAAAGTGCCCAAGGACTTGCCTTGTACTTTAGTCGCTCCATGCTGCCCTTTGACCGCGACGGCATGGCCAATGGCGCGCCGGATCTCAGTCATTGTCGCCGCCATATTGGTATTTATGCCTATAGAGCCGGGTTTATCCGCCGTTATTTAGCGTTGCCCATCAGCCCGCTTGAGCAATTAGAGAAACTCGAACAGCTCAGAGTATTGTGGCATGGGGAGTCAATTGCCATTGCGGATGCCTGTGAGCGGCCGCAACCGGGTGTGGATACCCCCGCAGACTTAGAGGCCGTACGCCGGCAATTAGCGGCACTAGTCGGCTAACGCGCTAAAAGTGACATCTTCTGTATTAACGAATTCTGTAAAAATCTGTAATAAAAATGAAAGGGGTATTTCACCCCGCTGTTATGACGATTAAACGTCACATCAAAATCTTTGAGGAATATTATGATTACCCTGGGTGAATACATCATTAAGAACCAAGCTGACTACCCCAGCGCCAGTGGCGAATTGTCGTCGCTACTATCGTCTATCCGCCGCGCCGCCAAGATAGTGAACCGCGAAATTAACCGCGCCGGTTTGGTCACCGACATTATTGGTGGCAGCAACAATAGCGAAAACGTACAGGGTGAAGTGCAGCAAAAATTAGATGTGTTCGCCAACGACATGTTTAAAGCCGCCCTCGAAGCCCGTGGCGAAGTGTGTGGTATTGCCTCAGAAGAAGAAGACCACTACGTGGCTTTTGATGATGAGCGCCAATGCAACGCCAAGTACATCGTATTGATGGATCCGCTCGATGGTTCTTCAAACATCGACGTGAACGTGTCTGTGGGTACTATCTTCTCTATCTATCGTCGCGTGACCGAAGCGGGCCAGCCGGTCTCCATGGATGACTTCCTGCAGCCTGGCATCAACCAAGTGGCCGCCGGCTACGTGGTTTATGGCTCTTCTACCATGTTGGTGTACACCACGGGTAACGGCGTGCACGGCTTTACCTACGACCCCACCTTGGGCTCGTTTTGCTTGTCTCACGAGAACATTCGTATTCCTGAGCAGGGTTATATTTACTCCATTAACGAAGGTAACTACATCCGCTTCCCAGAAGGCGTGAAGAAGTACCTGAAGTATTGCCAAGAAAAAGACGACGCCACGCAGCGCCCATATAGCTCACGCTACATTGGCTCTTTAGTGTCTGACTTTCACCGCAACATGCTCAAAGGTGGCATCTACATTTACCCGTCTGGCACCAACTCGCCCAACGGTAAGTTACGTTTGTTGTATGAGTGCAACCCGCTGGCCTTTATGGCCGAGCAAGCCGGTGGTAAAGCCACCGATGGTTTCCGTCGCATCATGGAAATCAAGCCGACCGAATTACACCAGCGCACCCCGTACTTCGTAGGCTCTGTTAACATGGTCGACAAAGCCGGCGAGCTGATGAACGAATTTTCTAGCGTAGAAAAAGCGTAAACTATAGCCAGCGGCTGGTAGAGGCCAATTTATTCGGCCGGTTTTGTGTAGCAAAACTATAAACCAAGCACCCAGCTGAAAATAAAACACCGAGCCCGTAATAGGCTCGGTGTTTTTGTTTGTGCTGGTGTCATATCTGGCTCTGCCGTCGTACCGGGCTCGCTCCGGTATCTCGCTCTTGGTTGTAAAATATCCAGCTACGCTGGCCCGTCGAATAAATTGACGGCTACATGGACAGCTGTCTTTTGTAGGCGGCCGTCTCTTAGGTAAAGAGTCTTCGCTGCTGTTTGTTTTTAGTAAAGTTTTACTACGAAAAACTGGCCTCTACCAAACCGATATTTTCGCCTCACGCCTTTCAGGCATAAAAAAGGCCGACATTACTGTCGGCCTTGTTGTGCGCTAGCGGTTAAGAAAAATGCAGATTATTTCTTAACTTGAGTACGAAACTCGCGCTCAGGGGCACCTGTGTAGAGCTGGCGCGGACGGCCGATTTTTTGCTTCGAGTCCGACATCATCTCATTCCAGTGCGACATCCAGCCTACGGTACGAGACAGGGCGAAGATCACGGTAAACATACTGCTTGGAATGCCAACCGCTTTCAGCACTATGCCCGAGTAGAAGTCCACGTTCGGATACAGTTTACGTTCCACGAAGTAAGGGTCAGACAGCGCAATACGCTCCAACTCCATAGCTACGTCTAACAGTGGATCTTCAACTTTAAGATCGTCTAACACTTCATGACAAGTGTCACGCATTACGGTGGCGCGGGGGTCAAAGTTCTTATACACCCGGTGACCAAAGCCCATTAAGCGGAACGGATCATCTTTGTCTTTGGCGCGTTCGATAAACTCAGGAATACGATCTACTGAGCCAATCTCTTCGAGCATACTCAAGCAGGCTTCGTTAGCGCCGCCGTGAGCAGGCCCCCACAAGGAGGCAATACCTGCAGCAATACAAGCAAACGGATTGGCACCACTGGAGCCGGCTAGGCGCACAGTCGAGGTAGAAGCGTTTTGTTCATGATCCGCATGCAACGTAAAGATGCGGTCCATGGCGCGCTCAACAATCGGGTTCACCTTGTAGTCTTCGCAAGGTATTGCAAACATCATTTGCAAGAAGTTTCCGGCGTAGCTTAAATCGTTACGCGGGTAAACGAAGGGCTGGCCGACCGAATATTTATAGGCCATGGCTGCTATGGTCGGCAACTTAGCGATCATGCGATGCGCGGCAGTTTCCCGATGCGATTGATCGGTAATATCCATAGGGTCATGGTAAAACGCGGATAAACCGGCAATCACGCCACATACAATCGCCATCGGGTGTGCGTCGCGACGGTAGCCCTTGAAGAAGGATGACAGCTGCTCATGCACCATGGTGTGGCGCATAATGACACGTTGAAACTCTTCAAACTGCTTGGCAGTGGGCGCTTCTCCGTACAACAGCAAGTAGCATACTTCGAGATAGTTGGCGTCTTTCGCCAACTGCTCGATAGGGTAACCGCGGTACAGCAAGATACCCAAATCACCGTCTATGTAGGTAATTTCGGACTGGCAGGATGCCGTTGCCATAAAACCAGGGTCGTAGGTAAAGTAGCCATGTGAGCCTAGTGTGCTGATATCGATCACATCATAACCAGCAGTGCCTGAGGCAATAGGAAGCTCAATCGCTTCTTTGCCGGGCAAATGCAGAGTGGCCTTTTGGTCAGCCATAGCACGTCTCCTTCGCTTTTTTATAATTTTATAATAGGTCCGCAGGTAAGCATTTTTACATAGTTTGGGTAGATGTTTAACTACTAATGCGTCCTTCGGTGCGCGCATATTGAAAACAGAATTAACAGTCAATGTCAATTCAGCCGTACATCCTTGTATTTGCCTCGGTTCGTTGTGCGATCGGCTTTACAGATTTAGCAATTGGATCAAGGCCTTCGTTGTAATTACAAATTGCGCTTCATATACTGGCCCACGAGGATATATGAGGCAGTAGTGAGAAGTTGACCTGCGATGAGGCGGACAAATAATGCTCAAGCGTAATTTGTTATTAGCCAAAACGTACGTAGCGTTCTCATTTCGTGTATCTGGGCTGTGTCTATTACAACAATAACTAACGAGCTCAATGGAGCCAAGTGGGCAGACCGTGACTAAAAAACAGAGACCTGTAAACCTCGATCTACGGACTATACGCCAACCTGTCGCTGCAATCGCATCAATTCTGCACCGGGTTTCCGGCGTTATCACCTTATTTTCACTCGCTATCCTATTGTGGCTGCTTAAGTCTTCGCTCTCGTCAGAGACTGGATTTCTGGAAGTCGTGGATATATTAGACGGCTTTTTCGTCTGGTTTATCCTGTGGGGTATTCTGACGGCGTTGGCTTATCACATAGTGGGCGGCATTCGCCACCTCATTATGGACGCAGGCTACGGCGAAAACCTGGAGTCAGGTGCACTCAGTGCCAAAGTGGCATTGGGCGTAACGGCAGTGTTGTCAGTGCTAGCGGGGATAATGGTATGGTAACGAATACGGCAAGCATTGGCCGCAATGGCGTACACGACTTCATTTTGTTGCGTGTAACTGCGGTTATCATGACTTTATACACCCTCTATTTGGTGGGGTTTATTGCCTTTAATGACATTACTTATGATGTCTGGCAGGGCTTTTTTGCCCAAACCTCGACTAAGGTGTTTACGCTATTGGCCCTGTTAAGCGTGTTAATTCACGCTTGGATAGGTGCCTGGCAGGTGCTCTCCGATTATGTGAAATGCGCGCTGTTGCGTGGCGTGGCACAGTTTGGAGTAGTGGTGTTACTGCTGGTTTATGTACTGACCGGAATTGTCGTACTGTGGGGTGTATAAGTTGACTATTACCATTCGCGAATTTGATGCCGTGGTTATCGGCGCAGGTGGTGCCGGCATGCGCGCCGCCTTGCAAATAGCCGAGTCGGGGAAAAGTTGTGCACTGTTATCGAAAGTGTTCCCAACCCGCTCTCATACTGTGTCGGCGCAGGGTGGCATTACTGTTGCTCTGGGCAATACCCATGAAGATAACTGGGAATGGCACATGTACGACACCGTAAAGGGCTCCGATTTTATCGGTGACCAAGACGCCATTGAATTTATGTGCCAAAGCGGCCCTGAAGCCGTGCTTGAGCTAGAAAAAATGGGCTTGCCCTTTTCTCGCCTCGACAACGGTAAAATTTATCAGCGTCCCTTCGGCGGCCAGTCACTGAATTTTGGTGGCGAACAAGCCGCGCGCACAGCCGCAGCCTCTGACCGTACCGGTCACGCGCTGTTGCACACGCTTTACCAGCAAAACGTTAAGCATAAGACAACGGTTTTCTCTGAGTGGTATGCGCTGGATCTGGTGAAAAACGCCGACGGCGATGTGGTGGGTTGTACCGCCATCGATATCGAAACTGGCGAGCTGGTGTACTTTAAAGCCAAGGCCACCATTTTAGCCACCGGCGGTGCAGGGCGTATCTATCAGTCCACCACCAATGCACACATTAATACCGGTGACGGTATTGGCATGGCAGTGCGCGCCGGTGTGCCCTTGCAAGACATGGAAATGTGGCAGTTCCACCCCACAGGTATCGCCGGTGCGGGTACGCTGGTCACCGAAGGCTGTCGTGGTGAAGGCGGTTATCTGCTCAATAAAGATGGCGAGCGCTTTATGGAGCGTTATGCGCCCAACGCCAAAGACTTGGCCAGCCGCGACGTCGTTGCGCGCTCTATGATGATTGAAATTCGTGAAGGCCGGGGCTGTGATGGTCCTTGGGGCCCGCACTTGAAGCTAAAACTCGATCACTTAGGCAAAGATGTACTGGAGTCACGTTTGCCGGGCATTTGTGAACTGGCCCGTACCTTTGCGCACGTGGATCCGGTGTTTGAGCCAATCCCAGTGATCCCGACCTGTCATTACATGATGGGCGGCGTGCCGACCAACGTAAATGGTCAGGCGATTACCGTGGACGGCGAAGGTAATGAGTCGCACGTTAAAGGCTTATTTGCCGTTGGCGAAGTGGCCTGTGTGTCGGTACACGGCGCTAACCGCTTAGGCGGTAACTCACTGCTGGACTTAGTGGTGTTTGGTCGTGCCGTGGGTCGCCACCTAGTGGAAGCACTGCAAGAGCTGGATGATGTGAAAGACGCCACCGAGGCCGACATTCAAGCCGCCATGGCCCGTTATAACCGTTGGGAAAATAACCGCGACGGCGAAGATCCAGTGCAAATTAAGAAAGACTTGCAAGAGTGCATGCAGCATAATTTTTCTGTGTTCCGTGAAGGTGCGGCCATGGCCGAGGGCTTGGCGCAGCTGAAGAAAATCCGCGAGCGGTTAAACAATGCGCGTTTGGATGACACCAGCTCTGATTTCAATACTCAGCGTATTGAGTGTTTGGAATTAGATAACCTACTGGAAACCGCCATTGCCACGGCGGTTGCGGCGAATTTCCGTACCGAAAGTCGCGGCGCGCACTCACGCTTCGACTATCCGGACCGGGATGATGCGAACTGGTTATGCCATTCCTTGTACAGCCCAATTACTGAGTCGATGAGCACCAGACCGGTGAACTTGTCACCCAATCACCGTGAAGCGTTTGAACCCAAAGCGCGGACTTACTAAGAGAGGGGAGCAAGATGCAAGTCACTATTTCGGTTTACCGTTATAACCCAGAAACAGATGCTAAGCCGTATATGAAAGACTATCAGCTGGAAGTGGCTGAAGGTTCCGACATGATGGTGTTGGATGCGCTGTTGGCATTAAAAGAACAAGATCCCAGCTTGTCGTTTCGCCGCTCCTGCCGTGAAGGCGTGTGTGGCTCAGATGGCATGAACATGAACGGCAAGAACGGCTTAGCCTGTATCACGCCCTTGTCTACTTTGCTTAAGCAAGGTAACAAGATAGTGGTACGCCCGCTGCCCGGACTCCCTGTGGTACGCGACTTGGTTATCGACTTAACCCAGTTTTACACTCAGTGGGAAAAAATTAAGCCGTTTCTTATCGCCGATGAAAAGCTGCCACCCGCCCGCGAGCATTTACAAAGCCCTGCCGAGCGAGAAAAGCTGGACGGTCTGTACGAGTGTATTCTGTGCGCTTGTTGCTCGACCGCCTGTCCGTCATTTTGGTGGAACCCCGACAAGTTTATTGGCCCCGCCGGCTTATTGGCCGCCTATCGTTGGTTGTCTGACAGCCGTGATACCGGTACTGAAGAGCGCTTATCGGGCATGGAAGATGCCTTTAGTGTGTTCCGCTGTCATACCATCATGAACTGTACCGATGTGTGCCCGAAAGGCTTAAACCCCAGCAAGGCCATCGGTAATATTAAGTCCATGTTGTTAAAGCGGGCAGTGTAGAATTAATCGCGAAAGGGCAGTAGACCTTAAGCAATGAGCAAGATAATGGCCGCTCGCAAGGGCGGCTTAACCTGACGACCCCCAGACAGTAACCCTGTCGAGACGTTATAAAGGGATAAAAATGCACAATGGCGTTATGCAAGCCTGGCTGGAATCCTCTTACCTGGCCGGTGCCAATGCGACCTATGTCGAAGACCTTTACGAAGATTATCTGGCCGATCCTGAGTCGGTGCCTGAGCAATGGCAAGTCGTGTTTAGCGAATTGCCACCGCAAAAGGATAACGTAGAAGATCTGCCTCATTCACAGGTAAGAGATTATTTTCGCCGTCTTGCTAAAGACACTTCTCGTCATGACACACCAGTTAGCGACCCGCATACGGATGCCAAGCAAGTAAAAGTCTTGCAGCTGATTAACGCTTATCGTTTTCGCGGTCATCAAAATGCGAACCTAGACCCGCTTAATCTGTGGGATCGCAAGGCGGTGGCTGAGCTGGATCCGGCGTTTCATAATCTGACCGGCTCGGATCTTGAGGCCACCTTTAACGTGGGCTCTTACGCCATTGGTCAAGAGACCATGGTGTTAAAAGACTTAGTCGCCGCACTGAAGAAAACCTATTGTGGCTCTGTGGGTGCAGAATACATGCACATCACCAGTACTCGCGAAAAGCGTTGGATCCAAAGCCAGCTTGAGACTGTGATTGGTGAGCCTAAATTTAGCCAAGCGGATAAGCTGCGCTTCTTAGACAGCTTAAACGCCGCCGAAGGCTTAGAAAAATACCTAGGCGCTAAGTTCCCCGGTGCTAAGCGCTTCTCGCTGGAAGGCGGCGATGCGCTGGTGCCCATGACCAAAGAGCTGATCCGTCGCTTTGGTGAAAACGGCGGTAAAGAAGTGGTGATCGGCATGGCCCACCGTGGCCGCTTAAATATGCTGGTTAACGTCTTGGGTAAACGCCCACAAGACTTGTTTGATGCCTTTGCCGGTAAATACGAAGTGCAAAGCTCAGGCGACGTTAAATACCACATGGGCTTTAGCTCAGACTTCGACACGCCGGGCGGCAATGTGCATTTGGCACTGGCCTTTAACCCCTCGCATTTAGAAATTGTTAACCCTGTGGTTATCGGCTCGGTGCGCGCGCGCATGGATCGACTGGACAACCCAGACGGTCGCCAAGTGCTGCCGATTACCATACACGGTGACTCGGCCTTTGCCGGTCAAGGTGTGGTAGCAGAAACCTTTAATATGTCGCTGACCCGAGGCTACGGCGTGGGCGGCACAGTGCGTATCGTTATCAATAACCAAGTGGGCTTTACCACTTCAAACCCAAGAGATACGCGCTCTACCGAATATTGCACCGATATCGCTAAAATGGTGCAGGCGCCGATTTTCCACGTTAATGCCGACGACCCAGAAGCCGTGGTGCAAGTGACCCAATTAGCGCTGGATTATCGTAATGAGTTTGGTCGCGATGTGGTGATTGACTTGGTTTGTTATCGCCGCCATGGCCATAACGAAGCCGATGAGCCAAGTGCGACTCAGCCGTTGATGTACAAAAAAATCAAACAGCACCCCACGCCGCGTAAAATCTATGCGGACAAGCTGATTGCCAACGGCACTATTAGTACTGAAGACACCACTGTCATGATCAACGAGTATCGCGATTCGCTCGATGGCGGTGAGTGTGTGGTGAAAGAATGGCGTTCTACGGACAATATTACCGTTGATTGGACACCGTATCTTAATCACGAATGGGACATGAAATATGATGACCATTATGAGCTTGATGCGCTAAAAGACGTGGCCAAGCGAGTAACGGATTATCCTGAAAGTCATCCGTTACAGCGCCAAGTGGGCAGAATTTACGACGACCGTAAGCTGATGGCCAAGGGCGAAAAGCTCGCCGATTGGGGTTTTGCCGAAGTGTTGGCTTATGCCACCTTGTGCGAGCAAGGCTATGAAGTGCGCTTAACAGGCCAAGACTCCGGCCGTGGTACTTTCTTCCACCGGCATGCGGTGTTGCACAACCAAGAAAACGCCAGTACCTATACGCCTTTGTGTCATTTGTCCGAAGACCAAGGCCAGTTTCAGGTATATGACTCAGTCTTGAGTGAAATGGCGGTCATGGCGTTTGAGTACGGTTATGCGACCGCCGAGCCTGCTGGTTTAACCATTTGGGAAGCGCAGTTTGGTGACTTTGCCAACGGCGCCCAGGTAGTGATTGACCAATTTGTGAGCTCAGGCGAGCAAAAGTGGGGTCGTATGTGTGGCTTAACGCTGTTGTTACCGCACGGCTACGAAGGCCAAGGCCCAGAGCACTCCAGTGCGCGCCTTGAGCGTTTCTTGCAATTGTGCGCTGAGCACAACATGCAAGTGGTGATCCCGACCACCCCGGCTCAGGTGTTCCATATGCTGCGCCGCCAAGTGTTGCGACCCATGCGCCGCCCGTTAGTGGTGATGTCGCCTAAGTCGTTATTGCGCCATCCACTGGCGGTTTCTGACTTAGAAACCATGGCCAACGGCACTTTCTTGAACGCAATTGGCGAAATAGATGATCTGGATCCCAAAGGCGTGAAGCGTGTAGTGCTGTGCTCTGGCAAGGTGTATTACGATCTGCTGGAAGCACGCCGCAAGAACGAACAAACCGACGTGGCCCTAATTCGTATTGAGCAGTTGTATCCCTTCCCGCAGGAAGAGGTGGCCGCCATTTTAGAAGATTATCAACACGTCACCGATTTTGTTTGGTGTCAGGAAGAGCCACAAAATCAGGGCGCTTGGTATTGCAGCCAACACCATTTCCGTGCCGCCATTCCGGCGGGTGCCAGCTTAGGTTATAGCGGGCGTGACGCATCGGCCTCACCGGCAGTGGGTTACACCTCAGTTCACTTACAACAACAAAAAGCGCTAGTCGAAGACGCATTGACGCCGACAGCTTAACGCACTAAGGACATATTGATGACCATCGAAATCAAGGTTCCAGACTTACCAGAGTCCGTCGCCGATGCTACTATCGCCACTTGGCATAAACAACCTGGAGACAGGGTTGAACGTGACGAAGTGATCGTCGACATCGAAACCGATAAGGTAGTGCTGGAAGTGCCTGCACCTGAAGCCGGCATTTTAGAAGCCATTATCGAAGAAGAAGGCGCCACCGTACTGGGCCAGCAATTAATTGGTCGCTTAAAAGTGGGTGTCGCCGCCGGCGAAGCCACCAAAGAAAAAACCGCCTCTGCAGACAGCAAAGCGGATGCCGCATCAAACGATAAGTCAGACGCAAAATCAGACGTTAAAGGCGACGATGACAACTTAAGCCCAGCGGTACGCCGCTTAGTGGCCGAGCACAATATCGACGCTGCTCAAGTATCGGGTTCAGGTAAAGGCGGTCGCATCACCAAAGAAGACGTGGAAGCCTTTATCAAGCAGGGTGGCAAAAAAGCGCCCGCCGCTGCCTCAGCAAAGGCTGCTAGCCCTGTTGTTGAAGTGGCACTGGGTGAGCGCACCGAAAAGCGCGTGCCCATGAGCCGCTTGCGCAAGCGCGTGGCCGAGCGTCTGCTCGAAGCGAAAAACACCACCGCCATGTTGACCACCTTTAACGAGGTGAACATGGGTCCGATTATGGCATTGCGCAAGCAGTACCAAGATCAGTTTGAAAAGCGCCACGATGTGCGTTTAGGCTTTATGTCGTTCTATGTGAAGGCAGTGGTGGAGTCCCTCAAGCGCTTCCCAGAAGTGAATGCCTCACTGGATGGCGATGATATCGTCTATCACAACTTCTTCGACGTCAGCATTGCTGTGTCCACGCCGCGCGGCTTGGTGACACCGGTACTGCGCGACTGCGATCGCTTAAGTCTGGCCGATATCGAGAAAGATATTAAAGCGCTGGCCATTAAAGGTCGTGATGGTAAGTTGACGGTTGATGATATGACCGGCGGTAACTTCACTATCACCAACGGTGGTGTATTTGGCTCACTGATGTCGACGCCCATTATTAACCCGCCGCAAAGCGCCATCTTGGGTATGCACAAGATTGAAGACCGCCCAGTGGCCGTAAATGGCCAAGTGGTGATCCAGCCGATGATGTATTTGGCATTGTCGTATGACCACCGTATGATTGATGGCCGTGAGTCGGTCAGCTTCTTAGTTTCGATTAAAGAGCTACTCGAAGACCCGACGCGTCTGTTGTTAGACGTGTAACAATAATAATAAAAAGGTCGGACTTAGTGCCGGCCTTCTTTTTACTCTAAAACCCTCATAAAACGGAAACTCAACATGAATTTGCATGAATATCAGGCAAAGAAATTGTTTGCTGACTACGGGTTACCCGTGTCAAAAGGCTATGCATGTGACACTCCACAGGAAGCAGTGGACGCCGCCGATAAGTTAGGCGGTAGTATGTGGGTGGTTAAATGTCAGGTTCATGCCGGAGGCCGTGGTAAGGCGGGCGGCGTTAAACTGGCTAAGACGAAAGAAGAAATCAAAGAGTTTGCTCAACATTGGCTTGGTCAACACTTGGTCACTTACCAGACCGACGCCAAAGGCCAGCCGGTTAGCAAAATTTTAGTGGAAGCCTGCAGCAGCATTGCCAAAGAGCTGTATTTAGGCGCAGTGGTCGACCGTAGTACCCGCCGTGTGGTCTTTATGGCCTCTACCGAAGGCGGAGTAGAAATAGAAACCGTTGCCAAAGAAACGCCAGAATTAATCCACAAAGCGGCCATCGATCCGCTCGTGGGTCCGCAAGCCTATCAAGGCCGAGAGCTGGCTTTTAAATTGGGACTAGAAGGCAAACAGGTAAAGCAATTTACCCACATATTTTTAGGTTTAGGTCAGATGTTTAACGACCTGGACTTCGCATTATTAGAAGTGAATCCGCTGGTGATCACAGGTGAGGGCGATTTATTGTGCCTCGATGGCAAAATCAATATCGACTCCAACGCCATGTATCGCCAGCCAACATTACAAGAAATGCACGATCCCAGCCAAGATGATGCCCGTGAAGCCCATGCGGCCAAGTTTGAGCTGAACTATGTGGCACTCGATGGCAACATCGGTTGCATGGTGAATGGCGCGGGGCTGGCCATGGGCACCATGGATATCGTGAATCTGCACGGTGGATCCCCAGCTAACTTCCTTGATGTAGGGGGCGGTGCTACTAAAGAGCGCGTGACTGAAGCCTTTAAGATTATTCTCTCTGATCCTAACGTAAAAGCGGTATTGGTGAATATCTTTGGCGGCATAGTACGCTGCGACATGATAGCCGACGGCATTATTGGTGCGGTAAAAGAGGTGGGTGTTGAAGTACCGGTCGTGGTACGCCTTGAGGGCAACAACGCCGCTGCTGGCACGGCAAAGCTTGCCGAGTCAGGCTTAAACATCATTGCCGCCACCAGCTTGAGCGACGCCGCCGAGCGCGTGGTTCACGCCGCACAGGGGAAATAAACTGATGAGCATTTTAATTAATAAAGATACTAAGGTCATTTGCCAAGGTTTTACCGGCGATCAGGGTACGTTTCACTCTGAGCAAGCCATTGAATATGGCACCCAAATGGTCGGCGGTGTATCACCGGGCAAAGGCGGCACCACGCATCTAGGTCTGCCCGTGTTTAATACGGTGCGCGAAGCCGTTGAAGCCACCGGTGCCACGGCCTCGGTGATTTATGTGCCAGCGGCCTTTTGTAAAGACGCCATCTTAGAAGCCATAGATGCGGGCATTGAGCTGATTGTGACCATTACCGAAGGCATTCCAACACTGGATATGCTGGACGTAAAAGTGAAGTTAGAGCAAACCGGCGTGCGCATGATTGGCCCTAACTGCCCCGGTGTGATCACGCCCGGTGAAAGCAAGATTGGCATTATGCCCGGCAGCATTCATCGCAAAGGCCGCGTGGGTATTATCTCGCGCTCCGGCACCCTGACCTATGAAGCGGTGAAGCAAACCACAGACGAAGGCTTTGGTCAGTCAAGCTGTGTGGGTATTGGCGGCGACCCTATTCCGGGTTCAAGCTTTATCGATATTCTAGAATTGTTCCAAGAAGATCCCGAAACCGAAGCCATTGTGATGATTGGTGAAATTGGCGGCACCGCCGAAGAAGAAGCTGCCGCCTACATCAAGGCCCACGTCACTAAGCCGGTGGTGTCTTACATTGCGGGTGTTACGGCACCAGCCGGTAAGCGCATGGGCCACGCGGGTGCCATTATCTCTGGTGGTACGGGCACGGCAGATGAAAAGTTTGCCGCACTGGAAGACGCCGGCGTAAAAACCGTGCGCTCACTGGCCGATATCGGCAGCGCCTTGCGCGAAGTGACCGGTTGGAAATAGTGTACCGAGCGCGCTAGCTCTTAATGCTGTAGCGCATTAGCGACCCGAACAATACAAGGAGCCTCACGGCTCCTTTTTTATTGCTGATTAATTAAGCAACACCCAGAGTAAGACCAAGTAAAAAACCGAGCCTAACAGCTCGGTTTTTTTATGCCGTCATCCTGACGCACGTCAGGATCTCGTTGTACGTAGTCCTTTAAATTCTGAAGCCAACAACCGACACCATACTTGTAGCCGCCCGTCTCTTTGGTAAAGAGGACTTCGGCGGTCCTGCGAAGCAGGATGTTTTTAATCATAATAATCCCAAAACCATACCTAATACTCTTTATCTACGATACGGGCACACTACAAAACATCACTTTTGTTGGCTCTCGTAAACTCCGCAATACGCATAAAAAAACCGAGCTTATGAGGCTCGGTTTTTATTTTTATCTGCGCAATATTCACAGCTAGATTTTCTTAGCTTTTAGAAGGGCTATTGTTCTTTTCCCAAGTAGGTGGCTTGCACATCGCTCCAGTCGCTGTCTTCGGTGATCCTCAACACTTGCTGGGAGATTTGGGCACGCAACGGGCTGTGCTCTGGCAATGCCAAAGCATACAACTGCTGGGCAAATACGCCGGGCAGTACGGTGAGCTTTTGGCCTAGTTGTAAGTTGCGGTATTGCAGTAGCGCACGGTCATAAACAATGGCGTCTGTTTCACCGTTAATCACCGACTGCATGGCGGTAGTCAAATCCGGATAGGTTTGATAGCGAATGCGCTCTTCTTCCAAAAAGCGCTCGCTGGCGGTTTCGGGAATGGTGGCTACCAGCTTGCCGGGCAAGTCGTTAATACCTTGAATACCGGTACGCAGATTGCTCACGGTTAACGACGAGGTAATGGCGGCGGTAAAGCTGGCCACCATTATCATGCCGGCAAACATCCATACCAGACCGATAATACGCCCAGCAAAAGAGGCGGGGGCTTTGTCGCCGTAGCCGACCGTGGTCATGGTGACCGCAGCCCACCAAAAACTGGCACCTATACCTTGGGCGGGGGTACCGCCAAATTGTTCCGGATTCGCGCGTCGTTCAGCCAGCCACAACAGAAAACCCGCCGCTAACAGCAGGGCGCTCAGTGCCAGTACCACACTTAAAAACTGCCAGCTGAGCAGTGCCTTAAAACTGGAAAGTAGGCTGTGCGTCGGCACCTCGGGCACCGCAATCGACAGGCCGGTTTGATAGAAGGGATGGGTGAAATCAAAGCGCGTATCTCGGTCTGCAGTCATGGTTAATGCGCCGACGGCTACGTCTACCTCGCCGTTTTCAACCGCATCCAGCAAGGCACTAAATTTCATGGGCAGCAATTCAAACTCGCGATCTAGCCCTGCGGCTATGTCTTTCCAAAGATCGATACTGATGCCTTCCCAGCGGCCGTCTTCGGCTTGCATCACAAAGGGCGGCACTTCGGTAATACCGACTTTTAACACAGCTTGCTGAGCTTGCTCTTGCGCCAGAACTTGAGCTGAAAGACCAAACGTAGTGAATAACAGGTAAAAAACAATTTTTATAAGCTTCGTATTTCTAAACATAGAGATTCTAAACATGGCGTTATGGACCAGAAACGGCCTTCCCTGATGATTGGTAAGAAGTGACGACTCTGAACAGCCGCAGTTAGATAGTGGAAGCAATAAGCCCCAAGTGGAGAATACCGACTTGGACTGCAGATTTGAACCGCGGAAGCCGAAAGCAGGAAAAACAATGGTGGAGGTATTGAGCAGTTTGTCTTAAAGACTCAACACTTATTAGCAACGGAAGAACGCGGAACGCACGGAAAAATAGCGATTAAATCTGAAAGGTATTTAATAGTTAAGAGCTAATGCCAAGCCTTAAGCCGTCATCCAGATGACAATCAGGATCTCGCTTTAGGTGTTAATACTAAAAACGAGATACTGGGGCAAGCCCAGTATGACGGCTAATGCTGACGTACGGCGTAACGCGTTTAACGTTACTCATTCGTTATTCAGTAACTTGCTCTACGCGACTCACCACTTCACCTTGGGCTAAGCGGGTACGCAGTTTATCGCCCACCTGAACTTGGCTGGCGGCGGTAATTACTTGGCTATTTTGTGTATTAGTCTCATTAAGCGTAATACTGTAACCGCGCGCCAGTGTTGCCAAGGGGCTGATGGCATTCAAGCGAGAGCCCGCCAGTGCCAATTGATGTTCGCCGCGGGCTAAGCGGGTTTTCATCTGAGTTTGCAAGCGCTGCTGTAAGGCTTGTAGCGTCGCTCTGCGGCTTTGTAAGTGCTGAGCTGGATGTTGGTGGCTTAAGCGCAGCTTGCTTTGCCCTAGGCGCTGCTGGGCCTGACTAAAGCGTTGGCGAAACGCGCGTTGTAATCGAGACTGCAGTTGATCCAGCTGTTGTGCTTGTTGTTGTAGTTGCTGGCGCGGATGCTGCAGCTGTAAGCGCGCGCTTAAGCGGGCCAGCAGTTGGCCACTTTGTAACAGATAACGACGCTGAGCTTGTTGCAAACGCTGTTGCCACTGCTGATATTGCGCTTGCTGGGCATTGCCATCACGGCTGATTAATTCGGCGGCGGCAGAGGGCGTAGGTGCGCGCATATCTGCGACCAAATCACTTAAGGTGAAGTCCACCTCATGGCCCACGGCGCTTACTATCGGCAAATGAGAGGCGGCCATGGCGCGTATCAGGCGTTCATCGTTAAAACACCATAAGTCTTCTAATGAGCCACCACCGCGCGCCAAAATAAGCACGTCTGTCTCGGCGCGTCGATTGGCAGTTTCAAGCGCGGCGACTAACTGCATCGCTGCCGGCTCGCCTTGCACTTGGGCAGGGTAAATAATCACCTGCAAGTGCGGCGCGCGCCGTGCCAGTACGCTTAAAATATCCTGCAGTGCGGCACCGGTGGGTGAGCTAATAATGCCCACTCGGCTGGGGTGGGCGGGTAACGGCTGCTTCAGTGAGTCTGCAAACAAACCTTCTTCAAACAGGCGCTGTTTGAGCGCTTCATATTGTTGCTTAAGCAGGCCTTCACCGGCGGGCGCCATGGTTTGCGCCACCAGTTGATAATCGCCTCTGGGCTCATATAAGGTCACTTTACCGAAGATAAGCACCTGATCGCCGTTTTTCGGCCGAAAAGCCACGCTGCGGTTATTGCCTTTAAACATGGCGCAACGTAATTGTGACTGACTGTCTTTCAGCGAAAAATACCAATGCCCCGAGCTTGGGGTAGAGAGGTTGGAAATTTCACCGCTAATGGCCACCGTGCCCAGCTCGCCTTCAAGCAACAAGCGCGCATGCCGATTGAGGTGGGTGACCGTATAAACCTGAGTTGACGTTTCTTGCTGCAAAATGGCCTCGGAAGAGTATCTTTATGTGAAAGTAAGCCCTTTTAAGGCCTATTTTGCGCTTTATTGGCCAAAATAACAAAAATAGCTTTACCGACAAGGCCGACATGCCTAAAATTCTACTGCAATATTTTTACCCCCCCAACTATGGTGAATATTGCGATGCTAAGAATTATTCAAGACGCCTTAACCTTCGATGATGTACTGCTAGTTCCTGCCCATTCTACTGTGCTTCCCAACACTGCAGACCTTAAAACGCGCCTCACGCGTGACATTACGCTTAACATCCCCATTGTTTCTGCCGCCATGGACACCATCACCGAAGCTGACCTCGCTATTGCGCTTGCTCAAGAAGGTGGTATTGGCTTTATTCATAAGAATATGTCCATCGAAGCCCAAGCTGCCCAAGTGCGCAAAGTAAAGAAATTCGAAAGTGGTGTGGTTTCCGACCCCGTTACCGTGCGCCCAGAAATGACCATAGGTGATGTGCGTGAACAAACCCTGATCAACGGCTTTGCCGGTTACCCCGTAGTCACCGCAGCGGGCGAGCTGGTCGGTATTATTACCGGTCGTGATATGCGCTTCGTGCAAGACATGAGCAAGCGTGTTGACCAAGTGATGACCGAAAAATCCCGCTTAGTCACCGTAAAAGCCGGTGCCCCTCGTGACCTCGTTGAATCCCTGATGCAACAACACCGCATAGAAAAAGTGTTGGTAGTGAGCGAGCAAGGCCTGTTAACCGGCATGATCAGCGCGAAAGACTTCCAAAAAGCCGAAAGTAAGCCTAACGCTTGTAAAGATGACCAAGGTCGCTTGCGCGTAGGTGCGGCCGTGGGTGCGGCTCCAGGCAACGAAGAGCGCATTCAAGCGCTGGTTGACGCCGGGTTAGACGTGCTGTTAATTGACTCCTCTCACGGTCATTCCGAAGGCGTACTCGAGCGCATTCGTGAAACCCGCCGTGCATTCCCAGACTTGGCTATTGTCGGTGGCAACGTGGCCACCGGTGCTGGTGCTTTGGCCTTGGCCGAAGCGGGCGCCAGTGCCGTTAAAGTGGGCATAGGTCCGGGTTCTATTTGTACTACCCGTATCGTGACCGGTTGCGGTGTGCCGCAAATTACTGCAGTTGCGGACGCGGTAGACGCGCTAAAAGACTTAGGTATACCTGTGATTGCCGATGGTGGCATTCGCTTCTCCGGCGACATCGCCAAGGCCTTGGCTGCTGGCGCTCATTGCGTGATGATGGGCTCTATGTTTGCGGGCACCGAAGAATCACCCGGCGAAATTGAATTATTCCAAGGTCGCTCTTTTAAGTCGTACCGAGGTATGGGATCCTTAGGCGCCATGAGCAAAGGCTCCAGCGACCGTTATTTTCAGACCGATAATGCGGCGGATAAGCTGGTCCCTGAAGGTATCGAAGGCCGCGTACCTTATAAAGGTAAGCTGAAAGAGATTATCCATCAGCAAATGGGCGGTCTGCGCAGTGCCATGGGATTAACTGGCAGTGCGACTATAGATTGTCTGCGCACCAAAGCAGAATTTGTTAAGATATCGGGCGCCGGCATTCAAGAATCGCACGTGCATGATGTGACCATCACCAAAGAAGCCCCTAACTACCGGTTGGGGTAATCTAAAAAAGCAGTAGACGGGGGGCTGATTCCCCCGTTTTTCTATTGCCGTCTGCCCCCCATAGGCGGTCCTTGTAATGAATAGAAAGTAACGAGTAGGAAGACAATGATCAAAAACATTCATGATAACCGGATCTTGATCCTGGATTTCGGCTCGCAATATACTCAACTGATAGCCCGCCGCGTTCGGGAGTTGGGTGTGTATTGTGAGTTGTGGCCATGGGACGTAACCGATGCCAAAATCCGCGACTTTAAGCCAAATGGCATTATCTTGTCTGGGGGGCCTGAGTCCGTTACTGAAGCTAACAGCCCACGCGCACCGCAATATGTGTTTGACGCCGGCGTGCCAGTATTTGGTATTTGCTACGGCATGCAAACCATGGCCGAACAGTTAGGCGGCTCTGTTGCCGGTTCAACTGAACGCGAGTTTGGTTATGCTCAAGTACAGCGCGTTGCTGACTGTGCTTTGTTTGCCAATATTGAAGACGCCATCGACGCTAACGGTCAGCCGTTACTCGATGTGTGGATGAGCCATGGCGATAAAGTCGTGAGCTTGCCTGAAGGCTTCGAGAAAGTGGCGCAAACGGGCAGCTGCCCATTCGCCGCCATGGCTGATGAAAAGCGCAAGTTCTACGGCGTACAGTTTCACCCAGAAGTGACCCATACTCGCCAAGGCGCGCGTATGCTGGAGCAGTTCATTCATGATATCTGTGGTTGCGAAGCGTTATGGACGCCTTCCACCATTATCGACGACGCAGTTGCACGCTTACGCGAGCAAGTAGGCAGCGACAAGGTTATCTTAGGTCTGTCGGGTGGTGTAGATTCATCCGTTACCGCTATGCTGTTGCACCGCGCCATTGGCCCGCAGCTGACCTGTGTGTTCGTGGATAACGGCTTATTGCGCCTAAACGAAGCCGAGCAGGTGATGGATATGTTTGGTGATCATTTTGGTCTCAATATTATTCACGTACCCGCAGAAGACAGGTTCTTGTCTGCTCTTGCCGGTGAATCTGAGCCAGAAGCCAAGCGTAAGATCATTGGTCGCGTGTTTATCGAAGTGTTCGACGAATATGCGGGCAAAATTCAAGACGTGAAATGGCTGGCTCAAGGCACCATCTACCCAGACATTATTGAGTCTGCAGGTGCCGGCGGTAAGGCGCACGTGATCAAGTCTCACCATAACGTGGGTGGTTTACCTGCCGACATGAAGATGGGCTTGGTTGAGCCGCTTAAAGAGCTGTTCAAAGATGAAGTGCGTCGCATTGGTTTAGAGCTTGGCCTGCCATACGACATGCTGTATCGCCATCCGTTCCCAGGCCCAGGCCTAGGTGTGCGGGTATTAGGTGAAGTGAAGAAAGAATACTGTGACCTGTTACGCCGCGCCGATGCCATCTTCATTGAAGAGCTGCACAAGCACGACTTGTATAACAAGGTTAGTCAGGCCTTCACCGTGTTCTTGCCAGTACGTTCAGTGGGCGTTATGGGCGATGCCCGTAAGTACGACTGGGTAGTGTCACTGCGTGCCGTAGAAACTATCGACTTTATGACTGCACATTGGGCACACCTGCCTTATGACTTCTTAGGCCACGTGTCTAATCGCATCATTAATGAAGTAGATGGCATCTCCCGCGTGGTTTATGACATCTCTGGTAAGCCACCGGCGACCATTGAGTGGGAATAAGCCAGCTGCCTGATTAGGGCAAATTGCTAAATGAGAAGGGCGCTTAGGCGCCCTTTTTAATATCTAAAGGAACCGGTTGATAAGACAATTAGGTCGCTCAGGTGCTGGTGGGGAAGTCAGAGGGCACTGCTCAGCTGACCATCTGCGCCAGGGATGGCGCGGCTGAGCAGTGCCCTCTGCCTGACTTACGCCACCCATATCAACAAAAACGTGTGACTCAGTGACATACCGTCAGCTTTAAGTGCACAGCCATAGATAAACCCTAAGCTCGAAGGTTTTTAAAGGCTAACAGGCCACCCATACGAGTGAGCTTTTTCGTTTGGTATCTACACTTTAAAGGTTCGAGTTTAGGCTTTTGAGGAGGTTTTTTTGTGCGGAGTTGATGATTACGTTCTCCTCATCAATATGGGCACTCCTTTTAGCATTGCCGAGACTAGATAGAGCAGCGCTTGTTGCCGCTATCTCAGGTATTCGCCATTGATATGCCGCTTAATGTCGTCATGTTCAATCACGTGCATGCAGTGTTGAGAATTGATGTGGATACCGCACAAACATAGTGACGTTAGTTGAAGTAACCCCAGCTAAATTTACTGAAACATGGCTGAGCGTTATGAGGCATTAGGTGGTGCTAAGCTTTGCCCGCTTAGGCGCAGTCGTGCTATGTTGAGTCCCGCCATATTCATGGTTTGACAAGATAAAACGAGGCCTGTTGGAAAACGGTCGCTGAATATATTAAGGAAAATAATGATGCGCAATCCCTTTCGTTCATTTCGTCGCACACTGGGTGTATCGGCGGCCACGCTAGCACTGGTAACTGCGGCTTTCTCTGCTCATGCTGAAACCCGCGTGACCTATAAATCGGCCTCCGCTGGTACCGCTTATTATCAGATGGGCGTAGAGCTTTCTGAGGCAATACGTCAGGGCACGGATGGCGCCATTATTCTGACCCTAGAAGAGAGTCAGGGCTCGGTACAAAATGTGATGGAAGTGATGGCTCGCCAAGGTAACTATGTGTTTACCACGCCACCCGCATTAGTTGGCCAAGCCATGGCCGGAGAGGGCGTTTTTGCCAAGCGCCAGAATCCTCGCTTTCAAGAGATCCGAGGTTTGTTCCCTATTCCCTCTATTACCATGCACTTTGTATTAGCGGGTGACGAGGGCGTGACCGATATTAGTGCACTGAAAGGTAAGCACCTATTGATTGGTCGAGGCACTTTTGGTGCTCGCGAAGCCGCTCGCTACCTGGAACTGTTTGGTTTGGAAGACAGTGTGAAAATTGCCGATGCCGCTATTGGCAGTGGGCCCGATGCGCTCAAAAACGGTCAGGTTGATGGCTTTGCGACCGCCAGTTCTTTTCCCTCGCCCAACGTGATTGAAACGGCCGCCAGCATGCCGGTGACCTTGATCAGCCTGACCGATGAACAAATCACACAGACCGGTGCCCCACGACAAACCATTCCTGCTGGTACCTATCCCGGCGTTGATAAAAACGTAGAGACCACGTCGCTACCGGTTATTGCTTACACGACGACGGCGATGGATAGCGACACCGCTTATACCTTGACCAAAACGTTTTGGGAGCGCCGCGATGCCATGGCTGAAGAAGCCGCGTGGTGGGGAAGTATTACTCCCGACATGCTAGAGAATATGGCCGGCAAGCTTCACTCTGGTGCGCTTCGTTACTACGACGAAATTGGGGTTGTGGTGCCAGACACCTTGCGTTAATCCTTTTCGTTTCGCTGTTCACTGCCACGGCACAAGCCTCGTGGCAGTGTTGTATTGATAGGTACACAGGCATGCGTGTTTTTACTTCGTCGCAAGCGGCGACCCCTGCGGATGATGACTCAATAGCGTCTGGTTGGATGGCGTTAGGCGCGGTTAGTGTCGTATTTCATCTTGGATTAATTTTTTATGGTTTAACGCCTGCGCTCGTCAGTCGGCCGCTACACATGGCGCTGTTGTTGCCGTGGGTTTTAATTTATATGGCTAACACCCCAGCGCAACGGATCAGTGGTTGGTTGCTGACGGTATTAGGCATTGCCGCGTGTGGCTATATTGCCGTTAATGAGTCTGTGTTAGCGGATCAGTACGGTTTTATTGATAACTACCTGCAAATGGCCATAGGCTTATTTTTAATCGCATTAGCGCTTGAGGCGGCACGCCGAGCCATTGGCTGGCCATTACCGATGGTTGCCCTACTGTCTTTGATGTACGGCGCTTTGGGCCAATATATTCCGGGGTCTTTCGGCCATCCTGGGCTACCGCTACCAAGCATGGTCGGCACCTTGACGATTGCCGAAGGCGGGTTATGGGGCTCGCTAACGGGAGTGAGTGTTAGCGTGGTTGCCATTTTTGTGATTTTTGGTGCCGTACTGAATGCCGGTGAAGCGGGCCAGGGTTTTATGAATCTAGCTAGCGCGGTAGCGGGTCGGCTCACGGGAGGGGCGGCCAAGGTGGCGGTGATTTCCTCCGCACTAATGGGGTCTATATCAGGCTCGGCATCGGCTAATGTGGCATCCACAGGGGCCATCACTATTCCCTCAATGGTGCGCCTGCGCTACCCACGTTCGCTGGCCGGTGCGGTGGAAGCGGTTGCCTCCTCCGGCGGGCAAATCATGCCGCCACTAATGGGCGCGGGTGCCTTCGTTATGGTGGAGCTAACGGGTACACCTTATACGCAAATTATGGCGGCGGCCATGTTGCCTGCAGTGCTCTACTTTTTGACTGTTTGGGTGGGAATTAATGCTTATGCGACTCGCCATGATTTAAAGCCCATGGCCGAAAGCGAACGTCCGAGCGCGAAAGAAGTATTGATAACGTCGTTGTTTTTTGCCGTCCCATTTGTGCTGCTGTTAGAGCGTATTTTTAACGGCGGTTATACGCCGCAGTACGCCGCGAGCATTGCGATTTTCGCCGGTATGGCGCTGCTGTTCTTTGATGTTACGCTGCGTTTTTCGCTGCCCGGTTTTGTTAAGCGTTTATCAAACGCTGCGGTAACCGCGGGGCGTCAAATAGCCGTGATTGGTGCCATCATTCTGTGTGCCTCGCTGGTCGTCGGTGTGTTGTCGTTGACCGGATTAGGCGTCAAGGTTACCTCGGGTATTCTTTCGCTCGCTAACGACATGCTATGGCCTGCGCTGCTATTAACGGCATTAGCTTGCTTGATTTTAGGGATGGAAGTGCCGACGACCGCCGCCTATGTTATCTGCGTATCTGTTGCAGGGCCGGCGTTGATCTCGTTGGGCTTGGAGCCGCTCTTGGCACACCTCTTCGTCTTCTGGTATGCGCTACTCTCCACCATTACACCGCCGGTGTGTGGTGGGGTATTTATCGCTGCGGGAATGGTGGGGGAGAATTGGCTAAAAGTCGCGTTTAAGGCAATGGCGTTAGGCATAGGGCTATATATTATTCCCTTGGCGATGGTCGCTAACCCAGAGTTAATCCAGTTAGCCGTTAACCCTTCAGCCGCTGTGTTTAATGGGCTGAAAGTGGCGATGGGGTTAGCTGCTATCTCTTATGGTGTTATTGCACGTAAAGCGCTGTGGCAACGAGGCGCGTTAATCGTGACAGGGGGCATCCTGATCTTCGTGCTTTAATATTCGGCATTTAATAGTAGTGGTGAAGAGCTCGGCAGCGGCTGGCGAGCAAACATCACCCAAGTATCCAGCGCAGGCCCCAGTGACTGTATTAAACGCAGCTGCTCGGGAGCCTGCGCTATCACCTCTTCGGCGCAAATACCGGCCTCAAAACGCCTCGCAAGCAGGCCCTCTGCCACTGCCACTATGGTAGGAACATCAATGATCTGATATTCCGTTAAGTCGGTGTAGTAGCGAGTAGCTGGTTGCAGTGCCACTTGCGTAGGGTGAGTAATAGCGCGTTGTGCAATCAGAGCAAGTGGCTTGCTGCCCGCAATAAAGGTATCCACGGGGTAAGCTCGATGCATATAACGGCCTACGCAATCGCCATGGGTTGCATGGGCGGTGCACTGCAATACGTGACTCACTTGTCCCGTCACCAGTGCTTGAAACGCATCTTCGAACTGTGTGAATAGTGCCACGCTGCCCTCGTTTAAACGGCGCACTTTAAGATAGCGTTTGGCAATCATTTCGTGGTTGCTACCACTAGGCCCTAACGTTGCAATTCGCATGGTGCTCCTTATCAATTCACAGTTGTCTTAAACAATTAATGGGTAAAAACCAAAGAGACTTCCGGCCACCTGATCTGATCCCCATGACTAACCTGTCGCAGATACCGCGAAAGGTCAACAGACCCTAATCGTGCCTCATTTGTTCGTCGAATTTCACTTTGCTCTTGTTAGGCGTTCTGCGTCAGTCGATTGCTAACGAAAACGTTGTGATGTGAAGCCGATAAATGGCTGTGTCTCATCGTTGAGCAGATTTTCTGTCTGAAAACTCCGTGAAAAGGAGACTAATATCACAAGGTGATATTTTGTTGCTTGGCATTGAATGATTGGGAGTTGAACTGTTAACTTTTTGTAATTATGATGTGGGTGATCAAGCCAGCCGGGAGAGAGCACTAAGAGAATGTCGCAAGACACTCACTCTGTGCCGCCGAAGGAGCAACGACCCCGTAAACTCTCAGGCAAAAGGACCGGTGGCTGTAGACATATCCGAAGAGCGGTCTTGGCACTGTTAGACCCGCCGAAGGAGCAAACCAATCTATCAGGGATAGAGCTGGTGAATCTCTCAGGCTCCATGACGGATGGGGAAGTCAGGCAAATAAATTGCGTAGCTATTTCTCGTTAATCACACGATGCGCAACGCCTGCACAATAAGAGTGCACTTTCATGTCAGAGATGAAAAAGGTAGCTGTATTAGGTGCCGGTATCACCGGTATTACCACCGCCGCTAAGTTAATTGAGCAGGGTTTTGAAGTCACTGTGTTCGACAGACAGCGTTATGCTGCCATGGAAACCAGTTTCGCCAATGGTGGCCAGCTTTCAGCTTCTAATGCTGAGGTTTGGAATACCTGGGCCACGGTATTAAAAGGTGTTAAATGGATGCTACAAGCGGATGCGCCGTTACTGGTGAATCCAAAACCGAGCTGGCATAAACTGAGCTGGATGCTCGAATTTATGCGCCATATCCCCGATTACCAGCGTAATACCATTGAAACCACACGTCTTGCCATTGAAGCGCGTCAGCACCTAACGGCGCTGGGGCAAAAATGGGGCGTTGGGTTTGATCATTCTGATTGTGGCATCATGCATTTTTATAGTAATCAAAAAGATTTTAAGCACGCTTGTGAAGTTACCAAACTGTTGAAGCAAGGCGGATTAGATCGCCAAGCACTCACCGCTGGCGATATCAAACTGAAAGAGCCACGGCTACAAGGTGACTTTGTGGGTGGCTTTTGGACACCGAGTGATAGCACCGGCGATATCCATAACTTTACCTTTGGTCTGGCCGAAGCGATTCGTAAAGCGGGCGTTACATTTTGCATGGAAACCGAGCTTACAGATGTGAGTATCGAAGGCAAGGGCGTCCGGGTTACTGATGATAAAGGTAATTCAAACCACTTCGATGCGGTGGTGGTGTGTGCGGGTGTAGGCAGTCGTGCATTGGCGAAAAAATTAGGCGACCGAGTCAATATTTACCCGGTGAAAGGCTATTCCATTACGGTTAATTTGCGTGACCAGCTGAGTCAAGATAGTGCCCCGCTTATTTCTTTGTTGGACGATGAGACAAAAATCGTGACCAGTCGTTTGGGAGTAGATCGTTTCCGTATTGCCGGCACCGCCGAGTTTAACGGTAACAATCGCGATATTCGCCATGATCGCATTGAGCCACTGGTGAAGTGGTGCAATCGACACTTCCCCGATGTGTCTACCGAAAGTGCGGTGGCTTGGGCTGGCTTACGGCCGATGATGCCGAACATGATGCCCAAGGTTGGCCGAGGTCGTCATCCTCAGGTGTTTTACAACACCGGTCACGGCCACTTGGGATGGACATTAAGTGCAGCCACCGCTGAAATGGTGGCGGGTGTGATGGCTGGCGTGCGAGATGAAAGCACAAGCAGCAGCTACTCAACAGTGGTGACGAGTTAAGGTTATCAACACTTAAAAAGATCGCTTAAAAGATAATGCCAGTCAGTTTAACTGACTGGCATTTTTTAGGTCTGCAAAAAACATGGGGATAATTGAAGCGTAATAGCAATCTGAGAAAGTAACTGATCTATTTAGCTGCACTGTAGAAGCCGAACAAAGGGTCAACTCCACCGACACGCAGCAAGCACCTCTCTGGATCGTCTAGACTCAACACTGCATTGTTACCCTTACTGTGCTTTTATTCCATTTAAGGAAACTCCGATGAAAACGACACTTTTTACTGCCTTTTTGACGCTGTTGGTGGCGACTTCGTCACTGGCAGGCGAGGGCATGATCAATATTGAAAGTGCATTTGGCGTCACAGAAACGGCAGATCGACTAGAGGCGACCCTGAAAGAGAAAGGCATGACGGTGTTTAACCGCATTAATCATGCACAGGGGGCTGAGAAGGTTGATATCAAACTAAGAGGCACGGAGCTAATTATCTTTGGTAACCCTAAGGTAGGTAGCCCGTTAATGCAGTGCCAGCAAAGTGTTGCCCTCGACTTGCCACAAAAAATGCTGGTGTGGCAAGACGCTAGCAGCAAGGTGTGGTTATCCTATAACGACCCTAGCTACTTGGTACAAAGGCACGAGATTAACGGGTGTGAGCAAGAGATAGCGACCGTAGCAAAGGCCTTGGCGGGTATTAGTCATAGGGTAGCAACCAAGTAATAAAAAACACCGAGCGTTAGGCTCGGTGTTTTGGTTTTTACGTATAGCGATAGCTGTGTTTGCGCACAGTTGGGCGTTCGGTGCTTATTTAAGGTTACAAGTTTTCATAACGGTTCATATCCAGCATACCTGCTTCTATGGGATTGGTTTCTTGCATGTAGCTGTGCATATCATGAAAGTAGAACCAAAAATCCGGATGGGTGCGACGGATCCCGTATTGGTCGGCCACAGTATGAAGTTCTTTGGCGTCTTGCATGGAGGTCAGGGCGCTAATGAAGTCTGCCAACTGCTCCTGCTTTACGTTGAAGATGAAGTTCGGGTAGCTGCTGATAATACCCGGTAACACGCTTAAGGTGTCGTTGTCTGGGCGCAGGCGTAAGTCTTCACCCAACAAAAAAGCCACGTTGCTGTGGTCGCGGTTATGGATCAAGCTATACACCTGGCGCTCTTTAGGGTTCTCACCTTCGATGCGCAGCAAGGTGACTTCGGGTAACCACTTAATCACCGGTAACAGGCGCCCAGTAAAGCCAGTTAAACGTCGCAGTTGATCATCAATGCGCGCTTGTTGCTGCTCTAGCTGCGGCATTAATGGCAGTTGCTCGCCGATGGCGGCGTTGCAGTCTGCTTGCTGGCAACGGTTGAGCATATCTTGCGGGCCAGCTACGGCCGCCAACTGACTAAACACTTGTTGGCTAAAATCGACTAAGGTGCGCTTAGCATCCGTTTGAATGCGGCTTGGCGTGGTCTCATCTACGTCCGCATAGCTGGTAAAGAGCTTAATGCGGCCACTGTTATCATACCAACGGTGTAACAAGGTGTTACGTTGCTCTGGGGGTAAAAAGCGCAATAAGTTGGCTTCGGCGCCGTTGCGGATCAAGTCAAAGTAGAGGCGCGTTTTGGCTTGGTGCGACACACTGCCATAGACATTAAAGTTAGCCACTAATGCATAGTAGGTACGCTCAAGCAGCGGATAGTCCATCACCCACATGGTGCTAGGAGTATCGCCTTGCCAACCTTTTATCACACTGGCGCTGTCGTGATGGCGAAATACCGTGAGCAGCGCTTGGCTGTTATGACCGTCGCCGTCCCATAAGTGCTCCAGATCTGGCCCTTGTGGATACTGTTTGGCATAGGCTTTTTGACGATAGGTTAAGTAGCGATTTCTGTCGCTGCTGTAAGAAATCCAATCTGGGCCTAGGCTGAGTAAGTCTGAATTTAGGCCGGGCAGGGTGAGCCAGTCGCGCACCTTGGTTTGATGGTTGGGTTGGGTAATAAATAAGTCATGCTCGGGCGCTTGAAAGCTGACCCAAAACTGGTCGCGGATCACGTCGGTGGCAATTTGGCCACGGCACACGGGGCCGCGAATAAACGAGCGCACAAAGTATTCTGCGTCATCGAGTAGAAACTGATAGCGGGCCTTGGGTGGAATTGCCGCGTAAGTGAAAAAGGGGTTGGCCGCATAATCCACATGATAATCGGGCAGCTTATTGATGGTCCAATCATCGGTAAAAAACAGCTGTTCGAGGTGATCTATTTTATCGCCATTTAGCGCATAGGTGATGTGCGTTTTATGGATACGACTTTCGAGACGCGGGCGCAATCGATAATAAAATTCATCGCCCGGTGAGTCGGTGGGCCGCTCGGTGGCGATCACTTCAATGGGTTGGCCGGTAGGCGTACGTGAACGTACAACTTCAAAAAAGGTGTCTTGATCCGGTGTTGATAGGTCACTGAAATACAGATGCGCTAAAAACCAGTGCTCATACAAATAGCGCGCCACCAATTGATGGCGAGGTGCATCACGGTTAAGCCAGCTTTCCCAACGTATTTGTGCCCACTCTAAAGCAGGCGACAGTTGAATGCTTTGTTCGGGTACTTTGGCGCCTTGGCTTAGCCAGTCTTGTACCAATTGATATTCGGGGGGCGTTAACCCCGTGACCGCAAAAGGCATGCCCGCTTGAGGATGCTTGCTTGCAAAGTCATCAAACTCGCTCGCTTGGCTACATTGGTTGCGACGGGTAGGAGAGATGTTTAGGTCTTCGGGCAGACGTTGGTTGTCGCCCCAGGTGTTGCCTTGGCCTAATGCCAGCATGCGTAACATCAGTGAGGTTTGAGCATCGGGCTCATCGAGTACGCTAAAAAAGCCGCGTGTGCGCCATGCGGACTCGCCATGAGCATCAAAATGCAGTCGGCTGGGCTTGGCATCTTTGGTACGTGCACCGTCGTAAACCGGCAGCTTGCTGGCACCGCGCACTAAACCTTCATTACTGGTGAGCTTGAGTTGGCAGGGCGCATCGTAGCAGGCATGGCAGGCAATGCATTTTTGCTCAAAAATAGGCTTAATGTCTTGCTCATAATCCACCGTGCTGGGTAAGGCGGTGAGCGTATTAGGTAAAGCGGCGAGCGTATTAGACCACGCGAGCGGGGCGAGAAAAATGCTCAACATGAGCCATGCAAGCAGCGCTAATCGCCGTGAAAGAGTGTTCATTATTATACCTTATCTTATGTTTCTAATAGGGTGGTAACATGGGACTCGCTTAAGGTAAAGAGGAGCAAGACCATGATGAGACTGACCATTGGTTTTTTACTGCTGGGTTCAACGGCGGTGTTCGCCGCACCACATATTATCCACACTCCACCTGCCTTGGAGCTGAATGTGAATTCAGACTTAGCGCCGGCCTGCTTTTATGCGGACCAGCGCTACTCTAAGGGCGCTATCATCGAAATGGCGAAGCAGCCGTATATCTGTGAAGGAGAAAAGTCCTTTGAGCAAAATGGCCGGTTAAGTTGGCAGCCGTTCCCGCTGAGTGTACAGATAGAGCAGAAGCTGACCATACCTTAAAGCCCAAGTGGATGTGTATGATGAAGGATCTTGACTAATATTACTCACATAGTTGATGCTGATAGTGAGACGGGTAGTTAAAAAGGTTAAACAGACAGTTAAACAGACAGTGATATGAGGTAGTGATACGAATACTAATGAATCACCATAGGAGCGCGTTATGGATATTATTCGGGTTATTATTGCCATTTTATTGCCGCCGCTTGGCGTGTTTTTACAAGTGGGCTTGGGTAAGCACTTTTGGATTAATATTATCCTGACACTGCTGGGCTACATCCCAGGCATAGTGCACGCGGTGTGGGTGATTGCTAAAAAGTGAGTCGCTAATGAAGGCTAAATCCGCAAATCCCAATGCTGCAAACTCAAATGCAGTAAATAACGGTCATGCTGCGACCAGTCAGCGATTGGCACGCTTAGCATGGATGCTCGACAGCTCTATCCGCTTACCGGGTGGCTTTAGAGTGGGATTAGACGGCATTATCGGCTTGATTCCGGGTATTGGTGATTTAATCGGGGCGGGTTTATCGTCTTATATTGTGGTGGAAGCCGCACGGCTCAAAGTGCCGTTTCGGGTGCTGGCGCGCATGGGCTTGAATGTATTGATTGAACTGGTGGTCGGCATAGTGCCGATCTTCGGGGATATATTCGATTTTGCTTTTAAAGCCAACCTGCGCAATGTGCGGTTGTTGAATGAGTATTTAAGCAAAAACGCGTGAAGGGTAAAGAGAACGTAACAACCCAAACCTAAAAGTGAAAAACATATTTTTGCCACGGAATACACGGAAGAACACGGACGTAGAACAACAATACACATCTATTATAAGGTCTTAACTACTCAAGATTATCCGTTAGTCTTTATTTACTTTCACTTTTCTGTGTTGTTCCGTGTATTCCGTGGCGAGAGGCTCTTTAGTTTTTAAGTCGAGAGTTAATTAAGCTTGTTTCTTGATTGCTTCGGCATCGATGTCTAGTACTACTTCACCTTCAGGGCGAGCGCAGCAGGGCAAGACTTCGCCGGCGGCGATAAAGGCGAGCGGGGTGCTTTGATAGCTGACTTCGCCACTGATAAGAGTGGTACGACAGGATCCGCAATAGCCGCCACGGCATTGGTATTCTACCGCGTGGCCGGTGCGCTCTAAGCCAGCGAGCAGGCTTTCACCTGCTCGCAACTCAAAACTTAATGCTTGGGTCGTGACTCTACTCACAGCTCAAAATCACCTAGGTCGTCATGGTTCATTTGCGAGTCAATTTGGCCGATCAAGTAAGAGCTGATCTCGACTTCTTGCGGCGCTACCTGCACGTTATCAGAAGATAACCAGGCATTGATCCACGGAATTGGATTTTGCTTGGCGTTAGGGAACGCCGGCGTTAGGCCCACGGCTGTCATGCGCAGGTTAGTGATGTATTCCACATACTGACACAGAATATCTTTGTTCAGGCCAATCATAGAGCCGTCTTTAAACAAATATTCCGCCCACTCTTTTTCTTGAATGGCCGCGTCGCGGAACAGCTCAAAACATTGCTGCTCACACTCTTGGGCGATTTGCGCCATTTCTGGATCGTCTTCACCGCTGCGCAAAATATTGATCATGTGCTGAGTGCCCGTTAAGTGCAGCGCTTCGTCACGGGCGATCAATTTGATGATTTTGGCGTTACCTTCCATCAGCTCGCGCTCGGCAAAGGCAAACGAACAAGCAAAGCTGACGTAAAAACGGATCGCTTCCAAGATGTTGACGCTCATCAAGCACAAGTAGAGCTTCTTCTTCAACTCATAGCGGTTGATATCAACAAGCTTGCCTCTGTGCTCTTGCTTACCTTCACCAAACAAATGATAGAGGCTGGTGTAGCGGATCAAGTCGTCATAGTAACCGGCAATGTCGGCGGCGCGTCTGAGGATTTCTTCGTTGGCCACTATGTCGTCAAACACTATGCCGGGATCGTTCACGATATTACGAATAATATGCGTGTAAGAGCGCGAGTGAATGGTCTCAGAGAAGGTCCAGGTTTCAATCCAGGTCTCAAGCTCAGGCAACGACACAATCGGCAGCAACGCCACGTTAGGGCTGCGGCCTTGAATGGAGTCGAGCAGAGTTTGATATTTCAGGTTGCTGATGAAAATATGTTTTTCATGATCCGGCAGTGCCTGATAGTCGATACGGTCTTGAGACACGTCAACTTCTTCTGGGCGCCAGAAGAAAGAAAGCTGCTTTTCGATTAGCTTTTCAAAAATATCGTACTTTTGTTGGTCATAGCGGGCCACGTTCACGGAATTCCCGAGAAACATCGGCTCTAACATATGATCATTTTGTAACTGACTAAAAGTTGTATAAGACATGTCGTTCTTCCACGCAAAGGAAGGCGAGGATTAACCTCGCCTCACCCATTAAATTTTACAAGCGCCACCGGCACAATCGTCTTCTTGCATATCATTTTGGGCGTCGGCCGCACCGTCACGCGTATTATGGTAATACAGCGTCTTTAAGCCGAACTTATACGCGGTGAGCAAGTCTTTTAATAGCTGCTTCATCGGCACTCGGCCCCCTTCAAAACGGGTCGGGTCGTAGCTGGTGTTAGCAGAGATAGCCTGATCGACAAACTTCTGCATCACGCCCACTAAATGTAAGTAACCGTCGTTAGAAGGCATTTGCCACAACAATTCATACTGATCTTTCAGCTCTGCGTACTCAGGCACTACTTGCTTTAAGATGCCGTCTTTTGAGGCTTTCACCGATACCAAGCCGCGCGGTGGCTCAATGCCGTTAGTGGCATTGGAGATCTGGCTTGAGGTTTCTGACGGCATTAAGGCGGTCAGAGTACTGTTGCGCAAACCTTTGGTTTTAATCTCTTCGCGCAAGCCTTCCCAATCTAAATGCAGCGGCTCTTGGCAAAGCGCATCCAAGTCTTTCTTATAGGTGTCTATTGGCAAGATACCCTGGGAATAAGTGGTCTCATTAAAGGCAGGACAAGGACCAAACTCTTCCGCCAACTTCACTGACGCTTTCAGCAGATAATACTGAATCGCTTCAAAGGTGCGGTGGGTTAAGCCCAGCGCGCTACCATCGGAATACTTAACGCCATTTTTAGCCAAGTAGTAGGCGTAGTTGATCACACCTATGCCTAAGGTACGGCGATTCATGGAGCCATTTTGCGCGGCCAATAACGGGTAATCTTGATAATCGAGCAGGGCGTCCAGCGCACGCACGGCCAAATCTGCCAGCTCTTCCAGCTCGCTTAAGTCGTTAATGGCGCCCAAGTTAAAGGCCGACAACGTACACAGGGCAATTTCGCCCTCAGCGTCGTTCACGTCGGTCAGTGGCTTAGTTGGCAAGGCAATTTCTAAGCACAAGTTGCTTTGGCGAATTGGCGCTACCGTCGGGTCAAACGGGCTGTGAGTGTTGCAGTGATCCACGTGTTGAATGTAGATACGACCGGTGCCGGCGCGCTCTTGCATCATCAGTGAGAACAAATCCACGGCCTTTACGGTGCGCTTGCGAATACTGGAGTCTTGCTCGTACTGTTCGTACAGCTTTTCAAACTTAGGCTGATCTTCAAAGAAGGCGTCGTACAGGCCGGGCACGTCGGACGGCGAGAACAAGGTAATGTCGCCGCCTTTAATCAAACGATGGTACATCAGGCGGTTAATTTGCACGCCGTAGTCCATGTGGCGCACGCGGTTTTCTTCCACGCCGCGATTGTTTTTCAATACCAGCAGTGATTCAACTTCTAAGTGCCACATCGGGTAGAACAAGGTGGCCGCACCGCCGCGCACGCCGCCCTGAGAGCAGCATTTAACGGCCGTTTGAAAGTGCTTATAAAACGGAATACAACCGGTGTGAAACGCTTCACCACCACGAATGGGGCTACCAAGCGCACGAATGCGCCCGGCGTTAATGCCAATGCCCGCACGCTGAGACACGTAGCGCACGATGGCGCTAGAAGTCGCGTTGATAGAATCAAGGCTGTCACCACATTCGATCAGTACGCAAGAGCTGAACTGACGAGTTGGGGTGCGCACGCCGGCCATAATAGGCGTGGGTAACGACACTTTAAATTGAGAAGCCGCATCGTAAAAACGCGTGACATAATCCAGGCGCGTTTCTTTTGGGTACTTAGAGAACAAGCAGGCGGCCACCAGCATATATAAGAACTGTGGGCTTTCGTAAATGTCGCCATTAATGCGGTTTTGTACCAGATATTTGCCTTCTAACTGCTTCACTGCTGCATAAGAGAAGGTCAGGTCGCGGTCGTGATCGATGTAGTTATTTAAGGCGTTAAATTCGTCACGGCTGTAGTCGGCCAAAATATGTTGGTCGTATTTACCGGATTCGGTCAGGCGCGTGACATGATCATAAAGATGCGGTGGCGTAAAACGGCCATAGGCTTTTTTACGCAAATGGAACACCGCGAGGCGGGCGGCCAAATACTGGTAGTCAGGCGTCTCTTCCGAGATTAAGTCGGCGGCGGCCTTGATGATGGTCTCATGAATGTCTTCGGTACGGATACCGTCATAAAACTGAATGTGCGAGCGCAGTTCTACTTGAGAAACGGAGACGTTATCCAAGCCTTCTGCTGCCCAATCGAGTACACGATGGATCTTATCCAGATCGATCGGTTCTTTGGCGCCTGAACGCTTGGTGACCAGCAGACTTTTATTCATGAGTTAGAGATTCTCCGTGATTTTCTAGTAGGTAGTACGCGGTCTTTAAAGGCTCAAGGCCAGACATGCGGATAAAATCAAAGGCACTATATAATGTGTTTGATTTTCAGTAGAAGCACTACATCTAGTTATGTGGGTTGGTGACAAGCACAATATAGAGTGTTGTAGACATTTTCTCAAGGGACCCAAATTAGCTGACCCTGTGGATAATCTGTGTTTAGCGGCGTGTGAGTTTGTGGTCGCTAACGCCTATCCCTTGAGGAGGCTGGCGTTAGCGATTCGCTGGCGTTTTTATGCACGGCTCTAAAGATTTTTAAAAATAATTGGCTTGCAAAAACCGCTTTTTAGGAATTTGTTGCTTCTTTCAGCGCTTCACATCTACGGCATCTTTTAGCCAATTAAACAAGCTTAAAACGGTAGGGGTTTGATGATCCGCTTGCCAGTTATTGGGGTCTTCACCGGCCGAGATATAACCCCAAATAGCGGCGATGGTGGTCATGCCCGCGGCGCGCCCGGCTTCAATGTCGCGTTTATGATCACCTATATAGACGCACTGCTGGGGTGCCATCACTAATCGTTCGGCGGCAAACAGCAAGGGCGCAGGATGGGGTTTTTTAAAAACCAGCGTATCTGAGCTAACGGTAACGCGACAATTATCAAACAGGGGTAACTCGGCCAATAACGGTACAGTGAGCGCCGAGGGCTTATTGGTGACGATACCCCACGGAATATCATACCGATTGAGCCAATCGAGTAGCTCGGGCACGCCCTCATAAGGACGGGTGTGGTGGCACAAGTTTTGACCATAAAAGGCCAGCATTTGGCCGCGCAACACTTCAATGCCGTGTTGCTCGATTAAGGCTTCGTCAATGCCGGCTCTTAATAGCGCATAAGAGCCGTCTGAGGTGGTGCATTGCAGTACGTCATCTGACAAGGTCGGCAAGCCGAGGCTGGCGATCACATGGTTGGCCGCCGCGCCCATGTCGCCGGCGGTGTCGAGCAAGGTGCCGTCTAAATCAAACAGTACCCCTTTAATGCTCATCTTGGTCATCGCTTTTTTCTACCATACTGTCAGCGGCTTTATTCTCTAAGCGCTGTGTGTTCAAAACAGCGTCCGTAGCCACGGGCTTAACCGCATGCACCATGTAGTTGACGTCGGCATCACGACTTAACTTAAAGTCGCCACTGAGTGGGCGATAGACCACGCCTGAGATGTCTTTCACGATTAAGCCGGCGGCTTCTATATAGCGGCACAGCTCGGCAGGGGTAATAAACTTCTTATGATCGTGGGTGCCTTTGGGCACCATCTTAAAAATATGCTCGGCGGCGGCGATCATCATCAACCAGGCTTTAGGGTTGCGATTAATGGTGGAGAACACCAAAGTCGCGCCCGGTTTGGCCAAATCTGCACAGGCTTGCACCACTGAGGCTGGCGAGGGCACATGCTCCAGCATCTCCATGCAGGTGACCACGTCAAACTGTTCGGGCAGCTCAACCGCTAATTGCTCGGCGGTGCCTTGACGATAATTCACACTTACGCCCGTTTCCAGTGCATGCAAGCGCGCCACGGCCAAGGGCTCTTTGCCCATGTCCACACCCGTCACCTCTGCGCCGTCGCGGGCCATGCTTTCACTTAAAATGCCGCCACCACAGCCAATGTCGATAACCTGTTTACCAAATAAACCACCGGCGTTATCGGCAATCCAGCTTAAGCGCAGTGGGTTGAGTTGGTGTAGCGGTTTAAAGTCGCCGTCTAAGTCCCACCAGCGGGAAGCCATGGCATCAAATTTTTCAATTTCTTGTTGATCTACATTCATGGACGGCGCCTCTATTGCGAATGAAATAAAAAGTGAAATAAAAAGAGAAATGAAAATGCGAGCGGCCATTATAGTCAAGCAGATGCTCGCTACTAGACCCTAAGGCACTTTACTACGGCTAAGCTACCTACCCTCTCGACCCTAATGCGAATTCCTAGTGCGCTTGTGTGCGCCTTATATGCTCCCTGAGCATATTTGTATGGTAGAATGGCGCGTTATTTATTGCGATATCAACAATAAACTGGGGACAAGACTTGCTATGACCGATCTGGCCCGAGAAATCATGCCGATAAACATTGAGGATGAGCTAAAACGCTCCTACCTAGATTACGCCATGAGCGTAATCGTAGGGCGTGCGCTTCCCGATGTACGAGATGGTTTGAAGCCAGTGCACCGCCGCGTGCTGTTTGCCATGAACGAACTTGGCAACGACTGGAACAAAGCATACAAGAAATCGGCCCGTGTGGTGGGTGATGTAATAGGTAAATACCACCCACACGGAGACAGTGCCGTTTACGACACTATCGTGCGTATGGCACAGGAATTCTCTATGCGTTACACCTTGGTCGATGGCCAAGGCAACTTCGGTTCAGTAGACGGCGACTCCGCTGCTGCGATGCGTTATACCGAAATACGTATGGATAAGATCGCCCACGAATTACTGGCAGATCTGGATAAAGATACCGTTGACTGGGTGCCGAACTACGATGGCACCGAGATGATACCGGCAGTGATGCCGACTAAAGTGCCCAACCTGTTGGTGAACGGCTCCTCCGGCATCGCCGTGGGCATGGCCACCAATATTCCACCTCATAACTTAAATGAAGTAGTCGACGGTTGTTTGGCGCTGATCGAAAACGAACACATCACTATCGATCAATTGATTGAGCTGATCCCAGGTCCGGATTTTCCGACTGGCGGCATCATCAATGGTCGTTCAGGCATCATAGATGCCTATCGCACGGGCCGTGGCAAAATCTACGTGCGTGCGGTAGCAGAAGTGCAAACCGATGAAAAAACCGGTCGCGAAACCATTATCGTCTCCGAGCTGCCTTACCAGGTGAACAAAGCGCGTTTGATTGAAAAAATCGCCGACTTGGTAAAAGAAAAGCGCATCGAGGGTATTACTGCTCTGCGTGATGAGTCTGATAAAGACGGCATGCGCATCGTGATTGAAGTACGCCGTGGGGAAGTGGGCGAGGTTATTTTGAATAACCTGTATTCACAAACCCAGATGCAGAATGTGTTCGGCATCAACATGGTGGCACTGGATAACAATCAGCCGCGCATCTTTAACTTAAAAGATATGCTGGAGTGCTTTATCCAGCACAGACGCGAAGTGGTTACCCGCCGCACCGTGTTTGAATTGCGCAAAGCGCGAGATCGCGCTCATATTTTGGAAGGTCTGGCGATCGCCTTGGCGAACATTGACCCCATTATTGAGTTGATCCGTGCTTCCTCTACTGCGGCCGAAGCGAAAGCGGGCTTAATCAGCCAAGGCTGGCAGCTGGGGCACGTGGCCGCCATGCTTGAGCAAGCAGGTGACGATGCGGCGCGTCCTGAATGGTTAGATCCGGAGTTTGGTATTCGTGATGGTATTTATCACTTAACCGAGCAACAGGCCCAAGCGATTTTGGACTTGCGTCTGCACCGTTTAACCGGTCTTGAGCACGAAAAGATTCTGGAAGAATATAAAGGTCTGCTGCTGCTGATTGCTGAGCTGCTTTATATTTTGAACACCCCTGAGCGGTTGATGGAAGTGATCACCGAAGAGTTAGAACTGATCAAAGTGCAGTATGGCGATGCTCGTCGTACCGAGATCACCAACTCTAGCTCTGAGATCAATATCGAAGACTTGATCACACGTGAAGACGTAGTGGTCACCCTTTCTCATGAAGGGTATGTGAAGTATCAGCCGGTCACCGACTACGAGGCTCAGCGTCGTGGTGGACGCGGTAAGTCGGCCACGCGCATGAAAGATGAAGACTTTGTGGAGCGCTTGTTGGTAGCCAACACCCACGACACCATTTTGTGCTTCTCGACCGCAGGTAAGGTTTACTGGTTGAAGGTGTATCAGTTGCCAGAAGCCAGCCGTGCCGCACGCGGTCGTCCGATCGTTAATATGTTGCCATTAGGTGCTAACGAGCGGATCACCGCCATCTTGCCGGTGCAGGAATACTGTGACGATAAGTACGTGTTCTTTGCCACTGCCGATGGCACCGTGAAGAAGACCAGTCTGTCTGCGTTCCGTCGTCCGTTAGTCTCGGGTATTCGTGCCATTAATCTTCGCGATGGCGATGAGTTGATTGGCGTGGACATTACCGATGGCAGCAACGAGATCATGTTGTTCTCGGATGCGGGTAAGGTAGTACGCTTTGCCGAAGGCAGTGGCCATGATGAAGTTGAAGTCATGGCAGCCGAGGTGATTGATGGCGAGGTCGTTGAGCTGGAAGAGAGCGAAGCGGTTGAGCTGGTCGACGGCGAAGAAGCCGACGTTGACGCTGAAGAGACTGACGTTGCCGAAGCCGGTGACAGCAAGCCCTTTAAGGGCGTACGCCCCATGGGTCGTACTGCGGCTGGTGTGCGCGGTATTCGTTTAGGTGCCGGTGATAAAGTGGTGTCCTTGATTATTCCGCGCGGCGAAGGTCCGATCTTAACCGTGACCGCCAATGGTTACGGCAAGCGTACCGCGCTGGTGGAATACCCAACGCGCAGCCGTGGCACCATGGGCGTATTGTCCATTAAAGTGGGCGAGCGTAATGGTGCAGTAGTGGGCGCGATTCAGGTCGATGATACCCACGAGATTATGCTGATCACCAATGGCGGCATTTTAGTGCGCACCCGCGTATTAGAAGTGAGCCTTATTGGTCGTAACACCGCAGGCGTGCGTTTGATCCGCACCGGAGCAGACGAGCTAGTGGTGGGCCTACAGCGCATTGAAGAACCCGAAGAAGAAGAGTTGTTGGACGAAGCAGACACAGAAGGTGAAGTCGCTGATGCAACTGATGCAGATACGACTGAACAATCTGACGCTGACGACCAAGAGCAAGACGCTGCGGATGAAGACGATGCAGACGAAGAGCCTAAGCAAGAATAATCACTGATAATGATAACAAGGGGCCTATGTGGCCCCTTTTGTTTATCTAAAACGCAGTTTATATTTATTTAAAGGTGCTGCTTGGGGTATCTAAAGCAGCAATCAGTAAAATCTCTTTGACTTAAACGCCCAGCGGTGTAAAACGATCATATTAAGATGATGGTTCGCTATGATGATAATGCAGAGCTTGCAACCCTTGAGTTTCAAGGAGAACACTCTGCGCTCAATGGGCGTTTTTATTGAATATTAAGCAGACAGGATAACGCAGGGAAATGGCAAACATGGTTTATAACTTCAGTGCAGGTCCGGCTATGCTGCCGGTGGACGTGATGCAGCAGGCACAAGCTGAATTTCGTAATTTTAATGACTTAAGCGTGTCTGTGATGGAGCTGAGTCATCGCAGCAGTGATTTTATTGCGGTGGCCGCCGCGGCCGAGCAAGACTTGCGCGACTTAATGCAGATCCCAGACAGCTATAAGGTGCTGTTCTTGCAAGGCGGCGGCCGTGGCCAATTTGCCGCCGTGGCGATGAACCTGTTGGGAAAAAATGCCAAGGCTGACTATATCGTGACCGGTCAGTGGTCCAAATCTGCGGTAGAAGAAGCAGAAAAATTAGGCACGGTCCGCGTATTAGATGGTTTTGGTGACGTCGAACAAGGCTTGCGCCCACTGGCCAGCAGCTGGGATCTAGACCCCACCGCCGCTTATGTACATTACTGTCCGAACGAAACGGTAGACGGCATCGAATATCACTTCGTGCCAAAGACTGGTTCAGTGCCTTTGGTGGCGGATATGTCTTCTACTATTTTATCACGCCCGATAGATGTGACCCAATTTGGCCTGATTTATGCTGGCGCCCAGAAGAACATAGGGCCGTCTGGCTTGGCGGTAGTGATCGTTCGCGAAGACTTGTTGGACCAAGCTTTTGCCCATACGCCGGTGATCATGGACTATGCGGCCATGGCTAAAGCCGATTCTATGGTGAATACGCCGCCGACCTACGCCTGGTACTTAGCGGGCTTGGTATTCAAGTGGTTAAAGCGCCAAGGTGGCTTAACCGCCATGGGCGAGCGCAACAAAGCCAAAGCCGACTTGCTCTATAACTACGTGGATGCCAGCAATTTTTACGGCAACAACGTACACCCAGACGCGCGTTCTTGGATGAACATTCCGTTCCAACTCAAAGACGAAAGCTTAAATTCGGCCTTCTTGAAAGAAGCAGAAGCGGCCGGTTTACTGGCACTGCAAGGCCACCGTTTAGTGGGTGGCATGCGTGCCAGCGTTTACAACGCCATGCCCATCGAAGGCGTACAGGCGTTAGTCGACTTTATGAATAAGTTCGCCAAGCAACACGCTTAAAACAGCATATGTGAAGGGTAAAGAGTGAAGGGTAAAGAGGGCGACATAACCCCTAACCTGAAGGGTGGGGGTTATGGGTAATGCCTCACACCTCACCCTTTACTCTTCACCTTGATTTAAATTGTAAGGATCCCTTGTGAGTATAAATTATCTGGCCTTGGCGAATGCTGGGGTTGAAAAGTTGCACCCTTATCAGCCGGGTAAACCGGTGGAAGAGCTAGAGCGTGAGCTGGGCATTAGCAACAGCATTAAGCTGGCTTCCAATGAAAATCCGTTAGGCTTGGGGCCTAAGGCGCGGGCCGCCATTGAGCGGGCGCTGCCTGATTTGGCGCGTTATCCGGATGCCAATGGTTTTGCTTTAAAGTCTGCATTGGCGGAAAAACTGGCGGTGAATACCGACCAGTTGATCTTGGGCAATGGCTCCAATGAGCTGATCGACTTGGTGTATCACACCTTCGTCGCTGCAGGCCAACAAGTGGTCTATTCCCAGTACACCTTTATTGTCTACGCATTGGCCACGCAAGGTCACGGTGCCGAGGCCATAGTGGTGCCTGCGAAAGATTTAGGTCATGACTTAGATGCGATGGCGGCGGCGATTACTGAGCGCACTAAATTGGTATGCATCACTAACCCCAATAATCCGACCGGTACTTTCTTAACCAAAGCGGAATTAAACGCTTTTTTGGCTAAAGTGCCCAGCCAAGTGTTGGTGATATTAGATGAAGCCTATACCGAGTATGTAGCGGAAGATGAACGTCATCCGTCTATCGACTGGTTGGCGCAATATCCGAACTTGATCGTCTCGCGCACCTTCTCTAAAGCCTATGGATTAGCGGGTTTGCGGGTCGGTTATATGGTGGCGCACCCTGAATTAATCAGTGTGTTAAACCGAGTGCGTGAGCCCTTTAACTGCAACAGCTTAGCGCTGGCTGCCGCCGAAGCCGCCTTGGGTGATACTGAGTACTTGAGTGAGGCTGTAGGCTTAAATCAGCGAGAAATGGCACGCTATGAAGCCTTCTTTGAAAGCCAAGGCATTAGCTACGTAAAATCCCGCGCTAACTTTATTACCCTGGACCTTAAGCGTGATGCGACTCCTGTGTATGAAGCTTTGTTGCGCGAAGGCGTGATAGTGCGACCCATCGCCGGCTACGGCTTACCGACGTGCTTGCGCATCAGTATTGGACTTGCACAGGAAAATCAACGCTGCATAGAAGCGTTGGCTAAGGTGTTGAGTAACGGCGCTTAATGTCAGGTTTTTAATTAAAGCGCTGAATTAAAGTGCTTAGCTAAACCGGTGCGATGGCGCGCAGGGCCAGTAAGCTTGCCCTGCGCCACCCCTCCTGTTAACGTCTTCATAGCTCAGTTGTGTTTATTCTTACCTCTAGGAATCATATGGAAAGCCTTAAACTATCTCCCATTGCTCGGGTGGAGGGCACGGTTAATTTGCCCGGCTCTAAATCATTGTCAAACAGAGCTCTGTTGCTGGCGGCTCAAGCACAGGGTATTACGCACCTGACCAACCTGCTCGACAGTGATGACACGCGTTATATGCTAGATGCGCTTAGGACGCTGGGGGTGCAGTATGAATTGTCGGCTGATAAAACCGAATGTGTGGTGCATGGGTTAGGGCGCGCGTTTAGTGCTGTTGAGCCCATATCGCTGTTTTTAGGTAATGCGGGTACTGCCATGCGCCCCTTATGTGCGGCGCTTTGCTTGGGCACAGGCGAGTTTACCCTGACCGGTGAGCCTCGCATGTGGGAGCGACCTATCGGGCACTTGGTAGAAGCCTTGCGTGAAGCGGGTGCAGAAATTAGCTATTTAAAAACTGACGGTTATCCGCCGGTATTTATTAATGGCAAGGGCTTGTGGGGCGGCGATGTGCATATCGATGGCTCTGTTTCAAGCCAGTTTTTAACGGCGCTGTTAATGGCCGCTCCCATGGCCTCAGGCGATACCCGGGTGCACATTAAGGGTGAGCTGGTCTCTAAGCCCTATATCGACATTACCTTACATGCCATGAGTCAGTTTGGTGTCGAGCTTGAACATGACAATTACCAAACCTTTTATATCAAAGGCAATCAGACCTACGTCTCACCAGGGCAGTTCTTGGTAGAAGGGGATGCCTCGTCGGCTTCTTACTTTTTAGCCGCGGGTGCCATTAAAGGTAAAGTCCGGGTTACGGGCGTGGGCAGTAACAGCATTCAAGGTGATGTGAAGTTTGCGGATGTATTGGAAGCCATGGGTGCCAAGATCACTTGGGGCGATAACTTTATTGAAGCGGAAAATATCGGTCCACTGCGCGCGGTTGATATGGACATGAACCATATTCCCGATGCAGCCATGACGATTGCGACCACCGCCTTGTTTGCCACCGGTACCACGCGCATTAGCAACATTCATAACTGGCGGGTGAAAGAAACCGACCGTCTGTATGCAATGGCGACCGAGCTGAGAAAGTTAGGGGTAGAAGTCGAAGAGGGCGAAGATTACATAGTCGTAACACCGACGGCTGAGTTACAAGAGGCGGAGATTGCCACTTATAACGACCATCGCATAGCCATGTGCTTTTCGCTGGTGGCATTAAGCGATACCGCTGTGATCATCTTAGATCCTAAGTGCACAGCAAAAACCTTCCCTGATTACTTCGAACAGCTAGCCAGTATTAGCTGTTAACCAAATAGCGCCGAGCCCCAAGCGCCCGGCGCCCAGTTAAAAGAAAACACTGTTCTTTGTTTTCCTTGGTGCTGGGCGCCAGGCGCTTAATGCTATGTCTAATGATGCTTCATTTTTTCTAGCGTCTCACGAGCTTTAATTTCTGCCGCATCCAGTTCGGCCAGCACTTTAGCAATATCTGCTTGCTGCTGGCGTAAACTGGCGCGCTTCTCTGCGATCATGGCCACCATGGAATGCAGCTGGGGGCGAGATCTGTGCTCGGCGTCATATAGTTCAAATAATTCACGCATTTCGGCCAAACTAAAGCCTAGGCGTTTACCGCGTATGGTGAGGGCCAGTCTAAATTTATCTTTGTGGCTGTAAATGCGCGCATTGCCTTTGCGTCTTGGAGACAAAAGGCCAAGCTCTTCATAATGGCGCAAGGTACGAGGAGTAATTTCGAACTCATGAGCCAATTCAGAAATACTAAAGGTCACTTCCATATTGGGCATGACGAACTCCTTACTAACTAGCCAAATATCTTGAGGGCAGACCATACACCTATATCAGGGGGCTGTGAAGTCCGACTTTGACTCCTCAGCGAGATTACGCCAAGATGGTCATTACTGACAATAGGGGAATAAACGTGTTTATATTCAAGGTGCAGGGGGCGGATGGTGGCCAAGCTGAAATTCGCATACAAGCACTCGATTGGAGTGAGCAGGGCACTATTACTTTTAGCTGCGATACGGATAAACTGGCCGTGGTACTGCTGACTGATTGTCGCTCTGGTAAAGGATACTTTGATTTGCTGGCCGGCACTAAGCCGATGTACGTGGAGCAATGGTTAGAGTATTTACAAGAGGCCAAGCAGTTAAGCCAAGTTGAGGTCACTATTCATAGCCCACTGGAAGCAGGCTATGAAGAGATATGCGGGCTGGACTCGGAGCAAGTAAAAACGCTGCTTAACTTGGTGTATCAAGTAGGGGGCTTTAATCGCCTACAAATTATGCGCTATCTCAAACATCGTCATAGCTCAGCCACTATGTCGACTCATTATAACGCTGAAGAGCTCAAGCGTTACCGGCACTTAGGCCAATTGATTAATCAATTAATCCGTTTTAAGACGCCTACACCTTAATAACTGACCTCAAGACAGGGCCTTAAAGTGAGTAAAGTCACTGGGCTTCGCAATTAAGTAGCCCTGTACCCCATCGATATGCATGGACTCTAGCAATTGCTTTTGCTCCATGGTTTCCACCCCCTCCGCAATCACACGACAGCCTAAGCGCTGAGCTAAATCGATAATCATGCGTACAAACTGCTGAGTGGTGTGGTCTTGATGCAACAGTTTCACCAGTAAACCATCAAGTTTGACGTAGTCTGGCTTGATCTCTTGTAATAAACGAAACGAGCCATAACCATGACCAAAGCGGCTCACCGCATAGCGAGCGCCGGCACGACGGATCACCTCGAGTAAGCGCTTATTGACCTCAAGTTGATGCTGTAATACTTGCTCGTCTAACTCAAACACTAACTTTGAAGTAATATCGCGCTCTCGCAATAAAATGCGTTCTAACCAAATTAAAAATGAGCTTTGCTGCAAACTGGCGGGGGTGAGATTAATGGCCCAGCGTTGCCCCGTTAACGGTGACTGCTTAATTTGCGTCAAGATCACTTCAATGATTTTCTGCTCGAATTGCATCGACATATTCAGGCGCTGCAACATGGCGAACACTGTGCTGGCGGGATAAGTGCCGCCACTGGTATTGGGGAAGCGCGTATAAATCTCGTTATAACCCTGCATTTCCGACTTATAAATTTGCGCGGGCTGTACTTGCAATAACACTTGATTGTCATCCAGCATGCTTTGTAAACGCTGACGCCATTGGCTCTCACCCATAGACTCGTCTTCGTCTTGCTTAAGCAACATGCTCCAACTATTAGGCTCCTCGCCCTGTGCTTGTGCCAGCGCTAAATCGGCGCGTGTGAGTACATGCTCAGCGCTTTGCCCGGGCAATAATTGAGTAAAGCCAATGTAAGCGGCGCAAGTCAGCTCATGAATATGCTGATAATGATATAACTCTTGCTGCAACCTATCCCCAAGGCGGTGGGCTAAGGGCTCACATTGCCCTTTAAACAACACGGCGATGTCTGTGCCACTGATGCGATAACCGTGAGCGCCTATCTCTGGCTGAATGACCTTGCGCACGATCTTGACGATGTCTTGTAAGTACTGATCGCCGGCCTGAAAGCCTTGCTCGATATTAATGCTTTGCAGACTACTGGCGCGCACTATCATCAAAGTGGAACTGGCCAGATGATTGTCGTCGTTGAGCAGCAGCGCCAAGTCGCGGCGAAAGGCAAAACGGTTACCGAGCAGCGTTAGGCTGTCTTGAAAGCTTTGCTGTTGTGCCGCGTGTAATTCTCGCTTAAAAATACTAAGCTGCTGATCATAGTTTTGATGTAAGTTAACAATAGCGTTGGCAATGGGATGCTCGTGACGGAAGTTATTGGCTTCTGGGTCTAGCAGCATATTCTGCAAGTGAGCATGCTCAACGTTATAAATCTGACGCCAGCGACGATAGAGTGTGATAAAAATCAGTAGATTGGCCACTAGCAAGGGTAGGGTAACCCAAACCCATTGCTGATTAGCGGCCTTGGTATCAAGCCGATAAAATAGGAGCGTTTCACCTTGAGAGTATTGTTGGTTGGCACCTAATTGGCCAAACCACCAAGCGGGTGCGGGATCGGTTAAGGGCTGATCGCTTGTGGTATTAACTAATCCGGCCAGAGCGGCAGTTGCAGAATCAGAGCTTGAAGTGGCGGTTAATTGACTGCTGATAATTTGCGCTTGTTGCTGCAAGGCGGAGTAGCTGGCCCACCAAGGCACTAAGATGCTGAGTAACAGCATAATAAAACCAGATAGCAGTAAAGCCTGACCAAAGGGAGCTCGTTCCCGCATAGCCACAATCCTTGTTAAAACGGGGTATATAAAGAGGTGATGAGTATAACTGAGACAGTGTTACATAAAACGAAAGGAGTGCTTTCTAGGACGTAGGATAAGATAGAAATTGGCTCCCCTTGCTGGACTTGAACCAGCGACATACGGATTAACAGTCCGGCGTTCTACCAACTGAACTAAAGGGGAAGAGGTTTACACTTAGTTTGCCTTGCTGTTTTTGTTACTAATTTTTACTACTAGTTTCTTCATTACTAAAATTGGCTCCCCTTGCTGGACTTGAACCAGCGACATACGGATTAACAGTCCGGCGTTCTACCAACTGAACTAAAGGGGAACAGGTAAACTTTTTATTACTGTTTTCTTACTACTAAAATTGGCTCCCCTTGCTGGACTTGAACCAGCGACATACGGATTAACAGTCCGGCGTTCTACCAACTGAACTAAAGGGGAACAGGTAAACTTTTTATTACTGTTTTCTTACTACTAAAATTGGCTCCCCTTGCTGGACTTGAACCAGCGACATACGGATTAACAGTCCGGCGTTCTACCAACTGAACTAAAGGGGAATTGCATTGCTTGAATGCGAGCCGAATGTTAATGGCTACCCCGTTAGCTGTCAACACTCAAAGTCGCTTTGTCATTGAAATTAGTTTGTTTGCTGCAAGAGTAAGCAAAAGCCGCTGAAATCTGCAGCACTTGGCGAGTAGTGCGCCAATTTAACTGTGTGCTGATTGTTTATTGACCAGTCATTGGGGGGGACGTTAATGCTGCAAGCAGGGCATGGTAACCGAGTAGCCTTACTCTACAATTGCGATGATCTGCTGACACTTTCAATACTGTAAAGAGCAGGTGTGTTTGGGCGGCAGAAAACGTGAGCGTATTCCTGCTTACTATTAAACAGCCTCAATATAGCGCAAAAGGATGGCGAGCTTAATGGGTGAGCGTAATTATTTTATTTAGAGTGCTTACTCCAGTAAAAGATTAAAGGGATATCAGGGCAAAGGCAGATTAGTAAACTAATGGGCGTTGGTGTCATCTTTCTCTGTCATGTGAATGTAGTAAACACACCGTAAGATATAGGTTTAAATTTAACGGCTTGGTAGTCTGGTGATTCAAGTGAATATGAAAACTAACGGCATGCAATTTTATCACTGGGTACTGCGTTTTCCTTAATGAGATTAAGTACTTCTGTGGAGCGGCTTGGATGTAAATTTTGATTTGTTTTTTAAGTGCTGTTAAATAAATTTCATTTGTTATGAAAATAAGATTATAGTGTTCTGGTTACTGAGTGTGAATAGTTGACTTTCGGGTCTGGTATTAATAAAAACGCGCAGAAAAATAATAAACAGCTCAGTATGGAACTGAGCTTGTGCAGTAATCCCACACAAGGAGTGATTTAATGACGGATAAGAAAATTGTACTGGTTACCGGCGCCGCTGGCGGAATTGGTACAGAAGTATGTCGCATGTTCTTAACTAATGGCTACAAAGTAGTTGCGACTCACCGCCCAGGTAAAGAAAAAGAAGCACAGGCTAAACAATGGCTACAAGAAGAAAAACTGGACGGACAAGATATTCAATTATTAGCTCTGGATGTGAGTGATCATAGTGCCGTGAGTGAAGTGCTGGCCGAGAAGCTACGTGAGCTGGGTCGTATCGATGTATTGGTGAACAATGCGGGTATTACTCGTGACACCACCTTCAAGAAAATGACGTTGGACCAATGGCAGCAAGTCATGGATACCAACCTCAACAGCCTGTTCAGCGTAACACAGCCGGTATTTAACCAAATGTGTGAGCAAGGCTCTGGCCGCATTATCAATATCTCTTCAGTTAACGGCTTGAAAGGTCAATACGGTCAGGTGAACTACTCAGCGGCTAAAGCCGGCATGATTGGTTTTACTAAAGCCTTAGCGGCCGAAGGCGCGCGTTTTGGTGTGAGTGTAAACGCAGTTGCCCCAGGTTACACAGCGACACCAATGGTTACCGCTATCCGCGAAGACGTACTGGATTCTATCAAGGCGACTATCCCCCTTAAGCGCCTAGCAACCACGGAAGAAGTTGCTGGTGCGGTACTGTATCTGGCAGGTGAATACGGCGGTTACGTGACAGGCGAAACGCTGTCCGTGAACGGCGGCCTGTACATGCAATAAGCACTAAAATTCGGCTATTTATTATCAATGGAGTGAAAGTTATTTATGTCTGAACCTGTATATATTGTTGCTGCAAAGCGTACCCCGATTGGTAGTTTCTGTGGTGCATTAAGAACTGTTCCCGCCGCAGAGCTGGCCGGTATTGCGATTAAAGGTGCGTTGGCTCAAGCAGGCCTGGCACCTGAGCACGTTAATGAAGTGATTGTTGGCAACGTGATCAGTGCCGGTCAAGGCATGGGCATTGGTCGTCAAGCGGCACTGGCTGCGGGCATTCCCGTTGGTGTTCCAGCCTACAGCCTGAACATGGTGTGCGGCAGTGGTATGAAAACCTTAATGGACGCTTGTGCGCACATTAAAGCGGGCGATGCGGATATCGTGGTTGCTGCGGGTTGTGAAAACATGTCACAAATCCCTTTTATCGCTAAGGGTGATTTGCGTAACGGCCATAAAATGGGCGACATGGCCTTGAGTGATCTACTGATCAATGACGGCTTAACCGATGTGTTCAATAAGTACCACATGGGTGTGACCGCCGAGAACGTAGTTGCGCAAGAAAATATCAGCCGTGACGAGCAAGATGCCCTTGCAGCCGCGAGCCAAAACAAAGCGGTAGCCGCGATTAAAGCGGGTCATTTTAAAGATGAAATCGTGCCGGTAGAAGTTAAAACGCGTAAAGAAACCATTACCGTTGATACAGATGAATATCCGAAAGACGGCACCACTGTTGAGTCTTTAGGACGCTTGCGCCCTGCATTTAAAGCCGATGGTTCAGTAACAGCAGGCAATGCCTCTGGTATTAACGACGGCGGCAGTGCCATTATCGTGGCTAGCAAGTCAGCGGTTGAAAAGTATGGCTTAACTCCGCTCGCCGAAGTGGTTGGCTACGGTCAAGGTGGCATAGACCCTACCATTATGGGTCTGGGTCCAGTACCTGCTATCAAGCAAGCGTTATCACGCGCTAACTTGACGCTGGCACAAATGGAGCGCTTAGAGCTTAACGAAGCCTTTGCTGGCCAAGCTTTGGGTGTGGTAAGACAGTTATCCACTCAGCATGATATTGCCGAGCAGACGTTATTGGAAAAAACTAACGTCAACGGCGGCGCCATTGCTTTGGGTCACCCCTTGGGGGCGTCAGGTAACCGAATTTTGGTTACTTTGCTGCACGAATTGCAACGCAGCCAAACTGAGCTAGGCTTAGCGTCATTGTGTGTTGGCGGCGGCATGGGTACGGCTGTTATCCTCAAGCGAGTGTAATACACGCAGTTATTGGCTTCTTTAAGAAGGAAATAAAGCAATGTATACCAATATGTTCCAGAATTTTAATAAAGACAGCGACAAGACCTTTGCGCCGGTGCTGAAATTTAACCAGTTGGTCGCAGATAACTTTACGGCATTGACTAATTTGCAATTGGATGCAGCACGTCAATACGCTGAAATTGGTCTGGCGCAGCTGCAGTTAGGTAGTCAGGTTAAAGATGCGCAGTCGTTAGTTAATATGGGGACTAAGCAATTAGAAACCATGACCCGCATAAGCCAGCAAATGATGGAAGATGCTAAAAAATTAGCAGATCTTGCACAAGAGTTTAAAACTGGACTAGAAACTATAGCGACCGACGCACCAAAATAAATTCGGTTTAGGGTTAGCCCTTCAGCTAGAACATATTGTTGGGAAGGGGTCTTAAGGCTCCTTCCCATTCTTGTTGTAGGGGCTCTGCAATCTCTATCAGGGAAAAGCAATGCTACAAAATACGTTTAACAATCAAGACCCCATAGGGCAGTTTTTTAATTGGAATGAAACTATGTGGTCAGAAATGCAAAAGGCCAAGTGGGGCGATGACCCAGTTAGTGACGCCTTATCTCAAGTTAACTCTGACGATTTACAACTGTTCTATAAAGCCATATCGAGCAATCCGATGCATTTGCTCGATATGCAGATGCAGTGGTGGCAGGGGCAGTTAGCTATTTGCCAAAACAGTATGATGAAAAGTTTAGACAGCGGCGCTGCCAGCATAGTGGCGGATCCTCCGGGTGATCGCCGTTTTAAGCACAAAGCATGGACAGAAAACCCGCACTTTGACTTCATACGTCAGTCTTATTTGCACTTTTCTAAGTCGTTAACCGACATGCTGGACGTGGTCGAAGGTGTGCCAGACTCGGTACGTGAGCGCTTAAAGTTCACTTTTCGCCAAACCATTAACGCACTTTCTCCCACTAACTTTATCTGGAGCAATCCAGAGGTGCTATTGCGCACCATAGAAGAGAAAGGGGCGAACCTAGTAAAAGGCATAGCCCTGTATCAAGAAGACATGGCCGCCAGTGCTGACATGTTAAAAATCCGCATGACACGCCAATCTGCGTTCACCTTAGGTGAGAACTTAGCAGTGACGCCGGGCGATGTGGTGTTTAGAAATGACATTTTTGAACTGATCCAGTATGCGGCTACCACTAAAACGGTACATAAAACGCCATTGCTGATCATACCGCCGTTTATTAATAAGTATTATATCCTAGACTTAACCGAGCAAAAATCTTTGGTGGCTTGGCTGCGCGACCAAGGACATACGGTGTTTATTATGTCGTGGCGTAATCCAGGAAAAGAGCAGGCGAACATCAGTTTTTCTGACTTGGTGCAGTCTGGCACCATGGAAGCCATTCGCGTTATTGAGCAGGTGACCAAAGAGAAAGAAGTAAACGCCATCGGTTACTGCATTGGCGGTACCTTATTAGCGGCTACGCAGGCTGCGTATGTGGCTAAGGGTGTTAAGTCGCGGGTGAAGAGCGCTACCTATCTGACTACCTTGCTCGACTTTACGCAGCCAGGTGAAGTGGGTGTGTTTATCAACCCGCCGGTCATCAATGCCATGGCACAAATGAACGAAGCCCAAGGCTACTTTGATGGCCGCAAAATGGCCGTAACCTTTAGTTTGTTGCGTGAAAACAGTTTGTACTGGAACTATTACATTGATAACTACCTGAAAGGCGAAGAGCCCTCAGAGTTTGATATCTTGTATTGGAACAGTGATAGCACCAACTTAAGTGCCACTTGTGCTAACTTCTTGCTACGCGACTTGTATCTCAATAACAGTTTGAGTGAAGCGGGTGCGGTTAAGATTGGCGACGTTGCCATCGATCTTGGCAAAGTTACCACTCCTAGCTACTTCTTATCGACCAAAGAAGATCACATCGCGCTGTGGGACGCCACCTTCAAGGGCTCTAACCTCTTGGGTGGAGACAAAACCATGGTGTTGGGTGAGTCAGGGCACGTGGCCGGTGTGGTTAACCCGCCAAGCAAAAATAAGTATGGTTATTGGCTGAGTGAGTCGAAGTTCGACAATCCAGAGCAGTGGTTAGCGACAGCTAAACGCGAAGACGGCTCATGGTGGACACATTGGCAGCAGTGGGCGACGCCTTTCTTAGGTGAAAAGCAAGTGCCTGCTCGCACCGTGGGTTCGGTGGAGTGTCCTGCGTTAATGCCAGCACCTGGGCGTTATGTGACGCAAAGCTTACCGATAGCAGCAGTTGAAGAAACCGCATAAAGTTATGATTTAGTTTAATCAGCCGCCGCAAGGCTAACACCATTCAGTTAAGCGTGTTTAGAGCGAATGGGGTACCGAGTTTTTGATATCCGAACGGTCCTACTCTTGGGCCGTTTTCTTTTTTCAGGCAAAATATAGCGCTTCACTCGCTCGCGCATGGCCCTCAGCTTTTTGGGGATCGTGCCGGGGGCGGCGATGGCACACCACATTACTTCATCCTGAATATCTCTTAACGCCATCATAAAACTAATCCGCAGCGGTGAGACGTCTGCCTCGTGAGCAATGCGGCTGATCTCCACCCGCACTAAATTGTAGGCAAGTAAAATCCCCCACAGCTCCTGCGTGACACCTTCAACCGACTGACTGCGCAATAAAATCGTATCCTCCAGCATCCGATGTTTAATTTCCCCATAACTATTTTCGATCTCCCACCGCTCAAAATAGACATCCAGTAACGCTTGGCCTGAGTGCTGCTGTCCATCGACTAACGAGCACAGTACGCCCTTGATATGGTTGCTGCTAACCGGCTCAGGGTAAAGTACCAGCCGCGCTTGCCAGTGCTCCGGCAAGGAAGGATCTAATTTTCTTGCCTGAGGTGACACTTTCATTTCCACCAGATGATCGCACTCTGAAAACGAGTGCAGCACCGTATATTGGGTGTTACTTTTTATGGGTACCATCCAGTGCGCGTGAGGATGCTGGCGTTGCCAGTTAATCAATAATTCTGCACTGAGATAACAACGGTCAAATATCGTTAGGCTGTGATCGGGGACATGCGCAAGCAGTTGCTTAGTATAAGTGACTTCTCCCTGATGACTCGGGCCAAAAGCAACATGATGAACCATGCGACTACGCAGAGAACTAAAGGCACACAGACGAACAACGGGGTATTCAGTATGGGCCGTTTTACTGTGTTTAACGTAACCGAAGTGTTTGGCTAACTCGGGGGTATCCGCAGTGCGAAATTGGGTGCCGTCGACAGAATAAAGTCGAAGTCCATGCCAGGTATCCTTACCGTCTTCTTCTGCAATCCAACGCGCAGCCGTGAGGTTAAACAAGGCGGCTAATGGCTCGCTAGTCAGACGTTGTCTAGCTTGGGGAATGGCACTGGGCGCGACGGACTCTCCCAGCTTATTGGTCAGTTGAAGATCTAACTTGTCTACCACATCACTAATCGAACGGTCACGAAATAATCCCATGGCGATAACCAACCAGACCACCAGCTCGGCGGGGAGCTTTCGCCGCCTGACACTCGCTTTATCCGTTTGCTCTAGCGCGGTATGAATCCAGTCCAGAGGAAGGTGTTTGTGAAAGGTCGATAACGACTCAGGAACGGCAAATGTATCGGTGTCGAGTAACCAGTGAGCAAGCAAAAAAATACCCTCATACCATGTGGTGATGAGGGTATTCTGACGCCGTATAAGGATCGGTCAACCGATCGCCAAAATTTCTTAACTGATCGGTGTTAGCCGCAAGGCGGCTTTTTTATTGTTAAATGGCGCGAGTAAACCGGCGGTTGTGGTGTAAAGGTCGGGCACAACTCAATTATTGTGTGCTGGCACTTGAGCCGTGGCCGTAGATCATGGATCATAGTCGTTTGTAAATGCCATTCCCACGTTCGAGGTGTATGAATGAGTCAGGTGGACCCAAGTCCTAGCAATTTTATTCGCCAAATCATTAATGAAGATTTGGCCAACGGCAAACATCAGTCAATACAGACGCGTTTTCCGCCAGAGCCCAACGGCTATCTTCATATTGGCCATGCCAAATCCATCTGTCTGAACTTTGGCATCGCTCAAGATTATCAAGGTCAGTGTAATCTGCGCTTTGATGACACTAACCCAGAAAAAGAGAGTGTAGAGTACGTTGAGTCGATTCAACGTGATGTACGCTGGCTTGGCTTTGAGTGGAGCGGGGATATTCGCTACTCTTCAGACTATTTTGAACAGCTCTATGGCTACGCCGTTGAATTGATTGAAAAGGGTCTGGCCTATGTGGACGAGCTCACGCCCGATGAGATTCGCGAATACCGTGGCACATTAACCAGTCCTGGTCGCAACAGTCCGTATCGTGAGCGCTTGCCTACCGACAGCTTAGAGCTGTTTACTCGTATGCGTAATGGTGAGTTTGCGGAAGGCACGGTTTGCCTGCGCGCTAAAATCGACATGGCGTCGCCTTTTATGGTGATGCGCGACCCTGTGTTGTATCGCGTGCGCTTTGCTCATCACCATCAAACCGGTGATCAGTGGTGCATCTACCCTATGTATGACTTTACCCATTGCATCTCAGATGCGCTGGAAAACATCAGTCATTCATTGTGTACGCTGGAGTTTCAAGATAACCGTCGTTTGTACGACTGGGTATTAGATAACATCAGTATTGACTGTCATCCCCGTCAATATGAGTTCTCTCGCCTTAATCTTGAATATACGGTGATGTCGAAGCGCAAGTTGAACCAGCTGGTGGTAGAAAACTATGTAGAAGGTTGGGATGATCCCCGCATGCCGACTATCTCTGGCTTGCGCCGTCGCGGGTATACACCAGCGGCGATACGTGAATTTTGTTTGCGCATTGGGGTAACGAAGCAAGAAAATACCATCGAAATGGGCATGTTAGAAGCCTGTATTCGTGACGATCTCAATGAGAATGCACCGCGTGCCATGGCAGTTTTGCGCCCCGTACGCTTGGTGATTGAAAACTTAAGCGAAGATCACGAAGAAATTTTGCAAGCACCACGTCATCCGAGCAATCCAGAAATGGGCACGCGCGAGTTGCCGTTTAGCCGCGAAATTTTTATCGATGAAGCGGATTTTCGCGAAGAAGCGAATAAAAAGTACAAGCGATTGGTGTTGGGTAAAGAAGTGCGACTGCGTAATGCCTATGTGGTTAAAGCTGAGCGCATAGAAAAAGACGCGGCGGGTAATATTACCACCATCTTCTGTAGCTACGACCCCGACACCTTAGGTCAAGATCCTGCTGATGGCCGCAAGGTCAGAGGTGTGATCCATTGGGTGTCGGCACGTCACTGTGTACCTGCAGAAGTGCGCTTATATGACCGACTGTTTAATGTGCCAAACCCAGGCGCTGCAGAGTCGTTTGAAGAAGCGCTAAACCCTGACTCACTGCAAATACTCAGCGGTGTGATGGTGGAGCCTTCTTTAGCTACTGCAGTCGCAGAAGAAGCCTTCCAGTTTGAGCGTGAAGGTTATTTCTGCCGCGATAGCAAAAGCGAAGCTTTGGTATTTAACCTAACGGTTGCGCTGCGCGATTCGTGGGGTAAAGAAGATCAATCTTAAGACAAAGCTGTCAGATAAGTAATAAGGCGTGAGGCGTGAAGGGTAGTAGCCACGTCTATAAACGCGGTGTCTTTCACCTCACGCCTTACTCTTCACGATATGAAAACCAGACACAAAAAAGCCGCAACGTGTGCTAACACCATTCAGTTAAGCGTGTTTAGAGCGAATGGGGTACCGAGTTTTTGATATCCGAACGGTCCTACTCTTGGGCCGTTTTCTTTTTTCAGGCAAAATATAGCGCTTCACTCGCTCGCGCATGGCCCTCAGCTTTTTGGGGATCGTGCCGGGGGCGGCGATGGCACACCACATTACTTCATCCTGAATATCTCTTAACGCCATCATAAAACTAATCCGCAGCGGTGAGACGTCTGCCTCGTGAGCAATGCGGCTGATCTCCACCCGCACTAAATTGTAGGCAAGTAAAATCCCCCACAGCTCCTGCGTGACACCTTCAACCGACTGACTGCGCAATAAAATCGTATCCTCCAGCATCCGATGTTTAATTTCCCCATAACTATTTTCGATCTCCCACCGCTCAAAATAGACATCCAGTAACGCTTGGCCTGAGTGCTGCTGTCCATCGACTAACGAGCACAGTACGCCCTTGATATGGTTGCTGCTAACCGGCTCAGGGTAAAGTACCAGCCGCGCTTGCCAGTGCTCCGGCAAGGAAGGATCTAATTTTCTTGCCTGAGGTGACACTTTCATTTCCACCAGATGATCGCACTCTGAAAACGAGTGCAGCACCGTATATTGGGTGTTACTTTTTATGGGTACCATCCAGTGCGCGTGAGGATGCTGGCGTTGCCAGTTAATCAATAATTCTGCACTGAGATAACAACGGTCAAATATCGTTAGGCTGTGATCGGGGACATGCGCAAGCAGTTGCTTAGTATAAGTGACTTCTCCCTGATGACTCGGGCCAAAAGCAACATGATGAACCATGCGACTACGCAGAGAACTAAAGGCACACAGACGAACAACGGGGTATTCAGTATGGGCCGTTTTACTGTGTTTAACGTAACCGAAGTGTTTGGCTAACTCGGGGGTATCCGCAGTGCGAAATTGGGTGCCGTCGACAGAATAAAGTCGAAGTCCATGCCAGGTATCCTTACCGTCTTCTTCTGCAATCCAACGCGCAGCCGTGAGGTTAAACAAGGCGGCTAATGGCTCGCTAGTCAGACGTTGTCTAGCTTGGGGAATGGCACTGGGCGCGACGGACTCTCCCAGCTTATTGGTCAGTTGAAGATCTAACTTGTCTACCACATCACTAATCGAACGGTCACGAAATAATCCCATGGCGATAACCAACCAGACCACCAGCTCGGCGGGGAGCTTTCGCCGCCTGACACTCGCTTTATCCGTTTGCTCTAGCGCGGTATGAATCCAGTCCAGAGGAAGGTGTTTGTGAAAGGTCGATAACGACTCAGGAACGGCAAATGTATCGGTGTCGAGTAACCAGTGAGCAAGCAAAAAAATACCCTCATACCATGTGGTGATGAGGGTATTCTGACGCCGTATAAGGATCGGTCAACCGATCGCCAAAATTTCTTAACTGATCGGTGTTAGCAACGTGTGCGGCTTTTTTATGTCTTAAATTTTTATGCCCTATATTTTTCAACCTTAGGCAACGTCAGACTAGTTATCTTCGTCGTTATGACGACACGGCTTGTCATGGCAATGACCATACAGATATAAGCTATGATTCGTCAATTTGATATTAAATTGACTGGCCACCACTTGTTGGCGTTCTTCGATAATTTCATCATGAAATTCGATAACTTTGCCACAGTCCAAGCACACCAAGTGATCGTGGTGCTCTTGAGATGCTAATTCAAATACAGACTTGCCGCCTTCAAAATGGTGGCGCGCGACCATACCTGCATCGTCAAATTGGTTTAGCACACGATAAACGGTAGCTAGACCAATTTCTTCACCCTGATCGAGCAACATTTTGTACAGGTCTTCTGCACTTACATGTTCAGTATCAGGATGTTGGAGCAACTCAAGGATTTTTACGCGGGGGAGCGTCACCTTGAGGCCTGCTCTTTTCAAAGCTTGATTGTTGTCAGCCATAAGAATAAAGTTTCGCAATTCGTGTGTTTATTGCCTTCATTGTGCTTCTTTCTACCTTTAAAGGCAACCGCAATCTAGTTTTGTGAGCCGGTGCCATGATCTAGGGCAATAAGCCTGTTAGTGCAGTTTGTTTTTGCTACTATCGGTGATTATTGATACTGGTCGGATGAGATAGATGCAGCAGATATTTGCTCGCCCCCGCTTACTTAAATTCCTGATGAACTGTTGGCCGCCTTTTTGGGGGGCTGGCATTCGCATTGAACACCTAAGCCAAGACTACCGCGAGTGTCGTATCGGTTTGGTATTACGCTGGTGGAATAAAAACGCCAACCGTACCCAATACGGTGGCAGTTTGTTCTCCATGACAGATCCTGTCTACTCAATGCTATTAATGGGAATTCTTGGCAATGGCTACTATATATGGGATCGCGCAGCCAAAATCACCTTCATTAAGCCAGGTAAAGGCCGTGTATATGCGGATATTCATTTGAGCCAAGACCAGCTAAGTGAGATACTCAAGGCGACCCAATATGGTCATAAGCACTTTCCCCATTTTCGTATTAATATTATGGATGAGGAAGGCGCACTAATCGCTGAGGTGGAACGAACGCTCTATGTGCGAAAAAAAGTACGAATCAATGATAGTTAAGAGCTTTGAGCAAAATTTCCTAACGTCATGGTTTGTAAAATAATTTGCGAACATAGGGGAACTTCGTCCATACTTAGGGTGACTAAGTGGTCTTAGAGACTATTCATAGAAACAAGGAGCATGTAATGCGCAATAAAATGATGTTAGTAGCAGTAGCTGGTACTTTGATGTTAGCTGGTTGTAGTTCAAACACCGCTACCGAAACCAAACTGGACGGTATCGCACAAGACTTACAAGCAGTTCAACAGGGTCAGCAAGCTAACTCTGCTAAAATCGATCGTTTGGCTGCTGATGTTGCTGAAGCTCGTGCTTCTGCAGATCGCGCTAACTCTCGTCTGGACCAGATGGGTCGTTACACCAAGTAATTTTATTGGTGCAACTGAAAAGCCTGACTTCGGTCAGGCTTTTTTTTGCCTATAATTTAATATTGCCTCACGCCTCACGCCTCACGCCTCACGCCTCACGCCTCACGCCTCACGCCTCACGCCTCACGCCTCACGCCTCACGCCCCTCGCCCCACACATATACAATATGCGGCTTACCGCGCACTCTTGGCCTTAGTAGAGCTGTTTAATGGGCATAAAAAAGCCCAGCGCTTGGCTGGGCAAATAAGTTAATGATAGATGGCGAACTAGTTCACCTGACCGGCCAGCTGCGGCGTAGCCTGATGGCTACCAATGATTTGTCTGATGGTCGCTTCATCAACGCCTTGCTCAAACAAAGGTGCTAAGTCGCTCATGTCCAGCGGGCGGGTATCAGCGGTGCCTTCTGTGGTTAACGGCTCATGAGACTCGACGAAGATTTGGCCATATTCGTCGGTACTGACTTTAAGCGATTGGTTAACAATTTGTACTTGAGTACCGGTATCTACTTGAGCAAACAGCCACTCTACGTGCTCAGGGTACATACGAATGCAACCCGCACTGGAGCGTAAGCCCATATCTTTTGGATCGTTAGTGCCGTGAATTAAGTATTCACCGCTGCCATAAGCCAAGCGCATTGCGTATTCGCCCAATGGGTTATCAGGGCCCGCAGGCACGACTGCCGGTAAGGGTTTGCCCATGGCAGCATACTCGCGATGAGTGTTGGCGGTAGGCGTCCAGGTAGGATTTTTCCGCATCTGGCTAATGCTGGTAGTGGTGAGCGGGGTGGCACGTCCCACGCGGCCAATACCGATTGGGAACACATACACGGCTTGTTCATCTTCTGGGTAATAGTAGAGTCTTAGCTCGGCCAAGTTAATGACGATACCTTTGGTTGAGGCCTTAGGCAGCAGCATTTGGTTGGGGATCACCACTTGTTGGCCGGGTTTAATCAGTAACAAGTCTTGATCGGGGTTAGCCGCAATCATCAAAATAGGGCTAACACCATAATAGCGAGCCAAGCTTGTTAAAGTATCTTCTTCTTGGGCGGTGTGCAGTAGTAGCTGCCCAATAGGTTGGCCTTTATCTGCGGGTAAAGGCAAAGGGGTAATATTGGCCCACACCGAGGTGCAGGGCAGTAGCAATAGTAGCAGTGATATCGTTAACTTTTTCATATCTGGCTCTCAAATGCATCAATTGGGGGTTGTGGGTCTTTGTGGGTGCTAACTTACGTTTCAAATAGGTTTATTACAACAAGCTAGCACCTAACTAACACTTACTATAAAAAAGGGACGCGTCTTGCATCCCTATTAGACCGTGGCTGGTGAATTAAGCTTCCAGCTCTTTTAAGCACATTTCTTCATATATCTGCTTACACCAAGCTTTCACTCGGGCCTGCGTTTGCTCAGGCTGGCGGTCTTCGTCTATGCCTAAGCCGATAAAGTGCGCATCGTCGACTAAGGCACGAGAGGCTTCAAACTCATAGCCTTCGGTAGGCCAATGGCCAATGATAATGGCGCCTTTAGGCTCGATAATCTCACGCAACGTGCCCATGGCATCGAGAAAGTACTCGGCATAATCTTCTTGGTCGCCGCAACCAAATAAGGCCACTAGCTTATCGTTGAAGTCGATATCTTCCAGCTCAGGAAAGAAATCATCCCAATCCGCCTGAGACTCACCGTAGTACCAAGTTGGTATGCCTAGCAGCAGCAAATCAAAGCCTGCGATATCTTCTTTGGTGCTTTTTGCAATATCGTGTACTGCAATCAGACTCTTGCCCAGCTCTTTCTGGATCATCTTGGCGATAGCTTCGGTGTTACCGGTATCACTGCCAAAAAACAGACCTACACTTGCCATAATAATGTTGTACCTGTCGTAAATGTGAGTGGTTAGGCCGGTCGGCCTACTGACTGTCGTGCAGCTCGAGCTGTTGTGACAGTAAAGTTTGGATCAAATCGGCTCGGCTTAGCTGAAGCTCGGCGGCCAATACATTTAATTTATGTAGCATTGCCTGATCGACTTTTAGCTCGATACGGCTTAAACCCCGTGCTCGGTCGCGCTTAAGCTGATTACGCTTATTGAACTTGAGCTGAGCTTCGCGAGGCAGAGGATTGGTCTTGGGTCTACCCGGTCTGCGCTCATCGGCAAATAAGTCCAGCGTGGTTCTGTCAGCATCCTGTTTTGCCATGGCTAACCTACACCAGCCCCTTCCCAGAAGGCTTCGATGATGCCTTTGGCAATAAAGCCGGAACAGCCCAAAAACAGCACGGCCCAAACAATATAACGACCAAACTTAGGCACATTGCCGCGTTTGAGTACATCTTGAATTGCCAGGCCAATCAAGAGAAAGATGGCGATAAAGAAAAACTTGAGACCCCAAGTTTCCAAAAGCTCTATTTGTTCTAATGACATCATGCTGCCCGATCTTTTTAAATTGTCGGCACTATACCATAAAGCAAATGGCGCTGTTAACCGACCTTGCCTAAGAAATCCATCACCAAACGGTTAAACAATTGGGGCTGTTCCGCATGTAACCAATGGCCAGTATCTGGGATCACTTTCGCTGTTGCCCGTGGAAATTGCGCGACGACCTCTGCTTGATACTCAGGCAGTAAGTAATCGGACTCGCCACCCTTAATAAAGAGCACGGGCCCAAGATAGGCCGGCTCAACCCCAGGCCAGCTCATAACATGCGGATACTGCTCAAGCAGGGCGGGGACATTAAAGCGCCAGCTGCCTGATTCACCGGCATCTGTGGTCTTGGGCACAAATGATTTCAGCAAAAATTGCCGCACGCCCGGCAGCTGTATGTGTTGGGCTAATATTACATCCGCCTCTTTTCGATTGGCGCAATCTGCTGCTGCCACCGCCGTTAAACCGGCGAATACCTCGGTGTGGCGGGCTTGGGTATAAGCCACCGGCGCCATATCAGCAACCACAATGCCGGCGATCAGATCTGGGGCTAGGCCTGCGGTCATCATGGCTATTTTTCCGCCCATAGAATGACCGACAAGCCAAGGCTTGCTGAGTTCAAGTTGCTCAATTAACGCCAATATATCTTGGGCCATCACCTGATAATTCATCTGTGCACTGCGCGGCGAGAGTCCGTGATTACGTACATCGACGCTCACCACGTCATAGTGCTCAGCCAAGGCTTTGGCGAGGCCATTTAAGTTATCCAAGTTGCCAAATAAACCGTGGATAAGGATTACTGTTTGGCCTTGCCCTTGGCGACGAAAATTCAGTTGCATAAGAATATCCCAGTCAAAAATCAAGGCCGACATTGTTGCTTGCTCGCGCAAGCGGTGCAACCTACTTGGGCACTTAGCTCGCACCATGTATAATCAAAATCCGTCATTGGGAGTGGACATGCCAAAAAATATGATGAAAACCATAGAGGTAGATGAAGAGCTTTATCGTTACATTGCCAGTAATACACGCCATATTGGTGAAAGTGCTTCGGATATATTACGGCGCTTACTGAAAATAGAGCCGGTGGTGGCCCATCACCTGTTACCAACAGCTCAGCCACAAATAGGTGAGCCGCAAAAAGAGGTGGTTAAAGCCGAGCCTGAGCTCTTGCTGGGGCAGGGCATAGAGCAAATGTTAAAGGGTGAAGAGCTGAAGTCTCAAGAGTCGGCCATTGATCGCTTTATGCACATCTTATCGGTCTTGTATCAAGAAAACCCGACCGCGTTTGCACAGGCGAATGACATTAAAGGGCGCAAGCGAATTTATTTTGCCGACGACGAAGCGGCCTTGCTGGCCAGTGGCAATACCACCAAGCCTAAAGCCATCGCCGGTAGCCCTTATTGGGTGATCACTAACACCAATACCGGACGCAAGCGCAATATAGTGGCGCAGCTGATGGCGGCCATGGGGTATGCACACGGCTTAATTGAGCGGGTATCGCACAGTATTTAACTTGAATTTTTTAAATACGACAGTGCAAACACGCATGTGTAAACATGGATTTGTAAAATAAGGAAAGCAATGAGCACACACCCCAGAGCGGGCCTGCGCGCCAATCCGGACGAACTTATTAATGTGCCGCGCTTAATGGCGGCGTATTACCAATTAACGCCCGATGTCAGTCTTGCGGAGCAAAAGGTCGCCTTCGGCACCTCTGGTCATAGAGGCTGTGCGCTGGATGTGAGCTTTAACGAAGCCCATATTCACGCCATTTGCCAAGCCATCAGTGAGTATCGCCATTTACAAAAGCTGACTGGGCCCTTGTATTTAGGCATGGACACCCATGCTTTGTCTGAGGCCGCGTGGGGTTCGGCGCTGGAGGTGCTTACTGCTCATGGCATAGAGGTGAGAATTCAAACGGAGCGCGGCTATACGCCGACGCCGGTGATCTCCCACGCCATTTTAAATCATAATCGCGCCCATCCTCACGCCTTGGCCGACGGTATCGTGATCACGCCCTCGCATAATCCGCCCCGCGATGGTGGCATTAAATACAACGGTGCCGATGGCGGTCCTGCCTCCAGCGAGGCCACCGGTTGGATCCAAGACCGCGCTAACCAGCTGATTGCCGCCAAAGGCGAGGGCATTCGCCGCCAATCAATAAGCCAAGCTTTATCCCAAGCGGTGGAGTTTGATTATATCGAGCATTACGTGGCCGAATTAGGCGACGTTATCGATATGGCGGCCATCAAAAAAGCCGGCATTCGTATCGGTATCGATCCTTTAGGTGGCGCAGGCTTGGCCTATTGGCCGCATATCGCCGCGCGTTATGGGCTCGATATTACCGTGGTGAACCCCAGCCAAGATCCGACTTTTTCTTTTATGACCCTTGATCATGACGGTAAAATTCGCATGGATTGCTCAAGCCCTTATAGCATGGCTAATCTGTTGGCACTCAAAGATGACTTTGATATCAGTTGTGGCAATGACCCGGATTATGACCGTCACGGTATCGTTGATAGCCAAGGCTTAATGAACCCCAACCATTATTTGGCGGTGTGCATTCATTATTTGTTTACCCATAGATCTGAGTGGCCAGTAAGCCTGGCCGTGGGTAAGACGCTGGTTTCGTCTTCCATGATTGACAGAGTCGCCGCACAACTGGGCCGACGCTTAATGGAAGTGCCGGTGGGCTTTAAATGGTATGTGCAAGATTTACTGGCCGGCAAGCTAGGCTTTGTCGGTGAAGAAAGCGCCGGTGCTTCATTTTTGCGTAAAAATGGTGAAGTGTGGAGCACCGATAAAGACGGTTTTATTCCCTCTTTATTGGCCGCTGAGATCTTAGCCGTGACCGGTCTTACGCCTCATGCTTATTACGCCAACTTAGTTGAGCAATTAGGCGAGCCAGTATATAAGCGGGTTGACGCGCCTGCCAGCTTGGCGCAAAAGCAGGTCTTGGCCACGCTCAATCCGAACGTGATTGAGGCACAAACTTTAGCCGGCGACGCTATTATCGCGCGCTTAACCACGGCGCCGGGTAATGGAGCCTCCATTGGCGGTTTAAAAGTGGTGACCGAGCAAGGCTGGTTTGCCGCTCGTCCCAGTGGTACCGAGCAAGTATATAAAATTTACGCCGAAAGTTTTCGCGGTGCCGAGCATTTAGACTTGTTGATCGCCGAAGCCCAAGCGCTGGTTAATGCCGCCTTTGCCAAGGCCGGTGTGTAGTTAAATGCCGTGAGGGGAAAGGCGCAGAGAGTGAGGCGTAAGGGATAAGAAACACTTGTCCCCTCTATCTTTTCACTACGCCTTACGCTGTGCGCCGTACGTTAAAGATAAACACCGTCTTGTTATATACTGCGCACAGCTGACGACTTTCCGTTGGACTGAGATTTCGTGTTTTGGTCTGTTTAGCCTTTCCTCATTCATTCCCTAATCTTCGCTCCTTCTATATCTGTGTATTTCTTAGCGAGAGCACTTTTCTCTGCATACGGAGGCCTCATGACTACCAGCCCGCTTAATAATTTTTTAACACTTAGTCGCGCTAATCCCGATGGTTTAGCGCCGTTTAGCGTACCGCTCGCCAGTGGTGGGCGCATTGAAGTGTGGGACAGCGGCGTGCTCTGTGTGGAGCCCGCATCTGCAGTTAAGAAGGATGAGGCTAAGAATGATACGGCGAATAAAGATATCGTTATCTCTTGTGGCATTCACGGCAATGAAACCGCGCCTATCGAAATGTGCGAACGGCTGTTGGCCGAGATTGTCAGTGGCCGATTAGTCAGCGCGCAGCGCTTATTACTTATTTTTGGCAATTTAGAGGCCATGAATTTAGCGGTGCGGGAAGTGGAAGACAATCTCAATCGCCTTTTTTGTGGTCAGCATGGCCAAAAAATCGAGGTTGACGGGGCTGATATAAATAGAGCTGTCGTAAATAAATCGGTAGCAAATAAAGCTGTCATAAACAAACCAGCGGCGAATAAAGAACGAGAGCGAGCGGCCAAGCTCGAACATTATATGGCGCGTTTTTATCATGCCCGCAGCGGCGCTAAGCGGCTGCATTATGACTTACACACCGCGATCCGCCCTTCAAAGTATGAGCAGTTTGCTGTGTATCCTTATATGGCATCTCACACCTATTCCCGTGACTTGTTGGCTTTTCTAGCTGCGGCTGACATTAACACCTTATTACTGTCAAATGCGCCGGCGCCTACGTTCAGCTGCTTTAGTGCGCAGCAGTTTGGTGCGCAGTCCTTAACGATAGAGCTAGGCAAAGTGATGCCCTTTGGTCAGAACGAGGTGGGGCGCTTAGACAGATTGCAGCAATGCTTGAGCGCAGAGCTCAGTGAGCCCAGCTGGCAGCCACCTCTCTTAGCTTTGACAGATCTTCGCGTGTTTCAAGTGTGTCAAGAAATCACTAAGCACAGTACACAATTTTGTTTTCATTTTTCCGACGATGTAGCCAACTTTAGCCCTTTTTCGCCCGATACTTTGCTAGCGACCGACGGAGATCGGCAGTGGCGGGTGGCGGAACAAGATGAAGCAGTCGTCTTTCCCAATGCGCAGGTGGCACTCGGCCATAGAGCAGCGTTAATGGCAGTAGCCACTGAATTAACTGATAAAATGCTGTGTTAACGTATGATGAAATCAACTGAAAAATAGTTTGAAAAAGCTTGCTCTGGATCACGCTCTGCAGCTTTGTTGTCATTAGCATCAGGTTATTGTGAACAAAATGTAGCTTTTTGGTGTCGCTTTGTGGCATCATTTTTGTGTCTCAAGTTATAACTGAATGCACACTGCTGACGCCGTTTAAATATAAAAATCAGGACGTCGCACTTTGACTATGTAAGGGAATCACGAATGAAGCAAATTAGTAAGCGCATTTTAACCGTTTCTGCTCTGGCCATGGCCGTAGCTGCCCCTCATGTTAGCGCCGCTAACTGGTCTGATACTTTTGTTGGTTACCGCTACGGTACTGAATTTACCGAGCCTACAATCGATTCAAAAGTTAAAAAACATATTCTAAGCCTGACTCATGCTAGTGGTTATGACTATGGCCAAAACTTCTTCAACGTAGATTTGCTGCAGTCTAACAGCGCTGATCCTGCGAACGATACAACAGGGGGCAATGCTTTTGCTCCTAACGATAATAAAGGTGCGTTTGAAGCTTACGTGACTTATCGTCATCAGCTGCACTTGGGGAAAGTGTTTAATCAAGACTTTAGCTTTGGTCCAGTTAAAGAAGTAGCCGTAACGGCTGGCTTTGATGCCAATACCAAGAACACTCAGTTTGCTCCTCGCAAGCAAATGATCGTAGTGGGTCCTACTTTGAAGTTTGATGTGCCAAAAGGTTTCTTGGACTTCTCAGTACTTTACGCTCATGAGCGTAACCATAATGGCTTTAAGCCAGTTGGCCAAAGAGACATTACTTTCAACGATTACACCATCTATAATCTGACTTGGGGCCTGCCATTCGAACTAGGCGTAGTACCGATGAAGTTTCAAGGCTTTGGTAACTGGGCAACAGCTAAAGGTCAGGGCACTACTGATGAGCAGCTAGTACGTACTTCGTTGATGGTTGATGCCGGTAAACTGGCCTTTAACAAAGACAACACCGTTTGGGTGGGTGTGGGTTATGAATACTGGCGTAACAAGTTCGGCAACCAAGATGGCATTGGTACCGACACAGACGCAGCCACTGTTAACTTAGAATGGCATTTCTAAGCTAATAGGCTGAACAACTGTTAACCGTAATTAACGGTTAGTTTAAAAAGAGCGCTTAGGCGCTCTTTTTGCGTCTGCGCTCTAACGGATAAGGGCGTAACCTTAACTACCGAGCTCGTTCGTCGCATCGCTAATTGTTGTCGTTGTCATAATGATTTACGCCTGCGGCGTAGCGAGAACAAGTGTTCGCCTACACGTGGCTTAAAGGCAGGTAGGAAAGTTAAGCTAGTTGACAGTAAGTGCTTAAGAGTTAAGGGCGAGAGCAAAAGAAGGATGAGGCAAACGCCTCATCCTTCTCAAATTTAATGCTTGGTCGACTCATTAACCACAGAGCTTAATAAGAATCTTTAATGCGGCTTTCTGCTCTAGGGTCAACCGAGCTTGCGTTTGCAGTACTCGGCTCAGACGGACTTGCTGCTTCTTCTACCTTGCTGGCTTTGGGCACTTTGGAGCCAAAAGGGTAGCGTCTATGTGTAAAAATGTAATGGTAGACACTGGCAAAGCCGACCATAAATAAGGTGCCGAATAAGGTAGGCAAGATAAAGTCCAACGGCACTAAGTCAGGATCCGCTAAGTAAATCAAAATAGGGTTGGCACCAGCGGGCGGATGCAGGGTGTCAGTTAGCACCATTAAGGTAAAACTTAAGCCAAAGCAAACGGCTAAACCAATCATGGGATCGGGAATAAATTTTAAGCCAATCACAGACAACACTGTGGTTAACAGATGCCCTAAAATCACGTGTTTAGGTCGAGAAAGCGGCGCTGACGGCAGTAACAACAACAGTACTAAGGTGGCACCCAGGGGGGCACTGAGCACCATAAAGTGTGTCCAGTTTTTCAGATAGCTCAGCACGATTACGGCGGTGAACGCGGCGAGTCCGGCGAGCGTTGCATCGCGCAGTCGATGTTTAAAGTGCATAGAACCTCAATAAAAGAGTGATGCGGTAAGTGGATACAGCTAGGGTTAAAATTGTATTCAAAATGCAACTAAAATAAAAGCCGCGCCTACAACTCTATAGGCATAACTTAGTGCTGCCCCCGATACGGCCAATTTGCGCGAGTTTGAGCAGCGAGTCGAGCGTTAGCCATGCCAAGCCATAGTTAGCCATAAAGATCTTAAGGCGAAGGGTGCGGTTTTGGGAGGGTCTACTCTTTAATAAGAGACTTAACTAGGACTATATTCTAACAGAAAGTCTGTTTTTTGAGCGTTAAAACTTAAAAAGCCTCAAAACTGCTGTATTAGTCAGCAGTTAAACATTTAGCTATTTACAGTGCTCCTCGCTATCAGTATTATTCGTCTCGTTCGGAGGGGTGGCAGAGTGGTTGAATGCACCGGTCTTGAAAACCGGCATGGGTTTATAGCCCATCCAGGGTTCAAATCCCTGCTCCTCCGCCAAAAAAACGAAAAAGGCCTTGCTGCAAAGCAAGGTCTTTTTTGTGTCTGTTTTTTAAGTACCGGTAAGTACTGTGAGGGGCGAGGTGTAAAGGGTGAAGTAGACGAGATGAGCCAAACCAAACACACCCACCCTAAATCTTTAATGTTTCTGGCCGGCTCATCTAGATGCAAAACGCCGCTTAAGCTTTGTCTGTGACAGAGGTTAAGCGGCGTAGTTTATAAGCTAGTTTCAGCGCCGGTGCTACTTAGCGAGTTTCTATGGCGCTAATCATGCGATCCAAGGCTTCTTCTAACATGGCGCGGGTGCAGCCAAAGTTAAGGCGAATAAAGTCACTGCCACCAAATTGTCCGCCTGATGAAACGCCCACTCCCGCTTGTTCAAAAAAGCCAATCGGATCTTCAAGATCTAGACCACTGATATCAATCCACGCCAAGTAAGTGGCTTCTGGTGAGAGCACTTTAACACCTGGCACCTGATTAAGGCGCTCTACCAGCAGGTCGCGGTTTTGGCGTAAATATACTAACTGGGCGGCCAGCCAGTCGTCACCGTCTTGATAGGCGGCTTCGGCGGCCACAAATCCTAATAAGTTCACATCTGCCATAATGCCGCGCGCCGCGCGAGTGAAACGATTACGCAATTCAGGATTAGGGATAATGGCAAATGAGCAGCACAGTCCGGCAATGTTAAAAGTCTTGCTTGGTGCCATTAAAATCACACTGCGATTAGCCGCATCATCATTTAAGGCGGCATACGGAATATGCGGCTTACCTTCGTCGAGCAATAAGTCACAGTGAATTTCATCAGAGCACACAATCACATTGTGACGCGCGGCAATCTCATTGATGGCCAGTAATTCCGCTTCGCTATAAATAGTGCCGCCCGGATTATGGGGGTTACACAGCAGAAATAAGTCGCTGTGTTTGGCTTGCTCTTCTAACTGCGCTAAATCCAGCAACCAACGGCCATCAACCTCTACCATGTCTACATAAGCGGCTTTGCGCCCATGAAAGCCCGGCGCGTGTAAAAACGGATAGTAAATCGGCTTAACGGTAATGATATTACTGTTGGGCGCTGTAAAGGTTTCACACGCCAGATTCAGAGCTGGCACCACTCCTGGCATATAGACCAGCCAGTCAGCTTCAATTTTCCAGTTATAGCGATCGCTCATGCGCTGGATAATAAGCTCAGTTAATTGTGGGCTAGGGCGGCTATAACCAAAGATGCCATGCTCAACGCGCTTAGCGAGGGCTTCTATGACCGCCGGTGGTGCTTTAAATTCTGTATCCGCAACCCACATGGGCAAAATGTCTGTGCCTTCGTATTTAAGCCATTTTAAGGCGCGCGTTGGGCGACGGTCTATCTGCTGATCAAAATCAAACACTTGGGTTTTACACTCCGGACTGTTAAGCATGGGGGTTCCTTGGGCTAAAGTAGGAGCTTCAGCATAAGGAAGCCATTGGCCGCTGGCAAGACTATGCCTGAGCTGAGGCTTAGCTAGGAGGCAAGGTTAGGCTCAGGTTAGGGGGCCGTTAGGCTTAAAAGCTGGATAAGTTTGGGCAGAGATATAAGAGGCACTAGACTTTAATGTGGACCACCAGTTTAGGCGGCGGTGTAGTGCTGGCGGATCAAAGTTAGCAATAAGCTGGCTGCAGGACCAGGTGGGGTGGCGTGCGGTAAAATAAGGTGGGTAAAGCGCTTGCGCAACGCTTGGTTCGCCATCGGTAACCGCACCAGCAACCGAGCTTCCAATAACGGCGTGATCACTTCCAACGGTAGCCAAGCAAAGCCCACACCTCGACGTAATAAAGACAGCGTATCGTGTAAGTGATTGATCACCCAGCGCTGTTTAGCGCGCTCCCAGCCTTGTTCTGCCTCTTTGCCTTCGGCCAGTACTAGCTCCAGTTCCGAGTCTAGATCGTAGGCGGTAACCTCATTAAGCCCAGTCAGCGGGTGCTCAGGCGCACAGACCGGCACGTAAACCGTGGTCAATAAGGGTAAACAGGTCACGCCGGCATAAGTCTGGCTGGCAAATACCATGTCGGCGGCTTGCTTGGTGATCACCGCCTGACAACCAGCGGGTTGAGCTTCAATTAAATGAATACGACAACCGCGCGAGCGCTGGGAGAAGTCACTCAAGGCTTGATACAAAGGTTGGCGCGGCAGTGAGGCTTCCACCACTATGCGCAGCAAAGACTCCCAGCCGCTGGCTAGCACATCCGCAAGCAGCTCTAACTCTTCTATGCCTTGTGTTAATTGGCGTGAGCGGCGTAAAAACACCTCACCTTCTGGAGTGAGGTAGGCTTTACGCCCTTTTACTTCGAGCAGGGCAATGCCTAAGCCTTGTTGCAGCTTGGCCACCGCATGATTGAGCGAAGACTGGCTTTTGTTCAGTATCTCGGCGGCTTGGGCATAGCCGCCATGATCGACCACGGCTTGAAAAATGCGCCACTGCTCTAGCGTACTCTTAGGACGATACATACACTTTCCTTGTGTTATCAACATCCGCTCTCGCATCGGTAAGTAAATTTAAGACCTAGATCCTATGCCGATCTTAGACTTTACGTTGTACTTTATCAGGTTGGGCATCGAGGGATTGGCCGTTGACGGTCACGCTGTCTTTGCCCATCAAATACAAGTACAGCGGCATAATCTCAGCGGCGGTGCGCAAGCTCATCGGATCTTCACCTGGATAAGCACGAGATCGCATATCGGTACGGGTGGCGCCGGGGTTAATGCAGTTGGCGCGCACTGAGCTGTTGCTTAGCTCATCGGCCAGCACTTGCATCATGCCTTCGGTGGCAAATTTTGAAATTGCATAACTGCCCCAATAAGCACGGCCTTGTTTACCCACGCCTGAGCTGGTGTAAACAATGGATGAGTCGGGGGTGGCTTTTAACAAGGGCAATAACGCTTGAGTCAGTAAAAACTGTGACTTTAGGTTAACCTGCATCACCTGATCCCACTCATCTTCACCGATCATTTCAAACGGGCCCAATACGCTCAGATGACTGGCATTAAATAATACCCCATCTAAGCGGCCAAATTGCTGCTTTAGGGTTTCTGCCAAGTCTTGATAATGATTTTTAGTAGCGCCATTTAAATCCAGCGGAATAATGGCTGGCTCTGGGCTACCTTGAGCGAGCAGTTCATCGTAAACCGCTTCCAATTTTTTCACGGTTTTGCCGAGTAATATTACGGTGGCACCGTGGGCTCCATATTGGAGTGCGGCTTGGCGACCAATGCCATCGCCTGCGCCAGTAATCAAAATGACTTTATTTGCGAGTAAATCCGGGGCTGCGTGATAATCGAGCATCTGAGCTGAGTTCTCTTAATAACAGGTGATAGTGGGATCAAACCAGACTCTGGGCTGGGATGCTAGTGCTAACGAGCAAAAATGACGAGTCAATACTGCCTTATCAGCCGCTTAAGAGGCTGATAAGTAAAATGACCGTTGGTGTTCTGGGCCAAGGCTTTTACAATGAGCCTCATTAGGCTTTATGTCTGTCTCAAGGAAACCTCATGTTAGATTTTTTTTACCATTATGGCCTGTTTGCCGCTAAAACCCTGACCTTAGTACTGGCCATAGGGTTTGTTATAGCCCTAATTACTAATGCCGCGACCAAACAAAAGCGCGGCGCTAATCGGCTGGTGTTAGAGGATGTAAGTAGCGATTTACGTCAACAAAGCCAACAACTACAACTGGCTTGTGCGCTTAATGATCATGAGCGCAAGCAGTTAAAACAACAATTTAAAGCCGTGGCTAAGGCCGACAAAAAAGCCAGTGATGATAAAGCACGTCTTTATGTGTTGGATTTTAATGGCAGCATGGACGCTCATGAAGTGAGTGGCTTAAGCCGAGAGATCACCGGCTTATTGCAATTGGCTAAGGCGGGCGATGACGTACTGGTGCGTTTGGAGTCTGGCGGCGGCGTGGTGCACGGTTATGGCTTAGGCGCAGCCGAGCTGGCTCGCATTAAGGCACACGGTCTGCACTTAACGGTAGCGGTAGATAAAGTGGCCGCCAGTGGTGGTTATATGATGGCCTGTGTGGCCGAACGCATTATTGCCGCTCCTTTTGCTATCGTCGGCTCCATTGGCGTGGTGGCCCAAATGCCTAACTTTAATAAATTTTTGAAAAATAAAGACATAGACGTAGAGCTGCACACGGCGGGCGCCTACAAGCGTACCCTGACGTTATTTGGTGAAAATGACGATGCGGGTCGCGCTAAGTTTCAAGAAGAGCTGGAAGTGATCCATCATAGATTTAAAGACTTTATCGCCGCGAATCGCCCCGCACTGGCACTGGAAAAAGTCGCCACCGGCGAGCACTGGTTGGGCACAGATGCCCTTGAGTTAGGTTTGGTGGATGAATTGTCGACCAGCAGTGAGTATTTGTTAAGCCAAAGCGCCAATAAACGGGTGATCCGCCTGCATTATCAGCCGAAGAAAAACCTCAAAGAAAAGCTCACCCAAGCGGTAGAGCTCGGCATCAGCCGTGCGGTACTTAAATTCATCTCCGCCGCCCAACGCCCGTTTAGCTAAGCCCTTCGGGCCGCGATACGCTTTAAGCCTTATGCCGTCAGCTAACAACAGCTCCAAACCCTGTAGGCCAGCGCGCTCGCCGTTGGCCTTAACTTACAGCGCGTAGCATATGGCTTATAGCGTTCAGTTAGCGCTGAAACTCATACACACTGCCCAAGTTTAGAATTTGGCTGAGCTCATCCAGTGCGCTGCGTGATTCCTGCAACAAGTTGGGGTCGCGCAAATCACTCAGGCTTAACCGGTCGCGATAATGTGTCTCAACCCAGCGGTTGAGCCGCGTAAAGAGCGTCTCGTCCAGTAAGCAGGCGGGGTTAGTGGCCGCCAACTCTGCTTGATTTAACGCTACCCGCAAGCGCAAGCAAGCGGGGCCACCGCCATTGCGCATACTTTGTTTTACATCCATAAAGTACACGTCTTTAATGGGCGTATTAAGGCTGAGCAGCTTATCCAGATAAGCGCTGACGCTGGGCGTATGGGCGCATTCCAAAGGCGCAATAATCACCATGTGACCGGGGCTTATCGTTACAATTTGAGTGTTGAATAAATAGCTGCTGATGGCATCGGCCAGTGGCACATCTGCTTCACTGACTTCAATAAAGTAGAGTTCATTGTTTGCTAACTCAGTGTTCTTTACCCCAGAGCTTGGCAACTTGGCTTGAATGGCGGCCAGCGTAGCTTTACTGTCTAAAAACGCCGACTCATGAAAAAACAGCACATTTTGGTTGCCCACCGCAATCACATCATTATGAAATACCCCTTGGTCGATAATGGCCGGGTTTTGGGCAATAAATAGCGTGTTATGTTCACTTAAACCGTGCAATCGAGCTACGGCTCGCGAGGCCTCTAGCGTTTGGCGTGCCGGATAGCGCTGAGGCGCAGGTAAGTGTGGATTAAAGGCGCTGCGCCCGTATACAAATAGCTCAAGTCCAGGTGCGTGATAATCAGTACACAGCCGTGTGTGATTAGCCGCACCTTCGTCGCCAAATGCGTCTTGGCTGGGTAGCGCAGGATGATGACAAAAAAACTCATCATTATTAAATACCTGACTCAAGATACGACCGGTAACGGGATGTTCGATGGCGCGATGAAACTTATTATTAAGATTCGCGGGCGTAAAGTGCACCCGATTATCTTGAGTGTCGGCGCTGGGGGATACGGTGGCCGCATTAGCGGTCCACATGCTGGAGGCGGAGCTACAAGCGGCCAATAATGCTGGGTTTTCGCGATAGGCCTTGTCTAGCACTTGAGCGTCAGTGCCGCTAAAACCGAGCTGGCGCAGGGTATGCACATCGGGGCGTTCTTGAGGCGCTAATACCCCTTGAATTAAGCCTAAATCGCTTAAGCTCTTCATCTTTTGTAAGCCTTGTAGCGCGGCTTGTTTTGGATTTGAGCTCGCTTGTGCGCTACCTTGTGAGGCAATATTGCCGTAAGACAGGCCCGCGTAGTTGTGAGTGGGGCCCACTAGGCCATCAAAATTGGCTTCGAATGAGGTTGCTCTACCCCGATTATGCGCCGGCAAAGTCATTGGCTGGCTCCTTAGGTCTGTATGCAGGTTAAGTGTTTGCAGTGAGGGCTTATGTTAGGGCTTACCTTTTATAGAACGAAAATTATCGTGCGAGAATATCGTGCGAAAAAGTAGTACTAAAATGGCGGCTTTGAGCCTTTGCGCCATTATAGGTGGCTTTCTATATGAGTTGTAACTTAACATTAACAGCATAGGCTTGGCTTTTGGAGGCATCCGCAAAGCTCAAGCCACATAATGCATAAAAAGCGGACGAACAGTCAGCGTAACTAAAAAACCGGTTGATTCCTGTTGGTATCAAGGTGTTAATAAGTACATATAAATTCAATTCATTTTTTCCGGGCAAGTTTGCATTTCACGGCATTTTCACTTATACAGCCGTTATCACCTTGCCGCCGGACCCCATTTTGGGGCCAGACCTGAAGGATAGAAACGCGCTTTATGAGTAAATCGCTGGTAATAGTGGAATCGCCTGCTAAGGCAAAAACCATCAACAAATATCTGGGCAAAGACTTTATCGTTAAGTCCAGTGTCGGCCACGTGCGTGACTTGCCAACCTCTGGCTCGGCGCTGGCTAAAAAAGCGCCGGCTAAAAAAGTTGATACTAAATCTCTGAGCCCTGAGCAGAAAGCCAAGCTGAAAGCGCAAAAAGACCAAAAGGCCTTGATTGCGCGCATGGGCATAGACCCGAACAACGGCTGGCAGGCAAATTATCAAATTTTGCCGGGTAAAGAGAAGGTGGTCACCGAATTACAAGCATTGGCTGAAAAAGCCGACATCATCTATCTCGCAACGGATTTGGACCGCGAAGGGGAAGCCATTGCTTGGCACCTCAAAGAGCTGATCGGGGGGGACGATTCGCGCTTTAAGCGGGTAGTATTTAACGAGATCACCAAGTCTGCTATTCAAGAAGCTTTTAGCCAGCCCTCTGAGCTCAATCAATTTCGCGTGGACGCCCAGCAAGCACGCCGCTTTTTAGATCGCGTAGTTGGCTACATGGTGTCGCCACTGTTGTGGAAGAAAGTGGCCCGTGGCTTATCCGCAGGCCGCGTACAATCGGTAGCGGTGCGCTTACTCGTGGAAAAAGAGCGCGAGATTAAAGCGTTCGTCCCCGAAGAATATTGGGATATTCAAGCCCAGCTTAGCAACACCGAACAATTAGCGCTGTCGATGGCCGTAGCGAAATTTAAAGGTAAAGAATTTAAGCCCGATAATGAAACCGACGCCATGGCGGCGGTCGCCTCGCTTACAGCCAGCAGCTTTGAAGTGGTGTCGCGTGATGATAAGCCTACCCAAAGCAAACCGTCGGCGCCTTTTATTACCTCGACCTTGCAACAGGCAGCCAGCACCCGCTTAAGCTTTGGCGTAAAACGCACCATGATGTTGGCCCAGCGCCTGTATGAAGCCGGCTACATTACCTATATGCGTACCGACTCCACCAACTTAAGCCAAGAGGCGGTGGCCAGCGCTCGGGAATTTATCGAGCAGCAATACGGCACCGATTACCTGCCAGAAAATCCTGTTGTTTACAGTGCCAAGGCCAATGCTCAAGAAGCGCACGAAGCGATCCGCCCGTCCGATGTGACCTTAAGTGCCGAAGATCTCAATGGCATGGAAGCGGACGCCAAGCGTTTGTACGATTTAATTTTGCGCCAATTCTTGGCCTGCCAGATGACGCCGGCTTTGTATGACAGCACCACCATTACCGTGCGCGCCGGTGATTACGATTTAAAAGCCCGTGGTCGCATCTTACGCTTTGCCGGTTGGACCAAGGTTCAAGAAGCCGCTAAAGGCCGAAAAGGTGAAGATACGGTGCTGCCAGCGGTGCAAGCAGGCGAGACGCTTAAGCTTGAGCAGTTGGATCCTAAGCAGCACTTTACCAAGCCACCCGCACGTTTTAGTGAGGCGGCACTGGTGCGCGAGCTCGAGAAACGTGGCATCGGTCGTCCCTCGACTTACGCGGCTATTATTTCCACCATTCAAGACCGTGGCTATGTGAAGGTGGAAAGCCGCCGTTTCTATGCCGAAAAAATGGGCGAGATAGTCGCCGATCGTCTGCAAGAAAGTTTTGCCGAGCTGATGAACTATGACTTCACCGCGCAAATGGAAAGTAAGCTCGATGAAATCGCTCATGGCGAGCTGAACTGGACCACAGTTCTGGACGCCTTTTACGCGGAATTTACCGAAGAGTTAGCCAAAGCTGAGCGCCCCGCAGAAGAGGGCGGCATGCGTGCCAATGAAATGGTGATCACCGATATCAAGTGCCCCACTTGTGACCGAGATATGGGCATTCGTACCGCCAGCACCGGCGTGTTTTTGGGTTGCTCAGGCTATGCCTTACCGCCGAAAGAGCGCTGTAAGCAAACCATTAACTTGGTGCCCGGTGATGAGTTTGTACTGGCGAACGACGAAGAAGCCGAAACCGATGCGCTGCGTGCCAAGCACCGCTGTGAAAAGTGTGGCACCGCCATGGATGCCTACTTTATCGATGATAAGCGCAAGCTCCATGTGTGTGGCCAAAACCCCGACTGCGATGGTTATGAGCTGGAAGAAGGGCAATTTAAGCTTAAAGGCTACGACGGTCCTGTCATTGAGTGCGATCGCTGTACTGCTGAAATGCAGCTGAAAAATGGCCGCTTCGGTAAGTACATGGCCTGTACCAATGAAGAGTGTAAAAACACCCGCAAGATCTTAAAAAACGGCGACGTGGCACCGCCCAAAGAAGATCCGGTGCATTTACCCGAATTACCTTGTACTCAGTCTGACGCCTATTTTGTGTTGCGCGATGGCGCGGCCGGTATCTTTATGGCGGCCAGCAACTTTCCTAAATCGCGTGAAACCCGTGCGCCCTTAGTGGAAGAGCTGGTGCAGTTTAAAGACCGACTGTCGCCTAAGTTCACTTATTTGACCGAGGCGCCCGTTAAGGATCCCGAGGGTAACAAAGCAGTCGTGCGCTATAGCCGTAAGAATAAAGAGCAGTACGTGATGACGGAAATAGAGAAAAAAGCCACCGGCTGGACCGCCCATTATATAGATGGCAAGTGGGTACAAGCTCAGAAAAGTAAGAAGTAAACTCATTAGGCCAGCGCATTGCGCTGGCCTTTTACGTTCTGCGCTGTACGTTAAACGTTATGAACACCCTGTTTTGATGTTCTGCGTAAGGCGTACCGCGTACCGCTTTTTTAGCGTCACATAAAGGGAGTGGATATGGATATTCATCAGTTAACGCCCGGCATGCTGTGTTACACCACACTGGGCTCAGGCTATGTGCTGGAAGTGGATATACCAAACCAACAGGTATTGCTGCAGCGCGAAGATGAACCGGCTCCCTTCCAAGTGCACATCAGTGACGTGTTGGCAGAGAACCCGCACTTAAAGCGTTAAGCATCGAGTATCAGGCTCAATTATAAAAACTCGAAGATAAAAAAAGGCAGTTATCACCTGATAACTGCCTTTTTATTGGTCTCTTATTAGCCAGTGTTAAGCAGGCAGCAATTCTTGATGTAGGGTGTTTACGACCCGATCTGAGTCGGCTTCGGGTATCAAGAAGCACAAGTTATGGGAGCTGGCACCGTAGCAAATCATGCGTACGTTTACGTCGATTAAAGCCTTAAACACCTGACTGCTGGTGCCGCTGACTTCACTCATGCGATTACCAATTAAGGCGATCAGCGCCAAGTCGTGCTCTACCTGCAAATGACAATGCTTGTTTAGCTCTTCACGCACTTCGTCGGTTAACAGCTCGGCGCCTGAGTCTAGCGTCAGTGACACGCTGATCACCGACGTAGTGATTAAATCCACCGAGATTTTATGCTTGGCCAAGATGCCAAAGACTTCGGCCAGGAAGCCGTGTACTTGAAACATGCTCTGATTGGTGAGCGTCAGCAATACCTGATTGCGACGCAGAGCAATGGCGCGAAACAATGGCTGGCTGTCGGTTTCATTGCGGATCCAAGTGCCGCCGGATTCAGGCGCTCTGCTTGAACCGACAAACACCGGAATTTGCTGGCGTACTGCTGGCTGCAAGGTGGCAGGGTGCAAGACCTTAGCGCCAAAGGTCGCCATTTCAGAGGCTTCGCTAAAGCTGATTTCGCTAATCGGGCGCGCTGCTGTCACTAAGCGGGGGTCGGTCGTGTAAATACCCGGTACATCGGTCCAGATTTGTACGGCCACGGCGTTGAGGGCTTCCGCTAACAGTGCGGCGGAAAAATCACTGCCACCGCGGCCAAGCGTGGTGGTGCGGCCATCTTTGGCGGCGCCAATAAAGCCTTGTGTGACCACCAACTGATTGGCACACAGCGGCGCTAACTCTTTTTCCACTTCGGCCTGTAAATTCGCTAAATCTGGAGTAGCGCGGCTAAAGCGGTCATCGGTACGCATCACTTTTCGCACATCAAACCACACCGCGGGGGTGCCACGGCTGCGCAGCAGCTCCACAAACAAGCGCGTCGACATCAGCTCACCCTGCGCCACGATTTCATCGTGCAAGGCCTTGGTAGGGCTAATAGCGGCACTGTCGGACAACTCTTTAATGTGCACCAAGATATCTTCGATATGACGGGTGAGCATTTCAGGTTTATCGAGGCTATTCAGGATCCCTTGCTGGATCTCGGTGAGCTGCCCTAATAAAGCCGTGCGGGCATCGGGCAGTTGTTCACCAGATGCCAAGGCTACCAGAATATTGGTCACGCCTGAGCTCGCACTCAATACCGCTAAGCGAGTGTTAGGATTTTCTTCAAGAATAAGGGCACAACGACTCATGGCCTCAGCGTCAACGACACTGGTGCCACCAAATTTAGCAACGGTTAACTGGCTCAACTGCAGCTCCTTGATAGGTGCAAAATAATAAGTAATGGGAAACGGCTGCAGGGACGTGAAAGGTCACTTAGAAGCACGCCAGCCCTTGATTAGGCGACAGCCTGAAGGATTCAGCCCTCAAAGCCGCAGCGCAAAAGCTGTCTCTTGTGCGCCGCTCGGCGTTATCTCCCCTGGCCGAGCATTTTGGGAGTGGCAGCTCCTAGCATCGGTTACCTGAATAACGCACCTCTTCTGTCCGAAAAGTCTGCCCGTAAAACGGGCCACCACATAGTTACTAGGTGGTGCTTTATTGTCAATTGTTAACTGCTGAACAGACTTATATTAAGTCTTTCATCATGATTTTAGAGCGACGCTGATAATTATACAGCGCTTGCTTGCCCATCGGCAGCGCGCTTACGTCCACCGGCTCAAAGCCGCGTTCTCTAAACCAATGAATGGAGCGCGTGGTCAAAATAAACAGTCGGCTCATGCCGCGCTTTTTCGCCTGTTCTTCCACTTTGTACAACAGCATGTCGCCACGGCTGCCACGTCGGTAGTCCGGATGAATAGCCACACAGGCCATTTCGGCCATGGCTTCATCCGGGAACGGATATAAGGCCGCACAGCCGATAATAGCACCGTCTTTTTCGATGATAGTGAATTGGTCCACTTCCATTTCTAACTGCTCTCGAGAGCGGCGTACCAGTACGCCTTCTTCCTCGAGGGGGCGGATCAAATCCAAGATACCGCCAATATCATCGATGCGCGCCTGACGCGCTTGCTCGGCACTTTGGCTGACTAACTGGGTGCCTAAGCCATCGCGGGTAAACAACTCTTGAATAAGCGCACCATCTTCTTTGTAGCTCACCAAGTGGCTGCGCGGCACACCGGCACGGCAACTGGCAATGGCCGCGCGCAAGTAACGCGCCGTGCCCGATAAGGTATCGCCTTCGGCCATTAAGCGCTGTAAATGCTCTTCTGCCTGTTCAGGTAATAGCTCAGGAATGGCGTTGTCGTCTTCGTCGAGCACACCTAGCTGAGAGCAAAAGCCAATTAACTTGGTGGCTTTTAGCTCGATGGCGAGTCGGCGCGCCAGCTCTTCTGAGGATAAGTTAAAGCTCTCACCGGTCACCGAAAAACCAATCGGGGAAATAAGCACGGTGGCACCATTCACCAACTGATGATTGATGGTATCCGTATGAATGCGGCGCACGCGGCCCGAGTGTTGATAGTCGACGCCATCATCAATGCCCAGCGGTTGGGCGGTCACAAAGTTACCGGTGACCACGTTGATGCGGGCATTTTGCATGGGCGTATTAATGAGGCCCATCGACAAACGCGCCATTATGTCCATTTGCAAGCCGCCACAGACATCTTTGATGATGCGAAAGCTGTGCTCATCGGTAACGCGGGTGTGTTTATGAAACACATTGTCCAATTTAGCTTCGGCCAAGCCTTTGTCAATTTGCGGGCGCGCACCAAACACGATCACCAATCGAATGCCAAGGCTGGTCAAGAGCGCTATATCGCTGATGATATTGGGGAAGTTATCTTGATCAATGGCTTCGCCGCCTAACATAACCACAAAGGTCGAGCCTCTATGTAAATTCACATAGGGGCTAGATTGGCGAAACGCTTTTACTAATGCAGCATCGGTATCGCGCACAGAGCATCCTTGGCTTAACAACAGGGTAAAACAGCATGGTCGTGAAAATTCATGCAAAAAACAAGGGTAATTAATTACTTTTATTCGATAAAGCGTGGGCGGCGGCGCTAATGTGCGCCATTTTTTGCGATAGTTGGCTGGGCTTAAATGAGAGGACCGGCAGATGTTAGAGGGTAAGTTTGATCTAGCGCATTTTGATTTGAAAAATGCGAGCAAGCACCAAGAATGCAGCGCCCTTGTATGGGGCTTTATGTTAGGCTTCATCTGTAGAAAAGAGCGTCAAAAACACCTGCGAGACTATAGCTAAAACAACAACAGCCAAAATAACAAAAAAGCGAGAACACACATGCAAAGGAAGCTGTCCTTACTCACCATCGGAGGGCTGTTAGCACTGTTCAGCACCTCGGTATCTGCGGCCGAGTTGCCGCTTGATTTGACCCACACTAACATCGGCATTTTCGCGCTCGCCGTGTTCGTCTTCGCCTATATCCTAGTGATGGCCGAAGAATATCTGCATCTGAGAAAATCTAAGCCAGTGTTGGTTGCAGCCGGCATTATCTGGGTCGCTATCGGCTGGACCTATATGAACAGTGGCTTTGGCGACCTGCCCAAAGAAGCGTTTCGTCATAATTTATTAGAATACGCTGAGCTGCTGTTGTTCTTACTGGTGGCCATGACGTATATCAGCGCCATGGAAGACAGGGGCCTGTTTGATGCCTTGCGCTCTTGGATGATCCGCCGTGGCTTTAGTTATAAATCCTTATTCTGGTTAACCGGCATCTTGGCCTTCTTTATCTCGCCGGTGGCGGATAACTTAACGACAGCGCTGTTGATGAGTGCGGTGGTGATCAAGGTAGCCGAGGGCGATAAGAAATTTATCAATATTTGCTGCGTTAATATCGTGATTGCGGCCAACGCCGGCGGCGCCTTTAGTCCGTTTGGCGACATCACCACCTTGATGGTATGGCAAGCGGGCATTATTCAGTTCAATGAATTCTTCATTTTGTTTATCCCCGCCGTGCTTAACTACTTAGTCCCTGCCGTGATCATGAGCTTTTTTATCGAAAACCGCTGTCCAGTAGCGGTGTATGAAAAAGCGGTGTTAAAGCGCGGCGCGCTGCGCATCGTGTTTTTATTCTTATTAACAGTCGCCACTGCTGTGGCCTGCCAAAGCATACTTGACTTGCCACCGGTACTGGGCATGATGACGGGCTTAGGCTATTTGCAGTTTTTTGGTTATTACTTACGTCAAACCTTGGACAGTTCGGTGGCGCGGCAAAAAGTCATGGCCGTTAAGCGCGGTGATGAAGAAGCCTTGCAGCGCTTAGGCAGTGTGGTGCCATTTGATGTGTTCAGTAAGGTTGCCCGTGCTGAGTGGGACACCTTATTGTTCTTCTACGGCGTGGTAATGTGCGTGGGCGGGCTTGGTTTTATGGGCTATTTGGCGCTGGGCTCTGAGTTCTTATATGGCCAGTGGGATGCCATGTACGCCAATATTGCCATTGGGCTTATCTCGGCGGTGGTCGATAATATTCCGGTAATGTTTGCAGTTTTGAGCATGGAGCCGGACATGTCTCACGGTAACTGGCTATTAGTCACCTTAGCGGCCGGTGTGGGCGGCAGCTTGTTATCGGTAGGCTCGGCGGCGGGTGTGGCCTTAATGGGCCAAGCACGAGGCATGTATACCTTCTTCGGTCACCTGAAATGGGCGCCGGTTATTCTGCTCGGTTATGTGGCCAGTATCTTGGCGCACCTGTGGCTTAACGCCGATAGCTTTAATATATTTGGCTAAGCCTGATGGCTGAGTTGAGTGGCGGTTCTAAATCAGCCCTGACGTTATGCGTCAGGGCTTTTTGTTTAATGTAGCCCGGCAATTTATTCGCCGGCCAGCATAGCAGGCTATTTAAGACCCAGCGCAGTAGTGTTTTGTAGCCGCCAATTTATTCGGCGGTTCTGCGTAGCAGAATGCTTTAAGCCCCAAACAATAAACCGTGGCGAAGTCCTCTTCGCCGAAGAAACGGCCACCTACAAAAGATAAAATAAACCGGTGATTTATACACCTCACACGCCAAAAAAAGCCCCAACCTAGGTTGGGGCTTTTGATTTAGCTAAGCGGTGTGCTTATTGCAAGGTGTTAGTTAGCGGATGGCGCTCCTTAACCTTGGGTTGGCGGCGGCGCTGTAGCCACACTACTAATGCCAGTATCAAGAAGCCAGGGATCCATATCAGCTCTTTTAGCCAGCGCTCGGTGGGTGCGAGGACCAGCATAATTTGCTGATCAAAGTCTAAGCCGGCATCGGCCGCTGGACTGGCGAATGAGACGCTATCGATCAATACTTTGCCGTCTTGCTCATAGAGCATTAGGCCCAGCTTTTCGAGTCGCTCGGCACTGGTGTCACCCGAGGGCACAGGTAATAGCACGCTGAATTCCTTAATATCACCGACTGCATCTTGCCCTTGGATACGTAGGCGCATTTTACTGTCAGCTTGCAGATCACCCAGTGTCTGCTCAAACTGTGCCGGCGGCACTTCTCGATAAGGGTCGTGGAGCATGTCCATCCAAAAGCCCGGGCGGAACAGCGTAAAGGCCACCAGTAATAACAGTACACCTTCATACCAGCGGCTGCGCACCAAGAAATAGCCTTGGGTACCTGCGGCAAATATCAGCATGGCGGCGGTGGCGATAATAAAGACCAGCACCCCATGCCAAAAACTCACGTCAATCAACAGCAAGTCGGTATTAAAGATAAACAAGAACGGCAGGGCAGCGGTACGCAGGCTGTAATAGAAGGCCGTGATACCGGTTTTAATCGGGTCGCCTTTTGAAACAGCGGCGGCGGCAAAGGAAGCCAAGCCCACCGGCGGCGTTACGTCTGCCATAATGCCGAAGTAAAACACAAACATATGCACGGCAATCAGCGGTACTATCAGGCCATTTTGCTGACCCAAGGTAACCACGACTGGCGCTAGCAAGCTGGACACCACTATATAGTTGGCGGTGGTGGGTAACCCCATGCCCAGTACCAAGCTAAATACGGCGACTAATAACAGCATTAGCAGCAGGTTGCCCATGGACAACAGCTCGACCAAGTCTGCTAATACCAAGCCCACACCGGTTTGCGAGACGGCTCCCACAATTAAGCCCGCGGCGGCGGTGGCAATGCCGATACCAATCATGTTGCGTGCACCGGCAAGGAGTGCTTCACGTAAGTCCACCAAGCCATCCATAAAGTTGCCGTCATCATGATTGCGGTCGCGGCGCATCAAGCTAAGCAGTGGGCGCTGGGTGAGTAAGATAGTCACCAGCATCATGCTGCCCCAAAAAGCTGACAAGCCCGGGGATAAGCGCTCCACCATCAAGCACCACACCAAGACCACCACCGGTAATAAAAAGTGCAACCCGGATAACAGCACAGCACGGGTTTCCGGCAGTGTGTCTAGGGTAGCGTTCGGATCTTCTGGCGGCAAAGGCGCCACACTGGCGGCCACTTTTAGCAGACCCAAATAGGCGATGGCCAATAAGATCCCGACTCCAGGCAGCACATGCTGCCCCAGCACAGGTTTAAGCCAGCCTAAGCCATAATAAACAGCTAACGACAGACCGCTGATCAAGGCGGCACCAAAGGCAAAGCCAGTTAAGCGACGCAACCAAGGCTTAGGTACGCGGCCACCTATGGGCTGTAAGCCGAGCTTCATCGACTCTAAATGCACGATATAAAGCAGGGCAATATAAGAGATAGTAGCGGGTAAGAAGGCGTGTTTGATGATATCCACATAGGGCATACCAATGTATTCCACCATCAAGAAGGCGGCGGCACCCATTACCGGCGGCATAATTTGGCCATTCACCGAGGAAGCGACTTCTATCGCGCCGGCTTTTTCTGCCGAAAAACCGGTGCGCTTCATCATAGGAATTGTAAAGGTGCCTGTGGTAACCACGTTGGCAATGGAGGAGCCGGAGATCATGCCGGTTAACCCCGACGCCACGACCGCCGCTTTGGCAGGGCCGCCACGCATATGACCCAATAAGCTAAAGGCCAATTGAATAAAGTAATGGCCGGCCCCTGCACGTTCTAACAGGGCGCCAAATAACACGAATAAAAACACGAAGCTGGTCGACACACCCAGCGCGATACCAAATACACCCTCGGTGGTGATCCACTGATGGTTGGCCAACGCACTAAAGGTCACGCCTCTGTGGGCCAACAGGCTCGGCATATAAGGACCGGCTAAACTGTAAGCTAAAAATATCAGCGCAATAATGGCTAATGGCGGACCCAGCGCTCGGCGGGTGGCTTCTAATAATAGAACTATGCCTATACAAGAGGTCACTAAATCGGCGGTGGTTAAGGTACCGGGTCGTTGGGATAATTCTTGATAAAAGATAAACAAATAAGCTGCACTGGCCGCAGCAATCAGGCCAAGAGCAATATCGAGGAATGGCACTCTATCGCGCGGAGAAGATTTAAGCGCAGGAAAGACTAAAAACGTCAGTAGTAGGGCAAACGCCAAGTGGATGGAACGCTGTTCGGTACTGTTAAAAATGCCAACGCCGACGATAAACGGCAGCGGTGAGGCAATCCATAACTGGAACAGAGACCAGAGTAAGGCGAGTCCGGCACTCACTTTAGCCATCAGGCCTTTGGGCGAGCGGGCACCCACATCTTGGGCGATCAGCTCCTCTACGGACAATTGTTTTTCTGACATAGGTTTTTACCTATTTGAATTGGGCTATAGAGAAGAGCAAACCCCTGCTTAATCACTCAGCAGAGGTTTGACTTAAGGTAAGAATACGTCACTTAAGGCCTTAGCCTAGTACGTTTATCTTATTATGTGAAAAAAGCCCACCCAGTGCTGGGCGGGCTTTCAGTAGTGCTGAGTTTATAACCAGCCTTTCTCTTTATAATAACGCTGAGCACCTTCATGCAGCGGCGCGGTAATACCTGCTGAAATCATGTCTTCGGCTTTCAGATCCGCAAACGCTGGGTGTAAACGTTTGAAGCGATCTAAGTTATCAAATACTGATTTCACTAACTGATACACCACTTCTGGATCTGTTTCTTCGGTGGTGGCCAACACGGCTTTGCCGCCGATGGACGGAATAGGCTTATCTACACCTGGGTAGAGGCCAGCTGGAATATCGGCACGAGTAAAGTAGCTCGCTGTTTCAAGCAACTTATCAATGCCAGGGCCAGTCACGGGGATCAGCTTGGCATCTGCCGTAGTCAGGGCTTCTTGAATGGCACCACTCGGGTGACCCACTACATAGGTAATGGCGTCTAGGTTGTTATCACCTAACGCCGCGGCCATTTCGGCTGGCTTTAACTCAGCTGCCAGTGAAAAGGTGCTTTTATCCCAACCATTGGCGGTCATGACTTCATCAAAGGTATCGCGGCTACCTGAGCCCGGGACGCCAATGTTGACGCGCTTGCCTTTCAGATCGTCAAAATCATTAATTTTGCTGTCGTTACGTACCACTACGGTCAGGATTTCACTTTGCAGTGAGAACACGGCACGCAGGTTTTTAACCGGCTTTTTATCAAACGGAGCCTGGCCTTCTAGCGCCTTGTATTGGTGATCCGATTGAATAAAACCAAAGTCGTAGTCTTTGTTTTGTAACGCCACTATGTTGCTAACACTACCGGCAGAGGAAGGAGCATTACATTTAATGTCATGCTCATCGGCGCCACGGTTAAGAAAACGACATACAGACTGACCTGCGGTGTAATACACACCGGTTTGGCCACCTGTGCCTATGGTGACATAGCGCGCTTCGGCGCTGACTTGCGTGCTCAGTAAAAGCGCCGTCATGGCGCCCGTCACTAGCTTGATCATCGTATGATTCTCCATTCTCATTGACTCGGGTTATTTCCCAGTAACACTTACATGGCTTAAAGGTGAAAAGATCCCTTTATAATTAGCCACATATGTTAAATACGTTAATGTAAAGCCGCTGTTATTGCGAATTTATTATGCCTAAGCGAGAGCAAACGCATAAAAATTATAATTGTTAGCCTTGTAAACCGGTTAAAGGGATGGGGCTTACTTCATTATTAATCAAATTTGCCAACACTTGAGCACTGCCACAGGCCAGCGTAAAGCCTAAACTGCCGTGACCGAGATTAAGCCACAGATTCTTAATGGCACTGGCGCCAATAATAGGTGTGCCCTCGGGGGTGGCAGGTCTGAGACCGGCCCAAGGCGTGGCTTGTTGAAAGTCTCCCGCATCCGGAAAGCTGGCTTGGGCTTGTTGGCGCAATGAGGCAATACGCCCCGCATCCAGCTTGGCTTTATGATTGCCCGAATCGCTGGCGCCGATATCGACCATGGCGGCAACGCGCAGCTGCTGGTCGAGTCTGGCGTACACAATCTTGCGGTCATAATCGGTGACATTGGTGTTGGGTACGGTACTTATATCTGCCACTGGCAAGGTTAGGCTGTAGCCCTTTAGCGGATACAAAGGCACCTTAATGCCCACACTGTTTAATAGTCCTAAGCTACCCATGCCGGCGGCTACCACCAAATGATCTACATCGAACTGCTCGAACGCTCCTGAGCCAGCTTTTATTTTCAGGCTACGCACTTGGCCATTCTCTAGCTTGATCTCGGTAATCCGCTGACCCAGATGTAAGGTAAAGTTGGGATTTTGTTGTAAGCGCATTAATAGCCGCTGACAAAAGAGTTGGCAGTCGCCCACCTCATCACCGGCCGAAAAAATGCCGCCGGCTAACTGACTCGCGACATGTGCCAGCGAAGGCTCAGCGGCCAAACAGGCTTCGGGATCCAACACCTGTTGTAGTGGGTCTGCTTTTATCTTGTTAGCCGCGTGGCGAAAATTGGCGGGATTACGATAAATCACCATCTTGCCGTTGGCTCGCCACGAAAAGTCAGTTAAGCCATGGTGTTGCTGCCAGTCATGTAGTATCGACTGGCTATAGAGGGCGAGGCGTAATAAGTGCGCGCCGTTTTGCTGATTAACACTGTGCCGGCACGCTAATAAGAAGCGCCAGCACCAGTGCCATTGATGCAGGCTCATGCGTGGGCGAAAGCGCAGCGGCGCATCGGCTTTAAACATCCAGCCTAAGGCTTGCAGGGGCACTCCGGCATCCGCCAAGGGCGATACGTAGCGATAACTGAGCTGGCCGCCGTTGGCAAAGCTGGTGGCTTGGCCGACGTCCGATTCTTGTTCAAATAAATCGACGCTGTGGCCTTTATTAATCAACGCATAGGCGGTCGTTAAACCAATCACGCCACCGCCGATAATTGCAACGCGCATAAGTGAGTCCCTTAAAAAGCTGATGGCTTAAGCATAGGCATTGCGGGGAGGGGCGAATAATGAAAAAATTCACAGCAGCCATAACCTTTGGTTATGGACTGTTTTTAAGCTAGAAGCCAGAAATTAAAAGTGAGGAGTAAAGATGCAGTTAGGCCACATCGCCTTGTTTCAAGCGGTATTACAAACCGGTAGCTTAACTGCCGCCGCCGACTTGCTGCATATCTCACAGCCGGCAGCCAGCAAGCGCTTACAACAAGCGGAGCGAGCATTAGGTTTTGCGTTATTTCATCGGGAGCGGGGCCGCTTAGTGCCCACACGCCAAGGGCTGATCCTGCAAGGGCCCACCGAGCGCTTGGCCGCCGATTTACAGCGCCTTACCCAATTGGCGTACAGCCTGCGCCCACAGCAGCAAACCGGAGTGAGCGTGATCTGTACTCCTACCTTGGCGCACAGCGTATTACCGTTATCCTTAGTGGCGTGGCGCGCCTTATATCCGGATGTGGACTGTAGCTTGGCGACAGAGCATACCCACGCCTTGGCGGCGGCTTTGGTGGCAGGGCAGGCGGATCTGGGGCTAACGTTGCAACGTATTGCGCATCCTGGATTACAGTGTGAGGTATTAGCACAAGGTCAGATGCAGGCGATAGCCCCCGCCGGCTTTTGGAGTGTGAGTGAGGCAGGCTTACCGCTGCAGTTGGCCAGCCTTGGCGGGCTGAATATGATAGGGCTGGATGATAAAGACGGTTTAGGTGCCTTGTTAGAAAGCCACTTACGCACGCTGGAGCAGCCGGTAAAAATCAGCACTCGCGTGCAAACCTATCAACTGGCGCGCCACATGGTGGCGGCGGGGCAGGGCGTGGCCATCGTTGACCCTTTCACCGGCTTAGCGGGGTCGAGCGAGGTCATGCAAGCAAGTGCAGCCATACAAACGCGGCCCCTCAGCCCGCCTTTATTCGTAACCTTATATAGCGTAACCCGCACCGATCAGACGCTGACCGAGGCTCAACAGGCATTATTGAGTGAATTGCAGCGCACGGCGCAGACTCTGTTAGCCTAACTTTATTGGCCTAAGCCCCTAGCGTGGCCTTAAGCTAACCACCGACTTTTTTGACTTTAAAACCGCTTTTGAGCAAGAAGGCCTCAATTTGCGGCAGGCGATCCCCTTGAATCTCAATCACGCCTTTCTTGATGGCTCCCCCCGTACCTAGCTGCTTTTTAAGCTGCTTGGCCAAGTCTCCCACTTGGGCACTTGATGCGCCGTAAATGCAGACCACGCCGGCACCTTTGCGGCCTTTGGTTTCGCGACGCAGACGCAATACGCCGTCATCCGGAAATAAAGATTCAGCCTGATTGGCTTTATCTGCGGGGTCTTGCCAATTAGGATCTGTACTGTAAACCAAGTTATTCACGCCTCTTCCCTCATTCATTGTCCAGATGGCCGATAAGCGCATCGGGTAAGTTGGTAAACTGGCCATTCACCACTGTGTTTAATACCGACAGCTGCTCGCTAAGGATCACCAGATTGGCCACTTTGCCCACCGCAATAGCGCCTAAGTCGCGTTCACGGCCTATGGCTTTAGCGGGGTTTAAGCTTGCCATACACAAGGCCTCCTCCAAGGAAATTCCCACGGTATTTACCAAATAGCGCACACCTTCAATCATGGTCAGCGCCGAGCCGCCCAGCGTGCCCTGTTCATCTAGGCATTGGCCGTCTTTAATGCGCACTGTCGTGCTACAAAAATCAAACTCAGTAAGCGAAGCCGGCGCACCGGCGGCGGCAGTAGCATCGGTCACCAAACATAAGCGCGCACCCATTATTTTATGGGCCAAGCGGATATTAGCCCCGTGCACATGAAAGCCATCCGCAATAATACCGGCGTAAATAGAGTCATTATCGTAAATAGCACCCACCACACCCGGTGTGCGGCCGTTAGCCGTGGGCGTCATGGCGTTATACAGATGGGTGGCAAAGCTAATACCGGCAGCAAAGCTGGCTTTAGCTTGCTCAAAGCTGGCGGCAGTATGACCGATAGCCACTTTAATGCCCGCCGCCACCAATTGGCGGATATGCTGGGGCGAATGGCACTCCGGCGCCAAGGTGATTTTGGTGAGTACATCTGACTGCTGGCACAAAAAATCCAGCATGTCAGTGTCCAGTGCCCGCACTTGTGCAGCGGGGTGTATGCCCTTGCGCACCACATTCAGATAGGGACCTTCAAGGTGCAAGCCGAGCACTTGATGGGCATGGCCCCGCATATATTCACGAGTGACACTGAGCGCCGCCCGTATGTCTGAGTCTGGGCTGGTGATCAGGGTAGGCAAAAAGCTGGTGGTGCCCGAGGCTAAATTCGTGCGCTGCATGTGCGCCAAAGTGGCAGTGCTAATGTCACTGTTAAACATCACACCGCCACAACCATTAAGTTGCAGGTCAATAAAACCTGCACTTATCAGCGCTCCCTGCAGTGGGATGCGGGGCAGCGCGGGATCTAAAGTCTTCTCCGGCAGCAGCGCCTGAATGCGGCCGTTATTAATAATAATGGCCTGCTGCTCAAGCCAAGCTTCACCGGTAAAAATACGACACTCAGTCAGCGCAAACATAAGATTACCTAAAATTAAGGCGCGGTGATTGCAGACGAAACACTGTCGGCAAATGTGTCGGCAAACGTAGGTGTAACACTTAATAGACGAGATGCAGGCTCATCGCAAACAAGAATGCTGCGCTCGTGCAAGCGTAAACAAGAAATAGGCCACAGCGGGCTCACTTCGCCTTCCACGGCCGCTTGTAGTGCTTCGGCTTTATGCTCACCGGTGACCAGTAATAATACTTCTTCGGCGTCAAGCAGGGTGCCGATGCCAATGCTGATCGCGGTGTGGGGCATGTCCGCTAAATCGTTATCAAAAAATCGCGAATTATCTTGGCGGGTTTCTGCGGTAAGTTCGGTAATGCGAGTGCGTGAGTCAAAGGCGGAGTGCGGTTCGTTAAACGCAATATGGCCATTACTGCCCACGCCGCCCATAAATAAATGAATGCCGCCAAATTGGCGAATTGCCGTTTCATATTTTTGGCACTCGGCGTCTAGGTCATCCGCATTGCCATTAGGGATATGAATATGCTCAGGCAAGATATCAATATGTTGAAAAAAGTTTTCAAACATAAAGCTACGATAGCTTTGCGGATGATCCGCGGGCAACCCTATGTACTCATCCATGTTAAAGGTCACCACATGACGAAAGCTGACTTTACCCGCCTGATGCAAGCTGATCAGTTCTTTATAGGTGGCCAAGGGCGTGCTGCCGGTTGGTAGGCCCAACACAAATGGGCGCTCGGCAGTGGGGGCGAAAGCATTAATGCGGTCGCTAATATGATGAGCGGCCCAATGACAGACTTGTGCTGCGTGGGTAAAAGGTATCAAACGCATGAGTGAGTTCTTATGGATAACCGAACCTAAAGACTACCATATTTCAGCCCTAGATTAATTAAAGTGGCGCTTAAAAATTATCACCGCAGGCCACACCTGCCCCTCTTAATGATAGATAGTGTGACTTTTTCTGCGGTTGGTAATAAAAAAACCGTCAAGCAGTTAAAAGTAAGGCTTAACTTGACTTAATGAGGCGTGAAAGTCCGCAGTTAACCTTTTTAACACCGTAAAGTGGCGCAGGCTTTATTTGAGCTGTCAAGTCGCAGACTGGGGACTAAAAAGTAAAAAGGTTATGCACAAGGTCGCGTAAGTCACAGGGGCACTGGCTTAGACTGACTTATCCACTATTTCTGTGGATAAGGCTGTGGATTACCTCTGCAAATCTCAGTTAAGGCCAGTGGCAGCAGGCTTCTCAGATAAGATGAGAGTTTTTTAACCAAAAACAAAATACTTAAAAATCAAATACTTGACAACGGGAATGGTCAAATATCGTTCGTTATCTTAAGGATAACAACGAGATTAGAGCAAGAAAATAAAATGTGGATTTTTGAGGGGAAGTACAGACTAGCTAGTGGATAACTCTGAAATATTAGTGCGAATTTGGCTCCCCCTGCTGGACTTGAACCAGCGACATACGGATTAACAGTCCGGCGTTCTACCAACTGAACTAAGGGGGAATCTCACGAGGAGGCCGCAGATAATACGCAGGCTAGCGGCCAGCGTCAAGGCTAAACCGTATATTTTGTCATTCAGTGGCTCAAGCGGAGTTTTTGCTTAATTTTACTGCGCTATAAGGGGTAAACTGATGATTAATGTGTGAGGAGAGTGAAAAATGAGCAAAGACTTTCAACTGGTCAGCCCCTACCAGCCTGCCGGCGATCAGCCTACGGCCATTGCCCAGTTGCTAGGTGGGATTGAAGCGGGGCTTGCCCATCAAACTTTGCTCGGCGTTACCGGCTCTGGCAAAACCTTTACCATCGCTAACATGATTGCCACGCTCAATCGACCTACCATGATCTTAGCGCCCAACAAAACCTTGGCGGCCCAGTTGTATGGTGAAATGAAAGAATACTTCCCCCATAACTCGGTGGAGTATTTCGTTTCTTACTACGACTACTATCAGCCCGAAGCCTATGTGCCGACTACCGATACCTTTATCGAAAAAGACGCCTCTATTAACGATCACATAGAACAAATGCGTTTGTCGGCGACTAAAGCACTGATGGAGCGGCGCGACGTGATTATCGTGGCCTCGGTGTCGGCCATTTATGGTTTGGGTGATCCGCAGTCTTATTTAAGCATGATGCTGCATTTACGCGTCGGTGATGTGCTCAAGCAGCGCGATATGCTGCGTCGCTTAGCCGAGCTGCAATATAAGCGCAACGACGCGGGCTTTCAGCGCGGTACTTTTAGGGTGCGCGGTGAGGTGATTGATATTTTCCCCGCCGAGTCTGATAACCAAGCGGTACGGGTCGAGCTATTCGATGATGAGATAGAGCGTTTAAGCTTATTTGATCCCTTAACGGGTGGCGTGTCGCAAACGCTGGCGCGCTTTACTATTTATCCGAAAACTCACTATGTGACGCCGCGGGAAAAACTATTGGGTGCCATCGAACACATTAAGCTCGAGCTGCAAGAGCGCAAGACGCAATTGCTGTCGTCCAATAAGCTGATAGAAGAGCAGCGCATCAGCCAGCGCACTCAATTTGATATCGAAATGATCCAAGAGTTGGGTTATTGCTCAGGCATTGAAAACTACTCGCGTTATTTATCTGGGCGCGGCGAGGGCGAAGCACCGCCTACCTTATTTGATTATTTACCCGGTGATGGTCTGTTGATCATTGATGAGTCCCACGTGACGGTGCCGCAAATTGGTGGCATGTATAAAGGTGACCGATCCCGTAAAGAAACGCTGGTGGAATACGGCTTTCGTCTGCCCTCGGCGCTGGACAACCGACCGATGCGCTTTGATGAATTTGAAGCATTGATGCCGCAAACCGTGTTTGTCTCGGCCACACCGAGCGCCTATGAGCTGGAAAAATCCGGTGACGATGTAGCTCAGCAGGTAGTGAGGCCTACTGGTTTGTTGGATCCTGTGATAGAAGTGCGCCCAGTGGCCACTCAGGTTGATGACGTATTGTCGGAAGCTCGCTTGCGCATTGCCGTGAACGAGCGGGTACTAGTAACCACCTTAACCAAGCGCATGGCCGAAGATTTAGCGGAATATTTATCGGATCACGGTTTAAAGGTGCGCTACTTACACTCGGATATCGATACCGTGGAGCGCATGGAGATCATTCGTGACCTGCGGTTAGGCGTATTTGACGTGCTGGTGGGCATTAACTTACTGCGCGAAGGGCTGGATATGCCAGAAGTGTCCTTGGTGGCGATTTTGGATGCGGATAAAGAAGGCTTCTTACGCTCGGAGCGCTCGCTTATTCAGACCATAGGCCGGGCTGCGCGTAACTTAAACGGCAAGGCCATTCTCTACGGCGACAGAATTACCCGCTCTATGGGTGCTGCCATCAATGAAACCGAGCGCCGTCGCGAGCTGCAGCACGCCTTTAACCTAGAGCATGGCATTACGCCTAAAGGCCTAAACAAAGCGGTGACCGACGTGTTGGACTTAGACGGCACCAAGCGTATCGGCTCTAAGCGTGCCAAAGATAAGAGTCTCATGCCTGAGCATCTGCCTACCGCCAAAGAGCTGGATAAACAGATCACCGAGCTTGAAAAAGTCATGGTGACTCACGCGCAAAACCTGGAGTTTGAACAAGCCGCCGCGACCCGCGACCGCATTCACGCCCTGCGCGATCAACTAATTCGCAGCTAAGAGCAAATAAAGCGCCCAGCACGCAGCCAAAAGTTAAACACCTTCTTTTGTTGGCTTCGTGTCTTTTGCCGTCTTCCTGACGAAAGTCAGGATCTGCTTTTAGGTTTTAATGTTTCCTGATTACGTATGACTCTCAGCCATGATGTGCGCTGTTTTGGTTTGTTCTTTGTAGCTGCCCCGTCTCTTTAATAAAGAGGACTTCGGCAGGCCAGCTCTGCTGGCTGTTACTGAGGTTTAAATTTAAACCAAAACACCAAACCGGGCCGAATAAATTGGCCCCTACAAGGTCAAAATACCAAACTGAGCCTCATATTTTTACCGAATAGGCGGGCACATCTCTGTAACCTATTGAATTTATTGGTGCTGAATTCACTGAAACATGGCTGAACTTTGTGGGTAATCAGGTAATGTTTAAAAGCGAGATACCGGGGCCGTCATGCCGGGCTAGACCCGATACCAGTAAGACGGCAAGGGCCAAGAAAAGGTGCCGAGTCAGGGTTCTCTTTTAGCTGGGACCCGGGCGCTTGTATGTCAGTCTACTAACTCGATATTAAGGCTGAATAACAGATTGAGCGCGGCGAAGCGGGAGAAGGTGGCATTATCGATTTTGTTCTCTAACACATGGATATTAAAATTTTCTGACTCAGTAAAATCGACGCTTTGCAGGTTAGTGCGCATAAATACACTGTTGGTAAAATCACAGTGGGTCATGAAAGAGTTGGAAAAATCCCCTTCTCTAAAGTCCATTTCATGACACTTACATTCATCAAGCCGCAGCCCTTGTAAGGTAAGACCAAAAAATGAAGCGTCATTTAAGATGCAGTGTTTAAAACGCAGCTCTGAGTCTAAATGGAACACTGGCCAGTCGGCTTTGGTCCAATCCACACCCACCAATTTACACTCAATAAATTCCACGCCAAACCAGCGCGTGCTCGGCACCTTCATCAGGCTTAAATTGCAGTGCTTAAAGGTACAGTCAATAAACTTGCCACGAGCAAAAGTGCTACCAGAAAAGTCACAATGCTCAAAGGTACAGTCTTCAAATTCCACACCTGAAAAATCACCCTCAATGAAGGATAAACGGCTAAACGTTTGTTCTACATAGCACTCGCCGTCTTGAATTTTTTGCACTGGTGTCTCCTGTTGTTTTGTACTTATTATCGCCTTACCGATACTGAATTGAGTTCAGCATGGTTTAGGACAGTCTTTCAGAGAGTATTGTGTTTTGTAGTGTGGCCGCCTCTTAGGCAAAGAGACTTCGCCACGGTCTTGGTTAGTTTTTAATTGATGTTCTGGGCTATGCCCAACATAATTTACGCTCGGGTTGTAATGCGAGAACAAGTGTTCGCCTACAAAAAAACACCAAACTAGTTGGTGTTTTATATTTGTCAGCTTAGCGTAAAGCGTAAGACATCCCGCTTTCTGGTAAAGCTTAGGGCTGAGTTGGCGTTTGATAGGCTTTTGTGCCCCACAGGGGTACGGTCGACATGGCGTGTTTATAACTGCCAGTGGTTTCTTTGGTGCTGTAGGCCAAATACAGTAATGACTGGCTCTGTTCATCGTAAATACGGCGAATCTTCAGACTTTTCAAGAAAATGCTTTTTGATTTCTTGAACACAACGTCGCCACTTTTAGACTTGTCGATGGCCGCTATCATAGCCGAGGTGATTTCACCGGTTTGTCGACAGCTGATCGCCATATCGGACGGGTCGGCCAAGTTTAAATTGGCGACCACGTTCGACATATGGCAGGTGACGCCCGGTACTAAAGGGTCTGCCAATACTTCGATTTTAATGTCTTTGGTGGTGAACATGCCGAGCGACACATCCCCCACCTCATTGTTATCACAGCCGCTGAGCGTCAGCGCTGCCAGTACGATGGCAAGGCGTTTATACATACGATTCTCCTAACATGTTAACCAAGAGCCGAGGCTGAGAATACTCACAGCCAGCCTTTGCGTTTAAAGAAGTAATAAGTGCCGCACGCGGACATCAGCATCATCACCAGGGACATGGGGTAGCCATATTTCCAACCAAATTCCGGCATGATTTCAAAGTTCATGCCATAGATACTGGCGATCAGCGTAGGCGGTAAAAACACCACGGCCGCGACCGAGAATATCTTGATCACCTTGCTTTGCTCTAAGCTGGTAAAGCCCAGCGCCGCGTCCAGTTGGAAGTTGATTTTATCGAACAAAAACTGAGTATGGGGCAATAAAGATTCAATGTCGTAGAGCATTTCATCAATCCAACGGCGCTGTTCGTCGTCGGATTGCTGGCGCAAGGAGCGCTTCATAAAACGCAACGCCCGACGGGTATCATAGAGCGCCAAGCGAATATGGCCGTTGCCGTCTTCTTGCTGCATCAAGTCCGCCATTGTGCTGTGCAAGTTGGTGACGTGCAGCACTTGTTTGGCGGTTTGTTCAAGCGTTTTGTAGCCGTCTTCAATCAAGTCAGAAATATATTCGACTTTTAGCTCGAATATTTCCAAGAGCAGGTCAGTGGCATTGTCGGCTTCAACGCGGTCTTGGCGCATATAATGGCGTAATAGGCGGATCAGACCTAAGTCATCTTCACGAAAACTGATCAGCATGTTGTTGCGCAAGTTAAAGAGCACGTTGATGCCGTCTATCTCTTTGCCCAAGCGTTGCGGAAACAGCGAATGAATATGCAGGCCGTCTTTGTCGCGATAAAAACGCGCCGAGGCTTCAATGTCGTCAAGCTCGTCGAGCTCCGGCATTTCTTCCACAAATAACTGCTTCATCCAGTGCTGTTCGTCTTCACTGGGCTTTAAGATATCCAGCCACACGACATTAGGCGGTAACTCAGCTTCTAAGTCGAGGGGCTGAATATTGAAGGATGTGCCATTCAGGGTATAGGCTGTGATCATGCAGCGCTCCAACCAATTAACAATGTGCGCACTATAACGCAGCTGCTAGAGCCAATATAGAGGCAGGGGTGAGATGTCAGGGAGTTGCGACGGTTTTGTGCATTTTTTGTGTCTAAATCGAGTAAGATAGCACTAGACTCAAATGACTTGATTATACCGAGCGCCTATAATGAAGCTCTGCGCGCAGATAGTATTTTGGAGAGCGATATTGAAACCATTATCTTGGAGTTGGGGCCTGATATTATTGCTGGCGCTGCCGGCGTGGGCCAATAATATGGTATTGAAAGCCCGACAAACTGTGGATATTTATGGCTCGAGTGCGCTAGAGCCCAGTTTGGCGGATGTGGATTATCGCTTGTCTTGGCAATTGTCGGGCCAGCACACGGAAAAAGGCTGTTTGCCCTCCCAAGTGTTGGTCTCACTCACCGCGACCGTGACTGAGCCCTTGGAGTGGCCACAAACGCCCGCTTGGCAAAATTACCGGTTGGCGTTAACCAGTTATGAGCGTTTAGTGCGTGAGCGCGCCTTATTATCGGCGGAATGGTTAGAGCACTCTTTATTTCAAATTGCGCCGCAAGTCAACTGTGAGCAGCTGCATGAGGTGGCCGATCGCGTCGGCTATCATCAGCTGGACATCGCCCAAACCTTGCTGCGTGATTTTCAGCAGCAAAATGATTATGGCCGCCAGCTTGGCCTAATTAAACCGGAATAAGCCAAGCCTGAATAAGCTCCCGTAGAATTACATCGCTCATCATAAGTCCAGTCTAAATCAGCTGGGCTTATTGTATTATCTGATTACTCACAAAGCTCAGCCATATCTCAGTGAGTTCAGCATCAATGAATTCAATGAGTTACAGGAAGATGCCCGTCTCTTCGGCGAAGAGGACTTCGGCACGGTTTTGGTTTTATTCTTAAACTTCACACAGCCAGCGGAGCTGGCCAGCCGAATAAATTGGCTGCTACAAGTGCTAGACCCTTGGCCTTAGAGCCAACCGGGCAGTTAGAAAAAACAAACCGAAGTATCGGGCATAATGGCTGAGGCTCATAAGTAATCAGGTTGTATTAAGAGCTGCGCTAAAAGGCCGCTTAGCGCAGCGGCTGGCCTCTTAGTAACTTACGTGTCCAATGCCGATTGGGCGCTAGACTATCAAGAATAGGGCGCGAGACCGGATAAGGCTCGTCGCATAATTGTGCCGCTAACAGCTCAGCCAACAAAGGCGCCGAGCACACCCCCCGCGAACCCAAGCCCGATAATACATACAAGCCTGCATGATCCTCGGCTAATGGCACCGCTTGCGCTTGGCGTCGTTGTAACTTATCAAATTGCTTAAGTTGCGCGGCCTTGTTGGGTGCCGCACCTGCCATCGGAAAATGATCCCGAGAGGTGGCGCGTACGCCAACTCGGCCTGAACCGCTGATCAGGGGCAGATCATCCAAAGCGGGTAAGGTCTGCACCAATTTATGGTGATTTTCTTGCTCGTCTGTGGCGCTGTACTCAAGGTGCACTTGGTCGCGGCCATAACTGGCGCCAATGCAATGTAGCCCTTGCCAGGCTGGGGTCAGGTAGCCGTGATAACAAACCACGGTTTTTAATGAAGTTAAGGAGGGCGCACTGGCTTGGTAATTGACTTGGCCGCGCGCCGCCGACAGCGCCAAGCCTTGGGTTTGCACCAGATCCAACACGCCATGGCTGTTGGCCAAAAACACATTGTCTGCCTGCACCTCACCGGTACTTGTGGTTAGCAACCATTGGTCGTCCTGCTCCTGTAAGCTCTCTACCTGAGTGTGATAGCGGGTGTGCAGCAAGCCCGTTTGCTTGGCCTGAGCCAACAAAGCAGTAATCAGCTCAAAGGGGCAAATCCAGCCGCCCAGCGGATATTCTACCCCTGCTAAATTAGCGGCAATCCCGGTACGGGCATTAACTTGCTCCGCGTTAAGCTTGGCCAATAAAGTGTCGGGAAAATGATGGGCCAATAACTTGGTTATTTTAGCTGTACTTGTTTCGTCATACGCCAACTGCACCACGCCACACCAGTCGTGCGCCACTTGATGCTGCTCGGTAAAGGCGGAGAGGGTGCGGCGGGCATGTAAAAAAGCCTGTAAATAAAATTGACTTAAATTATCGTGCTCGCCGTTTAACAGCGGATAAATGGCCGCTTGGCGATTGCCCGATGCACCTTGTGCGGGTGCCGCATGTTGCTCTAGTAAAGTGACCTGCATACCGCGTCGCGTTAGCGCATGGGCGAGACAAGCGCCAGCAATGCCGGCACCCACGATAACGGTGTGGCCAATTCGGCCCGGGCGGCGCCAAAACCAGGGGGCGGCGTAAGGTTGGCGGTGATGACGCAGCAAAACGCCGGCTAACATTTCGCGTTTGTAGCGAAAGCCTTTTACCCGCTTAATCTCAAAGCCTGCCGCTGTTAAATCCTGCCTCACTAAGGTCGCGGCCGTGAAGGTGGCAAGCGTGGCACCATTGCGGGATAAACGCGCTAATTGAGTGAATAATTCAGGCGTCCACATCTCGGGGTTCTTACTGGGCGCAAAGCCATCTAAATACCAAGCATCTACCTTGCCGTTCAAGCCTGCTTCCATGCTGGGCAGCACTTGGGTGACATCTCCTAGCCACAAATCTAGGCTCACGTTCTCGTCTAATTGCAGTCGATGACAGCCGCTAATTGGCAGTGGATATTCAGCTAACAAACGTGCGCTTAAAGTGCTAAGCTCTGGCCATTGGGCCAGTGCTTGGCTTAGATCTGTGTGGTGAAGTGGAAATTTTTCCACGCTGATCAGGTGCAGTCGCTGGGCGTTACCTTGCGGATGTTGCCGACGATAGTCGATAAAAGCCTGCCAAGTAGCCAGTACGTTTAAACCGGTGCCAAAGCCGGTTTCGGCCACTACAAATAGTGGCCGGTCGTGATTGAGCCAACGGTTGGGTAGGTCATTTTGGCCGAGAAATACATAACGACTTTCGGCCAGACCATCGTCGTTAGAAAAGTAGACATCGTCGAACGCAGCAGCGACCGGCGTGCCTTGGTCATTCCAGTCCAGACACGCGGTTGTAATGAAGTGGGGTGACACTAAACCTCCGGGGCCGTAAAAGCGGCTATTTTATGTGAAAGCAGACCACTTTAACCTTTCTTTATGGTTAGAATTGGCGGCAAATCAAGACAGTAGGAAAGAGAGATGAGAAGAGCAGTCATTACCGGTATCGGTGTGGTGTCGAGCATTGGTAACAATCAAGAAGAGGTTTTGGCCTCACTCAAGGCGGGCCGCTCCGGTATCAGCTTCTCCCAGCAATTCGCCGATCATAACTTGCGCAGCCATGTTTGGGGAAACATAAACATGGTTCCATCAGAGCACATAGACCGCAAAGTGATGCGTTTTATGGGTGATGCAGCCGCCTTTGCCTATCTTTCTATGGAACAGGCAATTGCTGATTCGGGCCTTGATGAGTCAATGGTATCGAACGAGCGTACTGGCTTAGTGGCCGGTTCAGGTGGTGCTTCTTCTAAAAACCAGATTGAAGCGTGCGATATTCTGCGTACCAAGGGCGTGCGTCGCGTGGGTCCTTATATGGTGCCGCGTACCATGTCTTCGACCGTGTCTGCTTGCTTGGCGACGCCGTTTAAAATCAAAGGCATCAACTACACCATCAGTTCAGCCTGTGCGACTTCTGCACACTGTATTGGTCATGCATTAGAGCAAATTCAGTTAGGCAAACAAGACATCGTCTTCGCCGGTGGTGGTGAAGAAGTGGATTGGACGCTAGCACTGCAGTTTGATGCCATGGGTGCATTGTCGAGCAAATATAACGACACCCCTGAACTGGCTTCTCGTACCTATGATGCGGGCCGTGATGGCTTCGTAATCTCTGGCGGCGGCGGCATGGTAGTAGTAGAAGAATTAGAGCACGCGTTGAAGCGTGGCGCTAAAATCTACGCTGAAATTACCGGCTACGGTGCCACTTCTGACGGCTACGACATGGTTGCACCCTCAGGCGAGGGCGCGGTACGTTGCATGCAACAAGCCATGGCCACCGCACCAGCAGCTGTGCAATACATCAATACTCACGGCACTTCAACGCCGGTGGGCGATGTAAAAGAGTTGGAAGCCATCAATAATTTATTTGGTGATAATGCGCCTTTCATCTCTGCCACTAAAGCCATGACCGGTCATGCGCTGGGTGCGGCAGGCGTACACGAAGCTGTGTACTCCTTGCTGATGATGGAGCACGGTTTTATTGCGCCGAGCATCAACATTACCGAGCTGGACGAAAAGGCGAAAAATCTGCCTATCGTTACCGAGTACAAAGAAGTTGAATTAGACACTGTGATGTCAAACAGCTTTGGTTTTGGCGGCACTAACGCCAGCTTGGTATTCAGTAAGTACAAAGGTTAATCCTTTATACTGTGGCTTGAGTCAATACTAAAAAAGGACGCTTCGGTGTCCTTTTTTGATCCTGTGCAACAGAGTGACTTTAAAAATGAAAAACTTTTCTGCCACGGAATACACGGAAGAACACGGAAAAATAAAGATCATATCTGAAAAATATTTTACGGGGTAAGAGCTAACTCAAATAACCCCCTAAATTTAAAGAGAGCGAGCTTTTGTAAGCGAACGTTTACTCTTGCATTTCGTCGGAGCTAGACGTTATCTTTTGCCCCTCCATAACGTCTCTGTTTTAGGCTTTATTACTATTTTCCGTGGGTTTCGCGGATTCCGTTGCGAAATGGTCCTTCGGCTGTTCTTGCTCTAACTGCGCCAGTGCCTCTGGTGTATTGAGATTGGTAAAAGCGGCAACTTGGTCACTAAAGTCTACTTTTAATAATTCGTGCTGAGCAAACCACAGTTGTAATTTACGATCACCGACCGCTAAATAATGCTGTAGCGATGGCAATAACGACCGATGCAGTAGGGCGGTAGCGGCATGTAAGTGGATACCATCATCCACGATGGCTATTTGACCTGCATGAGTAACGGCACCGCACAGTCGCTCGGCTAAATCAGCGGGTACCAAGGGGCTGTCGCAGGGTACAAATAACACCCACTCGCTAAGGGCATGGCGAAGGCCGGCTTCAAATCCGGCTAACGGGCCAGCAAAACCGGTAAGGCTGTCAGTCACTCTGTCAGTAATGACGGGGGCATACTGTTGGTAGAGAGCTTGGTTACGATTGGCATTAATGATGACATTGGCCACTTGTGGGGTAAGGCGCGCTAATAAGTGCGCTATCAAAGGCTTGCCCCATAAGGTAATCAGCCCTTTATCCGCCTTTTTCATACGGCGACCTTCACCACCGGCCAAAATAACAGCCGTGATCTGCTTTGGATCTAACATCACATTCCCTATTGTTACCGCTTTAAGCCTGATATCCGCCGTATACCATAGTAAGAGGCGGGATCTGCGGCTAGACCATTTGCTCTATGAGCAGACAAATCCTAACATGGATGACTTTGATTTTGCTGCCAATACGCAATAGGTGATGCATCTTGACCGTTCAAGGTCTGTGTATGTTATCGCGCCTGCCCCTGACCATTCATTTAATTATGCACCTTAAGGAATAATAATGACGACAAGCACGCCCAACGGACCTTTTGTCGGTCGGCCCGTTATTGCCTTGCTGGCGATAGTCGCGCTAATGCTGGCGGCCGCCAACTTACGAGGTGGCTTGGTGGTGGTGGGGCCCTTGGTGACGGAAATTCGTGCCGCGCTGAATATCAGCGCCAGTGCCTTCAGTATGCTGACCACGCTGCCGTTACTCTGCTTTGGTATTGTGTCTATTTGCGTGCCTTGGCTAACGCGCAGGTGGGCGCCCCAGTGGTTATCGATTGTTGGGCTCATGGTGATCAGCCTGGGGGTGGGACTCAGGTTGGTGGATAATTATGCCCTGATCATTTTAGGTACCTTGTTACTGGGCTCGGCCATTGCGGTGCTGAATGTGTTAATCCCAGGCCTGGTAAAAGCCTTTTTTCCCCACCGAGTGGGTCTGATGACAGGCTTGTATTCGGTGACCTTGACGGCAGGTGCCGGCATGGGCGTATATCTTGCCATTCCCTTGCTGGAGCAGTTTGATAACTGGCGTGTGCCGGTAGCCATGTGGGCAATATTTCCGCTATTTTGTGTGCTGTTTTGGTTGCCGATGATCCGCGTAAAAGGGGTTGGCAGACCAGCTA